>NZ_RYDK01000002.1:226768-540411 GCF_003970375.1 Flavobacterium sp. ZB4P23
GCCCAATATAATATTTAAAAGTAATTTCACTCTGAATTATGTATACAATGTACATATTTATAAAATAAAAAAAGCCGAACACACTTGTTCGGCTTTTGTCGGGGTGGCAGGATTCGAACCTGCGGCCTCCTGCTCCCAAAGCAGGCGCGATAACCGAGCTACGCTACACCCCGTAAGCGGGTGCAAAGATAGCATTATTTTTTGCTTTAGCAAAACTATTACTGAAATTAAGAACTAAAATTATTTAGTTGGAAAATCAATATAAAAATCTAAATAAAAATATTTTTTCAAAGCAGAATGAATGCACAACTTCCCCTAGCCCACATTGCAACTCAAGTCCCGAACAATCGGGATTGTAGTGCACTGCTGAAATAGCTCCCATAAAATGAAATTCGTTTTCAAAACAGGAATGGTCAAATAGCGACTAATCAAGCATTAACAAATGTTAACAAAATAGATTTTTAGAAACCATAAATAATTGTATTTTTACGGTTCAAAATTTAGAAAAATAAATGGGCAAAATCATCGCGATTGCTAATCAAAAAGGAGGGGTTGGCAAAACTACTACGTCAGTTAATCTTGCTGCTTCATTGGGTGTTTTAGAAAAAAAAGTGCTACTTATTGATGCTGATCCTCAGGCTAATGCGTCCTCAGGATTGGGTATTGACGTGGAATCCGTAGAAATAGGTACGTATCAAATTTTAGAACACAGTCACACACCAAAAGAGGCCATCATAAAATGTTCTGCTATAAACGTGGATGTGATTCCATCGCATATTGATCTTGTTGCTATTGAAATTGAATTAGTCGATAAGGAGAATAGAGAATATATGCTTAAACTAGCATTAGAAAGTATCAAAGACGATTACGACTATATTATCATAGATTGTGCGCCATCATTGGGATTACTTACCTTAAATGCGTTGACGGCCGCTGACTCCGTAATTATTCCTATTCAGTGTGAATATTTTGCATTAGAAGGACTAGGGAAATTACTGAATACCATAAAAAGTATCCAAAAAATTCACAATCCGGATTTAGATATCGAAGGATTATTATTGACCATGTTTGACTCCCGTTTGCGTTTGTCAAACCAAGTGGTTGAAGAGGTTCAGAAACATTTTAACGACATGGTTTTTGACACTATTATTCAAAGAAATGTCAAATTGAGTGAAGCACCCAGTTTTGGCGAAAGCATTATAAACTACGATGCAACAAGCAAAGGAGCTACCAATTACCTGCATCTAGCTCAAGAAGTTATAAAGAAAAACAGCAAATAGTTTTATGGCAAAAGCACTAAAAAAACAAGCCCTGGGAAGAGGATTATCTGCGTTATTGAAAGATCCGGAAAACGATATAAAATCCGTAAATGATAAAAATGCCGATAAAGTTGTAGGAAACATTATTGAGCTTGATATTGAAGCTATTGAAATAAATCCGTTCCAGCCCAGAAGCAATTTCAATGAGGAATCATTGCGGGAATTAGCAACTTCTATCAAGGAATTAGGTGTTATTCAACCAATCACTGTTAGAAAACTAGATTTCAATAAATACCAATTGATTTCAGGAGAACGCCGTCTTCGTGCCTCTACCCTTGTGGGATTGACTACTGTTCCTGCGTACATTCGGATTGCAAATGACAACGAATCGCTGGTGATGGCCTTAGTCGAAAATATTCAGCGCCACGATTTAGATCCTATTGAGATTGCCTTATCCTACCAACGTTTGATCGATGAGATTCAACTGACTCAGGAACAAATGAGTGAGCGAGTAGGGAAAAAACGCTCTACTATTGCTAATTATTTGAGGCTTTTGAAACTGGATCCGATAATCCAAACCGGAATTCGAGATGGTTTTATCAGTATGGGTCACGGTCGTGCGATAATCAATATTGAAGACCAGGATATTCAAACTGATATTTATCAAAAAATTGTCAGTCAAAATCTATCGGTTCGTGATACGGAAGCTTTGGTAAAAAACTATCAGGAAAGTTTAAAACCTAAAGTCGCCGGAAAACCAAAAACTGCCTCCTTTGAAATTGCAGATACTCAAAAGAGCGCTTTTACAAATTATTTTGGAACTAAAGTCGATGTGAAAGTAGCCGGAAATGGTAAAGGAAAAATCACAATTCCATTTCACTCTGAAGAAGACTTCAAAAGAATCATTAAACTAATAAACGAATAGTGCATAAAATCATTTTCATAAGTCTGCTTCTTTTCACTTTAGGAAATCACACTGTTTTTTCCCAAACGGGAACTGAGGCGGTTTTGGTGGCAAAAGACACTTTGAAATCAAATGACATTGATCCGTTGACCCCAGCAAAAGCTGCTTTTTTCTCTGCAATTTTACCGGGATTAGGCCAGGCTTACAATAAAAAATACTGGAAAATACCGCTGGTTTATGGCGCCATAGGAACCAGTCTTTACTTTTACATCGACAGTAATAAAAAATACCACCAATACAGAGACGCCTATAAAAGTCGCCTAGAAGGCTACACCACTGACGATTTAGCATTCTTAGACAACAATCGATTAATTGCTGGCCAAAAATTTTACCAGCGAAATCGTGATTTGTCCGCTTTGATAACAATTGCCTTTTACGCCCTGAATATTCTTGATGCGAATGTAGATGCAGCTTTATTACAATTTAATGTTGATGAAAACTTATCCGTAAGACCCGTTCTTTATCCAGATAATGTAACATTTAAGACGAATGTAGGACTAACATTTAATTATCAGTTTTAGACACAAAACCGGAAAGCTTAAATACAAAAAAAAGAACCGCTGCTTATGTTATTAGGTACTAAAATAGGAAAGAAATATTTTTTTATCCTCACTACCGTTTTACTGCTGCTCACCTTAGTGAATTATTCAGAAATTAAAGCGTTTGATTCGATCCGAATGAATGATTTCTTTTCTGGTTTTATCGCCGGTCTTTTAATAGGATTACTACTAATAGGAATTGTACACTATTCAAAAAATAATAAAAAATGAAAATTGCGCTTTTAGGATACGGAAAAATGGGTCAGGTAATTGAACGGATTGCACTGGAAAGAGGGCATGAAATCGTTTTGAAAAAAGAAGAAAAGAACACTTTTGATGGACTTTCAGCAGCTGATGTGGCTATTGATTTCAGTGTTCCAACTGCTGCAGTGAGCAATATTTCCAGTTGTTTCCAGGCCAATGTGCCCGTTATTTCAGGAACCACAGGATGGCTGGAACAGTATGAGGAGATGGTGGCACTTTGCAATCAAAAAAAAGGCGCTTTTATTTCCAGTTCTAACTTTAGTTTAGGAGTAAATATTTTCTTTGAACTCAATGAATATCTGGCTAAAATCATGTCGAAATTTGACACGTACAAAGTAGCGATTGAAGAAATTCATCATACCCAAAAACTGGATGCACCTAGCGGAACTGCTATTTCATTGGCCAACGGAATACTTGCAAATAGTTCTTACACCAACTGGACCTTAGAAAAACCGGAAGCAAATCACTTGAGCCCAAACGAACTGGAAAAACAAATTCCTATAAAAGCCAAAAGAATTGGTACAATACCTGGCACGCATACCGTTAATTACAATTCTGCTGTGGATGCAATCGAAATGAAGCACACCGCGCACAATCGTGAAGGATTTGCGCTTGGGGCAGTCATTGCCGCTGAATGGATTGTAGGAAAGCAAGGCGTTTTCACAATGAAAGATGTATTAGAATTAAAATAAAATTATTCACCTGTTTGAGTACATTTCTAGCGAAACAATCTTAAATCTCAAACTTAAAACAAAAAACTATGTCAGTATATCAATGGTTTGTATTTTTTCTGCTAGTCCAGATTGTTCACTTTTTAGGAACTTGGAAACTATATGAGAGCGCCGGCAGAAAACGTTGGGAAGCCGCTATTCCCGTTTACAATGCAATTGTTTTAATGAAAATAATAGGACGTCCCACTTGGTGGACTGTATTGCTATTTATTCCAATCATCAATCTCATTGTATTTCCGGTAATCTGGGTAGAAACGCTACGCAGTTTTGGAAAACGATCCGGATTAGACACTTTTCTGGGAATAATTACTTTTGGATTATATATATACTACATTAATTATACCCAAAAATTAAACTATAATGCTGACAGAAGCCTTAGTCCTGAAAACAAAACGGCAGACACTATTAGCTCCTTACTTTTTGCTGTAATTGTAGCCACAGTTGTTCATACCTATTTCATTCAACCGTATACCATCCCTACCTCCTCCTTAGAAAAATCCTTATTAGTCGGTGATTTTCTATTTGTAAGTAAAATGAATTATGGTGCGAGAGTTCCCATGACCACAGTAGCATTCCCAATGGTACACGACTCTATTCCTTTGACAAAAAGTAAATCATACCTCATCTGGCCACAATTGCCGTACATGAGACTGCCCGGCATTCAGAATATTGATCGTACGGATATTGTTGTGTTCAACTGGCCGGTAGATACTGTTTATAGATTTTTTGATACTTCAAAAAGACGTGCCTACAAGCCCGTTGATAAGAAATCGAATTATGTAAAAAGATGTCTGGGAATCCCTGGAGACAGCTTGTCCATAAAGGATGGCATGATTTATATTGATGGCAAACTCTTGCAAATGCCCGAAAGAGCTAAACCACAGTTCTCTTATAAAGTAGCTCTGGACGGAAAAACACCTATCGATTTTGAATCAATATTTAAGGATTTAGATGTGACGGATCCTGCTGGATTTATAGATCAAACAAAAAGAGACACCCTTTTTCTGAGTGCCTTGACTGAAGCAGGTGCAGAACGATTAAAAAACACACCAGGTATCACGGCTGTAATCAGACAGATAGCAAAGGATGCGGACAACACAATCTTCCCGCATATCAATAAATGGAATCGTGATAATTTTGGCCCGATTTACATTCCGGAAAAAGGAAAAACGGTTGCGTTAACCACTGAAACGCTGCCTTTCTACAAAGCAATCATTACTGATTATGAAATGAATGAGGATGGTAAAAAAAATGATCTAAAGGTTACAGGAAACGAAATCAGATTAAACGGTGCCGTTGTAAAAACATACACCTTCAAACAAAATTATTACTGGATGATGGGAGATAACCGTCATAACTCTGAAGACAGTCGTTATTGGGGATTTGTACCCGAAAATCACATTGTAGGGAAACCTATATTTATATGGCTCAGTATCGATCCTAATGGCAAAGGATTAGAAAAAGTACGCTGGGACAGGGTTTTTACAACGGTTAGCGGTGAAGGACAACCGCAGTCGTATTTTAAATTATTCCTGTTAGGACTCGTTATTTTCTTCGTAGGAGAATATTTTTGGAAAAAAAGAAAAGAGGCGAAAAATTAGTCCAAAGTTCAAACGTCCAAAGTCATCAAGTTAGGATCTAATCTAACTTTATGACTTTGGACTTTATAACTTTAAAAACTTTAGACAAATATGAATATTCTCATACACCCAACTTACTTCCCCTCGATTAGCAATTTTGCTGCCATGGTACAATCGGAGAGCATCACCTTTGAGGTTGCCGATAATTTTCAGAAACAAACCAATCGCAACCGCGCTTATATTTATAGTCCCAATGGGATTCAGCTGTTGAATATTCCCGTGAAGCATTCAAAAGAAAGTCATCAAAAAACTAAAGACATCAAAATCGAAACCGACTTTGACTGGCAAAAACAGCATTTCAAATCATTGGAAGCCGCCTACAGAAGTTCTCCTTTTTTTGAATATTTTGAAGATGACATTCGTCCCATTTTTGAAAAAAAACAACTATTTTTATTGGATTTAAATTTTGAAATTGTAGTCCTTCTATCCAAATGTTTCCGAATAAAACTGGATTATACTACAACCACGGAGTACTTTCACGAGGTTGATACCGAGATAATTACCGACTTAAGAGCTTTGGTCAACGGAAAAAAAGACGTTTCGATATTTGAAAACTACACACAGGTTTTTGATGATAAACATGGTTTTATCAACAATTTGAGTGTTCTGGATTTGCTGTTTAATGAAGGAAAATACGCGATGGACTATTTAAAAAAACAAGAATTGATTATCAAATAAAGCATTTCTCTACTTGCTACTCATAAGACAATCGTGCCATAATAGGAAAATGATCCGAGTTTATAAATCGAGGAAAGTTTTCAAATTTCTTTACTGACATTTTCTCATCGGCAAAAATATAATCAATTCTGGCCGGGTAATACCTGAATTTATACGTCTCTCCAAAACCGGTTCCGGCTTCTTCAAAACTGTCTTTCATGTTGCCCTTTATGTTACGGTACACGTAAGAAAACGCACTATTATTCATATCTCCGCAAATAATTGTAGGGTAAATACATTTCATTTTGTGTTCCTTAAAAATCTCTGCTTGCTGTTGCTGTTGTTTGAACGCTTTGCTGATTCTGATAAAAAGCATTTGCGATTTTTGTTGATTAATGACCTCAATATTTTCATCAATTTCATCTACATCGGGAGAAATTTTGATAGATTGTAAATGCATGTTATAGACTCTGATAATGTCCTTTCCTTTTTTTATATCAGCAAAAATCACATTATTACTGGAGTTAGGAAACGTTATTTTCCCTTGATTAAGGATTGGAAATTTTGAAAATATTGCTTGTCCTGTTTTAATTTTATCACCATTCATAAAAATATAACGATGTGGATATACCTTTAAATCAATATTACCCGAAGATGAAAATTCCTGAATACACACTATATCTGGATTCTTATCATTTATAAAGTTTAAAATATCTGAGGGCACATCATCTCTATCGATCCACTTAAAAACATTTAGCAAGCGCACATTGTAGCTCATTATAGTAAAATCTTTTTCTTCTTTAATTACTTCCGGTGCTGAAAACTTATAGAATTTATTTATAAAAGTAATGCCAATCAATAATACTAAACCCGATACAATCAACTGTTTTTTGAATTGTATGGCCCAATACATAAAAAACAAGCCGTTTAATATAAAAAAAAGAGGCATAAAAAGTGTCAAAACTGACAAAAAAGGAAACGATTTAGGGGCTAGAAAAGGCAAAACATAGGCAGTAAAAGTCACAAGGGTAAGGACTATGTTCAAAAAAAACATTCCTTTATTAAACCATGAAAGATTTTTCATTTTTTTCTATATTTTATATTTAAACAAAAATGTTAACCACTTTAAAAAGCTTATTTACCTACTTTAAACAAGAACTCTTTCTCTTCTTTAGTCAAACTATCGTAACCGGACTGGCTGATTTTATCTAAAATCTCATCAATCTGTTGCTGTGCTTTATCTTTTTCAATTATTTTTGAAGCCGTTTTTTCAACAGGTTTACGGTAATTTTTGTGTACTTTTTTGAACGGTGTAGTAGGTTTTTTACGAAACAAATTTGTAAAAAAATCTAAACTACGAGATACAATTGTACTTAAATCCGTTCCATTTTGAAGCAATTTAATAAAAATAAAACCAAAAAGAGCTCCGGAAAGGTGAGAAATATGTCCACCCATATTTTCGGAACGCAGCTGCATCAAATCAATAATAATAATTACAGCGGTTATATGCCATAATTTGACATTTCCAATAATCAAAAGCTGTACGCTCATCAACGGATAATAAGTTGTAACAGCTACTAAAATACCCATGATAGCAGCTGAAGCCCCTACCATTGGTGCATTGATATTTAAAACATAAAACACCAGAATATAACAAATCCCCGCAAAAATGGCACTCAGAAGATACAAGCCCAACAACTGTTTGGAGGTAAAAAACGTCATAAACAATCTGCCTGAAAAATTCAAAACAATCATATTAAAAACAATATGCATGATGCCGCTGTGAAAAAAAGCATACGAAAGCAACGACCATGGTTTCCAGAGCAAATCCAACGGATTAGACGACAAACTCACATATTGAACATGATCAATATGGACACTCAACACGGATAAAAGTGCAAAAAACAACCACGGAAGCACAAACAAAGCGACATTCCAAAAGAGTAGCTGAGTCACTATTCCTCCCATTTTGTATTGTAATTTCAGGTCGTCGATAATATTCATAAGTTAATTGGGATTTAAGAGCTGCTGTTTAGGTTATATACTACTTTAAAAGCTGTTAGACTTTTAATTCCAACGGTTCTTATTGAACTGATTTTTCTTCCAGTACCACGTAATAATAAAACCAAATAAGGCGCCACCAACGTGGGCAAAATGGGCAATTCCGCCACCACCAAAAATTGATTTTCCTGAAATACCCAGGTACAAATCGATTAACACTAAACCCGGAACAAAATACTTTGCTTTTATGGGTACAGGAATAAACATCAAAGACAACTCAGCATTAGGAAACATAAAGGCAAAGGCTACTATCGTTCCATAAATAGCGCCAGAGGCTCCCACTGCAGTACCTACATAGGCACTTGTGAAATTCTGAAAATCAGAAACCGCTAAGATCTCCTGCCATCTGGTATCAATCTTACCTTCGTTCAAAATTTGCAAAATTTCTTGTTTAGAAAAACCATTAGCCATTAGCGTATTCAATCCGTCTTGAAAATAGTAATAATTGACTCCGGTATGCAACAACGCTGCACCTAATCCGCAGGAAACATAGAAAAATAAGAATTTCTTACTTCCCCACATTTGCTCTAAAGCAGATCCAAAAGAATATAACGCAAACATATTGAAAAAAATATGCATAAAACCGCCATGCATAAACATGTGCGTCACCGGTTGCCACAATTGAAAACTTGGGTTTTCCGGAAAATACAATGCTAATATTTTATAGGCGGGCTCTTTTATAATCAGTGTCCCTACAAAAAACAATACATTGATAATAATTAATTGTTTTACGGTTTCAGTAACGTTTCTCATAATGCAAATTTTTTATCTAAATCTTCCACACGCATGGTGATGAAAGTGGGTTTATAGAATGGGGAAACATTTGGGTCTTTACAGGCAAAAAGTCCGTTGACCAAATTTTCCTGTTCTTTTTCTGTCAGGTGTGTTCCTGTTTTCACGGCTAAACTTTTGGCCATCGATTTGGCAATCGTATCGTTCTGGCTGAAACTGCTTTCTGGTATTCCGTCCTGCAAATCACTTAATAATTGTTCTAAAACCAGTGAAACTTCACTCTCCGTTACATTTACCGGTATTCCTGAAATAACAATATGATCGGTATTATTTTCTTCAAAAACAAATCCGGTATTCATTAATGATAATTGTAATTCCCCGATAAGCTCCATTTCGCTTGACGAATAAAATAGGTTCAAAGGAAATAATAACTGCTGACTTGAGGCTTGATTAACCGTCATATTGACCAAAAACTGTTCATACAAAACACGTTGGTGCGCCCGCTGCTGATCGACAATTACCATTCCGGATTTGATGGAGGAAACAATATATTTTTTATGTATTTGATACGTTTTATGAACAGAATGCTCCACTTCTTCGTCATTAAATAAAGACGAGGTAACTTCTTCATTTTCGAAAGTCAAATGCCCTATTTCATCCGTATCCTGTTTTAAGCCTACGTATAAACTTTCCCAATTAGCGGTTGGTTCTGGTTTTCTATAACTGGAAAATTGCTTACTGGGTTTTTCTTCAGAAAACGGATTGAAGTTGCCATCTACCTGAATCGTCGGTGTAGCACCTTCTAAATCTTTGTAATGATACGGCGTATCTAAATTTGAATCGCGATCAAAATCTAATACTGGAGCCACATTAAACTGGCCCAAACTATGCTTTATTGAAGATCGTAAAATAGCATATAAAGCATGTTCGTCATCAAACTTAATTTCCGTTTTAGTGGGATGAATATTGATATCAATAGTGTTGGGTGGCACTGACAAATATAAAAAATAACTGGGCTGCGCACCGTCTTTCAAGATTCCGTCATAGGCAGCCATAACCGCATGATGCAAATAACCGCTTTTTATAAAACGGTCATTGACAAAGAAAAATTGTTCTCCACGATTTTTTTTGGCAAATTCTGGTTTGCTTACAAATCCTTGAATTGTTACAATTTCAGTTTCTTCCTGAACCGGAACTAATTTTTCATTGGTTTTACCTGAAAAAATATTCACAATTCGTTGTCGTAAAGTTGATGGAGGCAAGTTGAACATTTCACTGCCGTTGTGATAAAATGTAAAATGTATTTTTGGATGAGCCAAAGCCACACGCTGAAACTCATCCACTACATGGCGGTATTCTACGGTGTCCGACTTTAAGAAATTCCGTCGTGCTGGAATATTAAAAAACAAGTTTTTCACGGCAAATGAAGTTCCTTTAGGCAAAACAGCTACCTCTTGAGATACGAATTTACTGCCTTCAACAATAATATGGGTTCCAAGTTCTTCCTGATCTTGTTTGGTTTTCATTTCCACATGGGCAATTGCCGCAATAGATGCTAATGCTTCGCCACGAAACCCTTTGGTATGCAGTGAAAATAAATCTTCGGCATGACGGATTTTGGAGGTAGCATGGCGCTCAAAACACAAACGCGCATCAGTAACACTCATCCCTAAACCATTGTCAATGACTTGAACCAATGCTTTTCCGGCATCTTTAATAATTAGTTTGATATCCGTTGCTCTGGCATCTACCGCGTTTTCGAGCAATTCTTTGACTACCGAAGCGGGTCTTTGAACGACTTCGCCAGCAGCAATTTGATTGGCAACATGATCCGGAAGTAATTGAATTATACTCGACATTAAAAAAATTAGGTTTAAAGTTTATCCCTTTGACTGTACTTCGACTTCGCTCAGTATAGACTTCTCCGGGCGACAATAGTTTATTATAAAACCAAGAAGCACAAATTTAATGAATTTCTACGGGGAATGGTAGCGTATTTAATCATAAATAAAACAAAAAACCTATACTATATATGCAATAGTATAGGTTAAAGAATTATAAATTTTTATTCTTATTCTTTTAATTCCAATGGCAAATTTTCAATTTGCAAAGCACCGGAAGACAGTAACTGTTGGTTATCGAACTGATGATTCAAAGAAGCCTGCTGGCGGATATAAGCCATTTTTATAGCAGCAATAGCTGCTTCAGTCCCTTTATTTCCATGAATTCCTCCGCTTCTATCAATTGATTGTTGCATGGTATTATCTGTCAAAACACAAAAGATAACAGGAACATCCGTTTGAACATTCAAATCTTTTATTCCCTGCGTAACGCCTTCACACACAAAATCAAAATGTTTGGTTTGTCCTTGGATGACGCACCCTATAACAATAACAGCATCCACATTTTGAGTTTGCAACATTTTTTTGGCTCCATAGACAAGTTCAAAACTCCCTGGAACATTCCACCGTATGATTTGTCCGGAAGGAACTTCATTTTCTAATAATGTCTTGAATGCCCCATCAAAAAGCCCTTCGGTGATGGTGTCATTCCATTCTGCAACTACAATTCCGAAACGAAATTTTTTCGCGTCTGGAACCATATTTTTGTCATACTCGGATAAATTTTTATTTTCGGTAGCCATCTTATTTAGTTTTCAGTCACAGTCGCAGTATGCAGTTTCTGGAAACTAAAAACTGTGACTATTAACTTTTATATTATTGTGCCAATCCTATTAAAACGTCAACAGAAGCAGCTTCTGGAGCTCCCTCATAATTTTCTTTGATGTCAGTAAAATATTTCAATGCCTCTTCTTTATTTCCTAGAGCCAAAGCTGTTTTTCCGGCCTTCAATAAGAAACGTGGTGTTGTAAAATCATTTTTATTAGATCCTGCCGCTTTTACATAATTCTCTAACGCTTCTTTTGGTTGATTTTTTTGAGAATAAGCATCTCCAATTGCTCCTTTTGCCAACGCACTTAAAACAATATCATCCGATTTAAATTTACCTAAATAATCAATCGCTTCAGTATATTTTCCGGTATTCAAATAGGCAATTCCCGCATAATAATTAGCTAAATTTCCAGCATCAGTTCCAGAATATTCATCTGCAATTTTCAAGAATCCAAATTTACCTTCTGAACCATTCAAAGACAGCTTATATAAGGAGTCACTTGCTACTCCATCAGTTGCTTTTTGAAAATTTTGTTGTGCCACGAACATTTCATTAGCGGCTTCCTCTTGTTGTGGCGCAGCAATAAATCTTTGGTAGGCTAAATATCCAATAGTAAATAGGGTAGCAGCGGCAACTAATCCAATAATAATTTTTTGGTTTTTAGCTACCCAATCCTCCGTTATTGTAGCGGTTTGATCTAATTTAGAAAATACTTCTGCTGTTGTACTGTCCTTATCATCAATTACTACTGCTTCAACGCCGTCTTTTGTTTCTTTTTCTTTTGGTGCTTTATATCCTCTTTTATTGTAAGTAGCCATTTAAATTTAATTTAGTGAGTCGCAAAAATAAAATTTTTATTCAAACCCACACAAAAAATATGCTTTTATATTTAAAAAAAATATCTTATCAGATTCTTTGTTTCCAAAGACAAAATAATTCTCATAGAAAAAACAGAAAAGACGGTTTTATCGATATTTTTCAATAATTTGCACCCACTTTGAAAAGTCTGTTCAAAAACAGCAAAGTTCTCAATACCAGCAAGCCTTACCCATGTATTTAAAAAAAATTTCACTGTTCAATTATAAGAATTTTTCTGAAGCTAATTTTGATTTTGACTCTAAAATAAATTGCTTTGTAGGTAAAAACGGTATTGGCAAAACAAATGTGCTCGATGCAATCTACCATTTATCGTACGGAAAAAGCTATTTTAATCCATTGGCGGTACAAAACATCAAACATGGAGCCGAATTTTTCGTTATAGATGCTGCATTTGAAAAAAACGAAAGAACGGAACAAATTGTCTGCAGCCTTAAAAAAGGACAGAAAAAAATATTGAAACGCAACGGCAAAGCCTACGACAAATTCTCAGATCATATTGGGTTTATTCCTTTAGTGATTATTTCTCCGGCCGATAGAGATTTGATTGTGGAAGGCAGCGAAACCCGACGGAAATTCATGGACAGTGTGATTTCGCAACTGGACTCCCACTATTTACAGCAACTTATTCAATACCAGAAAGTAATGAGTCAGCGCAATGCTTTGTTGAAATATTTTGCATTAAATCATGTTTTCGATACTGACACGCTCTCCATATATAATGAACAACTCAATGGTTTTGGAAACTATATTTTCGAAAAAAGAAAAGCATTTATAGAACAATTCATTCCTATTTTCAATACCCATCATCAAGCTATAACGGGTTCACAGGAAACCGTGCAACTCGTTTACGAAAGCCATTTATTCGAAAAAGACTTGTTGACCCTTTTACAGGAAAATATCAATAAAGACCGAGCGTTACATTATACGAGTATAGGAATCCATAAAGACGATTTAGCCTTTGAAATTGACCAACATCCAATAAAGAAATTTGGCTCGCAAGGCCAACAAAAATCGTATTTGATCGCTTTAAAATTAGCGCAATTTGAGTTTTTAAAAAAACAAAGCGGTGTAAAACCAATTCTGTTATTTGATGATATTTTTGACAAATTAGACGAAAGTCGCGTGGCCAAAATAATCGAAATGGTCAACAGCAATACTTTTGGTCAACTTTTCATTTCAGATACCCATCCGGAACGTACGGAAGTTATTCTAAAATTGACCCATCAGAGCTATAAAATTTTCAACTTATAACTTTTATTTAGTACTTTATAAGGCCTGAAAATTGAAAAAACACCTAATTTAGCGTATTCAATTATAAATCAAATTACAATGAAATTCAGTTCAATATTCGTATTAATCATATCTTTTGCTTTTTTATCTTGTAATGGACAAGCATCAAAAGAAAGTCAAACTATCGATGCAAAAGTTTTTAGCGAAAAAATTGCAGCAACACCAAATCCACAAATTCTGGATGTACGAACGCCTGCGGAATTTTCGTCAGATCATATCGACAAAGCCGTAAATGTAGATTGGCTCGGAGACAGCTTTGTTGCAGGCACCGAAAAACTAGACAAAACAAAACCTGTTTTCGTGTACTGCAAAAGCGGCGGAAGAAGTCAAAGTGCCGTTGAAAAACTGGAAGAACTTGGCTTTACAAATGTTTACCAATTACAAGGCGGAATATTAAAATGGGACGCTGCAGGACCGTCTAAACCAAGCAACAAAATCACTGGAATGACTTTGCAGGACTACAATAAATCAGTAGACTCTGATAAAAAAATATTGGTTAGTTTTTATGCAGAATGGTGTGCGCCATGCAAAAAAATGACGCCCTACATCACAAAAATGCAAACTGAACTAGCAGATAGCGTAACCATCATACGATTGGATGCCGACAAAAACAAAACCTTAATGACCGAAATGAAAATCAGTGAACTTCCTACTCTATTATTGTATGAAAAAGCAGCAGTAAAATGGAGAAAATCCGGTTTCATTAGCGAAGAAGAATTAAGAAAACAAATACAATAGTACAAGATGCTTTCAAAAGAAACACTACAATTTCTTGATGATTTAAAAGCCAATAATAATCGGGATTGGTTTCTGGAAAACAAAAAACGCTACGAAAGGTTCAAGAAAGACTACCAACAACTAGTTGGGGATTTACTGGACGCGATGAAACCTTTGGATCCATCGCTGGAAATGCTAGAAGTTAAAAATTGTACGTTCAGAATCAATCGCGACATTCGGTTTTCTAAGGACAAAACGCCTTACAAATCGCATTTGGGAATCTGGCTTTCGTCTGGTGCGAAAGGGCTGAATCGTTCCGGCTATTACATTCATCTGGAAAAAGGCGCGAGTTTTATTGCCGGCGGATTGTACTGCCCGGAATCCCATGACTTAAAAAAAATGCGCAAAGAAATAGCATTTTTTCATGAGGATCTGGAAGCTATTCTTGAGAAGAAAGATTTCAAAAAAGAATTTAACAACTTTGATCGTAATGAAAAAAACACCCTGAAAAACCCGCCACGAGGGTACGAAAAAGAACATCCGGCTATTGAATTATTAAAACTAAAAAGTTTTGAGTCTTCACAGAAAATTGATTTTTCGGCAGCTGCCAAAAAAGATTTTGTTGCCGTAATGAGTCAAAAACTGATTGTGCTAAAACCATTGAACGATTTCATCAATCGAGCCTTAACTTCCGAGTAATTCAAATGATATCGACAAAAAAGAGAAGGATACTTTTTTTGGGGGAATCCTACAGAGCCGATGCCATCACCTGGATGAATGGACTCAAGGAATTTGGTGATTTCGAAATTATAACATGGGAATTAAAAACGCCTAGCGATAGTTTTAAGAACCGAATACTACGGATTTTCGAATTTAAATTTGCTGTTTTAAAAATCAGAAAAATAATCCAACTGCAAAAACCGGATATGGTAATTGCGGAACGAACCACCAGTTATGGTTTTCTTGCTGCATTGTCCGGAGTAAAACCAGTTGCAATCGCACAACAAGGCGGAACAGATTTGTGGCCGGAAAAATCTATTTCACTTCCATTAAAAAAAATAATTCAGCATTACGCTTTCAAAAAAGCCGATTTAATTCACGCTTGGGGACCCGTGATGATTTCATCTATGCTGGAGGCTAAAGTTGACATGAGTAAAGTTTTGGTATTACCAAAGGGAATTGATTTGGTGCAATTTGGCAATCAAAAAACTGCCAATCCTGAAAAAATTTGCGCTATCGTCACCCGCTCTTTGATGCCTGAATACTGCCATGCTATTGTTTTAAAAGCGTTTGCTGTTTTAAATCAAAAAGGGATAGATTTCGTCCTTACCATTGTAGGAGACGGAACACAACTTTTTAAATTAAAAGAGTTAGCTAAAAAGTTAAACATTGAAAATAAAGTCAATTTTACCGGAAGAATTCTGAATACGGAATTGCCAAAGCTATTGCAAGAATCAAACATTTACATCAGTATGCCCGTAACGGAAGGCGTTTCGGCATCCTTATTTGAAGCAATGGCAACTAATTGTTATCCAATTGTAAGTGCTATTTCCGGAAATAAAAGCTGGATTAAACACCGCAAAAACGGGCAATTAGTCCCCGTAGATGATTACAATAAACTTGCCGAAGAATTAATTTGGGCATTTGAAAACGATAAATACCGAAACGAAGCTGTTTTTATGAATAGAAAAATTGTTGAAAAAAATGCTGATTATAGTATTAACATGAAGATTATTGCCCATAAATACCACGAATTAATCAACCAAAATCAATCCAATTAATTATGTGTGGAATTAATGGAATCTTGCATTTACAATCTCAGAAAAAAGTAAACGAACGCGTTCTTACTAATATGCGGGATTCTCTGAAACATCGCGGTCCGGATGACAAAGGATTATTTATAGCAAACAATATTGGTTTTGGACACCGAAGACTTTCAATCTTGGATGTTTCAGTAGCCGGACACCAGCCTTTCCTATCCGAAGACGGAAGATATGTGCTCATTTATAATGGCGAAATTTATAACTACAAAGAATTTTATCCAGAGTTAAAAAGTAATGGATTTGATATCAGAACGACCTCAGACACGGAGGTTTTGATGAAATTATTTCAATTGTACGGTTTAAAAATGCTCCACCGCCTAAATGGTATGTTTGCTTTTGCTGTTTGGGATACATTAGAAAAAAAGCTGACTCTTGTTCGAGACAGAATGGGCGTTAAACCGCTATATTATTCTTTTTACAACGAGAGCTTTTATTTTGCATCGGAACAAAAAGCACTTTTCACGGCTGGAGTTCCGCTTAAAATGGCGCAAGACGGACTGGAAGAATATGTTTTTAACCGATTTGTAGCTGGAGAAAACACGCTGTACCTACACGTAAAAAAGGTACTGCCTGGCAATAGCCTAATTATTGAAGAAGGCGGAAAAACCATTATGGAAAACTGGTGGAATCTAAAAAAGGAAATTCAAAACCAACCTGAAATAAAAAATCCAGTCGAATGGTTTCGGGAAACCTTTGATGATTCTGTTAAAATGCGCATGGTAAGCGACGTGCCTGTAGGTGTTTTATTGAGTGGTGGACTGGATTCCTCCTCTATTTTAGCCTCGTTACACCACCAGAAATACAACGGCATCCAGACCTTTAATATGGGTTTCAAAGAGAAAGAACACAATGAAGCACATCTGGCAAAAATGATGGCCGAGAAATTCGATTATGGATTTCAAACTATGCAATTAGAGGATGAAAATCTTTATAACCAGTTACTACGTTCCACTTATTTTCAGGATGAACCCATCATGCATTTAAGTGAACCGCACCTTTTAGCGGTATCTCAAATGGCAAAACCTTCCGTAAAAGTATTGCTTTCCGGCGAAGGTGCTGATGAGTTAATGGGTGGTTATGTACGCTACAAAACCCTACAATATCCCTCATTATTGAATTCTATTGCAGCCATTGGCAATCTAGATTTTTTTACAAAAAAACCACGCTACGAGAAGTTAATGCGTTATGCTCAAATTAGTAAAAAATCTGATTTGGTTATTTATAATGGCTCTACTATTTATCCAAATGATATTGCGGAAACTTTTGGAATCAATACCCCTCCTGAAAACGAATACCGAAAACAAATTTATAAAGAAGCAAAATCTTTGTATCCAGATAACTTACGGAGACAAGCCCTTTATTTTGACCAACACACCTATTTATGCTCACTTCTGGACAGGAACGATCGCTGTACAATGGGCGCATCCATTGAATGCAGGGAACCATTTTTGGACCCAAGATTAGTTGTCGGTCTCGGATCATTGGATGACAAGTGGCTCTTCTCAGGAAAAAAATGGAAATTCATTCTAAAAAAAGCAATGGAAGAACGTTTACCAAATGAAATTCAGAAATTCAGAAAAGTAGGTTTGAGTGCGCCTTGGGGCGATTATATCACAAAGAGTCCCGCCTTTAAAGACGAACTAGAGTCTTTCGCAAAAAGTGATCTGTTTCAAATCCCTTATTTTGAACATATTCACATCCAGAAACTGATAATGAATTTACAAAAAGGAGACACCAGAATGACGCCGTACATAATGCCGTTGTTTATGATGCATATCTGGATGAAAACGTATGCAACTAAATTTTAATCCTTACTTTTGGTGCAGGATTCAACAACACAAAACGCCCTTTCTTTTATGGAAATAGTACCTAATTTCTCTTTAAAAAAATACAACACATTTGGTATTGAAGCCAAAGCAAAACAGTTTGTCGCCATTCATTCTATACAGGATTTGATAACTATTTTACAAGAAAATAAAACGCAGCAAAAATTTATTTTGGGCGGAGGTAGCAACATGCTTTTGACAAAAGACATTGATGCCCTTGTGATTCATATCGATTTGAAAGGCAAAAAAATCCTTGAAGAAAACGAAGACTTTGTGTGGGTCAGAAGTCAGGCGGGCGAAAACTGGCATGAATTTGTGCTTTGGACCATCGATCAAAATTTTGGAGGATTAGAAAACATGTCGCTAATTCCCGGAAATGTAGGGACTACGCCGGTCCAAAACATTGGTGCTTACGGAACTGAAATCAAAGATACTTTTGTTTCCTGTGAAGCAATGACGGTAGCAAATCAGGAAATAAAAATTTTCACAAAGGACGAATGTCATTTTGGTTACCGGGAAAGTATTTTCAAAAACGAAATAAAAAACCAATACATCATTACATCAGTTGTTTTTAAATTGACTAAAAAGAACCATAAAATCAATACTTCTTACGGCGATATTTCGGCTGAATTAACCAAAAATAACATCAGCAATCCGACTTTAAAGGACGTCAGCAATGCTGTAATTACCATTCGACAAAGCAAATTACCCGATCCGGCAGCATTGGGAAACAGTGGCAGTTTCTTTAAAAATCCGATTCTGTTAAAATCCGATTTCGAAAAAATTTACAAGAAATTTCCTGAAATGAAATATTTTGATATTTCAGAAACTGAAGTAAAAGTTCCTGCTGGATGGCTGATAGAACAGGCCGGTTTCAAAGGAAAACGTTTTGGCGATGCCGGAATCCATAAAAATCAAGCGCTGGTTTTAGTGAATTATGGTCATGCAACCGGACAGGAAATTTTGAATGTTTCTAAAAATATTCAGGACACTATTTTTAAAATTTTTGGCATCCATATTGAGGCCGAAGTAAATGTGATTTAGGTGCTAGGCATTAGTCCAATAAATTTTAAAATCGTTTTACTAATCCCTATTCCTAATTCCCAAAAACCCAATCCTAAAATGTACACTCCAGAAATCTACAAAAACGAAAATCAGGAAGAAATCAAAAAATTTCTGCAAGAGAATAGTTTTGGTATTTTAATCAATCAAACCAATGGGAAATTGTGTACCACACATATTCCTTTGGAACTGGAAACCAACAAAGAAGGCAAGGAAATTTTATGTGGGCACATTTCTAAAGAAAACCCACAATGGAATGGTTTTATAGACAACGACGAAATTTTAGCTGTATTTTCCGGACCTCACAGTTATATTTCTTCTTCTTGGTACGATCATGAAAATGTTCCAACATGGAACTATATTGCGGTTCATGTGTACGGAAAAATAAAAATTATTGAAGGAGAAGCCATCATTGAATCCTTAAAAAAACTGGTCGATAAGTACGAACAGAATTCTGAAAACCCGATTCGTATAGCAGATTTATCTAAAAAAACCATGATGCAAACTCGCGGTATTGTCGCCTTTGAAATTGAAATAACTGAAATTCAAGCCACAAAAAAATTATCTCAAAACAGAGACGAAAAAAACCATCAAAACATCATTTCTGAGTTAGAAAAAACAAAAGATTTTCAGTCAATAGCAGTTGCAAATGAGATGAAGAAATGCCCACTATAAATTCTTTTAAAAATCATAATTTATAATTTACAATTCATAATTCTATTCATACCTTTGCACTCTGCCGTCCCGAAGCTTCGGGATCGGGGATTTAAACACTCATTAAACTCAGATGCTTATACTAATTCTTTACTTTTTTATTTTTATTATTGCGGTTCAAATTTTATATTATCTAGGTGTTTTTGGGAAATTTGCTTTCGCCAAAATCCAAAAAATAACACCAAAAAGAATCCCCATTTCAGTTATTGTTTGTGCCAAAAACGAAGAAGAAAATGCAGCAAATTTCATCCCTTTACTGGCGGAACAAAACTATCCTGATTTTGAAATTGTCTTGATTGACGATGCCTCAAGTGATGCTACTCTGGCTATTTTTGAAGGTTTTGAAAAACAATATCCAAATATTCGTTTGGTAAAAGTACAAAACAACGAAGCCTTTTGGGGAAACAAAAAATATGCGTTGACATTAGGAATAAAAGCCGCAAAAAAAGAGTATTTACTATTCACTGATGCGGATTGTTATCCCACTTCAAAGGACTGGATAACAGCCATGAGTTCTCAATTTACGATGCAAAAAACTATCGTGTTGGGGTATGGGAAATATGAAAAAATTGCCAATTCTTTCCTGAATAAAATAATTCGTTTTGAAACTTTGTTAACCGCGATTCAATATTTTTCCTGGGCAAAAACAGGACATCCGTACATGGGTGTAGGAAGAAATTTAGCGTATAAAAAAGAAGAGTTTTTCAATGTAAATGGTTTTATTGATCACATGCAAATTCGTTCCGGTGACGATGATTTATTTGTAAACCAGGCGGCAAATGCTAGAAATACCACTATTGCTTTCACGCCGGAAAGCATTACGCTTTCCAGACCAAAAAAAACTTACAAAGACTGGCTGATTCAAAAAAGACGACATGTGGCTACGGCAAATTATTACAAACCTTTTGATAAATTACAATTAGGTCTGTTTTACTGTTCGCAATTGTTATTCATTTTATTGCCCATTGTATTGCTGTCTTTTCAATTCCAATGGATATTAGTGCTTAGTTTAATTGCGCTTCGGTATCTTGTAACATGGATTGTCATCGGATTTTCGGCAGGCAAATTAAAAGAAAAAGATGTTGTATATTGGTATCCAATAATTGAATTGGTATTGCTATTTACTCAAATCAATGTTTTTATAACAAATACATTCTCAAAACCAGTCCATTGGAAATAAACGAACAGATAGAAAAAGCAAAACAAGGCGATCAAGTTGCCTTCACTTTTCTGTTGAATCATTACTGGAATGAAGTATATGGTTTTATGCTGAAACGCACCGAAAACGAAACCAATGCCGAAGATATCACCATTGAGACGTTCTCGAAAGCTTTTGATAAAATAGCCACTTACAATGCGGAATTCCAGTTCAACACCTGGCTTATTGCTATTGCAAAAAACGTTCACATCGATTTATTGCGGAAAAAAAAATCGAGTCTTTTTGTAGAAATTACCGATGAACACGACCAGCAAGCCTACAATATTGCCGACACTACTCCATCTGCGGAAGATGAATTGATAACGGAACAAAATCTTTCCCGATTACTGCAATTCATTAAAGAATTGAAACCCCATTATCAAGAGGTGATACAGTTGCGTTATTTTCAGGAAATGAGTTACCAGGAAATTGCTAACAAGATTGATGAGCCGCTAAGTAATGTCAAAATTAAGTTGCTTCGTGCCAAGAAATTATTGGCAGAAATCATTAAAAGTAGAAGGTAAATTTATCTTAAAGAATATAGCAAATCTATTTTTTGATTTTCAAATTTATTATCTAAACCAAAAGAATATAAAAGCCTCAAAATTATTATTGGAAATATCAAAAAGGGTAACTTACTTAAAAAGTTTATCTTGTTTTTTAAATTCAATATATGTCTATTATCAGACTCGTCACTATTCCAAAAAAAGTAAAATAAACTAACGGTCTTCCTATAATATCTCCTTCTTTATAATTACTTACATATCCTTGAGAATTTTCTACATCTTCACAACCATGAAAAACATATACTTCATTATTCCATAAAACTCTAACAAATTGAATAATTCCAAAAATGAAATAGAAAACAAATAGTAGATATAAAAAAGATTCCATTCATTTTGAAGCTTTTTTATACCTGATTTTTTTTACGAGTGTACCTTAATCTAATTGAGCTCTGATGGTAGTGGTATCCCTTGCCGCCATTTCGAGAAACATAGCAAAAAGCATGGATATACCGAAAATCAGAACGACTACTTCCTAAGAAAAGCGACTCTAGTACTGCCAAAGTATCCGTATCTCTTTATTCAAATAAACAACGAAACGAATCTACAAATAAACTCTATTCCTTATCTTTGTACTTTGAAAATTTAAATATGGAAATAGTTTTAGAAAATACTTTACCAACTGCAAAGCCAAAATGGTTGAAGGTAAAACTCCCAATAGGAAAAAAATACACTGAGCTTCGTGGCTTAGTGGACAAATATAGCTTAAATACAATTTGTGCCTCCGGAAGTTGCCCTAATATGGGTGAATGCTGGGGTGAAGGAACAGCAACTTTTATGATTCTGGGAAACACTTGTACGCGCTCTTGTGGTTTTTGCGGGGTAAAAACAGGAAGACCCGAAACCGTAGATTGGGATGAGCCCGAGAAGGTAGCGCGTTCTATCAAAATCATGAATATCAAACACGCCGTGATTACCAGCGTTGACAGAGATGACTTAAAAGATGGCGGCTCAATCATTTGGATAGAAACCGTAAAAGCCATTCGAAGAATGAACCCCAATATAACACTGGAAACGCTGATTCCTGATTTTCAAGGTATCGAAAGAAATATTGACCGTATCGTAGAAGCCAATCCTGAAGTAGTTTCGCATAACGTAGAAACGGTACGCCGATTAACCCGTGAAGTCCGCATTCAGGCAAAATACGACAGAAGTTTAGCCGTATTATGCTACTTGAAAGAAAAAGGAATTAAGAGAACAAAATCAGGTATTATGCTAGGTCTGGGCGAGCAGGAAGCCGAAGTTTTTCAAACCATGCGGGACTTGCGGGAAGCCAATGTGGATATTGTTACAATAGGTCAGTACTTGCAACCCAGCAAAAAACATTTGCCGGTAAAAGAATTCATAACACCCGATCAATTTGCAGTATACGAGAAATTTGGTTTAGAACTAGGGTTCCGTCATGTAGAAAGCGGACCATTAGTACGTTCCTCATATAAAGCACAAAAACATATTTTATAAATAGTTTATTCGTTTATTTGTTTAATCGGTTAACCAAATAAACGAATAAATGAATAAACGAATCCATTTGAAAACAAGAATTGCCATAAATGGTTTTGGAAGAATCGGCCGAAATTTATTCCGATTACTTTTAAACCATCCCTCAATAGAAGTTGTTGCCATAAATGATATTGCCGACAAGAAAACAATGGCCCATTTAGTGAAATATGATAGTATTCACGGGGTGTTACCCTTTACGGTCAGCGATGATGAAAAAGGAATTCTGGTAGACGGAAATCATTTTTTGTTTTTCCATGAAAAAACCATTTCCAATCTGGACTGGAAAAGTGTAGACATTGATTACGTAATCGAATCCACAGGTAAATACAAGACTTTTGAAGCGCTGAATGCCCATATCTTGGCTGGGGCCAAAAAAGTAATCCTTTCCGCACCATCAGAAGTAGACACTATCAAAACAGTCGTTTTAGGTGTCAATGACTGTATACTTGACGGAACGGAAACCATTATATCAAATGCCAGCTGTACTACCAATAATGCCGCTCCAATGATCAAAGTAATCAATGACCTTTGCGGTATAGAACAAGCCTACATTACTACGATTCACTCGTACACCACAGACCAGAGTCTGCACGACCAACCACATAAAGACTTGCGTCGCGCCAGAGGAGCAAGTCAATCTATTGTACCCACAACAACTGGCGCTGCAAAAGCGTTGACAAAAATATTTCCCGAGTTTGAAGGTAAAATTGGCGGTTGCGGCATCCGGGTACCTGTCCCTGACGGCTCCTTGACTGACATCACATTCAATGTAAAGCGCACAGTAACAATACAGGAAATAAATGCCGCCTTCAAAAATGCTGCACAAACTACTTTAAAAGGTATTTTAGATTATACCGAGGACCCAATTGTTTCAGTTGATGTCATTGGCAATAAAAATTCTTGTATATTCGACGCTCAACTCACTTCGGTTATTGATAAAATGGTAAAAGTAGTTGGATGGTATGATAATGAAATTGGTTATTCATCCAGAATAATTGACCTAATACTATTGACAGAAAATAACCACGAAAAAATTTAATTACAAATGAATTATTTTTTCGTGTTTATTATTGTTTTTTACTCCTCACTGTTTCCTCAATCTACAGAGAAAACGGACAGTATTTTATATTACACTAGTTAAGGAACTCCAGCATTCAAACTAACAATTAAAAGAGGCACTGCTACACCCTCAAAAAGCAATCCTTTATGCGACTCGAAATAAAAACATAGAAGATCAAGCACTTCAGAATTATAATCTGGGTAAAATTTATTTTGATTTAAAAGAGTATGATAACGCCATAGAAACGTTCTCTAAGAGCGCTACTTTATTTTCAAGTTTTAAACCCCTCTGAATGCCATCAACGGAATTACCCATTTGTTATTGGTAGAAAACCCAAATGAAATTTAATCAACAATGCGCTAAAATTTACACAAAACGGAGCCGTACACGTAATTACCAAACTGCACTCTTTGCAGAATGAAAATGCAACTTTATATTATGAAATTACTGATGCCGGAATTGGAATCCCCGAAGATAAACTGGCAAGTGTTTTTGACAATTTTTCCCAAAGTTCCATAGAAGTAAATCAAAAACATGGCGTCACGGGGCTAGGATTAACTATCGTGAAAAATTAATTAAAATACTGGGCGGCCAAATTAAACTAAAAAGTACTGTTAGGAGAAGGATCTACATTTTCATTCCTGCTGGACTTTAAAATAAGCGAACAACCACTACAAGAAGAAACCAAACCAAAAGCAAACTATGATTCAAAATTGTTGAATAAAAAATACTTTGGTAGAGGACAATAAAATCAACCAAATGATCACTAAAAAGATACTCATCTATAAAGGGAATCATTTGTGAATTAGTTGACAATAGAGAAGATGCCATTGATTTAGTTCGAAAAAGCAAATTTGACTTGGTTCTTATGGACGCTCATTTACCGGGTATCAACGGCACAATCGCTACAGAATTGATTAGAATATTTGATAAAACCACCCCCATCATAGCGTTTACGGCGATCACATTGCATGAAAACCGCAAAATGCTCTTGTCTTTTGGAATGAATGAAGTCATTACAAAACCGTTCGCCCCAGAGGAATTTTACATAACAATCGCTGAATACATCTAGTCATTAATAGTTTAAAATCAATTCTTTAATAAGACTCCTCACTTGCGGTTCAGCTTTTTTTGCTGCTTCCAATACTTCATCGTGTGAAATAGTGCCAATACTTTCTTCATTACCCATATCCGTAATTACAGAAATTCCAAAGGTCTCCAGATCCATGTGACGGGCCACAATTACTTCAGGAACGGTTGACATCCCAACACAATCTGCACCAAGAATCTTGACCATTCTATATTCAGCCAAAGTTTCAAAAGTAGGCCCTTGAAGCCCCAGATAAATTCCTTCATGAACCTCGATATGAAGTTGCTTAGCTAATTCAGTCGCTTTTGCAATCATTTTTCTCGAATACGGCTCACTCATATTTACAAAACGAGGTCCAAAACGTTCGTCATTTTTCCCACGTAAAGGGTGCTCCGGCGTCATATTGATGTGATCCGTAAGCATCACAATAGAGCCTACTTTATAAGCCGGATTCACACCGCCTGATGCATTTGAAACCACTAATTTCTCAATCCCTAAAAACTTCATCACTCGCACCGGAAAAGTCACTTCAGTCATCGAATAGCCTTCGTAAAAATGAAACCGTCCCTGCATGGCCACTACTTTCTTACCGCCTATTGTTCCAAAAACCAAGGCCCCTTTATGACCTGGTACCGTCGATACAGGGAAATTTAAAATTTCATTGTAGGGCAGTGTATATTCTACCTTCATTTCATCGGTAAAACTCCCTAATCCTGATCCTAAAATCACACCATATTCTGGCGTAAAATCAATTCTTTGCTTAATGTAACTAACGGTTTCCTGTACTTGTTCCCACATAATCTGTAATTGTTTTATCAAAATTTTCACTCCCGGAAATAAAAGTACTTTTTATAGGCAGATAAAAGAGTTGTCCGCTTGGTAAACTTCCTTTCAATCGCATATAATCTTTTTCGGTAGTGATAATCATGTTGTTTTGAGCTAACTTTTTAATTTCTAAAATGTCTTTATCGGTAAAATTATGATGATCCGGAAAAGACAAACAGACCTCATTAGTATCCTTAAAATAGGCGAAAAATGGTTCCGGTTTTGCAATTCCTGCCACTAGTACCTTAGCAGCATCTTGAATTTCATTCCCCTTTATCTTTAAATTTTCACCATAAATATAACCATCGTATGCTATAAAAGTAAAGTATAATTCTTGATTTTTACCAACTTTTAGCCTCTTTTTAATGTCATCCTGCTCCTCAAATGAAAGGTTATGAGGACATTTAGTCACCATAATCACATTCGCTCTTGCCGCTCCGCTTTTGCTTTCGCGTAAATTCCCGGTTGGCAACATACAATCATCCGAATATAAATCACCATAAGAAGTCAATAAAATATAAAAACCCGCTTTTACTTTTCGATGTTGAAAAGCGTCATCAAGCAAAATCACTTCTGGTTTTATGGATTGCGAAAGCAATTGCTCTATTCCATTTTTTCTGTCGGCATCAACCGCAACTTGAATCGATGGGAATTTTTGATAAAACTGAAAAGGTTCATCTCCCAAGGTTTCTGCATTCGAAGTGGCTTCTGCCAAAATAAAACCTTTCGATTGCCTTTTATAGCCTCTACTTAGTGTAGCAATTTTATATTTATCCGAAAGCAAGCGAATCAAATATTCAATTTGGGGCGTTTTTCCGGTTCCTCCAACACTAAGATTCCCAACAGCAATAATGGGCAATTCAAACGAGTATGATTTTAAAACCCCTTTATCGAAAAGAAAGTTTCGAATACACGTTACTAAACCATACAAAACGGCAAAAGGGAATAGTAATTTTCGAAGTAAATTCATTTTACGAAAGTAGAATAAATTATCTTTGATTTAAAAATCTAACACAGATTTCACAAATTTTCGCAAATTAAAAATAACTTTAAATCTGTGTATAAATATATATCTGTGTAAATCAGAGTCAAAAACATGAAAATCAAAGAAATAATAGACGTACTCGAAGAAATGGCGCCACTCGCATATGCTGAAGATTTTGACAATGTAGGACTATTGGTTGGCGATCAGGAAACGGAGGCTACAGGTATTTTAGTTTGCCATGATGCTTTAGAAAATATAATTGACGAAGCGATTGCAAAAAAATGCAATCTGGTGGTTTGTTTTCATCCCATCTTATTTTCTGGATTGAAAAAAATAACGGGTAAAAACTACGTGGAACGCGCTGTTATCAAAGCCATAAAAAATGACATAGCTATATATGCCGTTCACACTGCGCTAGACAATCATCAAGAAGGTGTAAATAAAATATTTAGTGATGCATTAGGATTAATACATACTAAAATCCTGATTCCAAAGCAAAACTTCATTCGGAAATTAGTAACCTACACGATTCCTAAAAATGCGGAAGAAGTACGAAATGCCCTCTTTGACGCAGGAGCGGGAACGATTGGGAATTATGCTAATTGCAGTTTTAATTCGAAAGGAATTGGAACCTATATGGGAAACGAGCACAGCAATCCGCAAGTTGGAGAACGATTTGAATTTGTACAAGGTGACGAAATCAAAATCGAAGTCACTTTCGAAAAACATTTAGAAAAAAAAATCCTGAAAGCCTTATTCAATAGCCACGCCTATGAGGAAGTGGCCTATGAAATTTATGAATTGCAAAACCAACACCAAAATATTGGCTTAGGCATGATAGGCGAATTAAAAAATCCCATGAATGAAAAAGAGTTTCTGCTTTTTGCAAAAGAAAAAATGGAGTGCGGCGGAATTCGGCATTCCGGTTTTACAGGTGCAACAATTAAAAAAGTAGCTGTGCTTGGCGGAGCGGGAAGTTTTGCCATAAAAAATGCAATTCAGGCCGGAGCAGACGCCTATTTGACTGCCGATTTGAAGTACCATCAATTTTATGAGGCCGAAAACAAGTTGCTTTTGGCCGATATAGGACATTTTGAAAGCGAACGTTATACAAAAAATTATATTGTTGAGTATCTTCGGAAAAAAATCCTTAATTTTGCAGTTATTTTATCAGAAGAAAATTCAAATCCAGTTAAGTACTTATAGAATATGGCGAATACGAAAGAATTAAGTGTTGAGGACAAGTTAAGAGCAATTTATGATTTACAACTTATTGACTCTAGAATTGACGAAATCAGAAACGTAAGAGGAGAACTTCCTTTAGAAGTAGACGATTTAGAAGATGAAGTTGCAGGTTTAAGCACCCGTTCAGAAAAACTGAAAGGAGAACTCGAAGTTGTTGAGGATCTAATCAAAGTAAAAAAGAATGCAATTGATGAGCACAAAGAGTCCATCAAAAAATATACTAAGCAACAAGAAACGGTTCGTAACAACCGAGAATTTAATTCGTTGACTAAAGAAATTGAATTTCAAGAATTAGAAATTCAGTTGTCTGAAAAACAAATTAAAGAAATGAAAGCTTCAATCGAACACAAGAAAGAAGTAATTTCTAGTTCTAAAGAAAGATTAGAAGCGAAGTCAAATCACTTAAAGCATAAAAAATCAGAGTTAGACGCCATTATGGCAGAAACAGCTAAAGAAGAAGCGTTCTTAACTGAGAAATCACAAGAATACCAAGCTTTAATAGAAGAACGATTGCTAAAAGCATACACTAGAATCCGAACAAGTGTTCGCAATGGTTTAGCTGTTGTTTCTATCGAAAGAGGAGCCTCTGCAGGATCTTTCTTCACGATACCCCCACAAACACAGGTAGAAATTGCTTCCAGAAAAAAAATCATTACTGATGAACACTCCGGAAGAATATTAGTCGACAGTGTATTGGCTGACGAAGAAAAAGAGAAAATGGAACAATTGTTTTCTAAATTCTAATTATAGTTAAGTCCCGATACCAATCGGGACTTTTTTTTATGAAAAAAATACTTTATTATCTGTTTACTAAAACTATTGGATTATACGTAAATTTATTAAGCTACGTATTTCTTGACAAGGCAACCCAACTTGCTTATTCTCTTTTTAGCGAACCCCGAGAAGGCAGGCTTACTGCTGCAAAACTTCCTAAAATACTACAAGAAACAGCTGCGGAAACTTTTCAGCATAACGGACACGACATTCAAACCTATACTTGGAAAGGAAATAATACTGTAATACTCCTCGTGCATGGATGGGAAAGCAATGCCTCACGCTGGAAAAAAATGGTACCCTATTTAAAAAAATCCGGTAGTACAATCATAGCAATCGACGCTCCTGCTCATGGCTTATCAAGTGGAAAGGAATTTAATATTCCCCAATATGCGAAATCTATTGATTTTATAGTTCAAAAATTTAAACCGCAATACCTAATTGGCCATTCCTTAGGAGGAAAAACCTGCTTGTATTATCAATCTGTTTATCAAAACAACACTATTGAGAAAATGGTGATTTTAGGATCGCCGAGTGATTTCAAAATTATTCTCGATAATTATATTGCAATGTTGAGTTTAAACTCTAAAATTTCAAAAGGACTTGAAGCACATTATCTACACCATTTTAAACTAAAACTTGAAAAATTCTCAGCCAAGCATTTTGCTACTAAAATAAAAACAAAAGGATTAATCGCTCATGACACTAATGATACAGTTGTTTTATTTGAAGAAGGAAAAAAAATAGCCAGCACCTGGAAAAATTCTATTTTTATTGAAACTAATGGGTTAGGGCATAGCATGCATGACGATGGGTTGTATAAAAAAGTCTCCCGCTTTTTATTTGAAACGGAGTAGAACAAACACCATCAGAATAGTATGATCGTTATGCCATTTCTGCTTTGTCCAAATGACAAAGATTATACAAAACTCCTATAACTATTTCCAAATTCATTACTTTTGTATCATGGAAGAAAATCTAAAACGACTCAATAAATTCATAGGAGAAACCGGGTATTGCTCCCGCCGCGAAGCTGACAAAATCATTGCAGAAGGTCGAGTAACCCTCAATGGAGTCGTACCGGAATTAGGCACTAAAGTTTCACCAAATGATGAAGTGCGTATTGACGGTAAACTAATCCGTGAGAAAAACGAAAAACCTATTTATCTTGCTTTCTACAAACCGGTAGGAATCGAATGCACTACAAATCTGGAGGTTCGCAATAATATTGTAGATTACATCAATTACCCCAAACGTATATTCCCTATAGGACGATTAGACAAAGCCAGTGAAGGATTGATTTTTATGACCAATGACGGCGATATCGTCAATAAAATACTACGTGCAAGAAACAATCACGAAAAAGAATATACCGTAACGGTCAACAAACTCATCACCGATCGTTTTATTGAAAAAATGGGAAATGGCATACCAATTTTAGACACCGTCACCCGAAAATGTAAGGTAGAAAAAATTAGTTCTACCATTTTTAAAATCGTGTTGACACAAGGTTTAAACCGTCAAATTCGTAGAATGTGTGAATACCTGGGGTATGAAGTTACGGCATTAAAACGCATCCGAATTATCAATATTTCGCTGGACATTCCTGTGGGTCGTTTCCGTGATTTGACTGATGCCGAAATCAAAGAATTAAACGAACTCATCGAACCTTCGATCAAAACCGAAGAAGCCAGTTTACCAAAAACAGAAGTGCCAAAAAGAAGAACGGAATTTATCAAAAGAGATGATCCTAGATTTAAAGGACGAGGCGATTATTAAACAAAAAAAATCCCATTCACATCTGAATGGGATTTTGCTTTTACTTACTAGTTACAAATTCATAATACAACGCTTTAGACAAAAAAGAATTGGATTGCATGCGACTAATTTCCTTCTCTCTTGTAAGTTCAATGTATTGACCTTTTAAATTATTTCGTAAAAAATAGGCTCTACGTATTTCATCATTAAAATTTAATCCGGATAAAAACATAGGCTCTACCCCTTTGTTTACTGAAATGTTATAATTTGTAATTAGATTCCCCCAATTCACAAAACTGCATAAAAGAATCGTTCCGTAAAAATACCAAACCATTTGACTGAAAAGATAGGCATTCGTTTTTTGATTTATAATTTTTAAAAAGGTAAAAATTAATCCAATAATTGCCAAAATCAGAAAAGCAAATACACCCACTCTTTTATAGGTAAAACCAAAATTAGAAATATATTCGGAGTTTTTGATGAGCGTACTAATAATTAAAATTCCATTTAGAAGAATCCAAATTTTAGCTAATCGTTTCAAATTATTTGCTTTTACATCAAAATTAAATCCTCCTTTAAAATAAAACAAGACCACACCTACCGCCATAACAATAGAAAAAATGACAGCATTTACTCTTTCGTGAGTAGCTGCGCTTAATGTGGATGTTTGAATTGTTTCAAAAAACTGCTCGTAGTTATAGGTCGCTATAAACACCAAAAGCATAACATTCAAAAGCACTAAGGTAATCTCGCCACTCTTTCTTTCGAAATCCAAATCAAGAAATGAAAATGAATTTAGATTTTGCATTTTGGCTTCATCCTTAAAATCATTGTCCAGTAAATCATTCTTTTTATAACAAACCTCCGGAATCCAATAATTCCATAAAGTGAATGAAATAAAAAAACCTAAAACGGTCAGTACAAATACTTGCCAAGGATCTATATCTAAATAATAATCAGTAAAGAAAGAGGAAAAATGATCGCTTCCAAAAGAATATACAATTAAGAATAACCCAAGAAATAGGACTGGAATAACAAAATAAGCAATCAGTTTTTTAGCAAAACCGTTGTTTATTTTTGGCTTAGGAAGATATTGGCTGAACATAAATATGCGCCCTAACGAAGCGATTCCGTTGACAAACACCAAAGGAAGAGCCTGTAACAATTTAAGTTTTGGCTCCTGAGTTTTGAATTGTAAAAAAATAATCGACAAAGCCATGGCAAAAAATGATGAAAGGTCTCCATACCAGGCAAATGCAAAGCAAGACATAACCGATGTCACTACTAAAAGCAAATGCATCCTGCTGGTGAATTTCTCTTGAAAAAAATAACATATTAAGACGGTTTGCACCATCCCGAAAATGGCCAAATTGAGACCCAAATCCTCGTTGTAAAAAAGCAGTGTAAAAACCAAACTACTGGTTAAAATAAAATATAATTTTTTCATAATAAAAATTTAAAGTACTTTGTAATTCAAAGTAAAAAGTTAAAAAAACGAGTTATTCGGATTTGATTAATTTTTCAAGACTATTCAAGTGCGAAACAAAAGCAACTCTACCCCTATTGGTAACGCGATATGAGGTTTTTGGTTTTTTACCGAAAAATTCTTTTTTTATCTCTATGTATCCTGATTTTTCCAATGCCGAAGAATGACTCGCTAAATTTCCATCTGTGCTATTCAATAACGATTTCATTTCTGTAAAATCAATCCAGTCGTTTACCATCAGAACAGACATAATACCTAATCTGACTCGACTTTCGAAGCTTTTATTTAATGTGTCAATGATTCCCATTTCTATTTATATTTTTTGAACATAACTAATCCGTATAGAACATGCAAAATTCCAAATCCTATTGCCCAAAAAACAAGTCCAAATCCAAGATAAAAAAGGGAAATACATCCTAAAATAATCTCACATATACCCAAGTATCTTATATCCGAAAAAGTATATTTTCCAGCATTAACAAGTGCTAAACCATAAAATAATAAAGTAACAGGAGCAATTAAAGCAAATAATTGATGGTATAAAAGCGCTGTACAAAATACGCCTCCAACTAATAAAGGAATCGCTAGATTTAGTACCATCTTCTTTGTAGTAGCAGTCCAAACCGGCAAATCAAACTTTTTACTTTTTCTCAAAGTAAAAAACATACCGGATCCCAATGCTAAGATCAAAATCACCAAAGCAATGAAAACTAATTCGGTTATTAAATCATAGCTATACATCTTTTGACTACCATCAAAATATTCAATACCATTATTTTTAAACAATTGATACGCATAAAATGATCCCGCTAATGCAAATAACCCGGCAAATACTCCTGACAAGCCACTTAATGAAATAAATCTGGAAGAGCGCTCCATCATGGAACGAATATGCGATAAATCTTCTTGATGTTTTTGGCTCATAAATAAAGTACTTTGGAATACAAAGTTAATTATTATTTTAGATTTTAAAATATAAACCGATTTAATTTTAATACAATTTACAGAATAGATATTTATTAAATGGAAATGTCTTCTATTTAAAGGAAAAGATTAGCGTCAAAAATTTCGTTTTCTACAAATCTATTTTGAGCCCGCATCCCAACCTCTTTTAATCGAACCAATAGTAGAATCCCAGTCGTAGATTGTTTCGGTAATAAAAAAGGTAGCAAATCCTAAGAAAAATATTTTTATATCTCTATTTGTAATTTTCATTTTTATTGTATTTAATAATTTTTCTCAATATATAAACTATTCTATCAAAGACATAGAAGAAATAAGATTATAAATATTAATGACGTTATTTTTTTATAATTTCCATTCAACATCAACTCTTCAAAATACAAAAGGAGGTTATCAAAATTAACTTTTAATAATCTCCTTTTGTATAAGTACATTATCTATTTTACTTTTTTAGAGACTGTTCCGCCTTTGGCACTGGAAACGTTTACCGTTGCTCCTGAAGGATTTCCTTTAACGATCCATCTTACTTTTACATTACCCATCCCTTCAATAATAGGTACTGCAATGGTCTCTGGACTGAATTTTTGTTCTGTAAATAAATTCAAATCTTCGTTTTGAACTGTCATACCCGCTACAACGGTACTACCCGCTAAACTGATATAATTAGGACGCTCTATCTTGTTTTTTACATCATGTCGCGAATGGGTTGGAATGATCCTTGTATTCATAATTGTGGCAGTCACTGCAACTAAATCCCCTGAAAGCTTTTCAGTTTCAATACCTACAATTTCTAATTTTGGAGTCTGATACGCATGGTACAATGAAAACGCCATGTTTCTGTGTGCATCTTCCTGGATCATGAACCCCGGATGATTCCGAATGTAATTCTTTTTTGGACCTCCTATTTCAATATCGCCAAACTGCGGATGATTAAACTCCTTCCATTCTACATAGCCATCACCAAACAACAGGTATTTATCAAATTCATTAAATTCATCATTATCCCATCGTCCAGCGGTATTTTTTTGGTTAAATAACTTATAGGAAGTCATCAATTCATTACTAAAAGTAAATATCCCTCGAGTCAAAGACAAAAAATCAATTTCTCCACCATAAACAGTGTACAAGTCTTTGTGAATTACAAAATAATTATAACCCGGAATCATTTTTTCTCCTAACTTTCCAATATTATCGTACACTTCAATATCTTGTGGAGCAAATAACGCATCGTCTTCTGCAGCGCCAGGACCTCTTAAAAACATTCCGCCGTAATTATGGTAGCTTTGTGCTCCGGCGATATTGGGATGATTGATAATAAAGGCTTTTATAGCACGGGTTTCAGGAAGTGTACCTGGATAAAACAATGCCCCATTTTGAACATAATTAGGTTGCCAATTCCATCCCCAATCTCGGTTTGGATCATACGTCCCAATCAAATCCTCATTTACTAAACCATCTTTATCGTTATCTAAACCTTCATACCCTAACATTTCATAGTCTCCTATTTCATCTCCTTTGACCTGATACATGCGAGTAGGATATTTAGGATCTGTTTTCCATCGTCCTGTTTTTGATTTTCTGCGCATCATCACGATATTCCCGTCGTTATCTAAATCATCAAGCGTATCTTCATTCACCAGACCATCACCATCATTATCAAAAGGACGCATTCCTGAACGAGAGGTATTAGAGTTGTTCGGTTTGTAAATAAAATTTTCCCGCCCGTCAGGACTGATAGTCATTACAATATAAAACACCTTTTCTTTTAATAAAGTATTTATGAATTTAATAGTTTGAAAACTCTCCGCTAAATACCATGCCGTATACATGGCAACCTCAACACCTTGCATTTCATTTGCGTGAATTCCGCCATCGATATAAAAACCAGGCTTGTTTTCAACTTTATCGGAATCGAAATCAGAGATCGTTAATACCCAAAGATCTCTTCCTTCATAGGATTTCCCTACGGATTCCATTTTAACTAAATTTGGATAGGCCTTCACCAAATCTCTTCCTAGCTGAGTCACCTGTGCATAATCATGGTACTGATCCCAAGTCATTTTTACTTTGGGATTAGCAGGGGAACCAATGGCACGGATGCCATTTAAATCTTGTGGAGCAATACCATTTTTTTGAGCATTAGTAACCCAAAAAACAAAACTGAACAAGCTGAATAGTATGTATTTTTTCATTTTTTTACTTTTTATCGGTGAGGATTCAATATCCTTTTTTATTTTTTTGAAGTCAACTTATTATTTCAAATCAGCAATTACCTCTTTAAATCCTGCAGTGGCACAACCTGTAGTGATCGTCACTTTTCCTGTACCTGAAATCAGCCATGAATATTCCTCTGATTCATCCGCTTGCATACTATTACGGATAAAATATTTCCTGCCAGAAACCATGATTTGATTTTTTTGGAGTAGAATTTCTGTTTTCATTTTAGAAACAAATCGGATTTTATCTCCTATTTCAGTATAAGTAGGCAGCAACCCTTTATTGGCCACTTTTATAGTGACGCGGTATAAGTTCTCCTTTATCTTTTCTACTTCGGGAACATTTGTTTCAATTTTTGGCATGGCTGCCAAAAGTTCTTCCACAAAAAGCACATGTTTATTCGCTGTTTCTTCTAAAAATTTCACAGGTGGATTGTTCAGAGCATAAGGGATAAAACCTCCTACTTCTACTTTTTGATTTGGAAAATCAGGATGTTTAATAACTGACCAGTCAACAAAAACATTTTTTATATTTTGGCTATCAGCCCATTTTAAAAAAGAGACTTCTGAATTCAATTCCTCTTTATCTTTTTCTGCTGGCTTTTCTAATTTAGAATACAGCGAATCTTTTTTAGCCTCTACTTTAGGAACCCACCAGCCTGGTGTTGAAAAACTGAATCTCCCTGCATGGAAATAAGCGGTTTGCGCAAAATTTCCTTTGGTCATCGGCATTTTAGGGCCGCCTTTGATTGTCGCTTTTTGGGTATATAATTTAGAAACCTGCTCTGCTGCTTTACTATCTTTTTCTAACCATCCTTTAATAATTCTAGAACTAGCTAACTTACTATCATACTTTGGAGTCTCAGATAAATTATTGTGCATCCCAAAAGTAAGTACACCATAAATATTCTGATTCAAATATAAAAAATCAAGAAGTGCCCTGGTTTCTGGCTCAGAAGCTACATAAACTCCTGCCCCTTTTTCGAAAGCAGGATAGTCAAAAGTAAAATTTTTGTCGATATTGACTCCTTCTGAAAAATCTTCATTAAACATTCCGTCTTTATCGGTATCAATTCCCTCTGAAATTAAAACATACTTGCCAACCTGATTTTTTGTTGGATCTGCTTTTATTAAAACACGGGAATCCTCTGGGCTTTCAATGAAACTTCCTGTTACATCTTCAATCCGAAGTTGCGTAATTAAACCATCTTTATTTAAATCTTCAAAAGGGTCTTCGCCTATTTTACCGTCTCTGTCATCATCTGTTTTGTTATCGTTACCGCGCTTTTCCATTTTTACAGCACCAAAAGCAGCATCTATGGCATCCGGATTTACAGCAGGAACAAAATAAATCGTTTTTTCTTTTAAAATCGCAGCTAACTTCTCGTTTTTCAATACGTTATCAATCATTTTTAAGGTGATCTGTGTACCAGCACGGTATTTTCCGTCAAGCCCGGCTGTGATAAGCAAAGCTGGTTTTGGAGTGGTTGATTCGGAAATTGTTACTACCCATATTTCTCTGCCTCCACTACTTTTACCAATTGATTTTACAGTGCAATATTTACTTTTGGCGTCAAGCTCTTTTAGACTTTTAGTAAGGTTTTCATAGTTCAAGTAGTCCTTTTGAGCGTGAGTGATACCAAAACAAAGTACGAATAAAAACAGTAATTTTTTTCTCATTAGATAGTAATTTATTTGAGAAATAAATGTAGTTTATAAATTTGGCCTATCCTAAATTATGCGAAAAATATTTCATAAAGCCATCATTAACAAGGCGCTTTAACTCTAAAAAAGACCATTATTTGGTGTATACAGCTATTATTTAACCCTAAACATAGTATTATACTTTTATTTCAAAATCATTATTTTGGAAAATTAAAACTTTTTGATACACTATTAAAGTAAATCCATAGTCTCAGGAATAGTGAAATTTAAAGTTGAAATCTATTTCTATCAAAACCATCTTTTTCTTTTGAACAAAAACACACCAAAAGCAGATAATAAAACAGATACAGAAATGACAATCCAGATTCCATAACGATTGTCTTGTAAATCATTAGGCACATTCATTCCGTACAAACTGGCAATCAATGTTGGAATCATCAGAATAATCGAAATCGAAGTCATCTGCTTCATAATCGTATTCATGTTATTAGAAATCACAGAAGCGTACGCATCCATAGTTCCCGTTAAGATGTCGCTATAAATATTAGTGGTTTCCTGTGCCTGACGCAATTCAATTTCAACATCCTCCAGTAAATCTAAATCAAAATATTCTTTTTGGGACTTTATATTCTTGATTCGATGCAATAGGATATCATTCCCTTTCAAGGAAGTCATAAAGAATACCAAACATTTTTCTATTTGAAGCAACGCTTGTAATTCTTCATTTTTAATTGACTTTTCTAAATTGTCCTCGGCTAATCTTATTTTTTGATTGACTTGCTTTAAATATTTCAAAAACCAAACACTGGAAGAAAGCAATAATTTGAGCACTAAATCGAAGTTGTCTTTAATGTTTATATTCTTACGTTTGGTATAGGTTACAAAATCAGTAAGCATTTCCGTTTTATGAAAACTGATGGTAATACAAACTTCTCCTTTAAAAACAACTCCAACAGGAATCGTATGAAAAGGCAACTTCACATCATTACTCTTCACAGGAATTCGCATGATAATCAAAGTCCAACCATTTTCAATTTCTATCCTTGGTCTTTCGTCAATATCTTCAATGTCGTTATAAAATGCTTCAGGAATTTGTAATTCGTCGAGTAAATATTTTTTTTCGGCTTTGGTAGGACATTCAATATTTATCCAGCAGTTTGGAGTCCATTCAGCGGTGGCAATTAATCCGTTATTGTTTTTGTAAAAAGCTCTCATTTCAAAAATTCTATAGGTTTATGTACAGCCTCTTGAAAATCGTTCAAGCGCTATATTAGTTCAACATTTCCGAATAATAATCGTCCATTTTAAAGGTCTTTTTTTAAGTGGTACAAAAGTATTCTTTAAATTCTATTTCCGCATCAATTATCAGAATTTTATACATTTTTAAACTAAAAAAAGCCTTAAACTGGTGTCTAAGGCTTTCAATCAAAACTATTTTCTCTTTATTTATTTCTTTTCATTTCCCGTGCCAAAAGCGTATTTTTCAATAACATTGCAATGGTCATAGGTCCTACTCCACCCGGAACCGGAGTAATAAACGATGCTTTTTTACTTACATTTTCAAAATCAACATCACCGGTAATCACATATCCTTTTGGATGTGAACTATCTTCCACTCTGGTAATACCCACATCAATAACCACAACACCTTCTTTCACCATATCTGCTTTTAGGTAATTAGGAACTCCTAAAGCCGTAATAATGATATCGGCATTTTTAGTGTATTCTTCTATATTTTTGGTTCTGCTGTGCGTAAGAGTTACAGTTGAATCCCCTGGATAACCTTTGCGACTCATCAAAATACTCATTGGTCGACCCACAATATGGCTTCGTCCAATAACAACAGTATGTTTGCCCGCTGTTTCTACTTTGTAACGTTCTAACAATTCCATTATTCCATAAGGCGTTGCAGGCAAAAACGTTTCCATTTCTAAAGCCATTTTTCCAAAATTGGTTGGATGAAATCCATCCACATCTTTATCAGGATCAATAGCCATCAGAATTTTCTGCTCGTCGATGTGTTTGGGCAAAGGCAATTGAACAATGAAACCGTCTAATTCATCATCTTCATTTAGTTCTTTGATTTTTGCCAATAATTCAACTTCCGAGATGTCTTCCGCTAAAGAAACCAATGTAGATTCGAATCCTATTTGTTGACATGATCTTACTTTGCTGCCAACATAAGTCAAACTTGCGCCGTTTGATCCAACAAGAACCGCTGCTAAATGAGGCACTTTCTGCCCGTCAGCTTTCATTTTCTGCACTTGAATAGCAATCTCGCTTTTTATATCTTCCGCAGTTTTTTTTCCGTCTAGTAATTGCATTTTTATTTAGTTTAATGTATTAAAGCCGAAAGTCTTAAAGTCATTACAACTTTAAGACTTTCGGCTTTTGACTCATTTTATCTCATTCCTGGCATTCCACCTTTCATACCACCCATCATTTTCATAAGGTTTTTACCTCCTGGCCCTTGCATCATTTTCATCATCTTGCTCATTTGTTCGAACTGTTTCATCAATTGATTCACCTGTTCGATTTTGGTACCGGAGCCTTTAGCAATTCGGGCTTTTCTTTTCACGTCAATTAGAGCCGGCTTGCTCCTTTCAACTGGAGTCATCGAGTGAATAATAGCTTCAATATGTTTGAAAGCATCGTCTTCTATTTCCACATCTTTCATGGCTTTTGAAGCACCTGGTATCATTCCAACCAAATCTTTCATATTACCCATTTTCTTTACTTGTTGAATTTGAGAAAGGAAATCATCAAAACCGAATTCATTTTTGGCAATTTTCTTTTGGATTTTTCGTGCTTCTTCTTCATCAAATTGCTCTTGGGCTCTTTCGACCAAAGACACAACATCTCCCATTCCCAAAATTCTTTCGGCCATACGAATTGGATAGAACACATCAATGGCATCCATCTTTTCCCCTGTACCTACGAATTTGATTGGTTTATTAACAACTGATTTGATCGAAATTGCTGCTCCACCACGCGTATCTCCATCTAATTTAGTCAAAATAACCCCATCAAAATTTAATCTTTCGTTGAAGGTTTTTGCTGTATTCACAGCATCTTGTCCGGTCATTGCATCCACTACAAACAAGGTTTCTTGTGGCTCGATGGCTTTATGAACACGTTCTATTTCGTTCATCATTTCCTCATCGACAGCTAAACGACCAGCAGTATCGACAATCACGACATTGAATCCATTTGCTTTTGCATGTTTGATTGCGTTTTGAGCAATTTCAACCGGATTTTTATTTTCTGGCTCGGAATATACCTCCACTCCTATCGAATCTCCAACTACATATAATTGTTGAATTGCCGCTGGACGGTAAATATCACAGGCCACCAAAAGTGGTTTTTTGTTCTTTTTTGTAAGAAGATAATTCGCTAATTTCCCCGAGAAAGTAGTTTTCCCCGAACCTTGCAAACCAGCCATCAAAATAACCGTTGGATTCCCGGAAAGATTGATTCCGGCAACATCACCACCCATTAATTCTGTCAATTCATCTTTTACTAACTTTACTAGTAATTGTCCAGGTTGAAGCGTTGTCAATACATCCTGTCCAATTGCTTTTTCTTTTACTTTGGTGGTAAAATCTTTGGCGATTTTAAAGTTGACATCCGCATCAAGCAAGGCTCTTCGAACTTCTTTCAACGTTTCGGCTACATTTACTTCCGTGATTTTTCCGTGACCTTTAAGTATATGAAAGGCTTTATCTAGTTTATCGCTTAAATTATCGAACATACTTTTTTTTCTCTTTAATTAAGGCGCAAATTTAAGCATTTGATTTTGAAGTTTAAATAGTATTATAAATAAAAAGAGGCTATCTTCTTCAGATAGCCTCTTTTATTATACGATCAATTAACTTTAGATTAATCGTTGTCGTCTAAATCTGTTTCATTTTCTAGTAAATTTTTTATGAAGTCGCCAATATCGTTGTGACTATCTTCATTACCAGTACTAATTTCGATAACTCCGTCTCCATCGGTATCTAATAATAGGCCTTGGTCTGCCAAAGTTGTTAATTTATTCATTAAAGCATCAAGATGTATTTTAATGTTTAAAGACAAATCATTACTGTTGATAGTGAAATCTTTGTTTTGGTCTTCAAAATCCAATTCAAGTTCGGCATCCTCATCGCTCCAGATAATAAATGGTTTCCCATTTATGGTTCCTTTAATCAAATAAGTCTTACCATTCATTTCATCAAGTAAAGTAGATTTTTCGAATTTAAATTCGATTTCCTCATATCTCGCATTCGGAACATTTACAGAAGTAATAAATGGACTTAACGTTAGGTTTGGATCAAGCAAGTCTAATAAAAATGGCCCATTAAGTTTAACGTCATCATATTTAGGATCCATACTGTACATCGCATCTTCCATGTCGGTTTCAAATTCGATATTCCCAATATTAATTTTAAAATCAGTAAAAACTACTGTAGAGGCAGCAGTACGAGAATTTAGAGAAGTCTTAGCTGTTGTAGACACCGCGGAGGCTTTCAAGGTTACATTCCCTCCTGAAGCGGGATCATTTGTACAAGAACTTATTACAAGTGCAAGTAAAGCTAAGATTGAAATTTTTTTCATAATCGTATTTTTAAATTATTAAGTAATTATTAACGCAAAAAATATGCCATTATTACATTCTTTCTGGCACACTAATACCCAATAGTTTAAAGGAAGCCGCTATAGTATCTGCTACTTTTTTAGATAATTGAACTCGGAAAATTTTCTTTTCGAAATCTTCTTCGCCAAGAATAGGGACCGCCTGATAGAATGAGTTGTATTCCCGAACTATATCATAGGTGAAATTTGCAAGCAAAGCCGGACTGTGATGCTGTGCTGCATTTTGTATCACTTCAGGAAACAACGCTAACTGTTTCACCAATTCTTTCTCTTTTTCATGAAGTATTGCAACTTTTGATTTATTCGAAAAGTCAAAATTCGCTTTACGAATAATAGATTGAATTCTGGCATACGTATATTGAATAAACGGACCGGTATTTCCGGCAAAATCTACCGATTCTTCGGGATTAAATAGGATTCGCTTTTTAGGATCTACTTTCAAAATATAATATTTCAAAGCACCCAAACCAATCGTGTTGTATAATTTTGCTTTTTCATCAGCAGAATAGGAATCCAATTTTCCTAAATCTTCTGCGATTTTTTGCGCCGTATCTATCATTTCCTGCATTAAATCATCGGCATCAACAACCGTTCCTTCACGGCTTTTCATCTTTCCAGAAGGCAAATCTACCATTCCGTATGATAAATGAAATTGGTTTTTAGACCAATCAAAACCTAATTTTTTCAAGATAAGAAACAACACTTTAAAGTGATAATCCTGCTCATTTCCTACGGTATAAACCATTCCGCCTACATCTGGATAATCTTTCACACGCTGGATTGCCGTACCAATATCTTGCGTCATATAAACTGCAGTACCGTCAGAACGCAATACAATTTTACGGTCTAAACCTTCGTCCGTTAAATCAATCCACACGGAACCATCCGGATCTTTTTCGAAAACGCCTCTGTCTAAACCAATCTGAACAACATCTTTTCCTAATAAATAGGTATTACTTTCGTAATAATATTTATCGAAATCGACTCCAAGGTTTTTATACGAAATAGCAAAACCGTCATAAACCCATTGGTTCATAGTTTTCCAAAGCGTGATTACCTGTTCATCTCCTGCTTCCCATTTTAGTAACATTTCTTGCGCTTCCAAAATAATTGGTGCTTGTTTCTTTGCTTCTTCTTCTGTTTTACCTGCGCTTATTAATTGCGCTATTTCTTCTTTGTACTTTTTATCAAAAGCAACATAATAATTACCAACTAATTTATCTCCTTTTAATCCTGTTGATTCTGGAGTTTCTCCGTTTCCGAATTTTTGCCAAGCCAACATCGATTTACAAATATGGATTCCTCTATCATTAATGATTTGGGTTTTGTACACTTTTTTACCAGAAGCTTTAATAATCTCTGCCACCGAATATCCTAAAAGATTGTTGCGTACGTGACCTAAATGCAATGGCTTATTGGTGTTTGGTGAAGAATATTCCACCATTACGGCTTTGTCTTCAGTCCCGACGCTTCGGGATGGAGTAACGAAACCAAAGCGTAAATCGTCTTTTATTTCATTAAAGAAATCCAAATAATAGTCATCAGAAATAACAATATTTAAAAATCCTGAAACAACATTAAATCGACTCACTTCTACCATGTTTTCGACCAAATAAGTTCCTATTTTATTCCCTAGCTCTACAGGATTACTTTTGACTACTTTCAACAATGGGAAAATAACCACAGTGATATCTCCTTCAAATTCTTTGCGTGTAGTTTGAAATTCTACTTTGTCAATAGCAATGCCAAATATGGCTTGAACCGCTTTTTCGATCGAAGGCGTAAGAATTTGTGATAATGTCATTTTATGTGTTTATTTTAAGGTTACAAATATAGTATTTAATTAGAAAAATCATTTAGAAAATCGATATGGAAACTCATAATAGCATTACTAAAGATTCTATTCTTCAGAGAAGAATTTTTAGTAAATTATAGGATTAAAATTACAAATATGTTTAAAAATACTATTGCATCGTATTAATTTACTTTTTATCGGTTTTTTGTATATTTGAAATATGCAATTAATTAATAATATGAAAAAAATTCAACTCCTGTTTTTATTATTATTTAATGCCGTTTGTTTTTCACAATCGGTAACAATCAATACATCTACTTACACGGCGGATCAATTGATTAATGATATCTTAATCAATTCACCTTGTGTATCCGGAACCAATGTCACTTATAAATCCGGTTCGTTTTATGGCTCAACAAATGGTATTGGTTACTTTGAAAACAGCAATGCAAATTTCCCGTTCGCAAATGGTGTCGTTTTGAGTACCGGAGATGTTAATAAAATTATCAGTCCCAATACTACTATTTTAAGTGATGGTAATTCAGCTTGGCTGGGCGATACTGATTTGGAAAGAAATTTACTTTCTCAATCAGGAATAACTATTAATTCTATAAATGCGAGTTACATTGAATTTGATTTTCAACCAAAAACACCTAATTTTAATTTCTCCTTTGTTTTTGCTTCAGAAGAGTACGGAACCTCCCAATGTAACTTCTCTGATGCATTTGCATTTCTTTTAAAAGATGTAACGGCTGGAAGTTCAAATATAAATTTAGCCGTAATTCCAAATACAACTGTTCCGGTTTCTGTGGAGACAATAAGAGATGATGCCTATAATCAGAATTGTCCTTCTGCCAATCCTAACTATTTTGGAGCTTTTAACGGCAGTGGATTTGGTCCTGCAATAAATTTTAATGGACAAACTGTTTCAATGTTAGCTTCAGCGACCGGTTTAGATATCAACCATATTTATCGCATCAAATTAGTTATTGCCGATGGAGGAAATAATACAGGTTATGATTCTGCCATTTTTTTAGAAGCAAATAGCTTTAACATCGGACAAGATGTATTAGGATTTGATTACACAGTGGCGAACAATACTGCTATTTGTCCTGGAAATACTTTACCAACATTATCTGCAATGGGTTTAAGTCCCGGAACCACTTTTGTATGGAAAAAACAAGGAATAGCATTTTCTCCGGCACAAACAGGAGAAACATTAGACCTCAACACAATTACTCCACTGGTTAGTTCCGGAATTCATACCTACAGTGTCACGTATAAAGAACCTGAATGCATCGCGGTTACCGATGAAATCATTATAGAAATTTATCCTAAGATTGGTGTATTAAATACCGTTCCTAACATTTACGCCTGTGATACCGGAGCTTCATCCTCTGATTTTGATTTAAATAAAAACAGCATAATCATTCTAGCCGGCGTTAACCAATCGTCCGGAACAGCTGGTGTTTTAGATGATTTGCCCGCAGACACTATTATTTCCTATCACCTAACTAATGGAGATGCCATTGGGAATACTGGCACAGTACCAATCCTTCAGACGATTGCGAGTATTGAAAGTGGCAAGCAAATTTTTGTCAGAATTGAAAACCCAAATACATTATGCTATGAAATCAGGTCTTTCCAATTGCTTATTGTTCCGCCACCACAAATTGCAAATACCCCGGCAGCTGCAACATTATGCTCCAGAAATTTATCTGAAAGTCCTTTAAAAGCTAATTTCAATTTGACGTCACAAATTGCATCGATCATAGGTTCTCAAAATACCTCGGACAAGATACTTACTTTTCACTCCTCATTAGTAGGAGCTAATAACAATGCAAACATCATAACTCTAAATTCGAGCAACCAATTGTTATCGCCAAGTGCAACGTTGTGGGTGCGTTTACAAAATATTACAAATCCTAATTGTTATGTTGTTACTAGTTTTCAATTATTAGTATCTCCATTACCTAAAGTCGATGTATTAAACGATGTGTTTGTTTGTACGTCTTATACCTTACCTGTATTGCTAAATGCCGGAGCACAATATTGGACTGGAACTAATGGAACTGGAACACAACTTTTTGCCGGAAACGTGATATCTACAACGACAACTAATTTATATGTTTTCAATCAATCCGGAGTGTGTACCAACCAAGATTCTTTTAATATTACTATTGCAAATTTAAGTACTATCACACCCGCTTCTGAAACCTATTGTACAAAATATAAGCTTCCGCCTTTGTCCTATGGTAAATATTTCACTCAAAGCGGAGGCAGTAGCGCCCCAGGAAACACACAATTAGCTGCTGGATCCACAATAAATACTCCGGGAATAAACAGGATATATGTATGGTTTGAGGACACTACGGTTACCCCGTCTTGTACACAAGAAAACCCTTTTGATATCACAATAATACCCTTTACTGCATTGCCGAATTATGTAAATCAATTTGCATGTACATCCTATATCCTGCCGGCGGATCTCAATGGTGGCGTCTACTATACAGGCAGTAGCAAGAGCGGATCTCTTTTGTCTGCAGGAACAGTAATAAATACAACTACTCAAATCTACGTCTATAAAGAAACAGCTACGTCTCCAAAAAATTGTGCTGATGAAAAAATCTTTAAAGTTTTTATTAATCTATCAAGCATCACGCCTCCAACAGATGTAAATTCCTGTTCTGCCTACAAACTGCCTGCATTAACAGTAGGAGAATATCGAACTGCTCCTGCGGGTGGTGGAACAGTTATTCCTGCCGGAACATTCATTAATGCCACTACAACACTTTGGTTTTATGTCACAGGTCAAACGTGTACCGATAATTTAGATTTTACCATTACGGTAAATATTACTCCTTTACCAGTATTAGCAGATACAGATCCGCATTGCGACGTCTATTATTTACCTGCAGTAGCACATTCAGGAAATTATTTCACGGGAACTTTAGGAACCGGTGCGCTTCGGCCAGTGGGCTATCCTGTAACGACAACGCAAATCATGTATTTTTATGACAAAGCTACTTCCGGACCCTGTTATGTGCAAGAAGAATTCTTAATTACCATTAATAAATCGCCTGCAATTGATGCAAAACCGGTTGAAGTTATTCGATGTGGCCAAAATTATATTTTAGATAATTTGATAAACGGAGAATATTACGAATTTGCAGGCGGACCATCGCCCACAAATCCTGTTTTACCTCCCGGTACCATTTTGAAAACCTCAAAAACAATCTATGTTTATGCTCCTGCTACCGTCACTAACAGCTGTGTATCGGAATACAGCATATATATTTTAGTCACTTTTGTAAATGACATAGCAGATCAATATGCCTGCAATAGTTTTAATTTACCAACCATAGTAGGGATTGGAAGTTATTACACCGCTTCAAATGGTCCCTATGGAACTGGAGTGCAATTACTGCCTCCTTATTCCCCAATAACTACCACAGCAACGCTTTTTGTATATGTAGAAAACAACAATAGAGTTACCTGCATTGATGAAGACCCTTTTATTGTCACCATTTATAACACTCCAATTATAACACCTATTACTCCTGTCACCAGATGTGAATCTTTTGAACTTCCTTCGTATACAGCTCCTGTAACACGATATTTCACTAATCCAGGTGGTCCAGGAAGCAACAACACTGAAAAATTCCCACGGGATTTCATCACTGTTTCAACCACTATTTATGGCTATGCCCAATCAGGAACATCAGGAACAGTGATTTGTCCTGCCGAAAAACCGATGGTAATTACTATCACCAAAAAACCAAAACCAGTCCTTATCGTTCCTACCATTTGTATCGATATTGATACCGGAATCACTACCGATGCCTTGATTGAAAGTGGATTTACTGCACCACAATATTCCTTTGAATGGAAAAGTGAAGATGGAACTTTAGTAGGTACAGCTGAGAATTTGTCAACAAATGAACCTGGAAACTATACGCTCACTGTTACGAACTTATCCATTTTTGGCTGTACTGCTGACAGCGTCCCTTTTACGGTTATTGAATCTTCAAAACCAGCCTCTGTAACTTATACAACCAGCGGGTGGTTCACGGACAACCAAACCATAACTGTTATTGCCGTCCCATTTGTAGGTGATGGAAGCAATTTCTTATATTCATTAGATGGAGGTTCCCCTCAAGAGCGTAATGTATTCACCAATGTGAGTTCCGGAATTCATGAAATAACGGTCAGCGATGCCAATTGCGGAACTTTCACCATTCCAGTAACAGTGAAACTTATCAACAGCCCTAAATTCTTTACTCCAAACGGAGATGGATTTAACGATACCTGGAACATCACCGGAATACCAAATCAAGAAAATTTAAAATTATATATTTTCGATCGTTATGGAAAACTATTGAAAGAACTATTGCCTAACGGTTCCGGTTGGGATGGAACTTTCAATGGATATGCACTCCCAGCGGATGATTACTGGTTTTCAATTTCCTATACTGAGGACTCTGTTTTAAAAGAATATAAATCCCATTTTTCTTTGAAACGATAAAAACTTCTCTATTATTTTATAAGGTTTTTATTAATATAAAACTTTTTTTTTGTCATTTAAATAAAAAAAGCAAAATGCTTGTAACAAACTAGCCTTTCCTTAGTCTACTCTAAATCAAAAGAAACCTCATTTTAATAGTTTGTTACAAAAAGAAAAACCCGGAGTATGCCAACTCCGGGTTTTTTGATTTATAAAGTTTTACAGGGATTCTAAATTTGCTTTTAGGGCTTGGATCTCCAACTGATTTGCTAGTTCCCCTGCATCAATAATTGCGGAAGAATGATAGAAAATAGCTTTTGTTTTTTGTTTTAATGCGGTAATATTAACAGAACGCAAACCGCCGCCCGGCATAATTATAATTCGGTCAGTTGCTTTTCTAACTAAGGCTGCCAAAACATCGATACCGTCAACTACATTTGTTTCTTGTCCAGAGGTCAAAATGGTTTTAAAACCACATCCGATTAGCGATTCAAGTGCTTGAAATTTATTTTCTACACCATCAAAAGCACGATGAAACGTACAAGGCAATGGGTTTGCCAAAGCAACTAAATCCTTATTTTGTTGTTCACTGATACTACCGTCTTCGTTTAAAATTCCAAAAACAAAACCATCAACCTGAAGTTTTTTGAATGCCAAGATTTCTGATTTCATTTGTGCCACTTCAGAATCAGAATAAACGAAATTCCCACCACGAGGCCGAATCATAACATTCAAGTCGATGGTGATTTTATCGCGAACAATTTTAGTAAGTTCTAAATCTGGCGTTGTTCCGCCCGCTGTTCTATTGACACACAATTCAACCCTGTCAGCACCACTATTTTCAGCAATTATAGCCGATTCTAAATTAAAACAGGCAATTTCCAGTTGTGCTTTTTTCATTTATTTCAAAAAATAATCGGCATCAATTAATCGGTTTCCAGATGTATCATGGACAGCATAGTTGAAACCGCCCTGAATGCAATACGAGCCATATTCTCCTTTTTTATTTAAGGCAATGAAACCAACTTGGATATCTTTTACATTTTTATTTCTTTTACGGGTCAAATTTACGATTCGGGCAACCGCTTCCTCACACGCTTTTTGTGGTGATTTTCCTTGGCGCATCAGCTCAACCACTAAGTGACAACCAGAAATCCGAATCACTTCTTCTCCATGTCCTGTGGCCGTGGCCGCACCAATTTCATTGTCTACATACAATCCAGCGCCAATAATCGGGGAATCACCCAAACGTCCGTGCATTTTAAAAGCCATTCCGCTAGTGGTGCATGCGCCAGAAAGATTACCGTCAGCATCCAATGCAATCATCCCAATGGTATCATGATTTTCAATATTGGCAATGGGTTTGTATTGGCTGGTTTTCAACCACTCTTTCCATTCTTTTTCAGATTCTTCCAACAATAAATTTTCTTTTACAAAACCTTGCGACAACGCAAACTGCAAAGCACCATCACCTACCAACATGACATGCGGTGTTTTTTCCATCACAGCGCGAGCCACCGCAATGGGATGTTTTATAAACTCCAAACATCCTACTGAGCCTATATTGGCGTTTTCATCCATGATACATGCATCAAGTGTGACGCGACCGTCTCGATCTGGTCTTCCGCCATAGCCTACGCTCCGTTCCGTAGGATCGGCTTCTGGAATTTTTACTCCGGCTTCGACAGCATCTAAAGCTCGTCCGTTATTTTTTAAAATTTCCCAAGCGGCTGCATTCGCTTGGATTCCAAAATTCCATGTCGAAAGCACAATAGGTTTACTTCCTTTTTTAGATGAAAAATCATTTTCTTCCTCTGGTTTCCCTTTGAATGAATGTAAAGCCATAGCTGCGGAAGCGAAAGCAGCTGTTTTTAAAAAATTTCTACGATTAGTCATTTTGATTGTATTACTATTGGTTGCATCAATTTTGAACTATAAATATAACGGTTCCTCTTTAAATAAAAAAAACCTGCACAATAATTTGCGCAGGCTTAGACTATTTATCAAAGAACAATTGGAATCGACATACGATTTATTGTACTACTATTTACCATTTAATAATGGCGCTTCCCCAAGTAAATCCACTTCCAAAAGCGGCTAATACAACCGTATCTCCTGATTTTATTTTGCCTTTTTCCCATGCTTCAGTCAAAGCGATTGGAATAGAAGCGGCGGTAGTATTACCGTATTTCTGAATATTATTATAGACCTGATCATCGGTCAAGTTGAATTTCTTTTGGATAAACTGTGAAATTCTCAAATTTGCCTGATGCGGAATCAACATATTAATATCCGAAACCTGCAAATTATTCGCTTGTAATCCTTCATTAATTACTTCGCTAAAACGAACCACTGCATTTTTAAATACAAATTGTCCGTTCATGTACGGGAAATAACTCTCATCATCCGGATCATTATCTGCCAAGATATCTGTTATCCAACGGCCTCCCATTCCGGGCGCTTTTACAATTAATTCTTCGGCGTGCTGCCCTTCAGAATGCAAGTGTGTGGATAAAATTCCTTTGGTCAAATCCTCTTCTCTGCTCAAAACAGCCGCTCCTGCACCATCTCCAAAAATTACTGAAACCCCTCTTCCGCGCGAGGTCATATCCAATCCGGTAGAATGAACTTCTGATCCAATTACCAATACGTTTTTATACATGCCAGTCTTGATATATTGATCTGCCACTGATAAAGCATAAACAAATCCAGAACATTGATTTCTTACATCTAATGCGCCTACGGTTCTTAACCCTAAATCCCGTTGCACTAAAACGCCTGGACCAGGGAAATAATAATCAGGGCTTAATGTGGCAAAAACCACAAAATCGATGTCTTCCTTAGCAACACCAGAACGCTCAATAGCAATCTTGGCAGCTTTCACTCCCATAGAAGTCGTCGTGTCTTCTCCTTTTATAATATGTCTTCGCTCCTGAATTCCAGTTCTTTCCTGAATCCATTCATCATTAGTGTCTATAATTTTGGACAAATCGTCATTAGTCACTACGTTTTCGGGAACATAATAACCCAATCCTGCTATTTTTGAATGATACATATATTATTGTTATTTTATTAAAATACGAGTACAAATTTAAAACATACTTGAAAATATGAGCACACAAATTACTACTTTTTTAGCAATTTACAACTTTTATGCTTTTTTGCGCAATTTCTTGTTATACTTACAAATACAATCTGTTGAAGTGCTTAAAAATAATACTATTGTGACCTCATCCGGATCTGACTCAAACGTTAAAAAAAAGTTTTTGTTTCCAAATGTAACAAGATTCATTTATTTTAGACCAATTATTGACACTGCCAATGCTAATTTAAAATCATTCAAATTATGAAGTTAAAAATTCCATTTTTTTTATTTCTTGGACTGAGCTTAACCACTTTTGCACAAGAAAACTTAACCTATCAAAAACCATCTCAGTCCATATTGGATTTAGCGGATTATGAAAGAGCACCTTCAGTATCGATGGATACTAAAAAAGAATACATGTTGCTTACGTACAGAAATACGTATAAATCACTGGACGATTTAAACCAAGAAGAACTGCGTTTGGGTGGATTACGGATTAATCCAATTACAAATATTTCCAGTACTGTTACATACGTGAACAACCTGAAATTACGAAAAATAAAAGACAAAAATGAAGTACAGGTTACAGGTTTGCCAACGAATCCTCGTATCAGTACTATCGGTTGGTCTCCAAATGATACAAAAATCTCGTTTTCGCACACCACAGCTTCCGGAGTAGAACTTTGGGTTATCGATGTTGCTTCGGCGAAAGCCACCAAATTAACGGAAGCAACAGTGAATGCTAATATTGGAAGTCCGTTCAGCTGGATGAATGACAACGAAACTATTTTGGTAAAAATGTTACCAAAAAACAGAGCAGCTCTTTTGGATGCCAAAAAAGATTTGCCAACCGGTCCGATAATTTCAAACGCCGATGGTGTAAAATCGCAGAACAGAACTTATCCGGATATGTTGAAAAACAAGAATGATGAAATCAATTTTGAGAACATCATGACTTCTGAATTGTACAAAGTAAACCTGAACGGAACAGCAACTTTATTCAAAAATGCAGCTATGTATGCGGGAGAAAGTTTTTCCCCTGACGGCAATTATCTAATGCTGACTACGATTCAAAAACCCTTTTCATACATTGTCCCGTTGAGTCGTTTTCCTTCAAAATCAGTAATCTATGACAAAGCTGGAAACGAAGTAAAAGTAGTCAATGAAGTGCCGCTGACGGAGATTATTCCTAAAGGATTTATGGCCGTTCGAAAAGGAAAAAGAAACATGAGCTGGAGAACCGACAAACCCGCAACATTAGCTTATGCTGAAGCTTTAGACGGTGGAGATCCTGCAAACAAAGTGGAATTCAGAGATGAAGTTTTTCTTTGGAACGCACCTTTTAATCTTTCCGCTACTTCATTGGTAAAAACACCACAACGCTACGACCGAATAATTTGGGGAAATGATACCCTGGCTATAATTACAGATGAATGGTATGATACCCGTAATACCAAAACGTATGTAATAAATCCCTCGAATCCAAGTCAGACTCCAAAAGTAATTTTCGACAGAAATTCACAGGATGTATATTCTGATCCTGGAAATTTTGAAACCAGAAAAAACCAATACAACAGGTATGTTTTGGCTATCGAAAATGACAATGCATATCTTATTGGTAATGGATTTACTAAAAACGGGCAATTCCCGTTTATAAGTGAATTTAATCTGAAAACGTTGCAAGCAAAACGGTTGTATACTTCGACTTACACCGATAAAAAAGAAGACGTTTTGGAGATTGAAGACTTCAAAAAAGGAACGGTTTTAGTCCAAATCCAGTCTAAAAATGAATACCCTAATTATTACCTTAGAAATATTAAACAAAAAAACAAACTAACACCAATTACCGCATTCAAAAATCCTTTTGAAAGTATCAAAAACGTGAGTAAAGAAGTGATTAAATACAAGCGTAAAGATGGTGTTGAATTATCCGGAACGTTATATTTACCTGTTGGTTATGACAAAATCAAAAAAGAGAAAATGCCATTGTTGATTTGGGCTTATCCAGCTGAATATAAAGACAAAAATTCAGCAGGACAAAGCACACAAAACCCGAACGAATTTACATTTCCTAGTTATGGATCGTTCGTATATTGGGTAACCAAAGGCTATGTAGTTCTTGATGACGCAGCTTTCCCCATAATTGGCGAAGGAACAACGGAGCCCAATGATAATTTCATGACGCAATTAGTTGACAATGCTGAAGCGGCCATCAATGCCGTGGATGCTTTAGGATACATCAACAGAAAAAAAGTAGCTGTGGGCGGTCATTCCTATGGTGCTTTTATGACCGCTAATTTACTAACGCATTCTAATCTTTTTGCGTGTGGAATCGCTCGAAGTGGTGCTTACAACAGAACGCTAACACCTTTTGGTTTCCAGACCGAACAACGCAACTACTGGGAAACTCCTGAAGTGTATAACACGATGTCCCCATTTATGAATGCGGATAAAATGAAAACGCCCATGCTTTTGGTACACGGTGAAGCAGATAATAATCCGGGTACTTTCACTTTGCAAACCGAACGTTATTTTCAAGCTTTGAAAGGGTTGGGTGCTCCGGCAAGAATGGTAATTCTGCCAAAAGAAGCACACGGCTATGTAGCCAAAGAAAATATTTTGCATTTGCTTTGGGAACAAGACCAGTTTTTAGAAAAGTATTTAAAGAATTAATTCTAAAAAGGGTTCAGTGATCAGTTATTGAGTGATCAGTAAGTTGTACAAAAAAATTAACATAGCACAAAACCCCAAATTCACTTTGATTTTGGGGTTTTTGTTTATTACTACTTTTATAAAAGTTGAAAACGACTTCTACTTTCGATAGTTATCAGAACTGAAAATCACTGAATACTGAGCACTGTTTACTGAATACTAATCATCAGGATAACATCAAATATACTTCCTGATTTAATGCTAATTCCGAATCATGTTCAAAAAAAATCGCTCTTCTTTCAAAAGCTGCTTTGACTAAATAATGACTTCCTTTAAAATAACATTGTTTTACGACTACTTTCATAATGGCGTTGTCCACCACTTTTAATTGATGCGGATACAATAAAAGCGGCTGATCTGCTTCATCCACAAGTTCAATTAATTGAGATAATTTTAATTCATTTACTTCCCCAAAAAGCGAAGCTATATATTTATTAGCTGGGTTTTGATACAGTGTTTTTGAGTTTCCTTTTACTACCACTTTTCCGTTTTGAACCACAATAGTTTCATCAGAGAAAGACAATGCATCGGTGCTGTCATGTGTGGCAATAATACAGGTAATCTCTTTGTCTTTTAAATACCTAAATAAATTGCGACGCAACGAATTTTTCCGAAAAGAATCAATTTGACTGAACGGTTCATCGAGCAAAATAATTTCGGGTTCTAATGCTAAAACTCTTGCCAAGGCTACTCGCTGCTGCTGTCCGCCGCTTAGGAACTTTGCTTTTACTTTTGCGAAAGCAGTCATTTCGACCATTTCTAACAGCTCTTGGACTCGAGCTTGCTTTTGTTCCGGATGCATATTTGACAAGAACTTGCCCACATTTTCTTCAACGGTTATGTACGGCATCAAATCGAAATCTTGTGCTAAATATTTAATATAATCTTCTCCCGGTATCAGATTGTATTTGGGACCCAAAATAGGTTTGTCATTATAAGTAATTGTTCCGTTATCCAAATCATATAATCCGTATATGAGTTTTAGCAACGTACTTTTACCGCAACCGCTTTCGCCAATAATAGCGGCGTTTTCCCCTTTTGCAATGGCAAAACTAACCTCTTCTATTACGGGCTTTTCAATGTAAGTAAAGGATATGTTTTTTATCTCGAGCATCATCTGTAATTAAGACTGCAAATTTACAATGTTTTATTGCAATTTGGACACAAAAAAAGGCTGCTTCTTGACGAAACAGCCTTTGTTTTTTGGTATTTTATACTTAATTTTTTCCTTCGGATTCAGCATCTTTAATCATTTTATCGTTTGCAGTAATCGCAAATTCAACACGACGGTTTTGACTTCTGCCATCAACTGTTTCGTTGGAGGCAATTGGATCTGCAATTCCTAAACCAGTCACTTGAAATCTACTGGAAGAAACCCCTTTGCTAGTTAAATAATTTCTAACTGATGCCGCTCTTTCTCCTGAAAGTTTCAAATTGTAATCCGCTGGACCTGTGCTGTCAGTATATCCGTAAATCGTAATATCAGTATCCGGATATTCTGAAAAAACAGGAACTAATTTATCTAAATTTGCTTTAGCACTGGCCGTCAATGAAGATTTATTAGTATCAAAACGCACTGCATTTTCATTCAAAACCAGTTTAATACCTTCTCCTACACGAACGACTTCAGCTCCAGGAAGTACCGCATCTATTTCTCTTGCTTGTTTGTCCATTTTGTTACCAATAACTCCACCGGCAACTCCACCAACAACTCCACCAAGTACAGCTCCCATTGCTCCATTACCGCCTTTTCCAAGATTGTTTCCAAGAACACCTCCCAGAACGGCTCCGGCAACAGCACCTATTCCAGCTCCTCTTTGGGTTTTATTGGTGTTTTTGATTGCTTCACAACTGGTAAACATTGAACCTATAATCATTATTGTTGCCATTGCAACTATTGAAATCTTTTTCATATCGCTATTTTTATTAATTAATTAACTTTTTGGAACTGATACACGACATCCGTCATTTTTCCTCCTACATCGATTTTATCGATCAATTGAAAAGAAGTTTCCGTTTGGTTTGCAAGGCGTAAAATATAACCGTCTCTCACTTTTCGCGCTTTTTCACCTGCATCAAGAATTTTAAGGATAAACTGACCGTCATTGTTAACAAACCATGTAATTGGTGAACTAAACGAAACACAATTTGCTTTGGTCAAAGCCATATTCCCTTTGTTATTATTCGAAATAAACTTCCACGTACTTCCAATAAAGCATTCGGAATCCGCAAGTTGAAACGTATTCACTTTAATATATTGTGAACCTGGATAGGTTACTGCGCTAATCACCCAGTCTCCTTTCATCATAACCTGAGCTTTTCTATCGGTGTTTGTACTCGTTACCGATGTTGACTTACATGCAAACATTAAAACCGCTAATGTGCATAATAAAATGATTTTTTTCATCGTTTGAAATTTATCTAATTAATATTTTAACAAAGATACAAAGCAATAAAAACAAAATAGTTTCAAAATTAAATTATTTTATATCATAATTAACGCCTGCGCCAATTTGTCACTTCAACAATAATTGGTATTCTATTTGAAAGGATTTTATCCATAAAAATAAACTTAAAAATTCAAAATATGACAACAGGTAAAATTAATGTTTCGGTAGAAAACATCTTTCCCTTAATCAAGAAATTCTTATACAGCGATCACGAAATTTTCTTGCGTGAATTGATTTCGAACGGGACAGATGCAACTTTAAAACTGAAGCATTTAACCAGTATTGGCGAAGCCAAAGTAGAATATGGCAACCCAATTATCGAGGTAAAAATCGACAAGGAAGGCAAAAAACTGCACATCATCGATCAAGGTCTGGGAATGACAGCTGATGAAGTGGAAAAATACATCAATCAAGTTGCGTTTTCTGGAGCTGAAGAATTTTTGGATAAATACAAAGATTCTGCTAAAGATTCTGGAATTATTGGCCATTTTGGTCTAGGTTTCTATTCTGCTTTTATGGTTGCTGAAAAAGTGGAAATCATCACTAAATCTTTCAAAGACGAGCCAGCTGCGCACTGGACTTGTGATGGTAGCCCGGAATTTACTTTAGAACCTGCTGACAAAACTACTCGTGGAACAGAAATTATCTTGCATATAGCCGAAGATTCTTTGGAATTTTTAGAAGATTCAAAAATCAATCAGTTACTGAACAAATACAATAAGTTCATGCCTATTCCAATTAAATTTGGAACCAAAACAGAGAAAATAGAGCAAAAAAAGGGTGAAGAAGTTGCTGCAGAAGATATCGATAAAACTTTTACTGAAGTAGAAGTTGACAACATCATCAACAACCCAAACCCGGCTTGGACGAAACAACCAACGGAGTTATCAGATGCTGATTACAAGGATTTCTACAGAGAAGTATATCCAATGCAATTTGAAGAACCGTTATTCCACATCCATTTAAATGTAGATTATCCGTTTAATTTAACCGGTATTTTGTATTTCCCAAAATTAGGTTCGGATTTACAAATTCAGAAAGATAAAATCCAGTTGTACCAAAATCAAGTGTACGTAACGGATAATGTAGAAGGAATTGTGCCTGAATTTTTGACTATGTTAAAAGGGGTTATCGATTCACCGGACATTCCGTTGAACGTTTCTCGTTCTGGATTGCAAGCAGATGCTGCGGTGAAGAAAATCTCTAATTACATTACGCGTAAAGTTGCCGATAAATTGAAATCGTTGTTCACTGAAAACCGCGCGGATTTTGAACAAAAATGGAATGACATCAAAATTGTTTTAGAATACGGAATGCTTTCCGAAGATAAATTTTACGAAAAAGCTGGAGCATTTGTTTTGTATCCAACAGTGGATGGTAAATATTACACGCTGGAAGAATTAAAAGAAAACCTTGCGGCAAATCAAACGGATAAAGACGGGAAATTAGTGGTTTTATATGCTGGAAATAAAGAAGCACAACACTCTTATATCGAAATTGCAAAAGACAAAGGATATGAAGTTTTATTGTTGGATTCTCCAATTATCTCGCATTTAATTCAAAAAATTGAAGGCGACAACAGCAACATGACTTTTGTACGTGTGGATTCGGATCATATTGATAATATAATCAAGAAAGAGGAAACTACTATTTCTAAATTATCGGAGGAAGAGCAAACCAACTTGAAAACTGTTTTAGAAGCTATTGTTCCTAAACAAACGTATTCCGTACAACTGGAAGCTTTAGATAGCAATGCTTCGCCATTTATCATCACGCAACCGGAATTCATGCGTAGAATGAAAGAAATAAGTCAGTCTGGCGGCGGTGGAATGTTCGGAATGGGAAATATGCCGGAAATGTACAATTTGGTTGTAAATACTAATTCTGAGTTGGCAACAAGTATTCTAAACAATAAAGACAAAGACGCTCAGGAAAGTTTGGTCAAACAAGCGCTTGACTTAGCTAAATTATCACAAAACCTATTAAAAGGAGAAGCGTTGACCGCTTTTGTGAAAAGAAGTTTTGAGCTGATTAAATAAGCAGAGAACCCATTTTATGAAGTAAGTATGAATCTCTATTCTAAACTTGCTTCGGAATATTCAAAATATTAAAGCTGTCCAACCTTGGGCAGCTTTTTTTTTGGAGCAAAACGATTGTTTTCCAGAATCACTTACCTCCCGCTATACGCTGCAATCTTTGCTTATGGCTCCCGCCACAGCAAAGGATTTTCACTTCTATCGGGGCTATTTACAGCATTTTAGGGCTATAACTTCGTTTAACAAAAGGAATAACTGATTGATGATTTGTAAAGGATTATTTATATATTTGTTAGCAAACAGTTATTCAATAGCGTCAATCAACCAAATTTTGGATGCATACTGGCTTTAGAATGACGTATATATGATAATTACCCGCAATCATGAAAAAAATCATACTAACATTCATATTACTATTTGCAAGCTTTTACATCATAGCTCAAAATCCGAATATTGCTTTCCAAGATAAAATCATAAAAGTGAAACTTGTAAAATCAATTTCTTATGAGGCATGTGACAAAAAGGACTTGAAGAAATATGGAGTCGTATTAGAATTTGATGTTCTACATCCAGAAGATAAAAAAATCTTTGGTGATAAAATATATGCTGCCACTATTTGCTACGATTTTCCAGGAGATGCTACGTTTGACAGAAACAATGATTTGGATTTACAACTTTATGAGAAAAAATACTACCAATGGGAAATTTCAATTCTTAATGAAGCATTATTTGAAAAAAATATCGGAAGAAAGAAGTATTGGGTGAAAAATATTAGCAGAAAATTTAATTTATACTGTGGTCCGAAAAAAGAATAACTGCTAGACTGCCGTTTACGATCAATAGCTAATTTTTTGTTTTGTCCCCGATCGCTCCGATTTACCACAACAGTTAGAGCAGTTTTGCAAACTGTGCCCGATCGCGCGGATATACCCACAGCTATCGCGAGCGTCCCGCTCGTGAAAATTCTTAAGAGTAACTAAAGCTTCTACAGGAATTAATCATATTATACTAAAAACAAATAAATTATGTCAAGAATTGTAATGGTAGTAGGTTTAGTAATCGTTTTTATAGGTTGGATTTTATACCGACTAATAATTAAAAAAGACTTAAATAAAAATTTAAATAATGTATACCTTGGACTATTTTTTATAATAATATGGGCAGTGTTTTATTTTTTTATTGTTGAATATTTTTAAAAATCGTGTACAAGTGGTTATGCACCCTCAGAAGCTAGATCGCGGATTTACTTTTTTTTGACAGCGACAGCGCGGATTTGCAATCCGTGCGCACATAGAATATCTACAAAGGGAATTTGCAATTTCAAAATTTCAAAAAAAGTATCCTGTAACATATTTAATTGATTAATTGGAATAGGCACGGATTGCAAATCCGCGCTAACGGATTTTCATATTTTGTTTAAGAGAAGTATAAATAAAAACTAATTTTTTATCCTGAAAATGAATTCATGAGATGTACAGGAATAAATAATTAACGCTGCATTTTATATTGGGGTAAAATTGTACAAAAATTAAAAAGTAGTTCAAGTATTTTATAGTACAATATTTCATAAAATTAAATGGGAATGAACACGATTTTTTGAATACATTTGATTTATGAAAAGGGATAAAGGTTGTCCACAATAAAGTTAAAATCAATCAAATCGCAAAAAAAATGAGAAAAATCATATTATCAATAGTGCTCTTATTTTGTAGTCATTTATCAATTGCTCAAGAGAAAGAAATTAAAGCAGTTTTAGAAAAACAACGTTTAGATTGGAATAATGGGGATATGATTGGGTATATGCAAGGTTATTTAAAATCCGATTCTTTACTATTTGTTGGAAAAACAGGACCATTTTACGGCTGGCAAAAAAACTTAGAGATCTATCAACAAGTTTATCCTGACAAAGCTGCAATGGGTACTCTAACTTTTAATATCAAACAAATAAAAATGATTGATAGCGAACATGCCTTTGTTTTAGGTGCTTGGAATTTGCAAATGGAAAAAGGAGAACAAAAAGGATTTTTTACTTTAATAGTAGAAAAATTTAAAGAAGGTTGGAAAATCGTAGTTGACCATTCTAGTTAGTTTTTTTTTAGTGAAAGGTTGTGACGAAATATTTATATGAAATGAGTTTTCTAAATTGCATTCCAAATTACATCATCAGGAGTTGGCGCCAAGATTTCCATATTTTCTTTGGTAACAGGATGGGTAAAGACTAGTTTTCGAGCATGTAAATGAATGCCTCCATCTGGATTACTTCGATCAAAACCATATTTTAAATCGCCTTATATGGGTGAGCAAATAGCCGAAAGCTGTGCGCGAATTTGATGGTGTCTGCCCGATCGCACCGATATACCGCAATCGTTAGCGCAGTTTTGCAAACTGTGCCCACAATAATGTGCAAAAAATAGTGAGCAAACAATACAAATAACACAAAAAATGTCGACAAAGTATAAAGCCACAACAACTGAAGACGCTTATTTTATTACTATAACTACAATGGGTTGGGTAGATATTTTTACACGATTAAATCAAAAACAAATTATTATACAAGCGTTACACTATTGTCAAGATCAAAAGGGCTTAGAAATTTATGGATATTGTATTATGCACAGCCATATTCATCTGCTTTGCAAAGCAACAAACGGTTTTATATTATCCGATGTGATGCGTGATTTTAAAAAATATACATCTAAAAAAATTATTCAGGCTATTATTGAAGAACCGGAAAGCAGGAGAGAATGGATGTTGGATTATTTTAAAAAAGCTTGTCAGCATTTAAAACAAGAACAACAATACAAAGTTTGGCAAAACGGCTATCATGCAGAACATGTTTACAGCAATAAATTTATTAGACAAAAAATGGATTACATACACAACAATCCTGTAAATGAAAAAATTGTAACGATGCCGGAAGATTATTATTTCAGTTCTGCAAGAAATTATGCTGCATTAGAAAATGAATTAGAGGTGATTTTATTAGATTTATTTTAGTTGCCAATTGAAATGGGCACAGTTTGCAAAACTGCGCTAACGATTGTCTGTAAATAATAGCGATTGGATTTATTAAATTTAATTTAGTTGCCAATTGAAATGGGCACAGTTTGCAAAACTGCGCTAACGATTCTCTGTAAAGAACATTCATGTTATTACCAATAGTTTTTGAAACAATTAATAAGTGCTACTACATTGGTCAAAGCAACTGTCTAAAGGTGACACAGCACAATTGAAAAATAAATGGGCATCCCAAAAGTAATGTTAAAAGGAAACGTTACTGCCAAAGCCATGGGTAAAAATATTCCTGGATTCGCCTTTGGAACGGCTATTTTCATCGCGGCCGGAACGGCAATATAAGAAGCACTGGCCGCTAAGACAGCAAAAATAAAACGATTCCCAACATCCTCGGTAACGAATTGACTTAGAAAAGCAACAATACACCCGTTGATCAATGGGAAAACAATAGCAAAAAAGACGCTAAACCAGCCACTTTTGAAAAAATCATTTAATTTTCGTCCACTAACAATTCCCATGTCCAGTAAAAATAAAGCCAAAAACCCTTTGAAAATATCAGTAGTAAACGGCTTAATTCCTAAAGCCTGTTGCTCACTGGCCAAAAACCCAATAACCAAACTACCTAGAATCAAGAGCACGCTTCCATTAGTAAATGAATGTTTGATAATCGTGGTCATCTTCGTTTTTTGAACTTTTTCCTTACTAAATAATCGGATTAAAATCACTCCGATAATGATTGCAGGAGCTTCCATCAGCGCCATAACAGCAACCATGTGGCCGCTAAAATTGTAATTTTGAATTTCTAAAAAAGAGATGGCCGTTACAAAGGTCACTGCACTCACGGATCCATAAGCCGCAGCAATGGCTCCCGAATTCTCAATGCTAAACTTTTTCTTTAAAATAAAAAAAGTATAAAGTGGAATTAATACCGCAATCAATACCCCAAAAACAATAGACCAAAGTATGTCAACAGTAAAGTGACTGTGCGCTAGTTCCTGTCCGCCTTTAAAACCAATCGAAAAAAGAAGGTACAGCGATATAAATTTAGAGGTATTCTCCGGAATTTCTAAATCACTTTTGACATAGACGGCTATAATTCCCAACACAAAAAACAACAAGGCAGGATTAGTTAAATTATCCAGTAATAAACTAAGATTCATATTTTAATTATTTTAAAATTATTTTATACATTTTGATTATCTTATCTTTTCAAATCGCAATCTTTTTCCTTTTATATCTGTCTTTACTAGTCCTTTTTCATACACCAAATTTCCATTTACAAAAGTTGAACTGATGCTGCTTTTAAAAACCTGTCCTACAAAAGGAGACCATTTGCATTTATATAAAAGAGAGTCTGGAGTTACTTCCTGTTTTTTATTTAAATCGACTAAAACTAAATCGGCAAAATAGCCCTCCCTTATATAGCCTCGTTCTTTTATTCTGTAAATTTCGGCTACATTATGGCTCATTTTCTCCACTACTTTCTCCAACGGAATTTCACCACGATGAAATAATTCTAACATTGCTAAAAGAGCATGTTGTACTAATGGTCCGCCGGAATGCGCCTGAAAATAATTCCCTGCTTTTTCGGCAACAGTATGAGGAGCATGATCCGTTGCAATAATATCTATTGAATTATTGAGCAAATACTGCAGTAAACCTTTTCTATCTTGCTCTGTTTTTATGGAGGGATTCCATTTGATCTTGGAGCCCAGTCTTTCATAATCGGTATCCGAAAACCAAAGATGATGTATACAAGCCTCGGCGGTGATTCGTTTTTCTCTGATCGGTGTATGATTATCAAATAATTTGGCTTCCGCCAAAGTTGAAATATGAAAGAGATGCAAGCGTGTTTGGTGTTTTTTAGCAATTTTCAATACTCGTTCAGTTGCTTTTAGGCAAACTTCCTCATCCCGAATAAGAGAATGATAAAAAAAAGGAATTTCAGTTCCGTAAATTAGTTTATAATCCTCCGTATTCTTTTTTATCAGTGAATCATCTTCGCTGTGCAAAGCTACCAAGGTATCGGTTCTTGAAAAAAGTTGCTCCAAAAATTCTGGATAGTTGGCTAAAATTCCCTCGTCATTATTAAAATAAAGCCCATCATCCGTAATTCCACATACATTTTCGGTATTTGTTTTTAAAGCTTCTTCCAAGTTATTTTTTGAAATTCCCATAAAAAACGAATAATTAGCAATTGATTTTTCCGCCGCCATCTTGTATTTTTCTTCTAATAACTCTTGAGTCAGCGTATTGGGAATCGTGTTGGGCATATCCATAAAGGAGGTGATGCCACCAGCCACAGCGGCAACCGACTCTGAATAAATAGTCCCTTTATGTGTTAGTCCCGGATCTCTAAAATGAACCTGATCATCAATTACACCCGGAAGCAGATAAAGTCCTGTCGCATCAATTTCGATATATTTTTTTGCAGGATTTAGTCCAATTGATGGTGCTATCTTTTCAATTCTTTCTCCTGAAATCAGAAGATCTAAATTAAGTATATGTCCTTCATTGACCACTTTTGCATTTCTGATAATAGTATCCATATCTTATTTTTTAGTGGCTCTTTCTAATCGATCGTTTATCGTTTTGCCTAAACCCACATCTGGAAAACGTTCTGCTATAATCAAGTCAAGTGTACACTCATCTAATCGATGCAAAGCAGCATACAATTGCGATGCGGCTTCTGCTAAATTGCCTGTTGTCGATAGAATTTCCTGTTGTACAATTTTTGGATCACCAATCCCTTTTTGGAATACTAAAACTCCAATTTTTTGATCCGGAAACATTTTTAGCTTCTCCGTCACATCAGCTGTCAAAAAAGTCGTCGTCGAAGGAGCATAGTGCTTAGAAAACATGCCTGGTGCCGCTGGAGCAATATCATCATGGGTAATCATTTTTACCGGCCCAACAATTGCTTCAATATCCTCTACAGCCAAAGAACCCAAGCGATATAAAATAGGCTCCCCATTTTCAAATCCGATGATTGTTGACTCTATTCCCCTTTGACAAGCTCCACCATCCAAAACCATTGGTAACACCTCTTCAAAATAGTCAGCAACATGTATTGCTGTAGTGGGACTAAGAGAGCCAAACGGATTAGCACTCGGAGCCGCTAGAGGATAGGCTAACTGATTCAGCAGGGCTAAGGCTACTGGGTGATTTGGAACTCTGATCGCTACGGTATCTTTACCACCGGTAACCAAATCCGGAATGGAAATTTGCTTTTTTAAAACCAAAGTTAAAGGTCCCGGCCAGAAAGCTTTTGCTAACAAGTTCGCTTTTTCAGGAATGTCTCTCGCTATTTCAGAAAGGACAGTTGCCGATTTTATATGAACAATTAACGGATTAAAAAACGGACGTTTTTTAATCGAAAATATACGCTCTACCGCCTTTGAGCTGTAAATATTGGCGGCTAAACCATAAACCGTTTCGGTAGGAATTCCTATGGTTTGCTCCTGATTTAAAAGCGCAACAGCTTTTGGAATCGAACTACTGATTACACTCATATCTTATGGATTACAGGAATCGCAGAATCCTGGTTCTTCGGTTATTTTTTGATGGGGATACATTTTTTCAGAACTAAAAAAGCACTTTTTACAACTGTAAATAAAACTCAAGGTAGATCGTGTGGGCGCTGAACACCATGAACAAGGCAAGCCCTGTTTCGCATCTATCACACAATAACCCGGTGCTTTACAGCTTGGACATTCCGTTTTTATAGTTTCCAATAATTTTTGCGCCGCTACTTTTATCACACCCATACGAGTGGGGTTGTACAGCGCACGCATATCAGTTTCAGCATAAACACTCCCATATTTGTTCACAAGGTGCTGAAAAGTATCTTCCAATTCACTTTTTGTGGTAATCCCTTTAACTAGTGTTGTTAGATCATCAGGCTTGCTTCGCAAAATTATGGCATGGGCAGGAAATTGAATCTTATTTGCAAAATCCAAAAGCATTTCTTTACTAGAAATATTTTCTCCATGAAAATTAGTTTTCAAACTGAGTTCTCTGGCAATGATTTCTAAGTCGTTTTTTTTATCGATAAAAATTAAAAACTCATCATCGGCCTGGGCAAAAAAGATAGAAGGATGTGAACCAAAAGAGCCTTCGCTGGCAATAGCCAAATCGCAGTCAAATTCTTCCATTGCCGCCAAACATTTAGCCCTGACGGTTTCAACTGCCGTATTTTTCCGCTCCACTTCACCTGAAAAAGTGCCGAAAATATCCGAATCATAACTTTCAGGAACAAAACAGTGAACACCTAATCCTTTTTCAAAAATTGGAGCAATCACTTTTTCTTTGTGATGCTTGGTGGCAATGAGTAATTGTCTACCCTCAAACATTCAATTCAGTTTTTACTTTAGGACACAGTACAATTTGAATTACACTGTCAATTTTCAGTTCCAAATCCTTTGACGACGCTTCTTTGATGAGTTCCTTGATGTATTCAGAGGCTTCTAAAAGAGTTTCAAGCCTTATTTTTGAATGCGAACAGTCTTCATCAAATCGAATTTGATTGCTAAATTTTTCTAAATTATGATAATTAATCTTATTGTTGATTAACGAAAACAGTACTTTTCCTGCTTCTGATGGTGCAAACTGACCTTCAACTAGCTTAAATTGATATTCTTTTTCCATAATACTTTATAATGAAATTTTATTTTTTTGTAATGTGTAGATCGTGAAAAATATTCCCAAACCTAGAAACAGTGTGAAAAATAAGTTATTAGGTGCTACGATTGTCAATAGTATTCCACCAATCAACCAAACTATTCCAAAGACCAAACTAATTTTTTTATTTTTATTTTTCATAGGGACTAATTTTTTTTACTACTTAATGGAGCGTGTTAGGAATAACTCACCTTATTAAATTCTTTAAAGGAAACAGCACATTTAGTGAAAGAGTACCAATTAAATAAAGGAGAAGTTAACGCATTTCTTACTGTCCTTGACCCAATGAAAAAGCCATTTTCCCGTCAAATTTATATAAATTTTCAGTTTTGATGCTATCGATATTATGGTCGATGCATTGCTGCAATAATCCAATGATCTCCTCTTTGTTAACTAGTACTCCATCCTCAGCTTTGAAACGGCATCTCCAGTGATCTGTACAAAAGGTTTGTTTAAATCCTTCGGGCCAAACTTTGATTCCTCTATTGGAAATCATATTCAGTTTTAGATTTTCAGTCCCTATATTTTTTAGAATTTCGGCTAGCGAATTAGGATCGGTTCCATTCCAATGCACAAATACATCGTGACCTACCAATTCTTTTTTTGCAGCTGGTCTTCTCTTATATTTCGGGAGATCTAAGGCTTGAACATTTTTATAATCTACAGCAGGAAGCTGTTTTGGTTTTTGCCCTAAATTTAGGATTACTGCGTCGGCAAATTCTGAAGTCCCTACTTTTGCAGTGCTTACGCCTTCTTTGAAGATATCATAGGTATGTATTCCGTCTTCAAGCGTTTTCAGCCATGCATTTTGTACTTTACTAGCCACTTCGTTTTGCCCAATATGATTCAGCATCATTACTGCTCCTTGTAATAATCCCGACGGATTCGCAACATTTTGTCCGGCTCTTCTGGGTGCAGATCCGTGAATTGCTTCAAACATTGCACATTCTTCTCCAATATTTGCTGAGCCTGCCAGCCCCACAGAACCGGCAATTTGTGCAGCGATATCAGAAATCACGTCACCGTATAAATTTAAGGTTACAATAACATCAAAATTCTCTGGTGTATCGCTCATTTTTGCAGCACCAATATCTATAATCCAGTGCTCGTTTTCAATTTCAGGATACTCTCTCGCTAACTCATCAAACACTTCATGGAATAATCCGTCCGTCTGCTTCATGATGTTGTCTTTTGTGAAACAAGTTACCTTCTTTCTTCCATACTGTTTGGCATATTCAAAAGCATAGCGGACAATTTTTTCACAGCCTGGACGACTAATGATTTTCAAACACTGCACAACTTCATCCGTTTGCTGATGTTCTATTCCCGCATATAAATCTTCTTCATTTTCACGAACAATGACAATATCCATTTTTGGATGTTTTGTTTCCACAAAAGGGTGCAAACTCATACATGGTCTAACATTAGAATATAATCCTAAGAATTTTCTAGTGGTAACATTCAAGCTTTTATAACCACCACCTTGCGGAGTAGTAATTGGAGCTTTGAGAAATATTCTATTGTTTATTATAGAATCCCAAGATGACTTTTCAATTCCGGAGGTATTGCCTTTTAAATACACTTTTTCACCTACTTCAATTTCATCGAATTCGATTTGTGCGCCCGCTGCCTTAATAATTTTCAAAGTAGCATCCATTATTTCAGGTCCTATTCCGTCTCCTTTTGCTATTGTTATTCTTTGCATATCTTTTTGTTTGTTTTTTTTTTACAAAAGTAAAACCGGCTATCCATATATTTTTATTTATATTTGTAATACAAAACATAAAAATTATTTATGAATTATACACTACACCAGCTGCATGTCTTTTTAAAAATTACCCAAAATAAAAGCATCACTAAAGCCGCAATGGAACTGCACCTTACACAACCCGCAGTATCCATTCAATTAAAAAATTTTCAAGATCAATTTGATGTACCGTTAACAGAAGTAATCGGAAGAAAGCTGTTTGTTACTGATTTTGGCAAAGAAATCGCCATGGCTGCAGAAAAAATTCTAAATGAAGTGCATGCAATCAATTATAAAACAATGGCATTCAAGGGACAACTGACAGGACGATTAAAAATTTCTGTCGTATCAACCGGGAAATATGTAATTCCCTATTTTTTATCTGATTTTTTGAAACAAAATCAAGGTGTCGAATTGATTCTGGATGTGACCAATAAAACTAAAGTGTTGAAAAACTTAGAAAGAAATGAAGTAGATTTTTCTCTGGTTTCCGTGTTACCAGAAACCCTGCAAATCGAGAAAGTGGAGCTTATGCCTAATTCCCTTTTCCTAGTTGCTAATAGTGATCAAAAAATGGGAAAAGGAATTCAAGAAAAAAAAATCATAGAAACCTTACCCATCATCTATCGCGAGCAAGGATCAGGAACAAGATATGTGATGGAAAAATTTATAGAACAGAATCAATTAACAGTTTCAAAAAAAATGGTGCTGACCGGAAATGAAGCGGTAAAACAAGCCGTACTGGCTGGACTTGGATGCTCGATCATGCCTTTAATTGGTATAAAAAACGAGCTTAATAATGGAGACCTACAAATTATTCCGGTAAAAGGCTTGCCTATTCAATCCAACTGGAATTTAATTTGGTTAAAAGGCAAAAAGTTTTCACCTGTAGCCGATGCCTATTTAAAATTTATTCAAAAAGAAAAAACTAGAATCATCGAACAAACCTTTAACTGGATTACACTTTAAAAATTTAAGTCAGTAAAGGAAAACTCCTCTTATTCATTGCAATACTAAAATGCATCAAAAGATTAGCAATATTTGCCTTTACAATGATTCTATTAAATTATGATTTTACAAATAGAAACTTCAGCATTACTTTTTAGCGCAACTTCGTTGATTTTATTGGCGTATCTCAACCGGTTTTTGGCTAATGCTACAATCATAAGAGGATTAAAAAAAACCTTCCACGAAAAGCAAAATGATGTAATTTAATTGGAAATCAAAAACCTGAATTTATGGTTGACTCTGATATTATCTACCAATTTACACCTTATAACTAGGAACTAAACCCTATCTTTGCCCGCTTTTTAAAATTAAAAAAATGATAAAAAATAGTGTCTTAAAAGGAGTTTTCTTAGTTGGTCTCGGCGCAACGAGTTACGGAATGCTGGCTACTTTTGTAAAGATAGCCTACGGTCAAGGCTACACCACTCCCGAAGTTACCGTTGCCCAATTTGTATATGGAATCATGGGAATGCTGCTGATCAATATGTTTCAAAAAGCTAAGAAAGGAAAAACCGTTATAAAAGCATCCCAAAAAAACATCACTCAGCTGATGCTTGCCGGAACTTCTTTAGGATTTACGAGTATCTTTTATTATTTGGCAGTAAAATACATTCCTGTTTCTATTGCGATTGTTTTATTGATGCAAACCGTCTGGATGGGTGTTTTATTCGAAATGATTTTAGAAAAAAAAATTCCTTCTACTCAAAAAATAGTTTCCGTATTTATTGTCTTAACCGGAACTATCCTTGCTACCAATGTCTTCGAGAATAGTATCGTTTTAGACTGGCGCGGTATAGCTTTAGGGCTTTTAGCAGCAGCTTCTTTTACTACAACTATGTTTACCGCTAATCGTGTGGCAACTCATATTTCCTCGGCACAACGCAGTTTATTCATGTTGTTGGGAGGTGCTGTCATCGTGACCTTTTTTGCAATCTCAACACAAACTACTCCTTTTAACTTTGAAATTTTCATGAAATGGGGAATCATTTTAGCCCTTTTCGGAACCATAATTCCACCTTTATTGTTGAATGCCGGTTTTCCGCTGACTGGAATCGGACTGGGAAGTATTGTTTCGGCACTGGAACTTCCCGTATCGGTACTTATGGCATATCTCTTATTGAATGAGCAGGTAAACCTGATCCAATGGCTTGGCATTATTTTAATTATTTTAGCAATTATCATAATGAATGTAAACCTGAAGCGAACCTCCTAATTGCAGTTTCAATCCATTTGCACTGATTTTAATAAAATTTTTATAAATTCGTATTAAATAACTTTACTATGAATTTACCTTGGCATTTATATGTGATGGCTTTCGTCTACTTTATCGCAGGATTAAACCATTTCAGGAATCCCAGACTGTACTTGAAAATCATTCCTTCGTACTTTCCAAATCCAAAATTATTAAATTACATCAGTGGTTTAGCAGAAATATTTCTGGGAATTTCGCTTTGTATTCCGTTACTTTCCAACTATGCCGCTTGGGGGGTGATCGCTTTGTTGATTGCTATTTTTCCAACACATTTGTATATGTATTTTGATGAAAAAGCAAGAATGGGTCTGCCAAAATGGGCCTTACTATTGCGAATGCCACTACAATTATTTTTAATTTACTGGGCGTACCAATATACTTAATCTCGTGAAATCACTTTTCGAATCCACATCAGAATCCGTATTTATTGACTTGCCAGATGCGGAGATCATCTACTATCCTCAATTTTTTGACCAAGAACAAGCCGATATTATTTTTGCCGAATTAATGCAAGATATTCCTTGGCAACAAGACGATATTCGTGTATACGGGAAAATTCATCCGCAGCCTCGTTTGACGGCTTTATTTGGAAACGAAGGAAAACCTTACTCGTATTCGAATATAACGATGCAGCCACATCCTTGGAATTTGCTTTTGCAAAAGCTAAAATCTCAAATCGAAAAAAGTGCTGATACTACTTTTACAACCGTCTTACTCAACCAATATCGCGACGGAAAAGACAGCAACGGTTGGCATGCTGACAACGAAAAAGAATTAGGAATCAATCCCATAATTGCGTCGTTGAGTTTTGGAGCCCAACGAACCTTTCAACTCAAACATAATTTAGATAAAGACCTAAAAAAAACTATCATACTGGAACATGGAAGTTTGTTGCTGATGAAAGGAACGACACAACATTTCTGGAAACACCAGATTCCAAAAACCACAAAACCTATTGGCCCCAGAATAAATGGCACTTTCCGGGTAATCAAATAATTACTTTCATAAAAAATTATTAAATTTGGAATAAATATCTGAATTATGAATGATATCATTACTTATTTTTCTACCATTCCATCGTCACACCGAAGTTTAATTCTTGTGGGCGGAATCACTTTTTTCTGGCTGATCGAAAATGCTTTTCCGCTTTTTAACTTCACCTATAAAAAATGGCATCACGCCGGCATCAATATTTTTATGACCTTCACGACTATTGCTGTCAATTTTTGCCTAGCTTTTATTTTATTAAAAGCGGCTGACTGGACAATTGCTACAAATTTTGGAATTTTACAATGGCTTCCTGAAATGCCGCTATGGCTTTACGCCCTTATTGGATTGCTTTTATTGGATTTAATAGGCGCTTATCTGGTGCATCTAGTCGAACATAAAACCAAGTTCCTGTGGCGTTTTCATTTGATTCATCATACAGACACCTGGATTGACACCACAACCGCCAATAGACACCATCCGGGAGAAAGTGTGATCCGATTTACATTTACCGCTTTGGGTGTTTTAATCATTGGAAGTCCCATGTGGATGATTTTTCTATACCAAACATTATCTGTAGTAGCAACGCAATTCAATCATGCTAACATTTCACTTCCTAAAAAAATAGATACTATTATGAGCTATTTTATAGTATCGCCAGACATGCACAAAGTACACCACCATCATGTTTTGCCTTATACGGATAGTAATTATGGCAATATATTTTCAATCTGGGATCGGTTATTTGGCACATTTATGACACTTCCAAAAGAAGAAATTATTTACGGAATTGATACCCATCCTAATCCTGAGGAACACAATGCATTAAAAAATTTATTGAAAATACCGTTTCAAAAACAGCCATTAAAGAAAAAAAATTAAAAAAATTAAAAAAAATCATCTTTTGAGAAAAAGTAATTATAATTTTTCTTAATATTGAATGAAATTAAAAAATTTAATTTAATAATCATTAACACCTATTTGAATTAATTTTCACGTGATGAAAAAGAGTAACCGCAAAGAATTGAACTGGGAGCAAACAGAAAAACTTGTTACAATGGCTTTAGAAGAAAAAAATCCTTTTGAAATCATTAAAAAAGAATTTGGTTTGGCCGAAAAAGAGATCCTAGAGATAATGAAGAAGAAGATGCCGGCAGAAAAATTTGAAATGTGGAAAAAGAAAGCTACCGCAAATAAACCAAAACCAAAACCCATAAAAGTGGATGATTTTGACGAAGACTTAGACGGTAAATATTACATAAAAAACAAACTAGATTAAAATAAAACTCCTGATATTCGGGAGTTTTCTGTTTTAAAACAGCAGTCTCAACTCATACATTTATGGTTTCAGTAACATCAAACGAAAACGAATTTGTTTTTGATATTCTAGGAAGTCATACATTTTGGGCTTTCGAAAATAAGATTCGTGTACCGAAAGATAAAATAATCCGAGCGTATCAAAGCAACGATGAATTTACATTTTGGATCGGCTGGAAAATGCCAGGCACCCAATTACCATGGGTTATAACTGCTGGCACTTATATCAAAAAAGGAAAACGCAACTTTTGGGACGTTTGCAATAAAAAAAATGCAATTATTGTTGAACTCAAAGATTCCTATTACAATAAACTAATTATTGAAGTCGAAAATCCGGAAGAAACAATAAACGAATTAAATGCGAAATAAAATGAAAAAATTACTACTCGTACTCCTGATCTCGTGTTCAATACTCTGCCATTCACAAACAGAAACAGCAATTCAATCTTTTAATAAGGATGAAGTTACTATAAATCCATTGTTAAATGGGTCGTTGTACTCTCCTTTAAAACAAAACAAAAAGACGAATCTTGTCATCCTTATTGCAGGTTCAGGCCCTACAGACAGGGACGGAAATCAAAAAGGACTCCCCAATAATTCCCTGAAATATTTATCCGAAGAATTAACTAAAAATGATATTGCCGTTTTTAGCTATGATAAAAGAATCTTTGCTCAAATGAAGAGTGGAACGGTAAATGAAGCTACCCTTACTTTTGATGATTTCATCACTGACGCAACCACCGTTTTGCTGTTTTTTAAAAATCAAAAAAAGTACAACAAAATAATAATTGCCGGACACAGCGAAGGTTCCTTAATAGGAATGATTGCTGCAAATGGCAAAGCGGATGCTTTTATTTCATTAGCTGGAGCCGGAAGAACGATTGATGCTGTTCTGGTGGAACAAATAGCAAAACAAGCCCCTTACCTCAAAGAAGAAGTTCAGAAAAACCTAGACATTCTTAAAAACGGAGAAACTTTCGAGTTAAAAAACCCCATGTTAGCTTCCCTTTTTAGAGCAAGCATCCAGCCCTATATGATTTCATGGATAAAATACAATCCGCAAATTGAAATTGCAAAGTTAAAAATACCCGTACTACTGCTAAACGGAACTGCAGATTTACAGGTGTCAGTTGCTGAAGCAGAACTGTTAAAAAAAGCCAAACCGGAAGCAGAGCTAGTTCTGATCGAGAAAATGAATCATATTTTCAAAGAGATAAATGGAGATGACTCTGTAAATATGAAATCCTATTCTAATCCGGACTTACCCATTGCTCCAAAAGTGGTGACAGCAATAACTGGCTTTATAAAATCGTTATAAGGGGTGACAATTCCCACTTGTAAAAGACCTATACAATAAACAAAAAACAATACAAATGAAAAAAATATTTTTTGCAATAGCATTTGCTACTCTTCTTTGGAGCTGTAAAACTGTTGGCACTTCAGCAAATGTTTCAAAATCAATTACCGATGTAGTACACGTAGCAATCAACTTAAATGACGTTAAAGAGGACAAAGTAATGGTTACGATTACCGCACCAAAAATTAGCACTGATGAAGTCACTTACAGCATTCCTAAAATTGTCCCTGGCACCTACTCTATTGATGATTATGGAAAATACATTGAAGATCTAAAAGCTTTTGACAGTAAGGGCAATATACTTCCGGTTAACAAAACGGATGACAACACCTGGAATATCAAGAATGCCAAAACTGTCACTAAAATAACCTATTGGGTTAACGACACATTTGATACTGAAAAGGGAAGCGGCTTTGGCAAGAATGATGTTTTCTCTCCTGCCGGAACAAATATAGATGCAGGAGTCAATTTCATGCTAAACATGCATGGTTTTGTGGGCTATTTTCAAGACAAAAAAGACCTTGCTTATACGGTAAATATAGCCCATCCGGAAACACTTTGGGGAGCAACTTCCATGACAGATCAAGACGCAAGTACTACAAATGATGTATTTACAACAGCTCGTTATGCTCAATTAGTTGAAAATCCAATTATGTATGCTAAACCGGACTACACTACTTTTACTGTAGACGGTATGGAAATATTGATCAGTGTTTTTTCGCCTACCGGAAAAGTAACTGCTGAAAGTATTACTCCAGAGATGAAAACCATGATGACTGCTCAAAAAACATTCTTAGGAAAAATAAACGCTACCAAAAAATATACCGTCTTGTTGTATTTATCAAGCATGAAAGATACTGATGCAAAGGGATTTGGAGCCTTAGAACACCCTACGGCCACTACAGTGGTTTTACCGGAAATGATGCCAAAAGAAGAATTGGTACAATCAATGAAAGATGTAGTTTCGCATGAATTTTTTCATATCGTAACTCCTTTAACCATTCATTCTAAAGAAATTCACTATTTTGATTACAACACGCCTAAAATGTCAGAACATTTATGGCTGTACGAAGGGGTGACGGAATATTTTGCCAATCTTTTTCAGATTAATCAAGGATTAATTACAGAAGAGGAATTTTATACGCGTATGTCTGAAAAAATTGCACATGCAAATGCAATGAATGACACGATGCCTTTCACAACGATGAGCGCAAATGTGTTGACTGAACCTTACAAAGCCCAATACTTGAACGTATATGAAAAAGGAGCTCTTATTGGAATGTGTCTGGATATCATTATCAGAGAAAAAAGCAACGGAGAAAGAGGAATTCTTGATTTGATGCAAAAGTTATCAAATGAATATGGCGCTTCAAAACCGTTTAATGACAAGGACCTTTTTGCAAAAATAACTTCATTTACCTACCCTGAAGTAGGGACTTTTTTAACAACTTATGTTTCCGGACCAACACCAATACCGTATGAAACGTACTTAGCTAAAGTAGGCATCACAAAAGCTATGGCAAAAGTACCTGGTAATGTGTTCTTAAAAGGACAATCCCCGTACATAACCGTGAACCAACAAACAAAGGAAATTATCGTAATTCCAACTATAGAACTAAACGATTTTTATACCACTTTAGAGCTAAAAGGAGGTGACATCATCATCTCTATAAATGAAAAACCTTATTCGTTAGACAATATTTATGAAATGATTGCTGAAAGTCAAAACTGGAAAGAGAACGATACAATCACAATTAAGATAAAACGGGATGGAAAAGAACAAATAATCAAAGGAAAAGTTACACTTCCTTACGAAGAAAAAGAAGTTCTTAAAGCCACTGATACGTCCAAAACCGTTTTAAAAGAAGCCTGGTTAAAAGCTTAAATTGATAATTTAATGAGGAACATCTCAATTTAGAAATAAATTGGGATTTTTTTTGATAAATTTGAATGTGTTAGCAAAATCATTCCAACAATTTTCTTTATTTTGCGCCAAAATCTAAACACTAATCAAATCGCCAGGATTCTATCCCGAGATATCAGGACAAATCATAAAAAATGACGATGCCATGTCCTAAAAAACAAATTTTAACTTCACATGAAAAAAACTATTCTAGCATTTATCACTTTAATCCTTTTATCGTCCTGTAATAAGGAGGAACCTGGAGGGAATGTACACATTACCGGAAATATTAAAGGATTAAAAAAAGGAACTTTATACATCCAAAGAGTCGTTGATACAATGCTGGTTGCAATTGACACGATTCATATTGACGGAAGCGCCGTTTTTGAAAGTCACTTAGATCTAAAATCACCTGAAATGCTATACTTGTTTCTAGACAGAGGCGTGAGTAATTCCATGGACAACAACCTGCCTTTCTTTGCTGAGCCGGGAAAAATAACTATTGAAACCAGTTTAGATCGCTACTTATCTGATGCTACAATTACAGGTTCTAAAAACAATGAAATCTTTGAAGAATTTAAAAAAATAAACAGCCGCTTCACCGATGAAAGTCTTATTTTAATAGAAAAAAAATTCAATGCAGTAAAAAGTCAAAACATAAAAACCATTGATAGCATAGGAGCAAAACAGGATTCTAACTTGAAAAGAAAATACTTATTTGCCACAAATTTCGCTCTAAACAATAGAAACTACGAAGTGGCACCTTATATTGCCTTATCCCAGATTTACGACATCAACATAAAATACTTAGATACGATTCAAAAATCAATGTCTCCTAAAGTGGCAAAATCTTTTTATGGAAAGCAATTAACAGAGTATGTAGCAACAATCAAAAAACAGCAATAATCATACAAATTAAGAGAAGTACTATTAGAACCTCCTCGTATTCTATCCTGAGTAGTGTTTTTTCATAATTTATGTTCTAAAAAAAAATGAAACAAAAACCATCTTGTTAAGGCAAGATGGTTTTTTGTTTTATAATTACAGTCCGATTAATATACTGAATAAAAGCAGTTTAAGAACCTAAAAACACACTATAGCGCACTAGAAGTTATTCCAGCAACAATCATTCCTACAAATAGTAAAAGATAAAGAGAGAAAACAACCAGAGTCATAATTCCAATGTATTTATAATGTGACTTTAGGTATTCTAACGAAGTAGTCAAGGCATCTGAATCATTGTTTTGGAATGCTGCTTTGGCATTTGAAGCAAACTTATTCAAGTAATATACTGGAAAAAAATAAAGAATGGCTATCAAAAAGTATACAAAAGCCATTACAAACCCAAAAGAAGATCCCATCATTCCCATAGCAGGATTCACCTTAGCCATAGCAGAGAATAGCGTTCCGGCGAATAAAGCGGCAAAAATAATAAACCCAATTCCGATGTAACCAAGAATGGACAAAAAATAGGCCCACTTTGCGGTTTCTTTCAAAAAGCCCTTAGCAGAGGCGCTAAGTTTCATTTCGAAACTTTCAATCACTGAATGCTCTTCCATATGTATTTGTTTTTTTTGTTAGAACCCAAATTTAACAAAAAAAATTATGAAAAGCATTAAATAGGAATCAATTGTCATGTCCCCAAAAACAAAAAACCATCCCGCTTAAGACGGGATGGTTTTATCAAAGAGCCGGCGGAGGGACTCGAACCCACGACCTGCTGATTACAAATCAGCTGCTCTAGCCAACTGAGCTACGCTGGCGACTCATTACGGGTGCAAATATAGGTCTGAATTTCTGTTTTCCAAAACAAATTCAAACTTTTTTTGCTTTTTTTTTGACTACAATTCGTTGATTTTAGCAATCAATTGATTAGCAGTTTGTTCCAATTCAACATTAATTTGTTTGAAGTGTGCTTTTTTATTTTCTACTTTTTTAACATTTACCTTTGTGATTAAAGTGTCAAAAGCAGCAATCGCTTCGTCAATTAAAGCATTCGTTTCTGTTGTTGGTTTTCCTGTTGTAGAAATTTCGAACAAGTAAACTGCTTCAATAATATCTCCTAAAACGTAGTTGATGTCTTTTTTTAAATTCTTAATGTTTGCCATTTTTATTTTTTTAAAATTTGAATTTTAATTTGCGTCTGCAAAAGTACACATAATCTTTCTATTACCGACTATGAAATGTAAATTTCTAAAATTGAAGCTTTTCCATTGATAATGAATGCATGCATGGCAGCAGGAATCAAAACGGTATCTCCCTTTTTATATTCTAGTTTTGAATTGTCAAATTCTATTTCAAATGCTCCTTCCACACACATATATACGGTAAAGCTTTCTCCAGATTTAGAAACTGAAATAGCTCCATCTAGCGGGATAAAGTTAGTGGTAAAGTAAGGACAATCAACCACTGGATTAGACTCATTGCTATTCTTAGAGTATTCTTTTTTAGTTTCAACTGTGTTGTAATTGATCGCTTCCAACGCCAAATCCACATGCAATTCTCTGGTATTCCCATTCGTGTCTACTCGATCAAAATCATACAATCGATACGTAATATCCGAAGTTTGTTGAATCTCGGCCACCATTAACCCAGCACCAATAGCGTGAACAGTGCCGGTTTCCAGAAAGAAAATATCTCCTGCTTGTACCTTTATATCATCCAGAATAGAGAGCAGGGTTTTATTTTTTAGGTTTTCTAAATAGGCTTCGGGATTCGACTTTTCTTTGAAACCTACAATAATTCGGGCGTCATCATCTGCTTGCAAGATATACCACATTTCTGTTTTACCAAAAGAATTGTGGCGTTTTTTTGCTAAGGCATCATTAGGATGTACTTGAATAGACAAATCTTGACGGGCATCTAAATATTTAAAAAGCAACGGAAATTGCTTTCCAAAGCGATTATAAACCGCTGTTCCTAGGATTTTCTCAGGAAACTCATTAATAATATCTGTCAATGCACTGCCTTTCCAATCTCCGTGAGCCACAATACTGACATCTCCTGCTACAGTCGATAACTCCCAACTTTCGCCAATATGCGTTGAGGCAATGGGTTTATTAAGTATTGTTTTTAATTTTTCACCACCCCAGATTCTTTCTTTCAAAATGGGTTTAAACTGTAAGGGATAAAATGTCATGTAACTATTTTTTTTGAGTCCCAAATGTAAACAAATCAATATTGTTTTCTACCAAAATAGGTTTCCATTTACAGGAGTCCGTTAAACTACCGAAAAAAGTATAAATTAATTCCAATCAGAAAGGTAGCAAATCACATCTTGTAATTGATTATACTAATTTTTTAATGGCTTCAAGTGCTTTAGGAATATGTTTTGTTGCCAGAATACTGTCAAAAATCATTTGTACTACTCCGTTTTTATCCGTTACATAAGTCACTCGTCCCGGAAGCAACCCGAACATTCCAGAGGGAACCCCAAAAAATTTTCTTATTTTTTTATCAGAATCGGACAAGAGAATAAAAGGCAGTTTGAATTGTTTGCTGAATTTTTGATGTGAGGCAACGCTATCGCTGCTAATCCCTATCACTTCTGCACCCAAATCCTTAAAATCTTCGTATTGATCCCTAAAACTACAGGCTTGCGCAGTACATCCAGGCGAATTATCTTTAGGATAAAAATAAATTACAAGCGGTTTTTGGCCTACTACGTTTCCACTGTCAAAATCAGTTCCATTGGTGTCTTTCGCCATGAAATGGGGAATAGTATCTCCTACTTTTAGCTCCATTATTCTCCTTTATAAGTTACAAAATTCCGAGGTGTTTCGTACAAAACCACTTCTAATTTAAACTCTGCCTTGATTCTTTTTCTAATTTTATTCCAAATGACTACTACAATATTTTCAGCTGTTGGATTCAAATCCTGAAACTCCGGAACATCCAAGTTCAGATTTTTATGATCAAACTGATGCTCAACTTCCTCTTTAATAATATCACTCAGAAATTTCACATCCATTACATAACCCGTTTCCGGATCAATTTCCCCAGTCACACTTACTATCAGTTCATAGTTATGCCCGTGGAAATTTGGATTGTTGCACTTGCCAAAAACGGCATCATTTTGTTCAAAAGTCCAATCTTTCCTATGCAATCTGTGAGCCGCATTGAAATGGGCTTTTCGTGAAATAGTCACTTTCATAAAACGTATAAATTAGGGGTTATCTGTGCTCGAGTTCAGAGACAAAGGGCTTTTATGTTCTTCCAAAAAATAATAAAACTCGTCAAAAATTATTTTGAACCAAACGGTGTATAAGGCCGGCTGCAATTCCATATCCATTTTAACATCCTCAATTTTCATCCATTTCCAGTCTTCCACTTCCTCCGGATTGATGACCGGTGCGTCGTTATAATAGCCAATCATCACATGATCGAGTTCATGCTCCGTCAAGCCATTATCAAATGGCGCTTTATAAATAAAATGAAAAAGTTCTTTGAGTTCTGTTTTAAAACCCATTTCCTCAAATAGCCTTCGGTTTCCCGCCTGAATATTTGTTTCTCCCTCGCGTTGATGACTGCAACATGTATTAGTCCACAATAACGGGGAATGGTATTTTTGACCTGCCCGCTGCTGCAGCATGATTTCATTCGTACTGTTTAGTACAAAAACTGAAAAGGCACGATGCAGAACTGCTTTTTCATGCGCTTCAAGCTTAGGCATCAGCCCTATCTGCTCATCATTTTCATTAACTAAGATTACATTTTCTTCTAACATGTGGCTTTATAATTAGGTCAAAAATACAAAAAAAGAACGGGTATCTATACCGTTTTTGAATTTGTGAAAAGTTTAACGAGTGTTGAATACCCTAATATTCTAATTTTATATTCTTTGTATTAGTCTTCTAATTTACAATTTAGCGTGGGTAAGACCCGCAAAACTAAATGGCTGTTTTTTTCGTAAATAATAGAGGAATCAAAAACTTAAATAAAAGAAAATTCAATTGCAAAGTAGCCGACATTTTAAAATAAAAAGCGCTTTACATTTGTACTGTAAATAAAAAAAAGATGAAAACAAAAAACCAATTCGTAAGTGTATTATTTTTAACCTCTTTATTCATGTTCACTGCCTGTGCACAAACAACAAAGAAACAAGATCCTATAAAAAAAACTGTCACAATGAAAAACACAATTGAAAAACCTGAAAACCCATATTACTCCAATACAGATACTGCAAAACTCAAAGTAAGTAATACCGAATGGAAAAAAGTTCTACCCGAAGATGTCTATGAAGTAACTCGTAATGCGGATACGGAAAGACCTTTCACAGGAAAATTCTGGAATACAGATGACAAGGGGACTTATTATTGTGCCGCCTGTGGCAACAAATTATTTCGTTCCGGCGCCAAATTTTCCAGCACTTGCGGCTGGCCAAGCTTTTTCGAACAAGACAATAAAAACAGTGTGGTTTATAAAACCGATAATTCACTGGGAATGGAAAGAACTGAAGCGCTCTGCGGAAGATGTGACGGTCATTTAGGTCATCTTTTTGATGACGGGCCGGAACCAACCAAAAAAAGATACTGCATGAATTCAATCGCACTGGACTTTATACCTGATACCAAATAACATGAAAAAATTATTTTTAGTGTGTATTTTAACGACCAGTAGCTTGTTTGCGCAAGGTCAAACACCAAAGCAATCCAATCTTGAATCCATTACTTTAGCCGGTGGATGTTACTGGTGTGTTGAGGCCGTTTATGAGAACCTCATTGGAGTACAATCGGTAATCTCAGGATATGCAGGCGGCAAAAATACCAATCCTACCTATGAAGATGTGTCAACTGGAAGATCGGGTTATGCGGAAGTGGTAAAAATTACCTATGACAAAAACGTAACGAATCTAGATGAGATTTTCAAAGTCTTTTTTACGGTACATGACCCAACGACACTTAACCGGCAGGGCGCCGATGTAGGAACACAATACCGCTCCGCTATTTTTTATAAAAATGAAACACAAAAAAAATCAGCACAAACGATAATCAACGCAATGAAAAAGGCCAAGATTTATGATAGTCCGGTAGTAACAACACTAGAACCGTTGACTAAATTTTACAAAGCAGAAGATTACCATCAAAATTACTACGCCAACAATAAGAACCAACCCTATTGTCAAATGGTAATTCAACCTAAAATGGAGAAATTCGAAAAGCTTTTTAAAAACCGATTGAAGAAACAAAAATAAAAGAGTAAGAATACCGTCTTGTTTGAAATAACAAGACGGTATTTTTATATCCTACTCAAAAAAAAGACACTTTACACCCCTATTTAAAATTAATGCCAGACGAAATAATTTTGCTATATTTGTTTCTAACTGACCTTCTTTAGAATCGAAACAGCTGTGTTTTTAACTAAAATAAAGGCTGTTTAGCAACCAAATTTTACACTACCAACTAATGAAAAAAATTATTCTTTTTGCTGGCTTATGCTCCTTCTCCTTTTTTGCTACTGCACAAAATTCCGTTCTTAAAGCCACGGTTGCCCAAAAAGCAGCCTCCTTAGAATCTAAAGTCAGTACCTGGCGGAGAGACTTTCACCAAAACCCTGAATTAGGCAATAGAGAATTTAAAACTGCCGAAAAAATAGCAACACATTTGCGTTCTTTGGGCATGGAAGTACAAACTGGTGTGGCCAAAACTGGCGTGGTAGGAATTTTAAAAGGCGGAAAACCCGGTCCGGTTGTAGCACTTAGGGCAGATATGGATGCCTTGCCTGTAACAGAAAGAGTCGCCATTCCTTTTGCCTCAAAAGCAATGGGAGAATACAACGGTCAGGAAGTAGGTGTCATGCATGCTTGCGGACATGATTCGCATATAGCCATGCTGATGGGAACTGCTGAAATTCTGGCCGCTATCAAAAGTGAATTAAAAGGAACGGTTAAATTCATTTTTCAACCTGCTGAGGAAGGCGCTCCCGATGGTGAAGAAGGTGGAGCTGCACTAATGGTAAAAGAAGGCGTTCTGGAAAATCCAAAAGTAGATGTGATTTTTGGCTTACACATCAGCGCAGACACCGAAGTCGGCAAAATCAATTACCGTCCAAAAGGAGCGATGGCTTCCTCAGACTGGTTCAAGATAAAAATAAAAGGAAAACAATCACACGGAGCCAGCCCATGGCAATCCGTAGATCCTATTGTTACGGCGTCCCAAATAATATTGGGATTACAAACTATTGTGAGTCGCAATGTAGATTTAACGGAGTCCGCGGCCGTGGTTAGTGTTGGAAAAATTACATCTGGCGTAAGAAGTAATATTATACCGGAAGAACTTGAAATGGCAGGAACGATTCGGACCCTAGACAAACAAGTTCAGGAAATGATCCATAATAGATTGAAACAAATTACCACCAATATTGCAGAAAGTGCCGGAGCTACTGCCGAGGTGATCATCACTAAACAAACCCTGATTACCTATAACGATCCTATATTGACTGAAAAAATGCTCCCTACATTAGAAACTGTAGCGGGGAAAAACAATGTGGTATTGACTCCTGCAGCAACTGGAGCCGAAGATTTTTCGTACTATCAAGACAAAGTTCCCGGACTTTTCTTTTTCCTGGGTGGAATGCCAAAAGGCAAAAATCCTGCCGAAACAGCCTCACATCATACCCCCGATTTTTATATCGACGAGGGTAGTTTTGTATTAGGAATGAAAGCGATGTCCGACCTAACTATAGATTATATGGAAATGAGTGCTAAAAAATAAATCAGTACCTGAATAGACAATTTTAAAAAGTTTTTAAAACTACAACCGAAAAGAAATTTTCGGTTTTTTTACACCTTTGTATGATTCAAAAAAATAATATTCAAATGGTTTATTTAAAGCAACTTAACCTGTTTTTTTTTAACGATTTTTAGTAAATTTATGTCTGCATCTTAAAAGTTGATTCTGTCAAGGAAACACTAAACATATTCAAAAGAAATCTCTAGGAAAATTGCCAACTAAAAAGCTGTAAAATGAAAGCACTTGAAACCTATTTTAAATACCAAAAAGGGCGTAGAACCTCGTCTTATAAAAAACGTCTGACTCCTATACTGTTAAAACTTTCCATGAGTTGCGGGTTGAAATCAAGAAACAGAGAGCTTTATTTGAATTGGTTGCCTTTTGTAACAAAAAAATAAGCCAAACAATTTCATCTTATGAGCCGAATACATGTGAAAAAACCATCTTAAAAGCATTAAAATCATAGTAACTTCAAAAAGAGAATTGTTGTTTAATAAAATAGATGCAACTTTACCGTACAAGACTCTTTCACACCTATTGGAGACAAATAAATACTAAATAACGCTAGGAATCATAAACTCCTTCAAGAATACTTAAAACCATATTTATATAACCATTATGAAACTAACCATCATGCTCATATTCGCATTTATCCTACTGAGTTGCGGCGGTAATTCTATCTATAAATCACAAAGTAAAAGTAAGGATTGGGCGATGCTCGACTTTGTAAAAGTAGATAGCCTAAACCCTATTTTAGAACCACAGTTACATCCTGTTTTTCAATCTCCAATAAGCAACAAAAAAGTCCACTGGGAAGAACGAAATGTTCTTAATCCATCCGCTATTGTCAAAGACGGAAAAGTATACCTCATCTACAGAGCGCAAGACAAAGACATGACATCAAGATTAGGCCTAGCTATCAGCGATGATGGACTGCACTTTAAAAAACAACCCACACCAATATTCTATCCGGACAACGACACGATGAAACAATACGAATGGAAAGGAGGTGTTGAAGATCCTAGAATTATAGAAAGCGAGAATGGGACTTACATTATGACTTACACATCCTATGATGGTAAAACTGCGCGTCTTTGTTTAGCCAGTTCAAAAGATTTAAAAACATGGACAAAACACGGTTTAGTATTAAGGGAAGAAAAATACAAAGACTTGTGGTCAAAATCCGGAGCTATAGTTTGCAAATTATACAAAGATAAAATCATAGCTACAAAAATTAAAGGCAAATACTGGATGTATTTTGGGGATACTGATTTGTATATAGCAACCTCTGAAGATCTCATCCATTGGGAAGTAGCCGAAAATAATGAAAACAAAAAAATGATTACTGTTTTACATCCCAGAATGGGATATTTTGATAGTCGTTTAGTAGAACCCGGTCCTTTTGCATTACTTCAAAAGCAAGGTATCGTGCTGATTTACAACGGAAGTAATGCCGAAAATTATAATGATTCAAGTTTACCTAAATTCACTTATGCAGCAAGCCAGGCGCTATTTGACAAAGAAAAGCCCTATAAATTAATAGACCGAATGGATAGTTATTTCCTTCATCCGGACAAGCCTTATGAAAAAACAGGCGAAGTAAATGAGGTTTGTTTTGTAGAAGGATTAGTTTACTTTAAAAAACAATGGTTCTTGTATTATGGAACGGCTGATTCAAAAATTGCCGTTGCAGTCAAAAACAGATAATACCCATCTTGTTGACATTAATTAATCAACTACTAAACTTCCTAAATAAGCCAAAAATCTGAATATTATATCCCTTTTATTTTGGGGATTAATTCTTTTTTTTTAACTTTTTCAAATTCATTGAAAGTAGAAATAAAGAACGCTATAAAAAACTGGTTAGATTTAGTGGGAAAACTTAAAGTTGGCACGGCTGCAATTCTAAGTATAAGCCACCAATGCCAATTAATAATAATTGATATTGGTGGCAATTAGTGAAGTTTATTTCAAAGCTGGAAAATCTGTAGTAAAACCTAAATTCCTATTCAGATTATTTTTGGTTTAAAATCGCTCCAATCATCAACGCACATTTCTCGCCATCAATAGCGGCAGAAATAATTCCGCCTGCATAACCTGCGCCTTCTCCACAAGGATACAGTCCTTTTATTTGAACATGTTCATAGGTCAAGGGATCTCTGGGAATACGCACCGGGGATGACGTTCTGGATTCTGGCGCATGAAGCACGGCTTCATTAGTCAAATAACCTCGCATTGATTTTCCAAATTCAGTAAATCCTTCCCGTAATATTTGCGTTAAAAAATCGGGGAAAACCTGTCCCATTTCTACCGAAGTAGTTCCGGGAACATACGATGTTTTTGGGATATCCGATGAAACTCGGTTTTGTGTAAAATCAATCATGCGTTGTGCTGGCACTTTTTGGCTTTCGCCAGCTAAATGCCAAGCGCGTTGCTCGATACTTTTTTGGAATTCCATTCCGGCCAAAGCACCAAATTTAGCAAAAGGTTTAAAATCCTCCAGTTGCAATTCGATTACAATTCCCGAATTAGCAGTAGCCTGATCCCTTTTGGATGGGGACCAACCATTAGTAACCACTTCCCCGGGACTCGTGGCGCAAGGAGCAATCACGCCGCCAGGACACATACAAAAGGAATACATTCCCCGGCCTCCTACTTGTTTCACAATAGAATACGGAGCGGGAGGTAAAAACTCCCCACGGTAATCACAACTGTACTGAATGCTGTCAATCAAAGATTGCGGATGTTCTGCCCGCACGCCCAAGGCAAAAGGTTTGACCTCGATAAAAATCTTTTTTCGGTCTAACAATTCGAAAATATCACGAGCTGAATGTCCCGTAGCCAAAATGAGTTTATTGGCAAGAATGGTGTCGCCGTTTTGAGTAACAACACCCTGAACTTCATTATTTTTTAATAAAATATCGGTCAATCGGGTTTCAAATAAAACCTGTCCACCACATTCGATGATTTTCTCTCGAATGTCCTGAATAATCTGAGGTAATTTATTTGTTCCAATATGCGGATGCGCCTCAATCAGAATATCTTCAGAGGCTCCAAAAGCGACAAACAATTCCAAGACACGCGTTACATCACCTCTTTTTTTAGAACGCGTATACAACTTCCCGTCCGAATAGGTTCCGGCACCGCCTTCGCCAAAACAATAATTGGAATCTTCATTGACGATATGATCGAGATTGATGGCTTTCAAGTCTCTTCGTCTGCCCCTAACGTCTTTTCCACGCTCGATAACTATAGGCCTTAACCCTAACTCGATCAATTGCAAAGCAGCAAAAAGTCCGGCGGGTCCGGCACCAACAATAATTACTTCTTGAGCTGAGGAAACATTTTTATACTCCGGAAGTTGTGTTTTTTGCTCTTGAAAAAGCTCTCCTTTTAAATAAATTACAACTTTAAGATTGATTTTAATGGCTTTTTGGCGGGCATCGATCGACCTCTTTAAAATAGAAACATGCTGAATCTCATTTACAGAAACGGTAATTTGTTTTGATAAATGTTTTTTTAGCAACACATCATTTGCTGCAATTTCCGGGGATACTTGTAATAAGAGTTCTTGAGGCATTTTTTTAGATTATTCGATTTTCAGATTATTTGACTTTTAAAATGTCAAAATAATCCACGTACAAAAGTAGTATTTTGTACTGACTTCTTCTTGTAGAAAACAGAATCCGTTTTCAATTTTTAAAATTGACTAGTTTTCGAATTAGAGGTTGTAACTTTGTATGCTAAAACAGTTACCCAGTTAAACCATTAACCGATTAATCTTAAGGAAAAATGTCCAGAAAAATAAAATTGATATGGGATTTCCGTGGGCCAGCTTCCGCAAAAACTGCCGAACACCATGAAATCCATTTAAAAGAATACATCGCTATTGAAAAATTGCCATTGAATATCACTGGGTTCGAAATCCAAAGCGAAATGCTTGCCATTGCTTTTATGGTGGTCACCGATGAAAACATGATTCAGGTACGAGATGCTTTGAAACCGCATCGTGGAGAATTATTTACAGTCTAAAGTCATAAAGCCGAAGGTCTAAATGTACAAAAAAATCAAAACAACGGTTGTTATCAAAATTTAAGCCTAATCATAGAACCTTACATCACTTTAAATCAAGTTTGCACTATTTTTCCTGAAGGACATATTAATAAACCCGAATAATAATTGCATTCAAAAGTAACATTTGTCCCAAAAACATCTTTATAAATAGAGGTCAGAAAATAATCAGTCTTACCGTTGCTATTTTCTTTATAATCTTCTTTATAAATGTTTTCAACAACAAATTTTCCATCTATAAATTTAAAATAAGCAACATAACCTCTCCAATTGGCACTGGAAAGGTTAGTTATTAATTTTTCTGGAATTGGATGATCTTTAAAATACCCTTCTAAAGGATTTGATTGTATGGCTAAAGTATCTTTTTCGATAATTAAATAATCCGGAACCTGACCTGTTGCAAATGAGCTGACTGATGCTAAAAAAGCAAAAAACACTTTTAAAAACTTCATAAAATTATTTTAATTCGCCACTTCGCTAATGAATTTTATTCGCATCAGACGCAATTCACAAAGATCATATTCACCGTCAAATTCCTTGAGCGCTGCTTCAATATTATCCGATTCGGATTCCATGAAATACTCGTGAATTTCTTCTTGTTGTTCATCGTCAAGCATGTCGTCAATCCAATATTTTATGTTCAGCTTGGTACCAGAATACACAATTTGTTCCATTTCTTTTATTAAAACATCCATCTTAATCCCTTTTGCGGAAGCAATATCATCGAGCGATAATTTTCTGTCAATATTCTGAATGATATAGAGTTTATTTACTGAATTGACTCCTGTCGATTTTACGACAAGATCTTCCGGACGCGTAATGTCATTTTCTACAACATAGCGGCTGATTAATTCCAGAAATTCCTTTCCATATTTTTTGGCTTTTCCTTCTCCAACCCCATGAATATTAATCAATTCTTCTTGAGAAACCGGATATTTCAAAGCCATATCTTCTAGTGATGGATCCTGAAAAACCACAAATGGTGGAACGCCAACTTTTTTCGCTACTTTTTTACGTAAATCCCGCAACATACCCATCAGAACTTCATCTGCAACTCCGGTAGATTTTGATGCGGTTACAATAGCCTCATCGACTGACTCATTGTATTGATGATCTTCCGACATCATAAAGGATTTTGGTTTTTTTATAAAATCCAGTCCTTTGCCGGTAATTTTAACAATGCCATAGGTTTCTATATCTTTTGATAAATAGCCAGCTACCAAAACCTGTCGCAGCAAGGCCATCCAATATTTTTCATCGTGTTTTGAACCGCATCCAAAAAAAGACTGCGCATCCGTTCTATGCGCCTTGATCACTGCATTGACACGACCAATCAAGGTAAAAACAACTTCTTTTGATTTGTATAAATGTTTGGTATCACGCACCACTTCCAGCAGTTGTACTACTTCCGCTTTAGCTTCTGTTTTTGTTTTTGGATTTCTAACGTTGTCATCCATATCTGCTCCTTCGCCCGTGACATCGTCAAATTCTTCTCCAAAGTAATGCAACAGAAACTTTCTTCTGGACATCGAAGTTTCGGCGTAAGCCACAACCTCCTGTAATAAAGCAAATCCAATTTCCTGTTCTGCAACGGGTTTCCCGGACATAAATTTTTCTAATTTCTCGACATCTTTATAGGAGTAATATGCCAAGCAATGGCCTTCACCACCATCTCGACCGGCACGTCCTGTTTCCTGATAGTAGCTTTCTAATGATTTAGGAATATCATGGTGAATTACAAAACGCACATCCGGCTTGTCTATTCCCATCCCAAAAGCGATGGTGGCCACTACGACATCGACATCCTCCATAAGGAACATGTCCTGATGTTTTGCACGGGTTTTAGCATCTAATCCCGCATGATATGGCACGGCACTTATCCCGTTGACTTGCAACACCTCGGCAATAGCCTCGACTTTTTTACGGCTCAGGCAATAAATAATACCCGATTTGCCTTTATGCTGTTTGATGAACCGAATAATATCCGATTCAATATTTTTTGTTTTAGTACGGACTTCATAATACAAATTGGGTCTATTGAAGGATGCCTTAAAAGTGGTAGCATCACACATATCCAAGTTTTTGAGAATGTCTTCCTGTACTTTAGGAGTAGCAGTAGCCGTTAGTCCTATAATAGATAAATCACCCAGTTGTTTTATGATGTGTTTCAGGTTCCGGTATTCTGGTCTAAAATCATGTCCCCACTCTGAGATACAATGAGCCTCATCTATGGCTACGAAAGAAATGGGTACGGTTTTTAGAAAATTGACATATTCTTCCTTTGTCAACGATTCCGGCGCAACGTACAAAAGCTTAGTCAATCCAGAGGTAATATCCTTTTTTACTTGCGCAATTTCAGTTTTGGTCAGGGAGGAATTTAAAACATGAGCAATCCCGTTTTCTGAGGATAAACTTCGAATGGCATCAACTTGATTTTTCATCAAAGCGATTAAAGGCGATACTACTATTGCAGTTCCTTCCTGAATTAAAGCTGGCAGCTGGTAGCAAAGTGATTTTCCCCCACCAGTTGGCATTATCACAAAAGTGTTCTGCTTATTCAACAGACTTTTTATGACTTGTTCTTGCAATCCCTTAAATTGGCTGAAGCCAAAATATTTCTTTAATTCTTTGTGTATTTCAATTTCGTTTGAATTCATTCTTTATTATGTGGTATTTTGTATAAATTTGCATCATCTAAAGGTACAAATTTCTTTTACACACACAAATTTTAATTATTCAGTTTTGATAACTACAGAAAATATATTGGCCAGTGCCAAAAAAACTATTTTATCGGAAAGCCAATCCATTGCAAAACTCGCTGATTTTCTGGATGAAAACTTTATTAGTGCCACACAAAGCATCTATAATACTGCCGGAAGACTAGTAGTAACAGGGATAGGAAAAAGCGCTATTATTGCCCAAAAAATGGTGGCTACTTTTAACTCTACCGGAACTCCGTCGTTGTTTCTTCATGCCTCCGAAGCCATTCATGGTGATTTAGGAATGATACAAAATGACGATGTGATTATTTGTATTTCGAAAAGCGGCAACAGTCCGGAGATAAAAGTACTGGTTCCGTTATTGAAGCGTTTTGGCAATACCTTGATTGCCATTACTGGAAATACGTTCTCTTTTCTTGCCAAAGGATCTGATTTTGTATTGAATACTACCGTCACCTCCGAAGCTTGTCCAAACAATCTTGCCCCTACAAACAGCACTACCGCACAACTTGTCATGGGGGATGCACTTGCGGTTTGCCTGATGGAAATGCGCGATTTCAAACCGGAAGATTTTGCAGTCTACCATCCTGGGGGCGCATTAGGAAAAAAATTATTGCTCAAAGTGAAAGATATGTTAGAACACAGTCTCAAACCGATGGTTACTCCGGATGCTTCAATTAAGAAAGTTATTTTCGAAATTTCAGAAAAGCGTCTTGGCGTCACTGCAGTTGTAGATCAGCATAAGGTAATCGGAATCATTACGGACGGAGATATAAGAAGAATGCTCAATGAACGAGATAATTTCACTGATTTAACCGCAAAAGATATTATGACAAAAAACCCAAAAATGACTTCTTCGGAAGCTATGGTAGTTGAGGCATTCAACATAATGGAAGATTTTTCTATCACCCAATTAGTAGTGGTTGATCATGGCGAATACAAAGGAGTTTTACATATACACGACATTTTAAAAGAAGGAATACTATAATGGCAAAGAAAAACTTAAACGAAATGTCCTTTTTAGATCATCTTGAAGAATTAAGATGGTTATTAGTTCGAAGTACTGTGGCTATATTAATCCTGGCCACTGTTACATTTTTTATCAGTGACTATATTTTTGACGTTATCATCTTTGGACCAACCAATCCAAATTTTATTACCTACCGTGCTTTTTGTGATTTATCACATTATTTGGGTTTTGCTGATAGTATTTGCGTAACCGAAATGGCTTTTATCATTCAAAACACCAATATGGAAGGACAGATCAATGTATTGATCTGGACCTGTATCACCGCCGGTTTTATATTGGGATTTCCTTTTGTATTATGGGAAATCTGGAAATTTATAAGCCCAGCATTGTATGAAACCGAAAAAAAACACGCAAAGCTTTTTGTGATCACCTCCTCCTTGCTCTTTTTCATGGGTGTCCTTTTTGGTTATTTCGTAATTGTCCCCATGTCGATGAACTTTTTTGCTACATTTACCATAAGTGATGTAGTAAAAAATCAGTTTAGCGTTGATTCCTACATTGGGATGGTAAAAACCAGTGTTATCGCTTGCGGATTGTTTTTTGAATTACCAATAATTATCTATTTCCTGACTAAATTAGGCTTGGTAACCCCTGAATTTTTGAGGAAATACTGGAAATATGCCGTAGTCATCATCCTTATAGTAGCGGCAATTGTAACGCCTCCGGATGTGGTGAGTCAAATAATTGTAACCATCCCGATGTTGTTAATCTATGAAGCAAGTATCTTAATATCGAAAATAGTTGTAAAAAATCAAAAAAAAGCAAATGGCTGATATCATAAATGAATTCAACGAGTACCGTTCGAAAATGAACGAAAAATTATTGGCAGACAATAATAAAATTGTAAAGCGAATTTTTAATTTGGATACCAATGCGTATGCTCCAGGCGCTTTGGATGTAAAAACAAAAGAGCTTTTAGGCCTTGTTGCTTCAGCCGTTTTACGCTGCGATGATTGCGTAAAATACCATTTGGAGACGAGCTTCAAAGAAGGTGTCACCAAAGAAGAAATGATGGAGGCGATGGGAATTGCTACACTTGTTGGCGGAACTATTGTTGTGCCTCATTTGCGCAGAGCCTATGAGTTCTGGGAAGCACTGGAGGAAACCGCAACAAAATAATTTGTTAAGAAGTTCTATCGTTTAATTGTTTATTCGTTTATTTGACGATTAAACAATTAAACTATTGATGCGTTAAACGATTAAACCAAAAAAAATGAAATTACGTGCCGAAAATCTAATCAAAACCTACAAAGGACGCAGTGTTGTCAAAGGCATTTCGGTAGAGGTAAATCAAGGCGAAATCGTTGGACTCTTGGGGCCTAACGGTGCCGGAAAGACAACTTCATTTTACATGATTGTGGGATTAGTAAAACCCAATTCCGGAAATATATTCCTAGATGATTTGAACATCACAGATTACCCGATGTATAAAAGGGCACAGCAGGGAATTGGTTATTTAGCTCAAGAAGCTTCCGTTTTTAGAAAATTAAGCATCGAAGACAATATATTAAGTGTTTTGCAATTGACAAAATTATCCAAAGCGGAACAAGAAGCAAAAATGGAAAGTTTAATTGATGAGTTTAGTTTAGAACACATTAGAACCAATCGTGGGGATTTACTTTCCGGCGGTGAACGCCGCAGAACTGAAATAGCCCGTTGTCTGGCTACAGATCCAAAATTCATTTTATTAGATGAACCATTTGCCGGTGTCGATCCTGTTGCCGTTGAAGACATTCAGCGAATTGTAGCACAATTAAAAAATAAAAATATCGGAATTCTTATTACAGATCACAACGTTCAGGAGACCTTAGCCATCACTGATAAAACCTACCTGATGTTTGAAGGTGGCATCCTTAAAGCCGGAATTCCAGAAGAATTAGTTGAGGATGAAATGGTACGTCGTGTGTATCTGGGGCAAAATTTCGAGTTACGAAAAAGAAAGTTGGAGTTTTAAAAGAGTGCTTCGTTTTTAGTGTTCCTATTTGAGAATGGAAAATCAAAAATCAAAAAAATGAAAAATCAAGATAAACCAAGTCAAGAAACATTAGAAAGATGGAGTAAAGACCCCGACAACTGGATCTTGGGCCTGTTTTATTATAACAAAAAAGACAAACGCATTTTGCCCCCTAAAAAAATTGCTTGGATGGGAAACACCATAAACTTTGCTAGTCCAAAATCGGTACTTTTTATGATTGGAGCCTTATCATTTTTTGTATTTGTAGTCCTTTCCATAGTGAAAAATAAATAATTATTCCACAGTAATAAACCGCAACTGCTCCAAATCTCCATTGTAAATATTGACATCTACATTGCCATTTATTCCTGGAACAGAAGCTTTCTCCGTAAATTGCCAAAACAACCAGTCTTTGGCTATTTCCTCCCTGTAAAAATTATAATTGGCTATCCAAAAAAGATAATCGCCGAATTCCTCTTTCAAAAAATCATCGTAATAGCGCTCGCCGGTATAGATAATAGGCCTCACCCCGTAATGGGATTCTACAGCATTTAACCACCTTTTCAAGCCTAATTTAAGATTTTCAATCGACTGGTTTTTAGGTAATTTTTCAATATCCAAAACTGGCGGTAAATCTCCCTTTTGAAGGGTGACGGTTTTGATAAAAAGTTGGGCTTGTTCAATTGAATTTTCGTTAGGACGATAATAATGATAGGCGCCTCTAATCATTTTATTTTCTTTGGCACCCAGCCAGTTCCGCTCAAAATTTCGGTCTTTCCGGTCTTTCCCAACCGTAGCGCGAATAAACACAAAATGTAGTGGATATTTATTTTCTAAAGTATCCACATAAGTCCATCTGATTTTACCTTGGTATTCTGAAACATCTAAACCGATACTTTTTCTTTCGTGTTTTTCTAAAACCTGAAAATTTCGAACATCAGAAATGCGCTTGGCTTCAGTTTCTTCTTGTAGAATTTTATCCGATTTAAAACTAAAATAATACGCTAAACCATCTCTATAATGATATCCAACAGCAGCCATCAGTGCTACTAAAAGAGTACCAATAGAATAGCGTAAAAACTTTCCGGAGAAAACAGTTGCTTTCTTCTTATGTTTACGGACAAGGGTAGTTTTTCTTCGTACGGTTTGTTTTCTCATTCAAAAATTACTTTTTGACTACTTTATTATTCAAAACCGACAGTAAAACATAAAACAGTATCAGTAATGGAATTCCTAAATAGCGAAAGAAAACCAACAATAGAAAAGCACAGATCAAAAAGACAATTTGAAGGGTGTTTTCTTTGAAACTGAACTTCTTGATTTTCAGAGAAAATAACGGAATTTCCGCATTTAGCATAAAGGCGCTCAATACGGTTAGCACTAATAAAAACCATGGGTTGGTCAATAGTTCAACAATAAATATAGAATCGGTATATTTCAAAACCAACGGCAGACTCAGAATAAACAGTGCATTGGCAGGCGTTGGCAAACCAATAAAAGAATCTGTTTGACGGGTATCGATATTAAAATTAGCCAAACGATAACAAGAGCCCAACGCAATTACAAAACCCAAATAAGGGAAAAACTGCAAATAACCTGCTGGTGCTGTTGTTGCATGACTAATCATCATTTGAAACATCACTAAACCCGGGACAACTCCGCTGGTCACCATATCTGCCAAAGAATCCAACTGCAAGCCAAGCGGACTTGACACCCTGAATAATCGGGCAAAAAAACCATCAAAAAAGTCCAAAAATATACCCAGACAAACAAAATAAAAGGCCATTTCAAAATCTTTATTAAAAGCAAATACCAGCGCAATGCACCCACAAAAAAGATTCAGTAACGTAATTAAATTCGGGATATGCTTTTTAATAGTCATCATAATAAAGTTTAAGTACACAAAGATGGCAAATTTAACATAATAAGTGAATGAAAAGTACGTTTTGTAATAGAGATTTAAACCGCTACAGCCAAGTAGCTTTTTAAGGACTCAAAACTCTGAAAGGGGCATTTCTAAATTATGTACAAATAATTCAAACAACAGCTGTAAAAAAGGTATTCTTCCTTTTGTAATTTACTATGATTCTAAAAAAATGAATAAAAACAAACTTTTCAAGTACTATCCGCGTATTAGTTTAATTCTTTACGACCATTGTTACCTATAATTTTTTCAGCTCAAGGAACTAGAAGATCCAATAAATTCAGGACTAATCCACACTAAATTGATCCGCAATACTAAATTCAACAGCAAAATGAAATATCCTCAGTAAAAAATTATATTTTTGATGAAAATTAAACAGACTTTTAGTTCGTAAAAATGATGCCCTTAAAAAAAAGCTTTTTAGTAGCAATCCTCTTGGCAAGTACCCTCACGTATGGCCAAGCGGTTAGAAAATACTCCAATGAATTCATGAATATCGGGGTTGATGCGGCTGCATTGGGCATGTCAAATACTGTCGTGGCTTCAACCAGAGATGTCAATTCAGGATATTGGAATCCCGCTGGCCTGATTCATCTGGAAGACCATCAGGTTTCAGTAATGCATGCTAATTATTTTGCAAATATTGCCCAATACGATTACTTGGCCTACGCCAGCCCAATTGATGATCACAGTGCTTGGGGCATTTCATTAATACGTTTTGGAGTTGATGATATATTAAACACCACTGAATTAATCGATAGTCAGGGTAATATTGACTACAACCGAATCAGTCTTTTCTCTACGGCTGATTATGGATTTACCTTTTCCTATGCCAGAAAACTACCCGTTCCCGGATTTCAATATGGTATAAGCGCTAAAGTGATTCGCCGAATCATCGGGAAATTTGCTAATTCTTGGGGATTTGGTTTTGATGCCGGAATCCAATTCGAAAAAAACAACTGGCAATTTGGGCTAATGCTCCGCGACATTACAACGACGTATAACGTGTGGAATATTGACGAAGACGAATATAAAAAAATTGCTGGTGCCATTCCTGAAGAAAACCAAAAATTACCGGAAAGCACTGAAATTACTGCCCCAAAAGCACAATTGGGTATTACTAAAAGGTTCATCATTCGGTATGATTACAGCATTCAGGCTGCAGCCAATGTGAATATGCGCTTTGCCAGAACCAATGATTTAATTGCAACTAATTTTATAAGTATTGATCCCGCTTTAGGACTGGAATTTGGCTACACTGATTTGGTCTTCGTTCGTGCCGGAGTGGGTAATTTTCAAAATGTACAGCAATTAGACCAGACGAAAAGAGTAGGTTTCCAACCTAATATTGGCTTGGGATTTAAATACAAAGGCATTCAGATTGACTATGCATTGACCGATTTAGGCAATCAAAGTACCGCTTTATACTCAAATATTTTTTCAGTGAAAGTAGATTTGGGAATGTTCAGAAATTAATTTAACAGAACCTTTATAATCAAATAATGCTGTGGATTATGATTCCATTTTTTAAAAGTTCACGATACGTTAGAAAACATGAATTCTGATTTTAACCACCAAACTTTCTGCTTCATTTTTGTTTCTTTGAGTATCTTTGGAAAACAAATACAATCAATGCGGACGCAAATTTATTTTTTAAATACATAAGCGCCCTATTACCCTTTAAAAGCTAACGAATGCAAACCTCTTCTTTCAAAAAAATAATTTTCTTCCTGTTTTTATTTTTAACGGCACCGTGTAGTTTTGGACAAAACATCCAATTATCAAAAAACACGAAGGTCAGTGTACTAACCTGTGGAACAGGCAATGAATCGTATTCTCTTTTTGGCCACACGGCAATTCGCGTTCAGGATACAATAAATGCAATTGATGTGGTATATAATTATGGAGCTTTTGATTTTAACACCCCTAATTTCGTGATGAAATTTATAAAAGGAGACCTACAGTATTTTGCTGTAGCAAATTCCTATCCAAATTTCATCAATCAATATCAGTACGAAAGAAGATCTGTTTATGAGCAGGAGCTGAATATTCCTAAACATTTAAAACAAAAACTGTTTGACAACCTCAATACATCCTTAGCATCAGGAGAAAGTTATTACACCTATAAGTTTATCGATAAAAACTGCACCTCGATGGTTGTTGCCATTATCAACAAAACACTAGACACAACCGCTATTGTAAAAAATGCTGATACTGACCTCACCTACAGAACTATTTTGTGTCCGTATTTTGACGGTCATTTTTATGAGAAACTAGGAACAAGTATCATTTTTGGAAAAAAAGTAGATCAATTAGGCACGCAATTATTTCTTCCCTTTGAATTGCAAAAAAGCCTAAAAAAAGTTTTTTTTCAAAACCGACCGCTGGCACCGGAAAACAAAACCATAATCGAATTCAAAAATGAAGTTCCCTTCTCTTGGTGGAACAATCCGTATACCTATTTTTTACTGCTTGCTCTAATCATTTTTATAAACAAAAAGGGTATCAATTTGTTGTACCTTATTCTAATGGCAACAATAGGACTATTCTTTACGTTTATTGGGTTTTATTCAGATCATCTTGAGCTGGGTTACAACTACAATATTTTGTTGTTTAACCCAACCTTAATAGGGTTATTGTATTTTTATTGGAAAAAGAGCCAAAAAGGGATCTATAATTTGGTTTTATTTAATCTGCTCTCGGTTGTACTCTATTTCTTTTTGATAATCAACAAAGCACATTTAGTAATAGTTTTACCCTTAATGGTAACCAGCGGAATTATTTTAGTGCGACTGGCCATCCAAAATAAAAAAAGAATTCCTACACTTCTGTAATACTCTCATTTACGCATACTTGAATTACTCTAAACAAACGTTAAATAATTTTTAACTGCCAATTTAATGGCTGATTAAAAGGCTTTTATAAGAATAAAAAAAGAATGCTTTTTTTGAGTTATTACATAATATTTTTCTGATTATACTAATTGAATTGATTTTATTTAACAAATAAACCCGCTTAAGGGACTTCAAAAAATACTTTTAGCTACCGAAATCGTATAATTAACATACTGCCTTGTAAGGTATTGTTTAGCATCCATCATTTGTTAAAGGGTAATGATAGCAAAAATTTTCGATAACAGCCTCACTAAATAAAAAACTAAAATATAAACTATTCTACAATAAAACAGCTTCTCTTATTTACTTAGTAAAATTGGAGCTAATTGAGCTAAAAATATCTTATTTCAAAAATAGTGTCCAAATTAGATATAGGCACCACTATTTTGTTATTAAAATACTATTACCTAATTAACTGTAAAAAAAACATCCAGTGTAAGTGGATATTTTTTAAAGGTTGAGTTTGTGCCAAAGTATTTATTTTTTTATAAACTTAACTTGTAGGCTCTTATCTTGACTAATAAACTTGACGATATAGACCCCTGGTTTCAGGTTTCCTACCTTTACATTATTTTCTTCTTCGTAATTAATACTTCGAATTAATCTACCTGAGATGTCATAAATAACAACTTCTAATGGAGAGAAGAAATCTGGTAAATCGAAGGATAAATTTTCTTGCACTGGATTAGGATAGACTCTAATCATACTATTTCTACCGTAATCCTTAGTAGCCAAGGTCAAATCATCCAAACCGCTTGCAATCAATGTATAATCTTGAACACCAGCTAATAAATTCCCTTTGTTAGTAACCTGAATAGTATATTTACCAGCAGCAGCGTTAAGAATTGATACTTTTTCAATATTATCAACATTATTGTCAGAATCTTGAGTTGCCGCGCTATTCATCGAAGTAGGAATCAATTTCCATGGATAGTATACCCTGCCGGACTCATCAATAATCTTAAGATCAAGATTATTCACCAGATTCGTATTTCTATTATCCTCAACTACAGGAGTGACGACGGAACCAAATTTAACTGGATCAGTCCATGCAATAGAAACATTTAAAGCTCTAGGGGATGAAATAGAAATCTGTCTTGTAAAAACTACTTGATCCGTTAAAGTATTTTCTAAAACTAGTGAGGTCTTCCCTTTTGAACTAATTAATTTAGCAGCTTCTTCTCCATTAGCTAAGCCCCACCCGTACTCATAATCTGGGCCTATTGACAAACCTGCTTCATCTGCAGTATGGCAAAGCAAGCCACGAGCTGTTGCAGCTTTCATAAATGAAGCATTCAAATTGTTATAATGCTGCTGCAGTAAAACAATTAAGCCTGTGATTGCTGGAGCTGCCATTGAAGTACCACTTAACGTCTCATAGGTATTATCATTAGGTCCATTACAAGAATATACCCCTACACCTTTTGCACTGATATCTGGTTTAATTCTTCCGTCATCGGCAGGTCCATAATTACTAAACGAACTCATTGTTATGCTTCCTGGGCCTGTATAATTAGAAACCGAATTAACCGCCGCAACTACAATCGCATTTTTAGATACTGCACTTCCTGTAAGCATATCAAAACCACCTTTAGCATTTATTTGTGAATGAGTGCTATTTCTTGAGTTACCCGCAGCTACAACTATTTGATAATACGGAAACACCTCTGAAATTTTATCAAAGTCGGATGAGGTCTGATCATAATAACCAAATCTCGCGTTAGGAAAAGAATTAGAAATACCATACCCATATGAATGGTTTGATACTAAATACCCTTCGCCTGCGAAACTCGCCATTTCCTCAACATCACTATCCCAATAATACGTTTTTGCTTTCGCTTGATATGCGAACCCTCTCGCTTTAGGCACCACTCCTATTCCCACTATGGTTCCAGTAACGTGGGTAGAATGGGCACTAGGAGATATTGCTCCATCACCAAAAGATATCTTTGAACCAGCCAACTCCTGATGAGTCTCACGGACTTTACCTCCATCCCAAACACCAGCAGTTATTCCGATACCAGTCAAATTAAGACCTAAAACACCATTTGGGTGCAATGAATTTGCACGAATGGTAACAACAGAAGCATCATTTTCTATTGTGTAAAAAAAAGGTAATCCATCATAAATACGCTGAAGTGAATTCGTTTCAGAATCTAACAATCTGTATAGAAGCTTATAACTTTGAATTTTACTTTTTTGCTCCTTTTGGGCTTCTGCTAATTTAAGAACAAAACTATTAATTTTTTCATTGTCATAGGTCTGCATCATTATCTTTCGTTCTTGTACGGTCTGCGCAATAGAAAATTGAAAAATTAGTATATAAAATAAAATTTTTTTCATTTATAAAAAATTAAGAATTAATTTCAATAAACTACTATATAAAAACACTTTAAACAAAAAACCTCCCAAATGGTTAAATAGGGAGGTTTTTTAAAATGTTAATGTTTAATAATTAGTAACCAGGATTTTGCTGTAAATTACTATTCAAATCTATTTGAGATTGCGGAATAGGAAGTTGCCATTTAAAATTACCTGCAGGAATAGTTAATGCAGAAGTTTCTACTTTTGTACCAGCACCGCTAGCATAATCTCCTTCAACAGAATTTCTAACCATTCCCAAACCTAGTCTTTTTAATGTAAAGAAACGGTCCATTTCGAAAGCAAGCTCTAATCTTCGTTCAAGTAAAATAGCATTTAGTAAGGTAGCTCCAGTCTCATTACCTGAAACAAAAGAAGAATATCTCTGAGATCTTACTGCATCAAGAAATGCTAAACCTCCACCATTGATTCTATACTGAGCCTCAGCCATGTTCAAATACACTTCTTCTACACGTAATACTTTTATATCAACTATAGCCGGGTTACCTGTCAAACGACTAAGGTACTTAATAACATGATTATAAGGAATACTATTGAACGGACTAGTAACAATGTATGCTGATTTTCTAATATCAGTCGTTTGAAATAAATCTGAAAAGCTCTTAGGTACAACATATTCAGAACGAATACCACTTGCTACTGTTTGATTGTATACAACTCCAGGCGTAACACCATCAACTTGATCTATCCTAAGTTTAAATAAAACACCAGGGGCTTTTATATCTGTATCCTTCCATAGATTAACAAAATCCGTTCTAGGACAAACTGCATTACCTGCAATAGCAAGATTTCCATATTGAATAACCTTTGAGAAATCTCCTAAATAAAGATACACACGAGATAATAAAGCATAAACAGCAGCCTTTGACGCCTTTCCTGAGGCAACGGTATTAGTTGTGCCAATTTTGTCAGCAGCAATAAGCAAATCATCTACTACTTTCTTGTAAGTATCTTGAACAGTCGGCCTTGTTGGTTTAGAAAAAGGGGCAACAACATCTAGATAATACATACCTAAAGAGGCGTTAGCGTCAGCTGCTTGAGTAGGGATTTTAGAATAAATTCTTACCATATCAAAATTATTTATTGCTCTAATAAAACGAGCTTGCCCTTCGATGTTATCTCTAGCAGCATTTTGAGGTATAATTTCAATATTTTCTATAATCCTAGTAGCAGTTTCTGCGGCTCTGTATGCACTGATATAATAGTTAAAATGAGAACTATTAGGCACTGAAAGCAATCTAAAACCATTAGCATTAGACTGACGCCCTTCTATTTTAAGAATTAGATTATCTGTCATTACTTCAGAGTCAATAACAAACTCAGTACCATAACCACCGTCACCTCCATTTTTAATCATGTAGGAGTACGCTCCAGTTAACATATTCTCAAAATCGGTCGAATTACGTAAAACAATGGACTCACTGATCGCATTGTAAGGTGCGAATGTGATATCTTCATCATCGCAAGAATTTAATGCGAAAGATAAAGCAACAAGATATATTATTTTTTTCATAATTTTTTTAATTATAAATTAATTGATACTCCAAAAAGGAATGTTTGAACAGTAGGATAAGAATACAATGCAAATTGTCCAGGAACTAATAACCCTGTTTGACTCTCAGCACTACCTATTCCTACCTCTGGATCACCATTGAACTTAGTCCATGTAAATAAGTTTTGCATTTGAGTATATATTCTAATATCGTCTACCGGTAAGTTAGAGAATGCTTTCTTCGTAAATTTATATCCAATATTAAGATTTCTAAATCTAATGTAGCTTGCATCTTCTAAGAAACGATCTGACTCAAGGTTAGAGTTGATGCCTGATAATTGTCTTGGTGCAGGCAAAGAGGCAGTAGTGTTAGTTGTAGTCCAATAGTCAAAGGCAGCGACAGCTTGGTTTCTATTTGGCGCATTACCATCTGCAGTCATATTTTGCCACATGTAATTGTAAGTATAATTGCCTTGTTTGAATACAAAATCAGTAGAGATATCAAATCCTTTGTAAGCAAATTGCATACCAAAACCACCTTCGTACTTAGCATATGGAGTTTTTCCAGTAAAAACTCTATCTCCAGCATTGTAAACATCTGTAGTTGTCCCATCTAACTTAGTATACATTGCACGACCGTTAGTAGGATTAACTCCTGCATAAGGCACAAGGAAGAAATCATCAGGTGAACGACCTACTTTATTCCATGTCAATCCTCTTGAAAGCTGATTATTTGGATCTCCAGGACGGTTTAACTCATTAATTTCTCTATCAAAAGCAGCGGCATTGACATAAAAAGACAAAGTAGTATTTTCATTTTTTATTGCAAAAGCTTTTAACTCAATTTCAGCTCCTTTAGAAGTCCAGTCACCTGCATTAATAAGCGCAGAAAACGAAGTACCAACAGTAGTATTATCACTATAAATAAAATCATTTCTTTTATCTTGAAATATCGAACTTGATAAAGTCAACCAATTGTTCAATACTGCAGCCTCGATACCAACTTCGTATTTCTCCGCTTTTTCAAACTTCAAATTATTGTTACCAACTGTGCTTCCTGTCAAGATTGTTCCAATACCTCCTCCATATTGTGAAGTGCTAAAAAGACTTTGAGCAGTATAACTACCAATACCATTAGTTGAATTTAATTCTCCGTATGATGCTCTCAACTTTAAATTATTCAACCATTTTACATCACTCATAAAAGATTCTCTGGTAACATTCCATCCTAAAGAGATTCCCTTAGCGAATGCGTATTTATTGTTTGTTCCTAGAACGGATGAACCATCACGTCTTCCATATAATGACACTAAATACTTGCCATCAAAATCGTAATCGATGTTACCAAAAATAGAAACAGTAGCATTTTCATTTCTTCCAGTAAAAGGAACTCCAACAACTGCTGTTCCTGCAGTTGGCAAATCACCATTTACGTACCCTTTTCTAGTTAAAGAATATGATCTAAAGTTCGATTTAAAATATTCATATAATACAGTTGACTCAAAATTGTGCTTGCCATTGATACTATATTTGTAATTCAAACTGTTCGTTAATTGATACTCTAATCCATCCGATCCATTATCTGTTTTTATACCTCTAGCAGAAGGATCTCCAACAATTAAATCCAAAAATGAAGATGGCTTTACGAAAGACTCCCTTTGATATCTTTCGTAGTTTATATTCATTTGGGTTTTGAAGGTCAAATCTTTAACTATCCCTAACTCAACATATGGACGTCCATATAATCTAAAGAAACGACGTTGTTCAGTATTATTAACAATCGCCTCTTGAATAGGGAAACCTGCAAGCAAACTTGTATTAAAAACTGGTTTACCAAGTACATCATTAACTACGTTACCATTAGCATCTCTTGCAAAAAATGGCTCATAAGGATTGTAATCGTACATTGCTCTAATTGGACTTTGGGCATTGTTACGATCTCTTGAATCATTAAATTTCTCGTATGACCCCCCTATATTGAAGCCAAACTTAACTCTTTCATTCGGTTTGTATTCACTGTTATACCTTCCAGTAATTCTATTGAACCCTTTAAGCTTGTCGATAATTCCACTATCTTCAGTATAACCAATAGACATAAAGTTAGTAAATTGATCATTACCCCCTGAGTACGAAAAATTATTATTTTGAACGAATCCCTTTTTCAGTAAGTCATCTTGCCAGTTGTGATCGTAAGAACGCAACAAAGCCAACTGAGCCGCTGTTTTACCAACAGTTGAACCAGCACCAATCAAGGCTTCATAACGAATTTTCTGATCAGCATTCATCATATCAAACGGGTCATCAATTTTTTGAGTAAATCCAAGCGAATTATTAAACTGGAACTTACCTTTTGCATTTTTACCTTTTTTCGTGGTAATAACTACAACTCCATTTCCACCACGTACTCCATAAATTGCAGCAGACGCTCCATCTTTAAGTACAGAAACAGACTCGATATCATTTGAACTTAAAGCAGATGCTTCACTTCCGCTCACGAATGCACCATCCACTACATAAATAGCTTCAGCTGTACCTCCTGTAATACTTACAGCTCCACGAACTGTAACATAAGCAGCCGCTCCCGGTTTACCGTTTTGAGCAGTAACTTGTACCCCTGCTGCCTGTCCTTGTAATGCATTCTGAATAGTTAAAGCAGGAGATTGCTTTGCAATTTCATCTGCAGAAATTGTAGACACTGAGGAAGACAACTTTCTTGAATCTTTTGAAAAGTATCCCAAATTAGTTTGAACAACAACCTCATTCAAACTTACTCCATCTTGTAGGGAAACATTCACTGTATTTGAAGGCCCAACCGTTTTGGAAGCATCTGTCATTCCCACAAAAGAAAACAGCAATACATCTCCTGTTTTCGCTTTGATGGAGTACTTTCCATCCAAATTAGTTTGAACTCCTACTTTGGAACCCCTCACCAAAACATTTACACCTGGCAAAGGTCCTGTGGCATCAGACACTACACCTGTAACAGTTTTCTCTTGTGCGAACACAAATTGCATTGACAAAGCCAACAGCAACGAAAAAATCCATTTGAATTTTGATCTCATATTAAATTTGTTTTTTGAATTAGTTATTTTACAAATTTCTTAATAATTTCTTAAAGAAACAAGCTTTTATAAAATTTAACATATTATATTTTTGACACCATTCCTTTTCAAAAAATAAACATACCAATGAAATTTAGTTATTATGACACTACAAACTGCGGATAATCACTTCAAAAATTATATTTTTGTCAAAATTAATTTAATGTTAAGTCCTTTTTTTTAACGCCATATTTAGAAACTGGAGCGGATTTAATTATCAACAATTATTAGGTCCAAAAACTGAAACTATTCTTTAAATATGAGACTATTTGAATCTTGTATGCCTGAAACAGTTCAAAAGACACAAAAATCAAGGATTTTTTATCAAGACACTCGACATAATAAACTTGACAACCTATTAGAAAAACCAAACAGAAAAGTTGATTTAAAAACTTATTGAAAAGACAAATTGGTCAAACTTTAATATCAGTAACAGATTTTTCATTTTGAGTGAACAAACCAAAACGAGCTTCATCTTGAAAACATAAGTTAACTTAGTTAAAATCACCTACCGTATTTAGTACTATTTCTATATTATATTTTCGTTTGGTATAACTCAATGAATTTTCTTATCAAATAAGCCATGAATTTTTACCTTTATAACGCTGAAATACTAAAAATCATTAAATAAAAAAACCTTCCACAATCAAAATGACTGGGGAAGGCTCTCTCTTGTTAAAATATGAATCTACATTACCAGCCTGGATTTTGCTGAGCAGCTAAAATTTTATTAGTTGTTGTTACTAATAATGGTATTGGCCATAAGAATCTAAAATCACTTCCTGGGATAGCAGCATTTGTTCTTGGACCTGTGTACGATGTTCCCAAAGTAAATGAACCAGCAGGAGGATTACCATTAGCTAATTTAGAAGGAATTCCATCAATTGGAAACAAATCATCCCCTTGTAATCTGTGAATATCTGACCATCTTCTTCCTTCACAAATAAATTCTATTCTGCGTTCTTTTAATATTGCACCAACTAAATCTTTTGCTGTTGCAAAACTTGCTGTAGTATAAGTTTGAGTAGATGGAACAGCTAATGATCTATTTCTTACTCTATTCAACTGTGTCAAAGCTGATGTTAAATCCGGCGAAGTTTTTCTAGCATTAGCTTCTGCCATATTCAAAAGTACTTCTGCGAAACGAATTACTGGAGCGGGATCAGTTGAATTTGTAATATCAGTATATTTGTTTGTTAAAACATTACCCGCATTGATCGTTGTCATCACACCATTCTCTCTTCTTTTATCATCATTTAACCACATCGCGTCTCTCCAAATGATTGGACTAATACAAATTAAAGCTCTATTTTTATACATTGACGCAAGTGAACCGTTGACACCAGGGTTTTGACCAGCTGTGGCACCATGTTGAATTGAAAAAATAGTTTCAACATTCGTACCTAACGTAAAAGCACCGGCTGGAGTTGGAGCTAAAGAAAGAGCAGATAATTTCGACCCTTCAACTACAACATTATCCCAATCTCTTTTTTGCAGATACACTCTAGTTTTAAAAGCGATAGCAGCTTCTTTTGTTGCTCTAAATTTATTAGTACCAATGAGGTTGCTCTCAGCAAAATTCAAATCAGCTAAAACTTTAGCATAGCACTCCGCTACTGAATTTCTTCCTTGCGCTTTTTCGCTCTCTACTTCCGCGTCAGTATCAACACCTACCTCTCTGTATGGTAGACCAGGGTGACTAGCACCGACAGTAAAATTGTAAGGCCTTGCGAAATAATTCAACATTTCAAAATGTGTTATTGCTCTTAAAAATCTTGCCTCCGCTATGTAACTATTTCCAAGCTGAGCTGTAATAACATTTTTACTTACAGCATCAGTTACACCTTCAATAATTAGATTACATCTGTTAATTAATCGGTAACCATCAACAAAATAATAGGTGTTGTTTGCCGTACCAGCATCGTATGTACCTGTATATGTTAACTGATAAAATCCGGCTAAATTAATTACATCTTCTCCTCTATTATCTCCTTGCTGAACAAAAGCTGCACCCCAGATATAACCTCGACCACTATTCGGATTGTTTGCTGTATTATTAAAAATACCAACCGAAGCCGCGTTATACATACCGTTCATTGAAGCCGTTATCAAAGTAGGTGTTGTGAATGCAACATCAGACGCTACCGCATTTATAGGAGTTAGTTCCAATATTTTCTCATCTGAACAAGAAAACAATCCCATTACTAGCATTACACTAGTTACTATTTTTATGTATTTTTTCATTTTTTTATAAATTTACGTTAATACCAATTGAAAAAATTCTTGCTCTTGGTGTACCGTTTAAATCAACTCCAGAAGTTTCTAATTCTGGATCTAATCCTTTGTATTTCGTTATTAAAAATAAATTTTGTACCTGAGCTGACAATCTCACTCCTTCAACGCTTATTTTTTCGGTTAAAATTTTTGGAAACGAATACCCTAAACTTATGTTATCTAAACTAATAAAGTCTGCATCTTCTACAAAACGAGTTGTTAGATTACTTGCTTGGTTAATAAATGGATTTTGGTTAGCAACTAATCTAGGCGTAACTCCGTCACCAGGATTTGTTGGACTTTGCCATCTACCAAGGATTTCTGTGCTATTGTTGCTTAAACCTAAATTAAGTAAATCTCTTCTAGTACCATTAAAAACTTTGTTTCCACCACTGAAACGAATCAAGAAGCTAAAATCAAAATCCTTATAGCTCATTCTAGAATTAAATCCACCAAAATAAGTAGGAAGTGAATTTCCCTGAATCTTTTTATCGGCTTGTGTTAAAGACGATGCAACGGATACATTTGTGGGATCGGCTGGATTAAATACTTTGTAATTAGCTGTTGCGATATTTCCTTGAACCAAGCTACCATCAGCTTTATAATAGACCGGATTACCGTTTGCAGCGTTTACACCCCAATATGTAAATCCATAAAGTGAGTTTAATGATTCACCTTCCCGAATAATGATATTTGGCTGAATATTTATATCTCCTGAGCTTCCACCAATGATATCTGCACCATTATTTGGCAAATTGTAAACTTTATTTTTCTGTAAGGTTAAATTTGCATTGACATTCCACTTGAAATCTTTAGTGTTTATAACACTATAATCTACTCCAAATTCATACCCTTTGTTTAATACATTTGCAGCATTTCTATCTATTGCATTTCCTGGAACGCCTAATGAAGGATCTATCGGAAACTGAAGTACTACATCTTCAGAGGTATTCTTGAAATAATCAAAGTTTAAAGTCAAACGATTATTAAATAAAGACAAATCTACTCCATAATCAATTTTAGTACTTGTTTCCCATTTTAAATTTCTGTTTGCAAAAGTTGTAAATGCGATACCATTGTTTGGTCCATAAAATGAAGGAGAATATGTACTCAAATAAGGATAATTACTTCTTCCCACATTTGTGTTACCCGTTAAAGAGTAAGACCCTCTGATTTTGAATTGAGAAATGACACTTTTAAAATTTTCCATAAAACTTTCATTCGCAATATTCCAACCTCCAGAAACACCAGGAAAACTTTGGTAGCGAATGTCTGAATTAAATTTCGATAGTCCATCACGTCTTATAGTACCTTGAACAAAATATTTTTCTTTATAATTATAACTTGCTCTTCCAATATAAGAAATAATACCTTCTTCGCTGACACCACCCCCTGATTCTTGAGTACCAAAAGCCCCTGTTACCACATTTTCATTAAAAAATGGATCAGTTATATTGGTACCTGTACCAAAAAAACCTTCATTTCTCTCTTTTTGAGCTTCATAAACTGCTGTCAAAGATAAATTGTGATCATCACTAAATGTTTTATTGTAGGACAAAACATTTTGAACATTCCAACGAGTTAAAGTATTATTATTATTACTTAATCGTCCATTAGTTCCACGTCCATCACCATGTAATGGATTCCAATATAAAAATCCGTTTGTTGAAGCGTTATCAACTCCAATTTGGAAACGATAATTTAAACCTTTAAGGATATCAGCGGATAAAAAAGCACTGGATATAATCCTAGTTACCTTAGATTCAAACTTGTTGTTTGCTAATACAAAGCTAATATTGGATAAATTATCCGTGGCTTGTGTAAGATTTGTACCTTGACCAATATTTCCGGATGCATTAAGGTTAAAACCTGTTGGGTTTGTTGCATCAAAAGGAGAAGTATTAGGCAACTGTCTTATTGCACTAAAGATATTTCCTGAAATAGAGTTCCTTCCTGTATTCAATCCGTAAGTATTAGTTTTGGTAACCCCAATGTTAGCTCCGGCTGTTAACCATGACGTCACTTCATGTTCTAGATTTGACCTAAGAGAATAACGATCTAAACTGTTTGACTTCGCAATACCATCTTGAGTAGAGTAACCTAAAGACATGAAATATCTAGTCTTGTCAGAACCTCCACTAAAAGATAGAGAATGATCTGTTTGAACAGCACCTTTATTCAAAACCTGACTTTGCCAATCAGTATCAAAATTACTTCCAGCTGCCCAAGCCGCTTGACCAGCATTTAATCTTTTTTCGTTATTAATAACTAGAAAATCAGCAGTTTTAAGTAAATCAAATCTTTTTGTTGCTGAAGCAAATCCAGTAACATTACTATAAGAAACTTTCATTGTTCCTTTTTTACCTCTTTTAGTAGTAATTAAAATCACACCGTTTGCAGCTCTAGAACCATATATTGCAGTCGCAGCACCATCTTTCAAGACTTCGAAAGACTCTATATCGTTAGGATTAATATCGGCCAAACCATTGGTATCAGCAGAACCTCCAATATCTCCAGAGTAAATTGGTAAACCATCCACTACATACAAAGGTTGAGTACCACTATTAATGGTAGCCACACCTCTAATTCTAACCCTCGGCGCTACACCCAAAATCCCGTTTTGTGTAGTAACTTGCACACCTGCAGCTCTTCCTGCTAATTGACTTTCAAAACTAGGTGTAATTAGACCTTTTATAGCTTCTCCACTAATGGAGGAAATCGAACTAGTAAGGTCTTTCTTTTTCTGAACACCATAACCTACAACAATAACCTCTTCTAGGGTATTATCTGCTTGTAACATTTTAATGTTAACTGTGGATGAAGCTCCAATATTTGCTGTCATATCTTTCATACCAACAAATGAAAATACTAAAACTTCCCCATTACTTCCTTTAATGGAATATTTACCATCAAAATCTGTTTGTGTGCTTCTATTTGTTCCTTTAATAATAACATTCACTCCAGGAATAGGTCCTGTAGCATCAGACACTACTCCTGTAACGGTCTTTTCTTGTGCGAACACAAATTGCATTGACAAAGCCAACAGCAACGTAAAAATCCATTTAAATTTTGATCTCATATTAATTTGTTTTGAATTAGTTATTTCACAAAAATCTTAATAATTCTTTAAATAAACAAGCTTTTATAAAATTTAACACTTTGTGTTTTTGACACCATTCCTCTTCAAAAAATAAACATACCAATGAAATTTAGTTATTATGACACTACAAACTGCGGATAATCACTTCAAAAATCTTATTTTTGTCAAAATCAATTTAATGTTAAGTCCTTTTTTTTTAACGCCATATTTAGAAACCGGAACTGATGAGGCCGGTCGGGGTTGTCTGGCGGGCCCCGTGACTGCAGCAGCCGTAATACTACCTGCGCATTTCCAAAATGAGTTATTAAATGACAGCAAACAATTGTCTGAGAAAATAAGAGAAAAATTAAAACCTATTATAGAACAAGAATGTGTTTCATTTGCCGTAACCCATCTGGAACCGTTGATTATTGACCAAATAAATATTTTGAACGCCTCCATAAAAGCAATGCAGGAAAGTATTTTAAAACTAAATCCAAGACCTGAATCCATTATTGTAGACGGAAATACTCTATTGATTCCTAAGGGTGGGATTAAAAATCGCGGAGGAAAGATTTTTACCGATGCTGAAATTGAAATCCTACATTCGATTCCGAATACCAGTATCATAAAAGGAGATTCAAAATTTATGAGTATTGCCGCCGCTTCCGTATTAGCAAAAACGTATCGGGATGAATATATGAATCGGATTCATGAGGAATTCCCAATGTACAATTGGAAACAAAATAAAGGATATCCTACCAAAGAACACCGGGAAGCCATTCGGAAATATGGGGTTACAAAACACCACCGAATGACATTTCGTTTGTTGCCGGAACAGTATTGTTTTGATTTTTGAATTTAGATTGCTTCGCCAGTTCGCCTTACAGGCTCGTGTAACGATTTTTGAGTGCAGGTTTCTCAAAAGTGGCATCAAAAAGAATGGCAAAATGTTTCAGGATTTTTTCTTTGACTTCTTGTTCATTCACTTTGGATACGCCTAGTTCTACGTTCAAAGAAGTTACGGCTTTACCGCGAATCCCACAGGGAATAATATTGTCAAAATAACCCAAATCAGCATTTACGTTTAAAGCAAATCCGTGCATAGTGACCCAACGGGAAGCGCGAACGCCCATTGCACAAATTTTTCTGGCAAATGGTGTTCCTGCGCCTAACCAAACGCCGGTTTCGCCTTCGCTTCTGCCACAAACAATTCCATATTCTTCAAGGGTAAGAATAATAGCTTCCTCCAGAAACCGTAGGTATTTATGAATATCCGTAAAGAAATTTTCTAAGTCTATAATAGGATACCCTACGATTTGTCCAGGTCCGTGATAGGTAATATCGCCACCACGATTGATTTTATAAAAAGTAGCTCCTTTAGCTTCCAATTGTTTTTCAGACAAAAGTAAATTACTTAAATCACCACTTTTGCCTAATGTATATACATGCGGATGTGCTACAAAAAGGAAATAATTGGGTGTTTGTAAACTCGTTTCTTCTCTCCTATTTTTAATTTTTAAGTCAACTATTTCTTTGAACAATTCTTCTTGGTATTCCCAAGTTTCTTTGTAACCTTTAGTTCCTAAATCTTGAAGTTGGATGTTTTTATTCATGTGTCATTGCGAGGAACGAAGCAATCCTATTTCGTTCACTTATTTTTGAATGACAAAGGTACAACGTTTTGAGTTTACTGTTTTTTCCTATAAGGTTTTTTTTCAAACCTTGCAGGTATGATATAAAATTATGAATCAAAAATAATTAGTCTCGGACTTGAACTAATTTCGATGTTTTATCATTGCGCCAAAAAAGTCACCTACAAGATTTGAAAAAACCATTGAAGGATTAACTCATATTTCTGTCAAGTTGAGCGCAGTCGAGACTAACCAAATGAGTCTCGACTGCGCTCGACTTGACCATAAGGCGATTATTTAAGTTCAATATTATTATTCCAAAACAACTTCAAGATTTATACTCTCCGGGTTTTTAAACAATCTGTGATTAGAAATTGCATTTCCATTGCTTTTTTGTCATCGCTTATTTTTGAATTTATATTTGAAACCGATTTTATTTTTCGAGGAAAATGATATTTCAGAACATAAGACTGCGTAATTTTGAATTTAGAAACTTGCGTTTGGATCCTTTAATCTTATCCTGTTGTCTTATTAGTTCAACTGCATTTGTTATTTTTACTATTCTCCTGAAAAACACTTGCATCAAAAGCATAGTTCACACTATAATAATGTTCTTCGGCAACCAGTGCGTAATTATTTTCTATATCATCTGCCTATTCTTCGGTTTTGTATAAATCAGCAACTTCGGCTATTGTATTGAATTTTTGACAGATTGTTGTGCAAAATTCTTTCTCGAAGGAACTTTTCTTACTATGGACTTTTACCGTAGTAATTTTTTTAAAAATGGCTTTTTAGGATGCTGGTAATTTGGAAAACGTCTCGGAATTTTTGGTTATCAGATCTTTAAAAACATAAGTTGTATCAAGAAAAACGTCTTCTTTGGAGTGATTTTCAGCAATAAATTGCATCCAACGATGTTCATCGCGGAGTAATTCTGTTTCAATTTCTCCGGTTCCGTCTTGGTTTAGACAAATGGTTTCTGTTACTTGGCAACTGATCAAAAATAATACTAAAAGCAGTAAAGCGTATTTTTTTCATTGAGGTATTTACGAAATGATTTGATTTCAAATATACATGATTTGTACTATTTTTCATGTTGATTTAAAAAAATAAAAGTCGTAGCATAGCCCCGATAGCAGTGGCATCCTTTTTTTCTTGTTTTTTTTTGAACAAGAAAAAAAGATAGAACGAATAGCGGGACGGATCGTCTTGAAGAAACAAAATATTCTGCTCCAAAAAACGGTACATTTTAAACTTTAAATTTTAAAACTTATATAGTATCTTTGCGCTCTTAAAATCAGCATAAAATGGCATTATCCGAACAAGAAATATTACGTAGAGAAGCACTTACAGAATTACGCAATTTAGGTATTGAGCCTTATCCTGCAGCCGAATTTATTACAACCGCATATTCTAGCGAAATCCTAGCTGATTTTGCAAAATACGAAGGTAAGGAAGTGGTTTTAGCAGGTCGTTTGATGGGGAAGCGTATCATGGGAAAGGCGTCATTTGCCGAATTGAAAGATGCTGAAGGGCGTATTCAAATCTATGTTTCGAGAGATGATATTTCGACAGATGAGGAGAAAACCATGTATAATGTCGTTTTCAAAAAACTGTTGGATATTGGCGATTTTATTGGGATTCGCGGAACGGTTTTCAAAACGCAAGTGGGAGAAATCTCGGTTCATGTTTATGGATTGACGGTTTTGGCCAAAGCCTTGAAACCACTTCCGGTAGTAAAAACGGATGCTGATGGAAAAACACACGATGCTTTTGCTGATCCGGAACAAAGATATCGTCGTCGGTACGTGGATTTGACCGTGAATGATCATGTAAAAGAAACGTTTATCAAAAGAACAAAATTGTTCAATGCAATGCGTTCTTTTTTTAATGACAAAGGATATCTTGAAGTAGAAACGCCTGTTTTGCAACCAATTCCCGGTGGTGCTGCAGCGCGTCCTTTTATCACGCATCACAACTCGCTTGATATGCCTTTGTACATGCGTATTGCGAACGAATTATACTTAAAAAGATTGATTGTTGGTGGTTTTGAAGGGGTTTATGAGTTTTCGAAAAATTTTCGTAACGAAGGAATGGACCGTACCCACAACCCAGAATTTACTGCCATGGAAATATATGTAGCCTACAAAGACTACAACTGGATGATGAAATTTGCCGAAGACCTTTTAGAACATTGCGCGATTGCCGTAAATGGAAGCTCAGAAGTTACTTTTGGAGAACATACCATCAATTTTAAAGCGCCTTACGCCAGAGTGACAATGACGGACTCTATCAAACATTTTACTGGATTTGATATTTCAGGAAAAAGTGAAACAGCGTTATTTGATGCTGCCAGAGGAATGGGAATTGATGTAGATGCAACCATGGGGAAAGGGAAACTGATTGATGAGATTTTTGGCGCGAAATGCGAAGGAAATTACATTCAGCCTACTTACATCACGGATTACCCAAAGGAAATGTCTCCGCTTTGCAAGCAACACCGTGACAATCCAGAATTGACAGAACGTTTTGAATTGATGGTTTGCGGAAAAGAAGTGGCAAACGCCTATTCTGAATTGAATGACCCAATTGATCAAAGAGCCCGTTTTGAAGACCAAATGAGATTGGCTGAAAAAGGAGATGATGAAGCCACAGGAATAATTGACGAAGATTTCTTGAGAGCATTAGAATACGGAATGCCTCCAACATCCGGAATGGGAATTGGAATGGATCGATTGATTATGTATTTGACAAATAATGCTTCTATCCAGGAAGTGTTGTTGTTCCCGCAAATGCGCCCAGAAAAAACTCAAGTTAAAATTGAATTGGAAGACGATGAAAAATTGATTATTGACCTTTTGAAAGTCAATGAAAACCAAATGGATTTTGGTTTACTAAAAATCAAATCGGAACTGAGCGGTAAAAAATGGGATAAAGCCATGAAAAATTTATCTTCTTTAGGATTGACCGAAGTTGTGGTAAATGGCGACAGCAAAGCGTGTCGATTGAAAGCCTAAGTGTATTATAGAGCTATATTTATAAAAAAGGAGCTTCAAATTGAAGCTCCTTTTTTATAAAGAATATTATTTTTTATGACTGTCCGTAACTGATACCAAGTTGTTTCTAAAGCAGTAATCATCAATCTAACCCGATATCGCGGATTTCATAGCAGTTACTTTTTTGATTCAGACCCAAATATATACTTTTTTGCCATTGATACAAGTAACGTATAGTCATATAGTTTAAATAGGACTTCAATGGTTACTACCCAAGGAATCCATCCATTTACGACTTGTGGTAAAAGCCAACACAGTGAGTAACTGCATTGACAATTAAAAAAGATGTCTGATTATTTTTTCCAAGCTCTTCCGGCAAAAGCATCATCTAATTCAGGATTTGTGTTGTGATTAGAATAGTTACTAATTGTTTTTACCGCAATTCCGGCAATAATACCTAAAACATGCGTTTCTGTATATCCTGCGGCTAAAAAGGCATCAACTTCTTCTTGTGCAACATTCCCGCGGTTTGCAGTAAGCGAACGCGTTAGTTTTGATAAAGCGGCTAGTTTTAGATCTGGCACTTCTTTTCCATCGCGAATGGCATTGGTTACTTCAGTGGGTACTTTTGACATTTTATCGGCAATAAAACTGTGAGCAGACGTACAATATTCACAATTATTTTCATAAGCTACCGAAAGAAAAACAACTTCTTGTTCTACAGAATTAAAACCTGAATTGGCTCTAAAGCTGTTGTATCCATAAATATAGATATCTAACAACGCTGGATTTTGCCCCATGCCTTTGTACATATTAGGTACAAATCCTAATGTTTTTTGAGTGTTGTCAAAAATTGCTTGAGATATTGGAGAAACTGGATTATTTTCTAATTTTAAATGTGCCATAATTTTTGTTTTATATTAATTAGTATTTGTTATTCAACATTACAAAGGTGCAACAAATAAGAAGCTTAGACTTTTGTAATTCGTTCAACTATTTGGGTAATTGGTTCAAACGGAAATTCGATGGCGTTTGACTGTATTTTTCGTGAAAAAGTGTCGAAAAATTGGCTAAATCATTGAAACCACAATCGAAAGCAATGTTTGTAATGCGTTCATCAGATATTAATAAAAGTTCAGCTGCTTTTTCTAATTTTTTATTTCTAATATAATTGGCTGGACTATCGTCATAATTTTTTTTGAATTCTCTCTTGAATGATGAAAGACTTAGGTTGGTCATTTGAGCCAACTCTTCCGAACTTATAGGATTGTATAAACTATTTTCTATAATTTGCTTAAAAGTATAACTAGTAGGAGAAAAAAGTTGAGATAAAATTTGTTGAATAACAGGCGCATTTTTGGTTTGACATAAAAGCAGAATTATTTCTTTTAATTTAATGACTAACAAATCTTCGTTAATAAGTGTGGGATTGTCAAAATAAAAAAGCAAGCCTTCTATGTATTTTTGGATTAGAAAATCGTTATTGATTTGGGTTATATCAATAGTTTGATCGACTAATTTTGGTTGCTGAAAAATCTTAGGCAGATCGGTCTCATAAATTTTCTTGAGTATTTCAGGATGAAAATGGACAAATACGATCTGACTTTTTTTAGAAAGAGTATTGCCTTTCATTTGACTGAAGTAAGTACCACATTTGAGCAAAACCGCTTCGTTTACGGGTACTGATATACTTTGATGCTGCATTTTGTAGTCTACTTGCCCTTCGAGCATGTATAGAAAACAAGCTTCATTAGGCACTGGATTTGGGATTTTGAATGGTGCTTCTATTGTCACTTTTTCAAAAATTATATTTCCGAATAATTGGTATTGTTTTCTTTCTGTAATCATTTGAATAGTGTTAAGAGCAAACCAACATCTCGTTTATTTTTTCCGAGACGAAAAACAAAAACCTAGTTTTAGAGTCAAATGGAATTAATCCCTTTATAAATTCCAGCTTCCACTTTTTTTAGCGATTTCCGTCAATGGCTATTCGTTTTTGTTTGTCGCTTTATAATTAGCTAAAGTACTATAAAATTTAGATTTCAAAACCATATCTAACTCTTTTACTACGATATTTAGCTTTTTTTTGATAGTCTTTACCATCGAGTCTAGAGTTAAATTACTACTGTTTTAGGGGTGCAAAAAAACAAATAATAAACCATAGTGATAGTTTTTTAGAATTTCACAACAAATTAACGATTGAGTTATCGCATTAATTATAAGTAAAGCTATCCCAAATCAGGATTTTAAATATGATTTAAACCTTTACTACCCTAAAATCAAACGATAATTTTTTGTTAAGGATTAAACTTTTTAGGTCTATTGTTATCTTATATACATAAAACTTAAAACAAAACAAATGAAAAAATTATTTATCGTTGCATTATTAGTTGTCGGAATGACAAGCTTTGCACAAGAAAAAGAAGCAAGACCGGAAAGAGCTCAAATGGAGCAATTAACTCCTGATCAAAGAAATCAACTGCAGTTAAAAAAGATGACTCTGGAATTAGATTTGAATGCTTCACAACAAAAAGAAATGAGTACAATCATCGCGGAACAAAGTATTAAAAGAGAAGCTAAAATGGCCGAACGAAAAGCAACTAAAGATTCAGCTAAAAAACAACCGACTTCTGACGAACTTTTTGCTAAGAAAAGCCAAATGTTAGATGAGCAAATTGTGATGAAAAAACGAATAAAAAAAATTCTTTCAGCAGACCAATATAAAAAATGGGATGAAATGAAAGGGAACAAACATCACGGAATGAAAAAAAGAATGATGCATCATAAAAACAAAAAACCAGTAGAAACGGGTAATAAAAAATAATCCTTTCACTTAAACTAAGTAATAACCATGGTATAATGTCGTATTTTAAAATCAGGATAAAATTATATAACAATCTGATTTAAAACTATTTTACTTAAAGTTAATTCTTTTGACTTTACGCCTTTTAAACTTTCGACTTACTTATTTCATCTTACTTCATAAAAAAGCCCCAAAATTTGGGGCTTTTTTGATTTAAAATGTTTTCGAAACTTTAGCTATCGCTTGAATGGTGAAATCTAAATCTGCATACGTTAATGCATCCGTAATAAACCACGTTTCGTAAGCGGATGGCGCAATATAAATTCCTTCCTGCAATAATCCGTGAAAGAATTTCTTGAACGTTTCGTTGTCGCCGTTTGCAGCCGTTTGAAAGTCTACAACCGGAGCCGCATCAAAGTGAACCGAAATCATTGAGCCAATAGTGTTGATTGTAAATGTAACATCATTTGCTTTCAGCACTTTATCAATTCCTGCCGCCAAATACGCTGTTTTCTCTTCTAGTCTTTTAAAAATAGTACGATCACTGTCTAAAGCTTGTAACATGGCTAATCCTGCGGCCATTGCCAATGGATTTCCAGACAATGTTCCTGCCTGATACACAGGACCTAACGGAGCAAGATAATTCATGATTTCTGCTCGGGCGGCAAATGCACCAACAGGCAATCCTCCACCGATTACTTTCCCAAAACAAACGATATCAGCCGTTACATGCAATAATTCCTGAACACCACCAGCGGCGAGTCTGAATCCGGTCATTACCTCATCAAAAATCAAGAGAATTCCGTTGTCGGTACACAATTGGCGTAAGCCTTCCAGAAAGCCTTTATTAGGCGGAATACAACCCATATTCCCCGCAACAGGTTCCACGATTATAGCAGCAATTTCATTTTTATTCGCATCTATTAAAGTGGCTACGTTTTCTAAATCATTGTATCGTGCCAGCAAAGTATCTTTGGCCGTCCCTGCTGTAACACCAGGACTGTTTGGCGAACCAAAAGTAATGGCTCCACTTCCGGCTTGTATCAAAAACGAATCCGAATGTCCGTGGTAACAACCTGCAAATTTGATTATTTTATCTTTTTTTGTAAAACCACGAGCCAGCCGTACAGCGCTCATACAGGCTTCGGTACCAGAGTTTACAAATCTAATTTTATCGATATTTGGAACCATAGCAACGGCTAAAGCAGCAATTTGTGTTTCTAATTCTGTGGGCATCCCAAACGAGGTTCCCAACTTCGCTTTCTCTATCACGGCGTTCACAACCGGTTCGTAAGCGTGTCCTAAAATCATTGGTCCCCATGAATTGATATAATCAATCAAACGGTTGCCGTCTTCATCGTACAAATAAGCACCTTTGGCACTTTTGACAAAAATAGGAGTTCCTCCCACTGCTTTAAACGCTCTTACAGGTGAATTTACGCCACCAGGAATTACTTTTTCTGCTTCAGCAAAAAGCTGACTACTTCTTTTATATAACATGTATGAAATTATGAATTATCGTTATTTTAAAATTATTTTACTACCAGTTTTTGTCCAATAGAAAGGGCATTGTCCGAGAGGTTGTTTTTTTGTTTTAAATCCTCAATCTTTAATTCGAATTTTTTCGAAATAGAATATAGCGTATCGCCTTTTTGAACCACATAGGAATCCAGCCCCTTAGGGATTGTATTTCTGGATTCAACCGTTAATTCTGTTATCATTTGTTTTTCATTGGACACATAATTAATATCCAGAACCTGATTGTCATATTCATGCAAATTGTAGCGTTCAATATACGAAATCAATTTATCCGGATATTTAGGATCTGTGGCATATCCGGCGGCTTTTAAGCCTTTGGCCCAAGCTTTATAATCGCCTTTTGAGAATTCAAATAATCCAGCATAGCGGCTTCTTCCTGTTAAAAATAAAGCGTGATCTTTAAATGATTCTGATGGATTGTCATATTTTCTAAAACATTCCTGTGCAGCATCGTCATCATGCCTGATACTTTCACCTGTCCAGCCTACATGGCATTTTATTCCAAAATGATTGTTCGCATTTAAAGCCAAATTACCCTTCCCGGCACCAGACTCTAAAATGGCCTGCGCTAAAATAATACTTGCAGGAATACCATAATTCCTCATATTGCCCATTGCAATATCTTTGAATATGGAAACGTAGGTTACAATCACATCATTTGTAACTATTGTTTTTGAAGTTGAAACAATCTCTTCCGTTTCACTATTATTCAGTTCTTTACTTGATGATTTTCCTGCGGTGGCACGTACTGTTTTGGTTTTCTTTTCATATCCCTTTTTAGCCGTCGTAGCAATTTTTGATTTTGAAGGCGCTTTTTTGGTAGTAACAATAATTGGTTTAGTGGCATTACAACTCACCAAAGTTATTAGTATAAATAGCAGTAGGATTTTCTTAATCATTGATCTCAATTATTGGTAATTGTTTGTTCCGAAGTTTCATATTCATTCCCTGAATTCCCTGAATTCCGCCCGTATGAATTAGTAAAATTTTTGATTGGGCAGGAAAATAGTTTTTTTGAATTAGATCTATAACACCAAAAACCATCTTTCCCGTGTAAATTGGATCTAAAGGAATCTTATTTTGCTTATAAAATGAATTGATAAACCCGATTAATGCTTCATTAACTTTTCCGTAGCCCCCAAAATGATAGTCTGTAATGAACTCCCAGTTTTCATTTTGTACAAAACTACGAATTTCTTCTTTCAAAAAGTCGCCTTTTAAGGCCGGAAACCCTAAAACTTTTTGATGCGGCAAAGCACTGTTTATGATGCCGGAAATGGTACCGCCAGTTCCTATCGCACAACAAATATAATCAAATTGAGCATCTTCCTGAGTTAGAATTTCCTCACATCCCTTGATAGCAAGATCATTAGTCCCGCCTTCCGGCAGGAGATAAAAACGACCGAATTGTTGTTTTAATTTCTCCAAAAATGAGTCATCACTTTTTAACCGATACGCGTCTCTTGAAATAAATTCCAGTTGCATTCCACAATTTTGAGCGAAAATTAATGTTGGATTCTCTGAGATTTTACTTTCTAATTCCTCACCACGGATAATCCCGATGGTTTTAAATCCTTTTTCTTTTCCCGCATAAGCCACAGCTGCTATATGATTGGAAAAAGCACCTCCAAAAGTAAGCAATGTGGTCTGCTCGTTTTTTTTGGCTTCAAGCAAATTGTATTTCAGTTTTCTAAACTTATTTCCGGAAACAAAAGGATGAATCAAATCTTCTCGTTTGATGGTTACTGAAATAGAGTTCGGAAATGCTGTAATTACCTTTTGATTCAAACGAATATTTTTTGACACAAAGGTAAATTTATATATAAAAAAATACAACCTTTATAGATTGCATTTTGTATTAATTCTTTTCAAGTGGATTTAATTTTTAATTATAATTTTCTGACCACCTCTATTTTGTCTTTTGTAGCTAATTTTACAATGTAAATACCATCGCAAAGACCCGCAGTAGAAAACGCATAGCAGGTATTAACTCCCGAATTTTCTTTCTTAAAAAATCAATTTTCCGGCTACATCATATAAACCACAAGCAACAAGATCCAATAACAAGAGATTACTGATTTTTAGATCTTTTGCAGAATTGTTTTGATAAATTACAAAATTTTTACGCACTGCCTCTTCAACTCCTAAACGGGAATTGTTTTTAAAGGTAATTTCAAACTGGGTATTATTGACACCAGCTGGAAGTGACAACTCATGGAAATCGTTTTTCATCTCTAATCCATGATATCCTTTTGGAATTAAATATTTAGAAACAATCAGAAACATTCGCTATAAAATTATAAATTTGTACTACTAAAATGGTGCTTTTTAATGAAAAAGCGCAATCATTTGAATCCCAATTTAGCAATTGAACGAAATCGAATGACGCCTGCAATCGCACAATACCAAATATGATGGACCAAAGTACTGAAAATAAATTAATAGAAGGGGAAGATTTCTATTACACACCCGAAGGCTATAAATGTTTTACTGAAAAACACCATTTAAAACGGGGTTATTGCTGTAAAAGTGGCTGTCGTCATTGTCCGTATAAAAGCCCGCTAACCCCCAAAGGGGGAAAAAGAAGAGATTATGAATAATAAAAGCTTACATTACTATGACTAATTCACCTCACATAACTCCTACCACAATTCCGATTTCAGAAACCAGGACCCTTTTTAAAGAACAAATACAACAAGGAATCCCATCGGTTTTACCAAAACCAAAACCATACGATATAGATATCAATCACGCACCAAAGCGTAAAGAAATCCTTTCGAATGAAGAAAAAAAATTAGCACTTCGTAATGCTTTGCGTTATTTTGAACCAAAACATCATAATGAGCTAATAAAAGAATTTCGACAAGAATTAGAAATATACGGCCGTATTTATATGTATCGCTTTCGTCCCGATTATGAAATGCGTGCGCGTCCAATAAATGAATATCCTGGAAAAAGCGAACAAGCCAAAGCAATTATGCTGATGATTCAAAACAATCTGGATTACGCCGTGGCACAACATCCGCACGAATTGATAACCTATGGCGGCAATGGAGCTGTATTCCAAAACTGGGCACAGTATTTATTGACGATGCAATACTTATCAGAAATGACCGATGAGCAAACATTGACGATGTATTCCGGGCATCCAATGGGATTATTTCCCTCGCATAAAGAAGCGCCACGAGTTGTAGTAACAAACGGCATGGTAATCCCTAATTATTCTAAACCGGATGATTGGGAAAAAATGAATGCTTTAGGCGTTTCTCAATACGGCCAAATGACCGCCGGAAGTTACATGTATATTGGCCCGCAAGGAATTGTACACGGAACAACTATCACGGTTTTGAATGGTTTTCGTAAAATAAAACGCAGTCCAAAGGGCGGATTATTTGTTACTTCTGGTTTGGGCGGAATGTCTGGCGCACAACCTAAAGCCGGTAATATTGCCGGTTGTATCACCGTTTGTGCCGAAGTAAACCCTAAAATTACACATATTCGCCACAGTCAAGGATGGATTAATGAAGTGATTGAAAATATTGATGCGCTGGTAAAAAGAGTCGCTTTGGCGCAAGCCAATAATGAAATTGTGTCCATCGGATATCTTGGAAATGTGGTTGAGGTTTGGGAAAAATTTGACCAGGAAAACATCCATATTGATTTAGGATCAGATCAAACTTCGCTACACAATCCTTGGGCAGGTGGCTATTATCCTGCTGACATTTCCTTTGAAGAAGCCAATGAAATGATGGCATCAACTCCTGATTTATTTAAAACAAAAGTACAAGAAACATTACGACGTCATACGACAGCAATCAATAAACACACTGCCAAAGGAACGTATTTCTTTGATTATGGAAATGCTTTCTTACTGGAAGCTTCCCGTGCCGGTGCAGATGTCATGGCAGAGAATCACATCGATTTCAGATATCCGAGTTATGTACAGGATATCATGGGACCCATGTGTTTTGATTACGGTTTTGGCCCTTTCCGATGGGTTTGTGCTTCGGGAAAACCAGAAGATTTAGCCAAAACAGATGTAATTGCTTGCCAGGTTTTGGAAGAAATGTCCAAAACAGCTCCCGAAGAAATTCAGCAACAAATACAAGACAATATTCATTGGATAAAAGGCGCACAAGAAAACAAATTGGTTGTAGGCTCACAAGCACGAATCCTTTATGCAGATGCTGAAGGACGCGTAAATATTGCCGAAGCTTTCAATCAGGCTATTGCCAATGGCGAAATAGAAACCGTAATTTTAGGTCGCGATCACCATGATGTTTCCGGCACCGATTCTCCATACAGAGAGACTTCTAACGTTTATGATGGCTCAAGATTTACCGCCGATATGGCGATACAAAACGTCATTGGAGACAGCTTTCGTGGAGCCACTTGGGTATCCATTCACAATGGCGGTGGCGTGGGCTGGGGAGAGGTAATAAACGGCGGATTTGGTATGGTTCTTGATGGTTCAAAGGAAGCGTCAAGACGTTTAGCATCAATGCTTTTCTGGGATGTCAACAACGGAATTTCCAGAAGAAGCTGGGCTAGAAATGAAGGAGCAGTATTTGCAATAAAAAGAGCGATGCAAACGGAACCTTTATTGAAAGTAACCATCCCTAATATAGTCGCTGACAATTTGTTGGATTTTTAAAAATTTGAACGTATCTTTAATAAACATTTAGTAATCAAAAAAACAGGTCATGAAAGCAATTAAACTCCTTCTCGCATTTCTACTTTTAGTATTTGCCTCTTGCGCTTCCGTAAAAGTATATTCTGATTATGATAATAATGTGGACTTTATTCAATACAAAACGTACGCTTTTCATAAAAAAGGCATCGATCGAGTTGAAATATCAGAATTGGACAAAAAAAGAATACTCAATGCCATAGATCGAGAATTAAGTAAAAAAGGAATGACCAAAAGTGAAAATCCAGATTTGCTGATTAATATATTAACTAAAGAAAGAGAACGCATTGACGTAAATCAGTTCAACGCAGGCTGGGGTTACGGATGGGGTTGGGGATGGAATCCTTACTTTTGGGGAGGCCGCAGCAGTTTTGTTTCCTCATCAACGGAAGGGACATTGTATATTGATTTAATTGATGCCAAGAAAAAAGAATTGGTTTGGCAAGGCGAAGGAGTTGGTTATTTGACCGAAACCCGAAGTGAAAAAGAAAAACAAATTAATGAATTTGTGGCAAAAATTCTTGAACAATTTCCGCCCAAAGTAAAATAGTTTACCATCACATTTCAACATAAAAGCCTACCTTTGCGTAGGCTTTTTTTATACCTAATTATGGCACAATTTAACGACATTTCCACATTCGAAGATATCAAATTACTAGTGAATACTTTTTATTCTAAAGTTCAAAAAGACGAATTTATCGGACCCATATTCAACGAAAAAATAGGCAATCGCTGGCCGGAACATTTAGAAAAAATGTATCGCTTTTGGCAAACTATTTTACTTGAAGTGCATTCCTATTCCGGAAGTCCATTTCCACCACACAAACAATTACCGGTCGCCAAAGAACATTTTGACCGCTGGATGCAAATTTTCACTGAAACAACTGACAACTTATTTTCTGGTCCATTAGCCGACGAAGCTAAACTTCGGGCAAAAAATATGGCTGAAATGTTTAATTACAAAATTGACTACTTCCGCAATCTTGAGAAAAGTCAAACGGACAATTCATAGTTTTTAAAGTGGGTTTAATCCAAAATATGTTCCTTTTTGCAAACAGCAACAAATTATTATATGCGCAATTTATTATTACTTGTCGTTTTACAAGCTTTCCTCATTTCTTGTTCCAATTTAAAGCAAACAGCTGACAACAAGTCAACCCCAAGTTTAAAACTAATCAGTTCCATTGAAATTCCTTTTGAGGAAACGTTTCAAAACACAAAAGTGGGCGGATTGTCCGGAATCGATTATGATGCCAAGAATGATTTGTATTATTTGATCAGTGACGATAGATCCATGTTTAACAATTCAAGATTTTATACGGCAAAAATTCATTTGCTCGAAAATAAAGTTGAACGTATTGATTTCCAAAGTGTCACCACTTTAAAAAATGCAACTGGGAAAGCGTTTGGCAATTGGAATACCATGCCAACTACTTCAGCAGACCCGGAAGACATCCGATTCAATCCAAAAACGAACACTTTGCTTTGGAGTAGCGAAGGCGCTCGAGTGCTAACAGCAGATAAGGAAGTTTTACAAGATCCTTCTCTAAATTTCATGGATTTAAAAGGTGATTTTCTAGGCAATGTCACCTTACCGGAAAATTTAAAAATGCAGAAACTGGAAAAAGGTCCGCGAAACAACGGCACTTTAGAAGGAATTACTTTTGACAAAAACTATAAAAATGTCTATACCAATATTGAAGAACCATTATTTGAAGATGGCGACCAAGCCAATACTAGCAAAGGCGGTTTGATTCGGCTGTATCAATTTGATGCCAAAACAAAAAAGAACACCGCTCAATACGGCTATAAACTGGAACCTATTGCTCATGAACCTGTTCCGAAAGGTGCTTTTGGTGTAAATGGCGTTTCGGCAATTCAGTATTATGGTAAAAACCAATTGCTGGTTGTGGAACGCTCCTATTCTACCGGGACACAAGCCTGTTCGGTTAAAGTATTTATGTGTGATTTAAAAAAAGCAACTAATATAAAAAACTACAGCTCTTTGCAAAATCAAAAATTCGAATTGGCTTCTAAAAAACTGGTACTTAACATGGATGATTTGGGAATTTTTATTGATAATATCGAAGGACTTACTTTTGGTCCAAAATTGGCAAATGGTAATCAATCTATTATTTTCATTTCAGATAATAATTTTTCAGATAAACAAAAAACGCAGGTTTTGGTGTTTGAGTTGGTGAAGAAGTAAATCCAAAAAATAGCTATCAATCCTCTATCCAGTTCGCCAAAGAACATATTCAGTACCAACAAAAATGAGAATGCACAATGTTTAATTTAGCGGAAGTCAATGAAACATAATTGGAGAATGTTTGAAATTATACTATCTGGAATTCAGATTTGCCTCGGTATTTTAATATGGTTTTTTGTCTATTTAACTTGCAATCAATATTATACTTTTTTGTGGAAAAATCCATTAATAGACCATCATAGCATTGTTCAAATGGCTGTCAGAAAAAATATAACTTTAGTAATTCTATCACTTATTGCTATTTCATCAGCAATACTTTTAATCAAAAACTTATCTCAAGGCTGGGTGATGAGTGTTATAACTTGGATTATGCTTATAATAACATTGATAATTAACTCCTATCGATTAAACCAAAGCAATCCTAATGAGTTAGATTTAATTTCTATATTTATTATAGGAATAATTACATTTGTTTTTATAGCTATTGTATTCGCATTAAATAATATAGAATTCAAACGGAAATACAGCCCAACCATAAAAAACTGGATTTTCATAGCAATTTCTATTGTTGTACTGACAGCTTTAAAATTTTTATAAGCTTAAGCGAGAGTGTGACGAACTGAGCAGACTTTGTACGTGTAATGTATTGATGAGATTGCTTCGTTCCTCGCAATGACTGAACGCAACTAAATTATGTTGAATTATCTAATCTCAAATTAAACCTCAACTCCCCTAGCCCCGATTGCAATGAAAAGCTTTTTGTGAAAGCCGTTTTGATTTTTCTTGTTTATAAAAAGCGACTCCTCTCCCCAACCCTCTCCAAAGGAAAGGGAGAAAAGAGGAATACCTCTTTTTATTTCTCCTGCCGGAACATTAGAAAAACAAACGGGTTTGCAAAAACTTGCAATGAAAAGCGGGAAATCGCTCCTGAAATTCGTACTTTTGCAGTAGAACTACAACGTTTTCGATATGAACTCAACTATAGAAAGCAATCCGTTATTAGACCGATTGCCAAAGCACTTAAAACAATTCATTAAGCCTCAGGATTATAGCGATTATACGCCCATAAATCAAGCGGTTTGGCGTTATGTGATGCGCAAAAATGTAGCTTATTTATCGAAAGTGGCGCATAGTTCCTACCTGGAAGGATTAAAAAAAACAGGAATTGAGATTGATAATATTCCGAGTATGTACGGTATGAACCGCATTCTGACTGAAATAGGCTGGGCGGCGGTTGCGGTAGATGGATTTATTCCGCCCAATGCTTTCATGGAATTTCAGGCCTATAATGTGCTTGTAATTGCTTCTGACATTCGCCAACTTGAACATATAGAATACACGCCCGCACCAGATATTATTCACGAAGGTGCAGGTCATGCTCCCATAATTGCTAATCCGGAATATGCGGAATATTTACGCCGTTTTGGCGAAATAGGCTGTAAAGCGCTCTCTTCACATAAGGATTATGAAATGTATGAAGCCATCCGACTGCTTTCCATCGTAAAAGAAGCTGAGGGAACTCCCCAAGCTGTTATTGATGCTGCCGAAAAATCGGTAGAAGATTTGCAAAACAATATGGGTGAATTATCAGAAATGGCGCAAATTAGAAACCTGCATTGGTGGACTGTCGAATACGGACTCATTGGAACCGTAGAAAATCCTAAAATTTATGGTGCCGGTTTGTTATCTTCAATAGGCGAAAGTGCGCACTGCATGACAAACGAGGTCAATAAAATTCCGTATGACCTATCAGCAGCAAACCAGAGTTTTGACATCACAAAATTGCAACCGCAACTTTATGTCACACCAACATTTGCTTATTTAAACCTAGTTTTAGAGGAATTTGCGAATAAAATGGCACTCCGAACAGGCGGTTTATCCGGAATAGAAAAACTGATAGACTCAAATGCTCTGGGAACAATTGAATTGAGTACAGGCTTGCAAATTTCGGGCGTTTTTAGTACCGTAATTGCACACGAAGGCAAGCCTATTTATATACAAACCACCGGAAAAACGGCTTTAGCTTCTCGCCAAAAAGAACTGGTTGGTCATGGAACTTTGACACATCCTGAGGGTTTTGGGAGCCCTATTGGAAAGCTGTTAGGAATCAATCTGGCAATTGAAGACATGAGTCCAAAAGATTTGAATGCCTACGATATACTGGAATCTAAAACGGTCAAACTGGAGTTTGAAGGTGGCATCACTGTTGAAGGTGAAATCATAACCGGCTCCAGAAACTTACAAGGCGAAATTATTTTGATTCGCTTTAAAAACTGTACTGTGTCACACGGAGAAACAATTTTGTTTCAACCAGAATGGGGAATTTATGATATGGCTGTGGGCAAAAAAGTGATTTCGGCTTTTTCAGGCCCTGCAGATGTGAATAGTTTTGATTTGATTTCGCATCTTCCCTCGAGCAAAACCATTAAAGCGAAACATACCGCAGAACGTGATGACTTAGAGGTTTTGTACCAAACTGTTAGAAATAGTAGAGAAACCAAGGAGACAGAAACACCCTTGAAGCCTATATTCGAAAATTTACAAACCAATCACCCAAAGGATTGGTTATTAGCTGTTGAAATCACAGAGCTGCTAAAAGAAAGAAATGAAATTAAATTATTACAGGAAATATTGGTTTATCTCGATCAATTAAAACAAAAAAGACCTGAAGTAGCACATTTGATTACTGGTGGTTTGGATTTGATTTTTGATAAAGAGAAAGCTTAGTTTTCCAATTTAGGTTTATCAAATCGAGCGCAGTCGAGATTTTTCAATAGGCTTAAACAGCTATAAAAATGGTTTCGACTGCGCTCAACCTGACAAAAAAACTATTATAATTTAATTTTTTGTCCAAAATCTTTTTCGCTTTCGATTACTTTTCCTTCGTATTGTAATTTCCAGCCCATTGAATTACTCAAAATTAATATTTTGGACAATTCGCTGATTAATCGGTTTTGAGCATTGGTTTTCAGTGAAGATTTTTCTATTTTCTTGGCGAGATTTGCTTTGACCGATTTATTGATCTTATTATAATCATCTCCCGTAAACGGATTCAGCTTGCTTTGTTCTACGTTATAAAACTCAATATCCGGACTTATTTTTATTTCTTCTTTTGGAATACTAACAATAGTGATGGTTTTATTTTTTTCATCTATTTCATATTTCATTTGGCGCAAATCATAAGCAACTGTTACATCAGCATTGACTATTACCAATGCTTTTTTCTCAAAAGAAAGCATATCCAACAAATATTTTTGTTGATTTTTATAGGTAATCACTTCGGAGAAATGGCCTTCAGTAACTACTAATTTTCCAACATTTAGAATTTGTTGCTGAATGAGATTTGTGTTGTACTGGATATCTTCATCGTCGTTTTTCTTAAAATCGCAGTATTTGAATAATAAAAATATTCCCCCGATAACTACTATTGTAATACCTATTCTTCTTAACATAATTAAAATTTCATAAATGAATATTCTGATTCCAATTTAGTGATTTTTTCTCTGACTTTAGACTCAAATTTTAAATGACTTTCAGATTTCGGATTAAAAGGCTTGTGCGAAAGACTTTTTTGAATAGTTGAAACTTCATCCATTGTAGCAAAAGCAGTTTCAGAAATTGTAGTTTCCTTGAAACGTTTCCAAATATAATCGATTGCCACTGGATTGGGATGCAACATATCTTCAGTATAAAAACGGTAATCTCGAAGTTCATCCATCATGATTTCGTAGCTGGGAAAGTAATTTATAGTCGAAAGTCGAAAGTCAAAAGTCCCATGAAGCGCACTAATTATATTGGCTTTGCTCCATTGATTTTCGACAAAACCATCTTTGATGTGACGCACTGGAGAAACGGTAAAAATAATGGTGCAACTAGGATTTACAACATGAATTAATTTCAGTGTCTTTACTATACTTTCTTCTATTTCTTCAACAGAAAGTAATTCTTTCTGAAACAGCTTTTGCGGTACTTTATGACAATTAGCCACAACACAATTGCTTTCTATATTTCGATATACCCACGAAGTTCCGTAAGTAATAATAATATGGGAAACATGCTGCAATTGCAGTTTTATAGCTATCAGTATTGCATTTAAAGAAGCTAACAATTCCTCTTTACTAGAACTGCTCAAATCCGAATGCACATCAAAACAATGCCAGCGTTCGTTGTAAAAAAAAATGTCGCTTTCTGTAAGTTGCTTTCCGGAAACAGCAAAATCAACTAGTTTTTCAATCGCTATAGGATGAAACAAAATGCCAAATGGATTACAACTATTTTGAAATTTAAAATAGTCCAGTTTCTGCGCCATATTTACCGCAAAACAAGAACCCAAAGACATGATTTTAGAAGTATAATCAATAGGAAACTTACTTTTAGGAATGGGAACTTGGGTTCTGAAATTCATATTTATTTCTCGCAAAGCCGCATAGGTTAAAGGTTATTTACAATTCTTGTAATTCCTGTTTTAATTAGTGGTTCGTTGAAATTAATTAACAAGCCAAATTTCATTCCTGTAATTTTCAGATACGTTTAAAGTTGTATTGGATGAACATTAGCAATTTGTTCAACTGATTTTATTTCTAAAATAACTTTATTTTCTATGATTAAGTCAGTTCTGAATCCAATATCTAATTTTACTTAATCCCAGACAACGGGAAGTGGTTTTTGACTTTCAACTTGTAGTCCTCTTTTCGTTAACTCATAAAACAAAACAACTTCATAAACTGATTTTAATAACCCTGGACCAAACTTAGTGTGCATCTTTTAACAAACATCAACAACAATTTTTGAAATCTCGTTTTCAGTCATTTTTTTATTTCTCGCCAATATATTAAAAAAATTACGATATAATTACTTTACAAACTCAATTGCTTTTTCTAAAGCTTGCTGAATTCCTGCGACATTCTTCCCTCCTGCTGTTGCAAAAAATGGTTGTCCTCCGCCTCCACCTTGGATAAATTTACCCAATTCACGAACCACTTGTCCTGCATTTAGGTTTTTCTCCGCAACTAATTCTTTAGAAATATAACAGGTCAACATTGGTTTTTCTCCCGAAGCTTCGGGATTCACTGTAGCCAAAACTAGAAACAAGTTATTTCCTAAATTTCCTAATTCATACGCCAAATCTTTTGCTCCCTCCGGATTCAAATCGACTTGTTTTGCCAAGAATTGAACGCCATTAATTTCCTGTATCTCAGCGATTAAACTCGCTTTAAGATTTTTGACTTTATCTTTTACCAAAAACTCAATTTGCTTAGTCAATTTGACATTTTCTTCTTGTATCGAATGAACGGCTTTCAGAATATCCTGAGGATTTTTTAAGGCTATTTTTACTTCATTCAATGTGCTTTCATGCGAAGCAAAATGTGCTTTTACCGCATCACTTGTAATCGCTTCTACACGACGAATTCCTGCAGCAACCGCTCCTTCTGAAACGATTTTGAAATGCCAGATTTCAGCTGTATTTTTCACGTGGATTCCACCGCATAATTCCATGCTTTCGCCAAATTTAATCGCACGAACCTCATCTCCATATTTCTCTCCAAAAAGTGCCATCGCTCCTTCTTGAACTGCTTGCGCGAAAGGAATATTTCTTCTTTCAATTAGTGGTAATTGCTCTTGAATTCTTGCATTTACAAAATCTTCCACTTGCTGCAATTCGGTTTCCGTCATTTTAGCAAAATGAGAAAAGTCAAAACGCAAGTAGTTTGGATTTACTAGCGAACCTTTTTGTTCTACGTGTGTTCCAAGAATACTTCTCAAGGCTTGGTGCATTAGATGTGTCGCCGAGTGATTTCTGGAAGACAAACTTCTCAAATCTTGATTTACTTTGGCTACAAAACCAGCATTTATATTTTCCGGTAATTTTTTTGCAAGATGTAAAATCAGGTTGTTTTCTTTTTTCGTATCGATGATTTCGATAGTTTCATTTGCAGACCCGAGCGTTAGCGAACTGGCGGAGCAAACTAACGTTCCTTTATCACCCACTTGTCCTCCACCCTCTGGATAGAAAGGGGTCTTGTCTAAAACGATTTGGTATAAAACACCCTCTTTTTTACTGTCTACTTTACGAATGCGAGTGATTTTTACGTCACTTTCTGATTGGTCGTAGCCTACGAATGTTTCTACATTTCCTGGAACTAATAGCAACCAGTCTTCGGTAGAAACTTCTGATGCGGCACGGGAACGTTTTTTTTGTTCTTGCATGGCGGCGTTAAAACCAGCTTCGTCCAGTTCGAATCCTTTTTCTCTAAGAATTAATGCGGTCAAGTCAATTGGAAATCCAAACGTATCATACAATTCAAACGCTTTTGTTCCAGAAACTGTTGAACCTTTAGTTTCGGCAACCACATTTTCTAATAATTGCAATCCTTGGTCTAATGTTCTCAAGAAAGAAGATTCTTCTTCACGAATTACATTCGTAACCAATTGTTGTTGCGATTTGATTTCCGGGAAAAACTCTCCCATTTGATTCGCTAAAACAGTAACTAATTGATTGATGAACGGTTCTTTTATATTAAGAAACGTAAATCCGTACCGAATGGCACGACGCAAAATTCTACGAATTACGTAACCAGCACCTGTGTTTGATGGCAATTGTCCATCGGCAATAGCAAAAGCAACCGCACGAACGTGATCGACTACTACCCGAATAGCGATATTTATTTTTTCCTCATCTGCATTCGGTACGGACAAGTCTCGACTTGTACCTACGGAATTTGATGTGTATTTTAATCCTGTAATTTGCTCTACTTTTTCGATAAGTGGCATAAACACATCCGTATCATAATTGGATGTTTTTCCTTGTAATGCCATACACAAACGCTCAAATCCCATTCCGGTATCAACGTGTTTTGCTGGCAATTTTTCCAGAGAACCATCGGCTTTACGGTTGAACTCCATGAATACATTGTTCCAGATTTCCACTACTTGGGGATGATCATTGTTAACCAAACTTTTTCCTGAAACTAAGGCTTTTTCTGCTGCAGAACGAATGTCAACGTGAATTTCTGAACACGGCCCGCAAGGTCCTTGGTCTCCCATTTCCCAGAAATTGTCTTTCTTGTTTCCAAGAATGATACGGTCTTCGTCAATTAATGCCGCCCAAATATCCCAAGCTTCCTGATCGAATGGTACGTTTTCACTTGGATTACCTTCAAAAACGGATACGTATAAGTTTTCTTTTGGAATTTTATAGACTTCTGTCAAAAGTTCCCATGCCCAGTTGATAGCTTCTTTCTTGAAATAATCTCCAAAAGACCAGTTTCCCAGCATTTCAAACATGGTGTGATGGTAGGTGTCAAAACCTACATCTTCCAGATCATTATGTTTTCCTGAAACACGAAGGCATTTTTGCGTATCAGCAATTCTGTTGCTTTTTGGAGTTCCGTTACCTAGAAAATATTCTTTGAACTGGGCCATCCCTGAATTGTTGAACATTAGTGTTGGATCATCCTTGAGAACTATGGGTGCCGATGGAACGATTAAGTGTCCCTTTGATGCGAAAAAATCTAGAAATTGTTTGCGTACGTCTTGTGATTTCATTTTTTTATTTAAATATTTAAAGATTCAAAAATTTAAAGATTAGTTAGAATTGAATTTTTCAATCTTTTAATCATTAAATCTTTTAATTTCTTTTGCCCCAGATAGTAGTGAAAAGCTTCGAGATTTATACATTTATTTTTTCTTGAGGTGGCAGAGCGACCGAAGGAAGCTCCTGCTAGCTCATTAGAAAAAAAATGTATAAACGAGAACTTGCAACAAATAGCTGGAATAGGCACATTATTTTATTTATTATTGAAAAAAGGGTGTAACAAATGAAACATTTCTTAAATTTGTTCGTCTAACCTTTTACAGTGTGCAAAAATAGGGTATTTTAAAATATGTCGAAAGTAAAATATTATTACGATTCTGAAAATTTAGCGTATAGGAAAATAAAAACTCGAAAAAGAAGAAAATTTGGTGTTATCATTCTGTTTTTGCTGGCCTCGATATTATTTGGTTTTTTGAGTTTTATTGTATTATTGAACACCCCTTATTTTGAAACGCCTAAAGATCGGTTGCAGGCTCGTGAAATTGAAAATTTAAGATTGAATTATGCGATTTTAAATAAAAAAATGGATCAGGTAAATAGCGTAGTTGAGGCTCTTGAAGACAGAGATAATAATTTGTATCGGGTATATTTCAATAAAACAGCAATTCCTGACTCTGTCCGGAAAGCGGGATTACCGGGAATAAACAGGTATAAAGTACTAGAGGGATATGACAATTCCCAGTTGGTACTGAATACCACCAAAAGAATTGATGTATTAAGTAAGGAACTCGCCATTCAATCCAAATCACTGGATGTCATTTTGAAAATGGCAGATGCTAAAAGTGATTTTTTGTCTGCCATTCCTGCCATTCAGCCAGTGCGAAATGAAAATTTAAAACGACTGGCATCTGGTTTTGGTTATCGAACAGATCCGTTTACAAAAGTAAGAAAAATGCATGAGGGAATGGACTTTACGGCCAAAACAGGAACTCCAATTTATGCCACTGGAGACGGAATTGTAATAACCGCCGACAATAGGGCCTCTGGATATGGAAATCATATTGTAATTCGGCATGGATTTGGATACGTAACATTATACGCGCATTTGAGTAAATATAAAATACGAGCTGGACAGCGTGTAAAACGCGGAGATGTAATAGGATATGTGGGAAGTACCGGAAGATCTGAAGCACCGCACTTGCATTATGAAGTTCATAAAGATAACAAAGTGGTAAATCCGCTTAATTTTTATTATGGAAACATTTCGGCAGTAGAGTATGTTGCTATAGCACAATTAGCGAATCAAGAGAATCAATCGTTAGATTAATCCTTTAACAAAGTGTTCTGTATTCAGTCGTAACAGTTTATAAAAGAAGTGTTCAGAAAAGATTAAAATAAAAAATATGCACATTGAACTTTCTAAAGATAAAAGATATTACAGCATTGGCGAAGTAGCCAAAGCATTTGACGTGAACGCCTCGCTGATACGTTTTTGGGACAATGAATTTGATGTTTTGAAACCAAAAAAAAATGCCAAGGGCAATCGCATGTTTACACCAGAGGATATCACTAATTTGCAATTGATCTATCATTTAGTCAAGGAAAGAGGTTTTACGCTGGAAGGGGCTAAAACCCATTTGAAGGAAGGACAAAAGAAGGCTTTGGATAATTTTGAAATAATCCGGAAATTAGAAACGATACGCACACAATTAACAAATATTAAAAACGAATTGTAATCCCAAAACAAAACAGGGATCCCACTATTTACAATTAAAATTAAACAACAAACATTAAATTAAACAAAGATGAAAAGATTTTTGCCTTGGATTATCGTAGGAGTTATTATTATTGGTATGTACAGCTGGATCAAAGGGATTAATAATACTGCGGTAACAATGAACCAAACAGTAGAACAATCGTGGGGAGATGTACAAACGGCGTACCAAAGAAGAAATGACCTGATTGGAAATCTAGTAAATACTGTAAAAGGTGCTGCTGATTTTGAAAGAAGTACCTTGACTGCTGTTATTGAGGCACGTGCCAAAGCTACCTCAACTACTATTGACCCAACGAACATCACACCGGAAAAATTAGCTGAATTCAACAAAGCACAAAGTGGTGTAAGTAGTTCTTTGTCTCGATTGTTAGTATCAGTAGAGCGCTATCCTGAGCTGAAAGCCAACCAGAATTTCTTGAAATTACAAGATGAATTAGCTAGCACAGAAAATCAAATTTTAACAGCAAGAACGCGTTTTAACGAAGCAGTTAAACCTTATAATTCACACATTAAAACGTTTCCAAACAGCTTATTTGCAGGAATGTTTGGATTCAAAGACAAAGCATATTTTACTGCTGTTGAGGGAGCGGATGCACCTGTTGAAGTAAAATTCTAAAGTTAGATTATTAGACTTTTTATCTTTTTAGAAGTCAAAATAAAATAAATTTAAATTAAAGAAAAAACCTTTAAAAATTAACAATTTTTGATTTCAGGTTCAACAATTCTGAAATCAAAAATCGTTAATCTTAACTCAAAAATATTTCAATGTCAAAAGTAGCAGAATTATTAACCCCGGAAAACGAACAGGAGATTGTTGAAGCTATTCGCATGGCTGAAAAAAACACTTCTGGTGAGATTAGAGTTCACATAGAAAAAACAACTTCCATGGATGCGTATGAACGAGCCAGAGACGTTTTTCATGAACTTAAAATGGATGAAACCGAACTTAAAAATGGTGTTTTAATATATTTAGCTGTTGATGATCACCAATTTGTAATTTGTGGAGACCAAGGCATCAATGATGTTGTTCAAGATGACTTTTGGAATTGTACACGGGATCTAATGGTCGTTCAGTTTAAAACCGGGAATTTCAAGCAAGGACTTATTGACGGAATCACCAGAGCCGGTGAACAATTACAAAGTTATTTTCCTTGGCAAGAGGGAGACACGAATGAATTATCAAACGAAATATCTAAAGGATAATGCTATTACAAAAAAAGAATACCCTAATTTGCCTAAAGTTGTTTGTTTATCTGTTATTTACACAAGTTAGTTTTGCGCAATTTACCATACCTGAAAAACCAACGTTACAAACCTCTGTTTACGATTATGCCAAGGTTTTAAGTGCCACAGAAAAAGCACAATTAGAAGAAAAACTGATTAAATACTCTGATTCTACCACAACTCAAATTGTAGTGATCACTATAGAAAGCCTAAAAGGGGAAGATGTAAGTCAATTAGCTACCCGGTGGGCACAAACTTGGGGAATTGGAGGAACTGCAAAAGAAGACAATGGTGTCATTATTTTACTCTCTAAAACCGAAAGAAAAATTGCAATAAACCCTGGTTATGGTCTAGAAGACAGGCTTACCGCAGGAACTGGTGGAGAAATAATCCGGAATATAATCATTCCAGAATTTAAAAAAGGAACCTATTACAGTGGATTAGACAAAGGAACAGATGCCTTAATTGATGTTTTTAAAGGCAAATACAAAGGTGTTCGCAAACAAACACCAAAAGAAAAAGAATTCCCGATCCTTCCTATTATAGTTATTGTGATCGTGATACTGGTATTAATATCCCGAAATAAAGGGGGTGGAAATTCCGGTGGCGGAGGTCCAAGTCTACTCGATGTCATTATTTTAAGCAGTCTTGCCGGTGGCAGAGGTGGCGGCGGTTTTGGCGGTGGAGGCTCTTCTGGAGGTGGTTTTGGTGGCGGTTTTGGTGGCGGGGGATTCTCTGGTGGCGGATCAAGTGGTAGTTGGTAACTTAGGGCTGGGATGTGTTTCCGCATTAAAACCTTGTTTATTAAACAAATACAACCGTGATTAATACCCAACCCAAAAAAGTAGATTTCTTTTTAAATACCAATAATTTAGCTCATTTTTTTGAAACCTATTTACAGAATAGCAATAATCCAAATTAGTAGCCAAATTAACCAATCAATGACATTACATGCTTTCACATAAAGCCAAATATGCGCTAAAAGCACTGCTGTTTTTAGCGCAACAAGAAGAAACCCATATTTCTCGAACTATCGAAATTGCCGAGGCAGCCTCTATTCCAAAAAAGTTTTTGGAACAGATTCTATTGGATTTAAAGCGTGGCCATTTCGTAGGGAGCAAACAAGGGAAATTTGGCGGTTATTATCTTTTAAAATCTAAAAATGACATTACTTTAGCCGATATTCACAGGCTTTTTGATGGTGCAATTGCCCTGCTACCTTGTGCCTCATTGAATTTTTACGAACGTTGTTCTGATTGCGTTAATGAATCGGAATGCCTACTAAGACAAGGATTGATTAGTATTAGAGAAGAAACTTTAAAGGCTATGGAAGGCATCACTATTGCTTCATTGGTAAAAAAATAAAAAATATTATTTAAACTCTACTAATTTTATAGAATTAATTATATATTTGCCTCGAATTTAATATATCATTAACAATACAAATTTAAAAGTATGAAAACGTACCGAAGTAAGTTTGCTTTTTTGAATAGAAAATCTCGCAAAAATCAACTAATTATAATTACAAAAAAGAGCTCTCAAATGATGTGTATGTGTTAGTAAAAAAATTTAAATTAAATTCTACTAATTACATATACTTACTTTAAATGAAAAATTATATAAATAATACCCTTGTAATACTATCCGTTTTAACGTTCACAATATCATTTGCGCAAAACATTGAAGGTGTAATTACAACAAACCTAAACATACCATTAGAAGCCGCAAATATTGTACTAAAAGAAACAACTTCTAACACAATTACAGATTCTAGCGGAAAATTTACGATTGACTCGAAAGGAAAATTCCCTTTAACTCTTTTAGTTCAATATGTGGGATATAAAACCGCAGAAATAGAAATTACTTCCTTACCGATATCTACATTACAAATAAATCTTACTGAAGAAAATGTATTGGTCGAGGTGGTCGTTTCTTCAAGACGCCGGATAGAGAAAGTACAAGATGTGCCAATTGCAATCTCCGTAATAACGGGAAAACAGGCAGAACAATCTGGAGCTTTTAACGTTAATCGCATAAAAGAACTTGTCCCATCCGTTCAATTGTATTCATCAAACCCCAGGAATACCGGAATTAATATTCGAAGCCTAGGTTCTCCTTTTGGACTTACAAATGACGGAATCGATCCGGGTGTTGGTTTCTACGTTGATGGCGTTTATTATGCACGTCCAGCTGCAACCACTTTAGATTTTATCGATGTCGAACAAATTGAGGTATTGCGTGGTCCACAAGGATCATTGTTTGGTAAAAACACCACTTCGGGTGCCTTTAACATTACTACACGTAAACCAAGTTTTATATCAGATGCTACCTTTGAAGTAACCTACGGAAATTACAACTTTTTGCAAGCTAAAGCTTCGGTTACTGGAGCTTTGAGTTCAAAAATCGCCGGTCGAATCTCATTTTCCGGTACGCAACGTGACGGTTTAATCCATAATGTTGTTACTGAAAAACCTACAAACACATTAAACAATCAAGGAATTAGAGGACAATTACTTTATACTCCTTTTGAAAGAACAAATATCATATTAGCTGCAGATATCACAATACAACGTCCAGATGGATATGCTCAGGTAGTTGCGGGTGTCGCACCAACAGAAAGAACGGCTTACCGTCAATTTGATGCTATTATTGCTGATTTGAATTATCAATTGCCAAGTTTAAACGCGTTTGACCGTAAAATTGATCACGATACGGCATGGCGTTCAGGACAAGATATGGGAGGAATATCTCTTAATGTAGATACAAAAATTGGCAACGGTACACTAACGGCAACAACAGCTTGGCGTTTTTGGATTTGGGATCCATCAAACGATAGGGATTTTACAGGATTACAAGTATTAGCCAAATCGCAAAACCCAACCAGACAGACACAAATAACACAAGAAGTACGCTATGCAGGTCAGCTTACCTCAAAATTAAGCGGTGTAGTAGGTTTATTTTTTATTGACCAAACATCACAAACAGATGGTACAGAAGAATCCGGTAATGCACAATGGCGATTTGCGCAAAGTACTACCAGTAATTTATGGAAGACACCTGGCCTATTTGAAGGATATGGGATCAAAACCGATGCCCGCATTAGAGCTTCCAGTGCGGCAGTATTTAGTCAGTTAGACTGGGTAATAACAGAACGTTTACATGTATTACCAGGTTTACGTTATAATTTTGACAAAAAAGACGCTACTTACAACCGTATCACATATGGAGGACTTCAAACGAATGATCCAGCCTTAATTGCCTTGAAAAAATTAGTTTATACGGATCAGTCTTTTTTATCTAATACTAATAATATTAATTTTTCTGGAAATATAACCGTTTCTTTTAAAGCAACTGACAAGATTAATGTGTATGCGACTTTTGCAAAAAGCTACAAACCCGTTGGAGTAAACGTAGCTGGATTACCTACTCTTGCCGGGCAACCAATTCTTGAACTTGCAGTAATTAAACCGGAAGAAGTAAATCATTATGAAATTGGAGTAAAAACAGCACCGTTTAAAAACTCAATATTCAATTTTACCTTCTTTAATACCGATATCAAAGATTTTCAAACCAATGTACAGGCCGCTGAATTAGGTATAAACCGTGGCTATCTTGCCAATGCAGATAAAGTAGAGGTAAAAGGGGTAGAATTAGACGCCAGTTTTGTAATCAACAAACATTTAACCATCAATGGAGCAGCGACCTATACAGACGGTAAATATGTCAAATTTATAAATGCACCCCTTCCGTTAGAACAAACAGGAGCAGCAGTATCCTTTAAAGATGTTTCCGGAACTGCTTTACCTGGTGCTTCAAAATGGGCAGGATCTTTAGGAGGTGAACTTTCAGATAATGCCAAATTTTTTGGAAATACAGGAAAAATATTCTTTGGAATCGATTCTTATGCCCGTTCTGAATTCTCTTCTAGTCCATCAGCTTCAAAATATTTAGTCGTTCAGGGTTATGCCTTATTTAATGCTCGTGTAGGTTTCCGGGCAACAGATGGTTTGTCGGTACAATTCTGGGGACGTAACCTTTTAGACAAAGAGTACTACGAACAACTATTACCGGCGGGTGGAAATTCAGGACAATATGCAGGGGTATTAGGCGATCAAAGAACGTATGGTATTACACTTCGTTATTCGTTATAGTAGCACTAAATATAAACAAGCATAACAGCACCAGTAAAACTGAGTTTTGATTGTGCTAGATATGCAAATAAAACTAACCGTATTAATTATTTTACATTTTTAAACCTTTAATGTTGAACTATTTTGTCCTCTAAAGCAGCATATACTCTGTTTTTTTTGTGCGGCATTTGTTATACAAAAAAACTGCCCCAAAAAAGCGACTAACTTTTTGAGGGCAGTTCAATATACATAGGCTCATTGAAAAAACCATTGAAGGTTCTTATTTTTTAATTAACTTCTGACTGTAGCTTGTACCATCTTCTAATTTTATAGTGACAATATAAACCCCTTGAACCAGATTACCCGTGTCTACCCTAGATTGGAAACCTAAGTCCATTTTAGACTCTATTAATTGTCTTCCGTTCATATCAAATATAGAGACTACAGCCTTCCCCGCATTTTTATTTGATCTGATAAACAGCTCAGAACTCATTGGATTAGGATAAATGCTGAATAAAATTTCTGTGTTGTCCAAAAGGGTTAAATTACCACAAACCCCTATTAAAGGAACGTTAACAGTAAAATCTTCCACCTGATCATTCCTTCTTTCTGAGGTTCCTTGTTGCGCTAAAGCCCCAACCCCTCGTCGGGCAAATACCGCACGTATCAAGCATTCATTTGCACCACCATAGAGCACAGCATCAGCCTGTATAATTGAATTTCTTCCCTCTACAAATCCAACATTACCACATGTAATTAATTTTAAACCATCCATTACTAATTGGATAGCCATATTATTTCCACCTGTACCATAATAAATATCCGGATCAAAACCATACTTACCGATAAAAGCCCAATACATATCCCAAATCATAGTTGACCAAACAAATCCTACACCATGAGGTACGCTTATTGCAGGATTCGCAATATCAGCATAAGTATAATCATTGATTGACATATCAGTAGAATATGGAGAAGGACGTATACCAGGCCCTTCGATACCCTGAAACTGTACATAGGTTCCAATCCCTCTTTTTTGTTCGGGGGTATCGTTTATTTTTTGGGTCATTATAAGTCCAAAAAAGTCAGACCAACCTTCTCCCATTTGCTCTTCATAAGCTTGACTCAATAAACAATCAAAACGATTTCGACCTCCAACTAACCGTGTTGATATTCCATGCCCATATTCATGAGCAATTATTCCTTGATCCAAATCACCATCTCTATTGATCAAATTAGCAAGAGGACCTCTGTCAACTAACCGACCGAAAACAGGTTCTGTTGCCATTTTGTCTAGTAATATCTTTCCGTCCTCAAAAGACAAACCTACTGTGGGGATTGTAATCGTTTTGTATGGTACACCGCCTCCATTTACTGGACCAGCGTTTGGAGCGTTGTTAATGATTATGACACCAATAGCACCATTGTCCTGCGCTATTGTAATTTTATCAACAAATGGACAATTACCACGGATGACAACAGCAATTTTACCTTTAACTGCAACCGCACCAGCAGCTGTATAAGCTGTACATCCATCCCTAGGATCAGGACTCTGCGCTGGTGTACCGGGGGGAGTGGAGTTAGTTGAAACCCATGGAGTCCCGTCATCTTCTACAAGAACTAATCTGCTGTCAATAGAAGGATCCCCTTCTCTAGGAATAGCTACAAATGGAAAGCGCACGGATGCATATGATTTCCGAAGTTCAGTTGCACTTGGAGGAATGACATCAAGAAACTCCCCAAAAGGAGATGCGCCCCATAAAAACATTTGCATTGTTGGCTCAAATCCATCAATCAAAGTACCAAAATTAGCATTATTAAGCCCACTACCGTCCTGAGCTTCAGCCTGTACTTCATCTCCATCCCAATCATTAATGGTTGCGCTGGTAGGTCCAGCAAAACGATCGTAATCACCCTCCTGGAAATTCCCATTCGTTTCGTCAAAACCATAGGCATAGGAAACATCATGCATGTAGTTGTTCCAAACAAATAAATTGACAATTGCAGCTTTTTGATAGGCTATCGGAGCCTTGCCTAAATCTAAAGGGTAGTCAAAACTCAGCGTACCTATACTGCTGGGCGCAGCAAAAGAATCTTCGGTCGCTGACCCGTTAATCTTGCCCCCATCTTCATAGGACTGGACGTTATTACCAACCGTCTTGGATTCTATTTTTCCACCAAATTCATGCCAGCCTTCCGGTGAAGGGACAGCACTTCCTGTTTTTTGTGTACCGATACGTGCTGGATTATTAATCATAGTCCTGCTGCCATGATTGGGAGTCTCAACACCCAAAGGAAAAGCATTGTATTTAGATCCATCCGTAGCAGAAAGTGCTACATTAGATTTCGAATCGAGTACAATAACATTTTTACTATCTTTTTTAAAATTAAAAAAAAGATTGTCTTTTTCATAGCTATGGCTGTGATTCTTGTGACTCCTTTGATTCACAGGTTTCTCATCAGTTACAACAGGTATATCAAAATTACAACTGATCATTAAATCGGATTTCTCTAAAAGTGTCCCATTAGAAGCATTGATCTTTGTTTGCCACCAATGCGAGGCTGGATCTTTAACAATAATCTCATAGGACAATACGAAAGTACCGGTAGAATTCTTAAAATAATTTAATGGAGCTTCAAAATTGCTTGTCTCTAGCTCCGAAGGCTTAAGATCTGATTTAGTAGCATAATTCACTACACTAACTCCGGCAGTATTGCTCAATCCTAACTCACTGAACGCCTTTCGTGCGGACTGAGCTGCGGTCAAACTAGCATTGCTACTACTGATGTTTCCGTATATATTTTTCACAAAAGTATGCTTAAAACTAGTAACCACATTGTTTTTTAAAAGCACTGTGGCTGCTGTATTTGCAATTTTAACCCCTCCTACCTCTTGTTGCAGATACGCAATTAAATAATCCGAGTTTTTAAGCGTCCCATAACTGGTTATGGTAAATTGATTGGCATCTGTAGCAGATAAATTTAAACTTGCAAAATTCACAAGCAGATAGTTTTTTATAATATCTTTTTTATCTTGACCATGACCTATGGTGCTCAGTGTTAAAAAATAACAAAACAAAAAAACAGAGTAAAGGTTTCTCATAATTAGCAGATTTTTAATTACTTAATTCAAATCTAAAACGAATGTAAATTATGAAATTTGATTTAATAAATTTTAGCGTATAATTTGAAATAAAAAACTAATAATTTATATTTAAACGTAAAAAATCAGGTAAATAGCAATTTATTACACTAAAATAAAAGAAAAAAATATTTTTCAGCAATGCCAAAAACATATTTGTACACGTTTATAAAAGGCAATTTTAGGCGATTAAAAATTCTAGCGATTAAAACTAAAGGCTAAACTTACCTATCCGTTTTATTTCTTTTAAAAACAAACTGATTTATACTGTTTTGAAGACTACAAAATGCTATCCATATCTAATGCAACAGTGTTAAACAGCTATATACTTGGCCTCAATGAGTACAAATGACATAAAACCACTAGGTTCTACACCCAAGTTTTCATAAGTTTTACCTGCACTATAACGAAGTAAAAAAGTATTGATGAATTACTTACAAAAACATTAACTCACTTAATTATAACCAGATTGTTAGTACCTTATTTTGAATGCATACCAGTTTTAAAATATTTCATAAAATAAAATAAAATATCTCCTATAGAAATACTAGACTTTGTTTAAATTTGCCTTAATTGAAATAAAATTTAGTGAAAACCATTAGAATTATCTTGTTTTTATTTGTGTCACTGGGCTGCCAAGGACAAAGCAGCAAAATAGTGGATCATCAAAGTATTCTTTGGACACGCTATTACAACCAATTATCGTTAAACGAGAAGTGGTCTCTGCATTCTGAATTTGACAATCGTCTTTTTGTAAAGCCTATAGCTGAAAATTTATATGTTATTCGTGTTCAAGGACGTTATAAAATTAATGATCATCTGGAAACTGGAGTCGGTTTTGCTTATTTCTCTGTTGACACGCAGGTTCCTGAAATTAATTTTGATTTTGAAATCCCGGAATATAGAGGGCAACAGGACATTACATGGAAAAAAATCATAGGTAAAGTAACTTTCCATCAACGTTTTCAATTAGAAGAACGTTTTATTCATAACGCTAGCAAGACTGCTTTATCGCCGGGAACCTCGTTTTCATGGAGGTTCAGATATAGACTTCAAGGGGATTATACCTTTTGGAAAAAAGAAAAACACTTTGTCAAAGCAATATTATCTGATGAAGTAATGGTTAATTTTGGAAAAAAAATCATCAAAAATACGTTTGACCAAAACCGAATTTACATCGCTCTGCAATATGGTTTTAATCCGAATATTGCTTTAGAATTGGGCTATTTAAACAGTTTTCAGCAGCGATCCAACGGAATTGATTATTTCAATAGAAATATTATCCGATTCAGTATATTGCATAAAATAAGACTCCAAAAAAAGAACCGAAAGAACTATTAGTACGTATATATTTTTACAAAAATACTAAATAATTACATTTTAAGTATTGATTACAAGTGTATTAACTAAATATTTAGAATTTAAGATGTGTCTTTAATTAAAAAATATAGCCATGAAAAATTTCGCAATTAAACTCGTGTGGTTTACCACCATTTACGTTTTTGTATTTGCCGGTTTATGTCAAACCACTATTCCTTTGCCAATTTTAATGATCCGACATTGCAATCCTATTTATGGTTTACACCGTTCTAGCTGACGATTAAAACTATAAAAACATTCAAATATTGGTACAGTGACCATCCTACGGAAACTTTTGAAGAAGAAAAACGTTAATTGCTCAAATCCATTTTATGCAAAAAAAATCCCGATAAAATCGGGATTTTTTTTATTTTTCTCTGATATAAATATCGATTGGAACGCCTGAAAAGTCCCAGTTTTCTCTAATTTTATTCTCCAGATAACGTTTGTATGGTTCTTTTACATATTGTGGCATATTAGCAAAAAACACAAATTGTGGTGTAGGTGTTGGCAACTGCATGCAGTATTTAATTTTTACATACTTCCCTTTTGTTGCCGGTGGCGGGTAGGCTTCAATCACTTTCAACATAAATTCGTTGAATTTTGAAGTTGCAATATGCTGTTTTCTGTTTTCAAATACTTTGACGGTTGCTTCTAATGCTTTTAACAAACGCTGTTTGGTCAAAGCCGAAACAAAAAGAATAGGCACATCCGTAAATGGCATCAATTCTTCTCTGATTTTAGCTTCATAATCCCGAGTTGACATCGTTTCTTTTTCGACTAAATCCCATTTGTTTACTAATATTACAACTCCTTTACGGTTTTTCTCAGCCAACCAGAATATACTTTGATCCTGACCTTCAAATCCACGCGTGGCATCAATAATCAAAATGCAAATATCCGCATGCTCAATCGCACGAACCGAACGCATTACTGAGTAAAACTCTAAATCTTCCTTCACTTTCGCTTTACGACGAATACCCGCAGTATCCACTAAGTTAAATTCGAAACCAAAACGGTCAAATTTTGTATCAATTGCATCCCGAGTTGTTCCCGCAATATCTGTAACAATATACCTGTCTTTACCAATTAAAGCATTGATAAAGCTTGATTTTCCAGCATTAGGACGTCCAACCACTGCAAAACGAGGCAATACAACTTCTTCCTGAGTTGGCTCTGGTTTTATAGGAAAAGCATCAATTAATGCATCTAATAAATCACCAGTTCCACTTCCTGAAATACTGGCAAACGTATAATATTCTCCTAAACCAAGGTTGTAAAACTCAATCGCATCTTTCTCACGCATGGAATTATCTACCTTGTTTACAGCCAGTAAAACTGGTTTTGTCACCTTACGCAACAATCGTGCAACGGCATCATCCATTGGAGTAATTCCTTCCTCTACATCTACCACAAAAATGATAACATCAGCCTCATCTATTGCAAGTTCGACTTGTTTACGGATTTCTCCTTCAAAAACATCATCAGAACCACGCACGTATCCGCCGGTATCAATTACAGAAAACTCTTTTCCGTTCCATTCGCTTTTTCCGTAGTTTCTGTCACGGGTCACTCCCGAAACAGAATCTACAATAGCTTCTCTTCTTTGTATCAGCCTATTAAAAAGGGTTGATTTCCCTACATTAGGTCTTCCTACTATCGCAACAATGTTATTCATAATCCTATTTTCAAATATTTTGCAAAGGTATGCTTTTTTTAGTTTGTAGTGACCAGTTTTGAGTATTCAGCAAAAAAGCACACTAACTGCACGCCTTCAAACTAAATTTCAATGCCTTTTTAGGAGCTATTTCCAGCTGTCCACTCTATCTTTTATGTTTTAAAGAAAAACATAAAAGGATGCCGTTCCCATCTGGGCTAGGGCATTTCGAATTCTAATATTATTTATCGAAAAGTTTTTAGAGCTGAGCGCTAATAAACTGAACACTGAACTTATTGATTATACCCAAATCGTTTCAACATATTAACGTTGCTACGCCAGTTTTTGTTGACTTTTACGTACAATTCAATATGGATTTGTTTTCCGAAAAACTTCTCCAAGTCGGCACGAGCTTCCATTCCTACTTTCTTCAAAGCAGCTCCTTTATGTCCGATGATGATTCCTTTTTGAGTTTCGCGCTCCACCATAATCAAAGAACGGATTCTGATGATATTTTCATCCTCAAAAAACTCTTCGGTAACAATTTCTACAGCGTATGGAATTTCTTTACTATAATTCAATAATATTTTCTCCCGGATGGTTTCATTCACAAAGAAACGTTCTGGTTTGTCTGTCAATTGATCTTTCGGGTAATACGCCGGTGATTCCGGTAATAACTCAATGATACGTCCAAAAACTTCCGGCACATTAAAATTCTGCAAAGCAGATATTGGAAAAATTTCTGCGTTTGGAACTTTCGCTGCCCAAAAAGCAACTTGCTCTTCTAGCTGCACTTGGTTTGAAGTATCAATTTTATTCAATAAAAGCAGAACCGGGATTGTGGCGTGAATAATTTTATTAAAGAAAGCTTCATCTTTCAAATCCTGCTCTCCAATTTCGACCATATAAATCAAGATATCAGCATCTTCAAAAGCAGACTTCACAAAATTCATCATAGATGCCTGCATTTCATAGGCAGGCTTTATAATTCCTGGCGTATCTGACAAGATCAATTGAAAATCTTCCCCGTTTACAATTCCAAGAATTCTATGGCGTGTTGTTTGTGCTTTTGAAGTAATTATGGACAATCGTTCTCCAACAAAGGCATTCATTAATGTTGATTTCCCAACATTTGGATTTCCTATGATGTTTACAAAACCTGCTTTATGTGACATTTCTAATATAATTTATTGTGCAAAGGTAGACATATCAAGTCAATAGACGAAATAAAACATTTTTTAAAATTTATGTTTGAATTTATTAAATTTGGTTGTACATTTGCACTCGAAACAACGCGGGATAGAGCAGTAGGCAGCTCGTCGGGCTCATAACCCGAAGGTCACAGGTTCGAGTCCTGTTCCCGCTACTAAGTTAATCGTATTGAGATTACAAACGCACATCGCGGGATAGAGCAGTAGGCAGCTCGTCGGGCTCATAACCCGAAGGTCACTGGTTCGAGTCCAGTTCCCGCTACTGAGGAGAACCCATCAAAATGTTGATGGGTTTTTTCATTTTCACTATCTACCTCAACCCGTACAAACATTGAGATTAGCTCAAAAATTCCATTCACTTTTTTGGTTAGATATTCCCTATTCTCTGCCCTAATGGACAAACCCTCTGGAAATATCAATTTTTGAATTCTTATTTTGTTCTCGATATCTCCTCTACCCCAGCAATCACTAATGTTTTTAGCTTTATCAACTACTTTTTCTACATGTTTTTTGTGGTTAGATAATTTATTTGAGGTCGACTCTATTTTATCTGAAACCTCCTTTAATTCGGCATCAAATTACAAAACAGCAAATTCCTAGATATTGACAGCCCAATTCTAATTTAAAGTGATCATCTGATCCAGTTTTAATTGACTAGAATAAATTATCTATCAAATACTAATTTATTACTGGTAATTAATAATGTTAAAATATTTCGTGTAAATACATCTAATTTTTTCGAACCATAAAAATACCCCCATAATCAAATGACATTGAAAGTTTTGAAAAATTACTAACCCAAAACTTTCTCTGTACCATTTTAATAATTAATTAGAACTAGTGCACCGGACTTTGCGTACAAGGACAGTTACTAATGCCTGCAAGAAAGTCAAGCCCAATTGTAACGACATGAGTTCCCGTATTAAATACCGCTAATTGATTAAGAGTAACTTGATAAGAATATCCAAAATAAAAATTAGACTTCTTAAAACCCATCATTGGCCCCACATTTAATGGTTTAAAAACTTGATCATTAAGAAAGCGATAGGATATTCCAGCCCAATAATAATCATCATATTTATTAAAATGCCTGTATTTTATATTCACGTCAGTACTGGAACGTTTATCGCTGGCAAATAGTTGATAGTAAACAGAAGGTTCATACTCCACCCTGCTATTGGTAGGGCTTTTAAAAACATATCCGGAATAAACCTGATAATTCAAAAGTAAACTTGGCTCTACATCCCTATACTTATCAATATTCTTGGGTAAAATATTACTGGCATTAAAACTTAAATAAAAGTCTTTGTTTCTATACAATGCGCCGACGTCAAAGTTATTATTTGAATTAAATCTGTTGTCCGTAATGCTTGGATCATAAGAGGGAGGATCCAGTTCATTAATATCAATCTTAAAAGTATTGATGTTGTAGGAAATCCCAAAAGACAAATACTGCTTAGAATAATAGTCTAAAATAAGATGATGGGCAAACGAGACTTTAGCCCCTGTCTGTCTGGTATTCCCGTTTTTATCATTATACAATGAAATTCCAACACCGGAGCGATCCGCAATTCTAAAATCGGCATACACGGATTGATTATCCGGGGCATCCTTTATACCAACCCATTGCGTCAACCCATTGGCTCTAATCTTAAGATTATCTCCAATTCCAGCGAATGTTGGGGATATTACAAAATGATTGTCAGCCAAATATTGCGTATAAACCGGCAAATTTAACTCCTGGCCGTAACCCGAAGTTACAGCCAAAAGAAAAAGAAATACTATTGTTTTTTTCATTTAAAATCTTTTATTGTGAGAGAACATAGTTCACCGCTTTTATAATTATCTGTACAAGGTGAAATGCCCAACAAATTCACGAGCATCTTTACTATTTTGCAGTTTTAAAACATACCAGTAATCTCCTGATGGTAATTCTAAACTGTTGTATTTACCATCCCAATATTGTCCTTCCTTGTACGTGGCGATTTTACGTCCATACCGATCATAAATATCAAAAACCAAATCTGGGTAATTAATTGTTTTACTTGGACCCCACCCGTCATTATTGCCATCTCCATTTGGTGTAAATACATTAGGTATTTCGATGTCAATAAACTCAAAGTAACGGCTTGCAGTTGCGCTACAACCATTGGTGTCAGTAACCTCAACCGTATAATCCCCCGATTTGTAAACTATGAAGTTACTCTTCGTTCCATAGGACTCTCCATTAAGTGTATATTGATTCCCACCGGCACCACCTGTAGTTACCGCAACAATTTCATTTAATCCTCCATCATTTAAAGTTATTGCTAATGGATCAATCTGAGCAATATCGAAATTCATCGTTCTTTGAATGCATCCATTGGTATGTCTCACATCAATAAAATGATTTACGCCTGGAGCCACATTTGTAAATACATTGCTGGGCTGATAAGGTGTGCCATCAAGTGAATAATCCAAATCAGCAGGGTTTCTAATACTTGCATCTACTGTTACTGTAACCGTATTAGTAGCGGAATTGTTCACACAACTGTAATCAACAACTGCCATTGGATTTATTTTTATCGATTCTGGCAATGCTACAGTCCAGTCTATATCACAGCCGTTCGCATCCCGGATATATACCGTATGGGTTCCTCCCGTCAATCCGATGAAGTCGAATTGCGTTTGTGTCGCAGTTCCGGTGGTATATGTTCCGTTAGGATTGTCCAGACTTACGCCATAAGGTAAAACCCCTCCGGTAACATCAATCATAAATGCCCCGTCTTTATCCCCGAAACAAATTTCAGGAAGTATGGTGCCCGGAATGGTAGATGCTACTATTGGTGCCGGCTCTGTAATATCAAAATTGATTTTTACATAACATCCCAAAACATCCTGAATAATAACATCGTAATTACCTGGTGCCAGCCTATCGAATATATTGGTGTCAAAAAACTGGTTCAAATTAGGGGAGATGGCATATTTAATAATACCCGTACCTCCGGAAGCATTTACGGTTAGCATACCGTTATTGGCTCCGTTACAAGTTACCACTTTGGTTGCATAAGGTGCAATCAGTGGAGCAACTGGTTGTGTAATGGTGATTATTGAGGATACTGTTGCACAATCCCCACTATCCACTTTTATCTGATAATTCCCTGCAAACAAACCTGTAAAATTACCGGAAGCGGTTGGCTCCTGCACGATTGCGCCCGATCCATTCAATAAAGTATAACTGTAATTCCCCAGACCTCCCTGGGCTGTTGCAACAATAACCCCTGTATTATCCCCCGCACAATTAATGACCGCATTTGTCTTGTCTAAATTAATGACTAGAAGTGGTAATGGATCAATCGTGATATCATTAGATAAATAGCCCACACAATTATTTGAATCCTTAACATAATAATGATATGTTCCTACTCCCACAGGGAATGTTACTGATGGATCGAATGTTTTCGCACCATATGAGATACCATCGGCACTAAAAGTGTATGGAGGAGTTCCTCCGTTTGCACTCAACGTAAGTCTGGTTTGCGTCAAACAGGTTTGTGTTGCCGCTACCACTAAATTGGTGGTTACTCTCGTTGGCTGGGCAATAACTATTGTATTTGAAAAACCGGAACAGGACCAATCATCAGATACTAAAACTTGATAAGTTCCTGCTCCTAAATTATTAAATACATCCGACATCTGTGGACCATTTTTAGTAACCGTACCATCTGGAGCGGTTCGAACCAGAGTATATAAATAATTCCCCGAACCACCTGTTATTGTATTTACCGTAATGACCGCACTTGTATCTTCATTACAGCTTACCGTAGCAACATTTGGACTTGCTGTTACGGTGATAGGCGTTGGAACAGAAAGCTGAACCAGCTTAGATGATCTTATACAACCTTTTGCATCTTTAACATTTACAGTATAGTTTCCAGCAACCAAATTATTAAACGTAGAACTGGTAGAATATGCAACGTTGATTGTTCCGACCAATTCATATTGAAGTGATCCCCAACCGCCCGTTCCTGTAGCTGTTATCGTTCCCTGATTATTGGCACAAGTTACATTAGCCGTTTCGTTAGCTACCACCGCTAAAGGTAAAGCCGGAGAAGCCACCTTAACCGCATTTGATTTTTTTACACAAAATGGAGTCATTTTTTCGGTTACATTCACTGTAAAATTACCGGCAGAAAGTCCCGGAATTAATTGGGTTGTCGGTGCAATTCCTGAGCCGGTTACTACCGAACTTCCAAGATTATCAAAAACTTCATAATCAAAAGCTCCAGTATAACCAGTTACATTAATACTAATTACCCCATTGGCATCACCAAAACAAATTACCGGTGTTGTTGCCGTGGCAACGACATCAATCGTGTTAAATGGCGCTACGGTATAAGCTGCAGTCGTTATAAAACAACCTGTTTCTGTATCATTCACTTGGAAATAATAAGTTCCAGGAGTTGTTATGTTGAAAATGTTTGATGGTTGAGCTACCCCACCTGGCAACAATTGATAGCTGTAATTACCTGAACCTCCACTTGCCAAAACAGCAATAGAACCCGTGCCATTACAGTCAATTGGAGTGTTCGGATTCACAGTTCCCGTCAATGGAATTAGGGTTGTAATTGGCACCGAACCATTGGCGATACAACCATTGGCGTCTTTTACAAATATATCTAAAGCATCATTACGTCCATTATCAATTACACTAAAAGTATTTGTTAGGGTATAACTGATTCCGTCTATGCTGTACAAATAAGGAGATGTTCCGCTTCCTGCCAATTCCGTAATGGTTACCGTTGATGCCGTTTTGCTATTATCCGGAGCGCAAGCAAATGGAGTAGCCGTTCCAGAAACGGATAAAGCCAGTAATGGCTCTATAACTACCACATCATCTGTGAAAGAACAACCTCTCCCTGAGTTTACACGTACGGTGTATGTTCCCGCTGTTAACCCTGTGAAAATACTTGAAGTTTGAGGAAAAACACGTGTTGGTCCAGTAATCTCATAGGTATAAACGGGATTGTCATTTATTCCCGGGCCAAGGTTTACCGCTATAACACCGTTGTTTCCACCTTTGCAACTTACATTGGTTACAGAAGTGGTAAATGTAACTGGTGTTGGTGCCGATAAAACAACTGGAACTTTTTGACTACATGTTGTTACTCCATCGGTAACGTGCACTTGGTAACGTCCAGCAGCAAGTCCCGAAAATACTTTGCTCGGTTGTGGACCTGTAATAATTGTGGATGTACCGTCTAATAAAGTATACGTATAATTTGCCGGAACGGATCCTCCTGTCGCATTTACGGTAATTGCACCATCGTTGTTGGCACATGTTGGCAATGCCTTTATCGTTGGCGTTAATCCTAATGGTGCTAAGATTGTTAAGTCTACTTTATTCCCACAACCATTAACATCTTTTATCTCAACACTATGAGGTCCTGATGATAGGTTAGATATTGTAAATGATACCGTTTGCGTTTGGAAGGCTCCTCCATCTATAGCAAAACTATAGGGTGCCGTGCCTGCGGTTGATAATGTTACATCTATCGCAAAATTACCCTCGGCTGGTGTACATTGATTTGCAATAACGGCCGCAACTACTGGTGTTGGGTCTTGTGAAACTATTTGTACAACTGTTGTTTTTATACAGCCGTACGCATCTTTCACATGAGCATAATAGCTACCAGCATTTACATTGAATGTATTAGCGGAAGCCCACAATGGATCTACTGAAAGAGGAGCAATTGCTGAATTTGTTAATTGGAATAAATATGGTGCTGTTCCATTTTTGGCTACTGCGCTAATTACTCCGGAATTTGGATTACAATTAGCGTTTTTGATTACTGAAGCAGTAACTGATAAATCAATAGCAGATTCTGTTATCGTAAAGTTTGTCGTCACTTGACTACAACCTGCGTTAGTTGCTCCAAGGTCTTCTTTTATTAAAACAAAATAAGTACCGTAAGGCAAAGCCCCTAAATTAGATACTGCTAATGTTCCTTTTGCAGGAATCGTTCCTGAACCTGTAATACCAGTGGGGACTAATGATAATGAATTAAAAATTTCATACGTAATATTGGTAGGTGAACCATACTTGCTCTTAACGCTAAAAGAAACATTTCCATCCTTGTTTCCTTTACAAGTAATGTTGTTTGAAGTTATACCTGTAGCACTTAAAGTTGAATTTGTTGGAATTGGTACTGCAGCTGTTTGATAGTAATAACACTTAGATACATCATCATATACAATAAATGTATAGGTAACTCCAGGCAATAAATTAGTAAACGTTGTTTGTTTACTTCTTACAGGATCTTCAGCTAACCACGTTCCTGATGCTGGGTAAGCTTGTCCTGGACCTGTATAAATACTAAAGTAAAAAGGTCCATTTCCTGTAAATGCAGAATTCACAGCCACTGTAGCTTGCCCACCGGTAGAACAATCAGCTGGTGGTGATGTTACCGTTATCCCTAAACCATTAGGAGGTGAGGCTACTAATATATTTTGAATTAATTTAGAACAACCATTTATATCTACTACATTAATTTGATACAACCCAAAATCAACTACATTAAAAGCTTCTGAAGTAGTATTTCCACTATTTAGTTCCTCAGCATTATAACTATTATTTCCTGTTACGAAATAATTATAGTTTGGTGAACCTCCAGTAACACTATCTATAATAATAGAACCTTTAGAAATTTCACCAGCTACACAAGCAATATGTTCTACGTGATAATTAACTACTATTGGAGCTGGCTGCGCAATTTCAATTGTTTTGGTATCTATACAAAACTTAGCATCGGTTACTGTTATGGTATAATTACCCGCTGGTAAACCAGAGGTTTGTGTACCATAATTTATACCGGTTGTATCATTATTAACATTTATTACAAATGCTGGCGTTCCCTTAGTGTTGTCAATATTTACTTTAATGGCAGCCGTTGAATCGCCGTTACATAATATTTGTTGTGTTTGTACCACAGAAGTTATAACTGGTGAAACCAATGGGTTAATGGTAATAGTTCCAGATGTTGCAGGGCAATTGTTGCTATCCGTCACCTGAAATTGATACGTTCCTGGTGTAGTAGTGTTATACGTAAATATGTTTCCTACTACAGGTACCGAAGTACCATAACCACCATTATTAAAATTAACCTTATAACTAAAGCCTGCATAGCCACCTGATATAGTTCCTGTGATGGTAGCATCTGGTGGTGTGCTACAATCTAAATCTTTGGTTAAAACCGTATTGACTGTAAGTTGCGACGCAATAGCTTGTGCCAATGGTGTCGAAAGACATCCAAAAGCATCTTTTACAATTATGGTATAGTTCCCTGGTGTTAAATTTGAAAAGGTATTACTCGCCTGATAACTAATTCCGTTATCAATACTATAGGTATACGGGGATACGCCGGAACCTGCCGTTACCATTATTGTAGCTTGATTCGTTGTGTCATAACACAAATCTGATCCTGCAATACTGGCTGTTGGAGGTGTTGGCGTGCTTAAAGTAAATGTATTAGTTTGTGTACAATTATTGGAATCCGTAACACTTGCCGTGTAAAGTCCTACTTGAGTTAGGTTTGTAAAAGTATTGCTTGCTTGTGGTCCTAAAACAGTATTGTCTGGTTGTGTCAGGGTATAGGTATTTCCTCCCCATCCGCCTGTGGCATTAACTACTGCACTTCCACTGGCATTACATTTTATAGGGGAAACCGTAGTTGTCATTGATAATGCCTCTGCTGGTTGCGCAATGGTAACCGATGTTGTGGCGGTACAATTCGTAGCTGTATTAGTAAGCACTATAGTGTAAGTCCCTGCAGGTTGATTAATCAAATTAATTGGTGATGCACCAACTCCTTGTGGGGTTCCATTTATTGTGTAAGTGAATCCTGTTGAAGATGAAACCGTAAATCGAACCGAACCTGTATTAGTTCCGAAACACTGTACGTTACTGACTAGTTGGCCAACAACGGCTACTGTCGGTAAAGAAGCAATACTGTAGCTTTCTTGATACGTACAGTCTTTTTCATCTTTTACCTGAAAAGTATACGTTCCTGGTTCTAATTCGGAAAACACATTTGACTCTTGATAAGGTGTTGCTAATCCTGCAGGTGCAGTTATCTTATACATCTGAAGTCCAAAACCTCCAGTTGCCGACAGCGTTACATTTGAGGTGTTCGATGGACATGTCAAATCCGTAGCCGAAAAATCCAAATTTGTAGGTGGAGTTAAGGGTGCAACGGATACCGCATTAGTTACAAAGGTACAGTTGTTCGCGTCTTTTATTGTGATCATGTAAGTACCACCTGTCAATCCTGTAAACACATTACTCGTTTGGAAAGTAGTTCCATTAATACTATACTGATAAACACCTGTTCCTCCAGAAACACTTTGAGCCTCGATAATTGCTGTCTGCAAACAAGTGTAAGGTGCGGTCAATGTACTGCTTCCTTTGATAGCCATAGGTACAGCGATGGTAATGGATTGCGGCGGGGTTGTACAAACTGAAGTTCCTGTTGCGTATGTAATTGTATACTCGACGACCACATTATAATTTCCCGCTGTAAGATCGGTAAAAATGGGAGAATTTAAAAAAGTAACCCCATTGTCAATACTGTATCGAAGGGCATTCCCATTCGAAACAATGTTCGTTAAGGAAATAGTTCCATCACCAGCAACATCTGAGCATGACAGATCTGTTCTTACAACATCAAAAGTTGGACGAGAAATTCCGGCTACCGAAATAGAAACTCTTGCGGTACAACTGTTGGCATCAAAAACGTCTATAGTATAAATGCCTGCGGTAGATACTGCAATTACCGGGGAAGTTTCGTAATTTGTGGAATTATTGACAAAATATGTATAGGGAGGTGTTCCTCCCACTGGATAAACGGTTATTTCCCCATCCGTACAGGTTAAAGGTTTAGTTAGTGTCACAGAGGCCGTCAATGAGGAAGTGTCAGGAACGGTTGCTTGAAAAGCTTGAATACAACCGTCTTCTGTCGAAACCTCAACGTCATAAACTCCTGAATTCAAATTAGCAAATGTATAATCACTCGCAAGTATGGGCCCCACACTGTTGATTAATACTCCCCCTTGGGATATTTTATAAAAATATTGAGGTTCCACATCATTCGCAGCCAATTTTAAACTTCCTTTTCCTCCATTACAAAGTGGCGCTGTAGCAACCACTGAAACAGTAAAATTTCTTTCGCGGATAAAAACATCAGGGACAGTAAACAAGCAAGGATTACTGGTAACTCCCACTTGCCGAATATATACTGTGTATAAATTTTGAGTTGTTATATTAAAAACATTACTTGATTGAAAAGGGCCTTTTGGACTCAAACTGTATTCGTAGTCCGAAGGAACCCCTCCCACCGTAATGCGCCCGGGAGTGCTACACACAATATCCTTCTTTGTGACTGTCGGGGATAATAAATTTTGATAGACATTAAAATAAAACCGATTAAAACACCCTCCGGAATAATTTAATGTCATTCGGTATTGACCTGCAGCAGTAGCTGTATAATCGGGTCCCGTTCCAACTTGTGCCCAAGTACAAGCTGAATTCTCGTTGGCACAATTGGAATCTGAAACCGCAGCGCAACTGGCTTCATTTAATTTTTCCCATACAATAGTAGAACCATCAGATACATTAGATTGTATTGCTCTGGTAGCATTGGCTCCACACAAGTAAATAAGCGGAAGCGATTTTCCATCATTAGAACAGGTCACCACATTATCGGCAAAAGGGATTACTGGATTGGTGACAGTATTCCCAAAAGGTACAACAGTTATTTCTTCGACTATATTTAAGAAACAAGGGGGTGCTGCCGTATTATGCACATAATATTTACCTAATTGCGTGGCCAAATAAGTTTGACCTGTCCCAATTTCCGGAACTCCGGACGGATCCCTCGACCAAGAATAGGAAGCATACCCATCGGATGCGGTCAATAATACATTGTTTCCGCACAATACCTGACTGTCCCCATAAGAACACCCCGAAACCCCTACAAGAAAATTCGTGGCGGTTGGTGCAGTGGTAATATTACAATTGGTATAAGAGGGCAAACTGGGATCATCGGTAACCAACATTGGATTCTCTAGTCCTCTGTAAGTGGCAAAAGCCTGATTCTTTATCTCATTAGAACAGGCACTACTCAATTGGTTACAAGTGGGAACAACCTGTACTTTGAAACGTATTTCGTAGCGAGGGTCACCAATCTCAACTAATGTTTTATCTATTGAAAAAGTGATTGACCTGGTAGCCTTATCATAGGTTGCTGTAACTCCGGGCGGCAGGTAAGTAATATCGGCAGGGTAATTGAATATAATATTATTAGGAAGCACATCCCTTATAGTAAATTGGGTAGCAGGATCATTTCCTGTATTTTGAAAACCAATCACATAAAATAAATTCTGCCCTAAAACCACATTGGCTGCACTGGCGTCATTTCCCTCAGCATCCTGTACCAGTTTGGTTAGTACTATTTCTGGTGCAATGATATCAATGGCAAATACATTAAAATAAGAATAATAAGTTCCTTGTTTACCACGAGCCATTTGCAAACTTATTTCTGCCGATGTAGCATTGTTTTCTACAACTGTCTGCTGCGGATTAGGAACGCTAATAATCCCAGAATCAAATCCTAACGTATTGGATCCATTGGGATTTCTTGCCGTAAAATTACCCGCCAAATTATTAATAGTACTATTGAAAAAATGATTCGATGGCCTTTCTTTCGTAGTTATGGCTTTCCCATTTATTTCTAATTTACTCCCTACCTCATCCTTATCACCCTCTAGACCCGCTATTCCAAAAGCTAAATTAACCGCTCCCGCCGGCCTGGATCGAAATCCAGAAACGTCAAAAACTGTCGTTTGTCCATCACTCACCGCACTAAACCCATCGAAAGTGGTAATCGATTGCGCCGACTTCTCAGGATCTTCATAAATCACAATAAGATTCCAACCCGCGGCAAGACCTGTGGTTCCGTTAAATCCTAAACTTGAAGTAATATTTGCTACCGTATAAGTCCCTATCGGATTGGTCGCGCCTTGCACTAAAGCCGTAATATCGGCATAACACGCATATGGTTTATCTGCATTAGTCCCAATAGGAGCTACATTAGCATCATAGATAATAGCTCCTGTCACATCTTGATACGAACTGCCGGGAATTTTGAGCTTGATTTTATTAATATCTGATCTACTCCCTGTTTGCAATAAGGCTCCCCAATACAAACCTGCATAAACAATTTTAAAACATTGGGGATTCGGCATAATCAAATCGGCGCTGCTAGATGAAAACGTATCGGGATCACCATCAATATCAATGTATTTCATATCAATGTTTTCATTGAATGACAAAACACCTGAATCGACATTATAAGGATTATTATCCTTACCAAGGATATTATTACCCATCATAACCATGCTCCCCCTAACATCAGAATCAAACCTTGGCGAAAACGGTTTGAAATTTTGTCCGTAAGAAAAAGTAATCAAAAACAACATAGAAATAGCAAAGGCTACTTTAGAAAAAACCGTCTTTTTCAAAAATTTTAAAGTATCATCTTGCTTTACATCACAATTTCTACCGATAAACCTGGGTAAAACAGCAAAAATTGGCGTCGAAAAAGCACCTCTATTCTCTAAAAATAACTTAACAATTAATAGGTGATTTTTTAATCTCATTTAAGGAAATTTATAGTTCCAAGAAAATTTTTTATTAATTTTTTATTAATTCCCATTAACCCTCAGGGGCATGAAGGTTAATGAGAAAGTATAGAATTCTGTTTTTTCTATTCTAAAAAATTAATTATTACTGTCGTTTTCTTCATGAATTATTTTTATTAATTATTTTCTACCTTAACTATTGACATCTTACCATTGTATGGCTTATTCCCTCCGGATTTTAATGCATCATTTGCCTGGTCTATCGAATCAAATTTTTCATAATAAATAAAATATTTACTCGTAGTAACATCGTAAAAGAAATCAACATTCGATTGACCTGCAGCTACTGTTTTGGTTAAGAATTGATCTCTTTTAGTACTATTTTGATGTACTGCAAGTATCAGATAATAACCACTTCTCAAATTTTTAATATTCCTAAGAATTTGCAAAAAGGACTGTTCCTCGCCATAATCAAAATCTTCCGATTTTAATGGGACTTCACTATAAGGTGTTTTCTCTTTTATTTGGCTTAATGTAGCTCTGTCTTTCAAATACCTTTCTTGGTCGTTCTCAAATGCAGCACGTTTTATTCTTCTTTTTTTCTTTATTTCTGCCTCTGTGTTGATTTTCTCTAACGAGGAAATTAAAGTTTGGTTTAACTGAATTGTTATCAATTGTTCCGCTTTCAATTGTTCAATTGTTTTTAGATAAAATTGATTGAACTCATCGTTCTTATTAGATACTTTTTTGATTCTTGCGCTGCGTAGACTCTCTAACCGTTTAATCTTTTGCGTCTCACTATTATTTAGCTCAGTTATTTCCGATTTTAATGGTTCTAATGCCTTATTTTCTGCCGTAACGCTTTTGAATGGTTTTGGTGCCCTGAAAATTCCTTTTTCACTCAAATCATTTTTTTCTTTTAAATCTTTATGGTCTTTTCCTTTGTTTGCAACTGTTATATCTAATTTTTTCAATAACTCCTGCTGAGTGTTTTTAACACCTTTTTTCAATTTAGCCAAATTATCCATCAATCTGGCATTTACATCATTGGGCAAGGTAGCTAATCTTGTTTGAGCAAGAGAATCCGCTTTAACTTTGGCAGCGAGTTTGGCTTGAGCAGTAACAGTCGGTTTAGCCTGAAAAGGAACTTCCAATTTGGCCTTGGTTTGGGCAACTGGTTTTGTTTGAACAGGAGTATTCGTTTTAACTTTAGCGTCTGAGGCTAATTTTACCTGAGCAAGCGCTACTGCTCTTGCCTTAACCTGAGCAAGGGAATCTGCTTTAGCTCTAGCCTTAGCCTCGGCAATTTCTTTTAATCTTCGCACTATTTTTTGTTCTTTTTTCGCAATCAAATCCTGTTTTGGCTCTCTCAATCGTTGCACATCGATTGGAGATAAAATAGAAGATTCTTTCGATTTAACAGGAACATATCTTCTTTCAGCAGGCGGAATAAGTGATCCTTCCTCCTCCTCATCATCGCCATAATAATAGGTTTTATTTTTAAACTTGTAAGCCAACACAATTTCATGCGATGAACCAAAATTTGATAAATTTCCTGTCCCCTTTTCAAAATTATATTCGAGGGAAATCTTTGGAGTTATATTCAAACCCATCCCGGCAGAAATTCCATAAACCGAATTATATCCTGCTTGAGCCCAAACTCCACTGGGAATGGCAAACATCATTAACCCAGAAACAACTGTTTTATCCTTTTTAAACTCCGACTTAATTAGGGCAGAAAATTTGCTTTTGTAAAAATGACCATAGGTGTCTAAATAGCCCGTATACATGATATGGGCTTCAACACTATTTCCAGGATCATCTTCAACTATCTTAGAGGTTTTTAGATTGTATAAAACCAGATTATTTACCGATACTCCAAAATCTAAAAAAGCAGTTCCATAGTTTATCCCCGGATTTATGGTAATCAAAGTATTTGACGGTATGCTTTCTAACGACGGATCGGAAACATTGGTAATCACCTTACCTCTATTTAAACCACTTTTATAAAAGCCTACATTCATTCCAAAAGTCAGATTACTATCTTCCTGAAGTCTAATATTTTGAGAAAAATTTGTAATGGCCCCAAAAGTGGTGAGCACCCCATAATTTTGTTGAAACAATCCGACGGCCATACCTCCATTTTCCGCGAATCTACCTGAATATCCGAATAAATATGTCTGTGGTGCATCATCAAATTGAACCCATTGTCTTTTATTGTAAAAACTGAGATAGGTACTTTGTTCCTTGACAAAACTGAAAGTGGGATTGATCAAAAATCTGTTAAACTTCAAAGAATTTCTCACAGGCAGCGAAAACGAACTAACTCCATCCCTTTTATCTTGGGAATGGAGTGCCTGAAATGTACCATAAAAAAAGACTATGGCTAGTAAAGTTTTCCTCATATCATTTAAGCACTGTTATTGAACCTTTTCTCACTTTCCGATCTTGTGTGGTAATTATATAATAATACACTTGATTTACATTTTTAAAAACTGTTATATTTTCAGGCCAATTATTTTGATAATTATTTGTCTTAAGTACCAATTCCCCAGAAGAACTTATCAATAGTATTTCTGCATCCGAACCACTTGCATATTCTTGGGGTATAATCCAGGTATCGTTGATTCCATCTCCATTTGGACTTATTAAATTAGGTATGCTTACAACTTGCGCATCAACATCATTATTGATTTGAAAAGATAATTCCTCTGACATAACACATCCTGAAGTTTGTTTGATAACTACTTTATAACTCCCTTCCATAGTAACCTCATAATCACTTCCTATGGCGTTCGGAATAACAGCATTATTAAAATACCATTGGTACTCCGGATTTGAGGCTGTTGTTTTTACGGATACCGTCAACGATTCATTTGGTGAGATGGTGCTTGTCTTCGGAACATTAATACTGCTATTAAATTGATACTGTTCCAAATCTATCGAAGCATTGGCAATGCATCCGCCAAAATCAACAACTACAGTATACTGACCCGGTTGATTGGTTACATAAGTTTGACTTGTTGCACCTGTTAACACCCCATTATTTTTATACCATTGGTAGCTGGTTCCGGTTACCGTAGTTAATATTGTTGAACTTCCGTTAGAACAAAAAGGATTCCCAAGACTGGACGTTATCGTAGCAACGGCCGTAGAGGAAGATTCACTTACGATTACCCGGTTTGAGTATGAATTTGAGGTACAAGAACCATAATTAGTTTCAACATAATATTTCCCTGGTTGATTAACCGTTAAGCTGGGGGTAGTCGCAACAGGAACTAAACTACCTTCTTTGTACCATCTATAAGTCAATCCAGGATATTTCAACGGAGAGTCATTAGACCCAGTTCCGGGATTATCAATCGTTAAAACACAACTCTCCCCTGAACAATACATCGCTGTAGCATTAAAGTTATTAATAGAAAACGGGGAATCTTGAATTTTATAGTAGGCTGGAAACACAGCAGAATTTGAACTTGTAGCAACAGGTCCTGTGCTTTTGATCCTAAGTTTATATTGCTCTCCCGCTGTTGTTTTTGGCACTGAGAAAGTTAAAGTTGCCGGAGAGATTGTAACCGATCCGGGACTTGAAGTAAAAAGAACGGTAGGATTAGTAAAGTTTCCGTTAGGATCTGACATCTCAACAATAAATTGATTGGTATCACTTAATCCTGTAACTGGTGAGAAAGAAAAGTCTACACTAAAAGAGTTAAAACCTCCATTGGCACAAATTTGGCTAAACTGTAAAGAAGGGTTGCCAATAACTATCTGAGCATAAACAGTTTTAGTTAACGGCAAAAGAAACAACATAAAACAAAAAAAATATTTTTTTACAAAACCGCTCATCACATCTTCTATCTTTATCAATACTACTCACCCATACTTCTAATAAAAGCAAGTATCATTTTTATAGTTAAAATTTATAAAAACGATACTGTCTGTTTAATCATTTGAAGCTGTAATCTTTCCTATCCGCAATCTGAAATCAGGGTTTTTCTCATCTGTAAAATTTATAAATGTCTCATTATTGTCGCTTTGAGAATATACATTTGAAAAAGAACCATTGCCATACCAATTTTCTAAATCTTCGTTATTAGAATTATATTCTGTAAAAATATTCCCTCTACAGAAATTGAAATACATTTCTTCAAACCTAATTTTTTGAAGATTTTCCTCATTAATTTCAATTTTGTCGCTTAATAATACCGCCGGGTTAAAACCTGAAATAACGCTTCTTTTAAAATCAAAGGAAGCATTCTCAGCTATATATATCGCCTCTTTTACCAAGCCAGATTGAATATCAACATTTATGTTTTCGCTGTTGTTAACCAATGTTAAATTTGTTGCAATCACCGATGTTTGTTTTTTAGAAAAATCAACTTCTTCTTTTCTATCATATGAACAGACATCTATGCATCGTGACCCCAAACTACTAGTTATATAAGAAGCACGAATTACCAGAGAGTTATTTATTTTACACTGTGTCCCATAATTAAATTTAAAATCATTCCTTCTGGATTTAAAAGAAACCATTTTATTAAGTTTCAAATCCCCTCCAAATATTTCAAATGAATCTCCTGCCGAATAACCAACCATTATATTCTCCAGAATTGTTTTGTTCCCGATGCCTGCTAATAATAATGCGTTAAAATTTTCTTTCCCTTTAACTTTTTTACCAGCAAATTCTATCCTCACAAACCTTAAAATCCCCGAATTACTGTTTGTTTCCTCCCCACCGTAAGACGTTAAAGAAGTGTCCAAACCATAATTCACAGAAGAGGTATTATCCAATTTATTTATTGGTGCATTACCCAAAATAACGATACCTCCCCAATCCCCAGCTCTTTTGACACTCCTGTTTGAGGTAAAAACAATCGGATCTGTTTCTAGTCCATCTGCAATAATTGTTGCTCCTTTAGTTATAATAAGTGCAGCAGTAGATTCGTAATCCCCAATTATAACCGTTCCAGGCTCAATGGTTAAAGTGGCATTATTGACAACATAGACACTGCCTTGCAGTATGTATTTATTTTTTTTATACAATTTTGTGTTTACTGCAATAGTACCGGCCAAAATCTGATTGGGCTCACCATAATCGATTTTATTGGGCTTAAATTCTGTCCAATTATTTAACCAATTATTTGAACCAGTAATTCCTTTTTCTTGTTGTGCGTTTACGCTAAAAACTATAAAAAGGACCATATATGTAATTTGTGATATCGATTTCATTAGGACTATAAGTTAGATGGTAGGAGTTTATCTTTAGTGTATTACTAAAAAACGTCAGTACGATTTTCTGAATGATTTCAAAATGCATCGATAACGAGTATTTATTATATTATAACTCGATTAATGCTACATTACTCTTATAAAAATTTAAAAAGACAACTAAATTAATAAATCTTACATTTCATTGAATTCATGTAATGATTTCATTGTGTTTTCATAAAATAAGATGGCTGCTATTAAATTATTTGTGTCAGAATAGGGAACCATTTTTTTATGAAAATCCAAGGTCACATCAAGGAAATCGTTAGTACTTTCAGCCTGTTGAATCAAAGCCTTTTTATTATCATTAGGAATTCCTAAATCAGCCAAAGTAACACCTGGTTTAGTGACTAAGGCAATATAAGGCAATGTCTTCACAAGTACATTAATACGTTCTATATACAACTCCATCAATTCCGCTTTTTTCATTCCCTGCAGCTCTTTCAATTCGTGATACTTTTTTATCGTTGTCGTCGAGCTGATAATACTAGTAGATACCTTTTTATCTTGTGCAGAAACGGTACCTGTTACAGATAACAAAAAAAACAGACTAAAAAAAATAATTTTCAATTTCATAATTTAGATTAAATTTTAATTTAAACAAAAATATACAATAAAACGCATTCTACAATGTTTATATTGTTTTTATTTGAATGTAAAAGACTACAAAATATGTTAAAAATGTATGATCATCGAACAAACTTGTTTTTTATCGATTATTTTCGATTTTACGACATAGTCAATAATAGAGAATTAACAGGGCTTAATAAAAACATTAATTTATTTTTTGGAATGCTACTTTTTGAACTTCAAAACAGAACCTCATGGAGTAAGAAACCTATCCACTAAAGAAATAAGTCTAAGCTAACTAATGGAGAACTCATTTTGAAATGGAAACATCAAGAAAGGTGTTGACCGATTTGTTTTTTCATTAGAATAACCAAAAACAACTAAGAAATTCAAACAATAGAGATCCAAAAAACTTCCCAAATATTTAAAAGGAATAGATCAAAACAGACAACTAATACACGAATCCGTAAAGCATTTTAAAACTAAAAAAAACCTGCGTGATAAGTCACACAGGTTTTTTACCAACTACGTTTACTAAAATCAACCTATCCAAAATCAACTAAATTCAATTTATTAAAAGATACTAAGCGGTTATTTTATTTAAAATTAATCCTCCGAAACAATCGCTGAGTTTCTATTGGTCGTAACTTCTAATAGCACTGCAACGCCTTTGTCATTCAACATTGTCATATTTAACACATCTAAAACTGCTAAATCTTTAGACACTACTCCATTAAATCTATTGTATGAAATATTCATTTCTTTAAGATTTTCTAATTTTTCTAATTCTATTGGCACTTGACCGTTCATTTTGTTGTCAAATAAACTAAGATTTTCAAGTGCTGTCATGTTTACCACTTCACTACTTAATACTCCCGAAAGTTTATTACTATTTAAGAGCAATATTTTTAACGTTTTTAAATCATATAAAGAATTTGGAATTTCCCCTATAATTTCGTTGTTAAATAATGATAGTATTTCTAACTGTTTCAAGGATCCTATTTGCATGGGCAATTCCCCTGAAAGCGCATTCATATACAACTCTAAGTCTTTCAAATTACTCATTTCACAAATAGAGGAAGGAATTGTTCCTGACAACTTATTAAAAGAAAGGTTCAATACTTTCATTTCTTTTAATTTTCCAATAAAAAAAGGAATCGAACCTGATATTTGGTTCTTGTGTAAATCCAACTCTTGAAGACCTACGAGATTAACAATTTCAGCTGGAATTTCACCCACTAAATTATTATCAGCTAGATGTACTGCAATCACTTTTTCGTCTTGTACTTTTATGCCATACCAAGTGGTAACAGGTGATGATAAATCCCACTTGACATGCCACTGACTTCCACTAGTGGACTGGTACAGTTTTACTAAGGCATCTTTCTCCTGATCAGATACATCGGCCAACATTGAACATGAAAAAAAAATGATTGAAAACAGAGTAGTTACACTTTTCATCCCTTTAAATTTAGTCTTTTACATTCCTAAAATAGATGGTTTCTAGTTAATCAGCAAATAAAACCGATGAAATACATGTTTTATAATTTTAAATAGAGATATCTCTTACAGCAAAATATTTTTTAGAGTGCGTTCTATAACTACTCTGTCAATGATTGAACTTCCTTTTTCTTAGAACAATTCTAATTAAATTTAGCTTCATCAGGACAAAATAAATTACAAAACACCTGACTGGCAGTATATTTTGGATGGATATTTCACAAATATGAGAGTAGTAATTTGCCCCAAAATTCAACAACAACAACAACAACAACAACAACAACAACAACAACAACAACAACAACAACAACAACAACAACAACAACAACAACAACAACAACAACAACAACAACAACAACAACAACAACAACAACAACAACAACAACAACAACAACAACAACAACAACAACAATAACAACAATAAAACTACATTCCCTAAAGCTCTTCGATGGCTTTTGCCAAATCAAGATCCTTATCCGTTACACCATCTGCATCATGAGTAGTCAGCCGAATGGTTACTTTATTATACACGTTGCATAATTCCGGATGATGATTTTTTTTCTCCGCTTTTATTCCTACTTGAACTATAAAACCTAAGGCTTGAGTAAAATCCAGGAACATAAACTTTTTCTCAATTCCATTATTAATATACTGCCAGTCTTTCAATTTTTTCAACTCTGATTGAATGGATTGTTCGGTGTACCTTTTCATACTTTTATTTATTTATGGGTTGATCTGCCTGTAACTTGCTGATGTAAAACAATATTCAGATTAAAACAATTATGAAGATCCAAATTTCAGGAATATAAAGTTAGTAAATTTTGATATATTGAAAAATAATTTAACTTTATTAACTAATTTTGGCGAAAAATATTTCTTTTTAATTTGAATTCAGCATACTCCTTTAAAATTTATACTACTACTGCGCAGCTCCATTCAAACTGGGATGACATGGCGATTTCGACTGTTTTTTTATCCAAAAAATATCTGGATGTTTTAGAAAGATCATCCCCTGAGAACATGATTTGTCATTATATTGGACTCTTTGAAAATGACACTTTAGTAGGGATTGCGCTTTCCCAATTTCTGGATTTAAACAAACTGGAATCTTTTGGAGAACGCGATAAGTGTATCAAGACAGCGGTACGAAATTTTGTTTTCAGGAACTTTGGATCTCATGTACTGGTTATTGGCAACAATATGTTAACCGGACAAAATTCTTTTGCTTTGTTAGACACCATTGATAAAAAGAGAGCTTTACAAGTATTGAATACTGCTGTAACTGAATTAAAACAACGCTTTAAATCCAAAGGCAAAAAAATTCACATTACCACCTACAAAGATTTCAATTGCGAGGAAATCAAAACCTTCCGTATTCCGGAATTCAAAAATGAATATCCGTTTTCGACACAGCCTAATATGGTTTTCACCATTAATGAAGCCTGGAAAACAGAACAAAATTATATTGACTCTCTTTCAAAAAAATACCGGGATCAATATAAAAGAGCAAGAAAGAAGGCAGATCAGATTGAAAAAAGAAAATTACACCTGGAAGACATCATTGCCTTGGAAGAAACGATTTATGATTTGTACCTTCATGTGGCTAAAAATGCTCCCTTTAATACTTTTTTTCTTCCAAAAAATCATTTTAGGATTTTTAAAGAAATTTTCAAAGACAAATTTCTTTTTTATGGTTATTTTTCAAAGGACAGACTAATAGGTTTCAATACTTTGATTAAAAACGGTTCCATAATGGATACCTACTTTCTGGGATATGATGAAAGTGTTCAGCGCGAGAAAATGCTGTACCTGAATATGTTATATGACATGATTGCCTATTCAATTAATAAAGGCTTTCAGGAAATTATCTTTGCAAGAACTGCTTTGGAAATCAAAAGTTCTGTTGGCGCTAAGCCCATAAAAATGTATGGATTAATAGGCCACAGCAATAGGGTTGCCAATCATTTTATGCCAAAGATATTCAAATATTTAGAACCTAAAATCAAATGGCAAGAACGCAATCCGTTCAAATAAATCCATAATCTGGATCAGTATATGGTACGGCAACTTTCATGTGTTTGGGTAAAATTTCGACATTTAGCTTAGTTTCGGATCCACAATATTCACCGTCAACTTGAAAGCTAACCGGCACACTAGTCGTGATTAAAGCATTTTTTACTGATATTATTTCTATATCTTCTGCATCATCTGTTGTTATATTTCCGGTAATAATTTTCCCAAGCACTACTAAATCTAAATTTTTCAAGATCACTAATTCAAATTTCCCATCGTTCATTAGTCCGTTAGGATTAATAGAAACTCCTGTTCCATATTTTTTTGAATTGGCAATAACAATCATTCTCGCTACACATTCAATAGTGGGAAAATCACCTGTTATTGTGGCAAAAAAAGGCTCATCTAAATCAATCAGAGTAGACACCGCTTGCAAAGCATACCCCAGTTTTCCCCGAATCGTACTTTTTTCATAGTTCTTAATCAATTCTGCATTAAGTCCAATATCACTTAGGTGAACACTTTTTTTTCCATTAATAGAAATCATATCAATCATCATGTACTCATTGTGAAAAGCAATTTCTAAGTTTTCCTCAAGTGTGGCAGGTAAATTCAAGTCTACTGCCAATCCATTAGCTGATCCGGCGGGTAAAATTCCTAAAATTACATCTTGATTTTCCATTGCTTCGGCTACCATTTTTATGGTTCCGTCACCCCCTGTAATAATAATTCGTTGTGGTTTGTAGGTTTGATACAGCACCTTTATTTTATCAATATCATTTACTCCCGAGGTATTATAAATTACTGGATTAAAATTTTCTTTTTCAGCAAAAAGTGCCACAGCATCAATAAATTCAGATTTATCAATGTCACCGGAAATAGGATTAACAACAACAATAATGTTATTTCTCAAACTTTATCTTCTTTTATTAATTAAAATTAATTAAATTCATCTCCAATCAAAAGTACTACAATAAATGAAACCAATTTTAAAATTATATCGTGGCTACGCTAATGAGCAAGAATTAATTGTCATGGGGCATGTGTTCAAACCAACAACAGTTAAAGAATATAATTTTCAAAAAAAGAACTTTAAAAATGCTACTTCAGTAATCAAAATGTTTCAAATAAAGACACAAGCAAATGCTGATGTGTATTTAGAACAAAACAATTCCAAAATCCATACCAGAACACTAAATGATGGTTATTTTAAGTTTTGCGTGCCACTAGATCAGGATTCTAAGTATGGCTGGATTGATTATAAAGTGAGTATTACTCATAATAACGAAACCATTACAGCCAAAGACAGTTATATTCGTCCACACAAAGGAAATCTGGGAATCATCTCTGACATTGATGATACTTTTTTAGTTTCTCACACGCTGAATCCTTTAAAAAAATTATATGTTTTATTGTTTAAAAACATATATAAAAGAAAAACTTTTGATGATGTAGTTACCCATTATCAAGCCTTGAGTTCGGCAGGAAGAACAAACAAACACGAGTTAAATGCGTTCTTTTATGTTTCCAGCAGTGAATGGAATTTGTATCGTTTTGTCATACAATTCACTGAAATTCATAAGCTTCCAAAAGCCGTTTTATTACTGAAAGACATCAAGACGAGCCTGGCTGATTTTTTCATCACCGGAAGTGGGGATCACAACCACAAGTTTGACAAAATAAAACACATTCTAGAGTTTTATCCCAATTTAGAGTATGTACTTCTAGGGGATGATTCACAACATGACCCCTATTTATACGAAGCTATTTGTAAAATTTTCCCAGTTACCGTAAAAGCAGTTTATATCCGACAAACTGGGACTTCTAAAAAAGAAAAAATAATTACAATTATGGAAAATTTAGAAACCTTAAAAGTTTCTATTTGTTATTTCAAAAACAGTAGTGAAGCTATTGCACATTCAAAATCTATTGGGATTATTAAATAAAAAAAGAGCTCCAAAACCGGAACTCTTCTTTTTTACACAGTATCAATTTCTTCCTGAACAGCTTCCCAATCTAAAAGAAATTTGTCTAACTCAGCCTTTTTCTTATTGTACGCCATAAAAAACTTAGCATCCTCAATATGTTTATCATAATTAGAAGCCAGCATTTTATCATCTTGCTGAATGTCTTTTTCTAATTGCTTGATTTGGCTTTCGATCTTGCTTAACTTGTTTTGTAATGCTTTTCCTTTTTTCTGATCTTCGTATGATGCTTTATTGCTTTCTTTAGGTGATGCTACTTTCTGAGCCTCTTTTTTTTCTACTTCACGCATGTTTTCCATATTGCGTTGTTCTAAAAAATAGTTGATATCCCCTAAATATTCTTTTATTTTTTGGTCTTTAAATTCATATACTAAATTTGACATGCCCTGCAAGAAATCCCTATCGTGAGAAACCAGTAATAAAGTACCGCCAAATTTTTGAAGAGCGGCTTTTAACACATTCTTCGATTTGATGTCCAAGTGATTAGTAGGCTCATCCATCAATAAAACATTAATAGGTTGCAACAATAATTTACACAACGCCAAACGGTTTCTTTCGCCTCCGGAAAGGACTTTTACCTTTTTATCTACATCGTCACCACGAAACAAGAAAGAACCCAGCATATCGCGTACTTTCATTCGGTTCGTATCTGCCGCCGCATCTTCCATCGTTTGCAACAAAGTGATTTCGCCATCCAGATATTCAGCCTGATTTTGTGCAAAATACCCCAATTGTACATTATGTCCTAACTTGATATTTCCTTTATACTCGAATTCGTCAACAATAGCCTTAATAAAAGTTGATTTTCCTTGCCCGTTTTGTCCTACGAATGCTATTTTACTTCCACGCTCTACTAATAGATTGATATCTTTCAAAATCGTTTTGTCCCCGTAGCTTTTGGTCACATTTTCAGCTTCTATAACTACTCGTCCCGGTTCTTTCGAAACTGGAAAAGTAATATTCATAACGGAATTGTCATCTTCATCTACTTCAATACGTTCTATTTTGTCAAGTTTTTTAATCATCGATTGTGCCATGGAGGCTTTAGAGGCTTTGGCACGAAATTTTTCGATTAATTTCTCTGTTTCTTCTATTTTTTTTGCTTGATTTTTTTGCGTAGCCAATTGTTTTTCACGAATCTCATGACGCAATTCTAAATATTGAGAATATGGTTTATTGAAATCATAGGCTTTACCAAGGGAAATTTCGATTGTTCTGTTTGTCACATTATCTAAAAACATTTTATCGTGCGAAACAATTACCACCACACCGGGATAATTGCGAAGAAAACTTTCCAGCCAAATGATACTCTCAATATCCAAGTGATTCGTGGGCTCATCCAGCAGCAAAACATCATTGGCCTGCAATAATAACTTGGCTAATTCGATACGCATTCTCCATCCACCGGAAAAAGTTTCGGTTTGATTATCAAAAACATCTCTTTTAAATCCTAAACCAAGTAAAATTTTCTCCGTGTCCCCCACATAATTATAACCGCCCAATAATTCAAAACGATGGGTGTAATCCGATAAGTCTTCAATGATTTGACTGTATTCATCACTTTCATAATCCGTTCTGGTAACCAATAAGTGATTGATTTCTTCGAGCTTTTTCTCTACAATTTTAATCTCTGTAAACGCTTCATATGCTTCTTCCAGAACCGTTCTTCCTTGTTCAAAGTCAATATCCTGACGCAAGAATCCCATACGAAGGTCTTTCTCTTGAGAAATAACACCTGAATCTGGAGCAAAATCTTTTGCTAACATTTTAAGCATGGTCGATTTCCCCGCTCCGTTCTTTCCTACAAGACCCACGCGGTCTCCGGCACCCAATCGAAAGGTAACTTCTTCAAACAAATAGGAACCACCAAATGAAACGGATAAATTGTGTATATTAAGCATGTATTGTGATTTTATTCCTTTTTGAATGCGTAAATTTGTAACTCCAAAAAAGGAAAAATTAAATTTTTTGCAAATGTTAAAAAAAGGATCCAAATTATATAGCATTTTAACAGGAACTTGTCCTAAATGTCAGAATGAGAGTATGTATTTAGATAAAAATCCGTTACATCTAAACAAAATATTGAAAATGCACGAAAATTGCAGTCATTGTGGTTTAAGATATCAAATTGAACCTTCTTTTTTTTATGGCGCTATGTACGTTAGTTACGGATTAAATGTAGCAATAGGAATTGCTGCTTTTGTTATCTCTTTTGTTCTCTTCGAATCCAGTCTAAAAGTTGCATTCCTTGCAATAATAGTATCACTGGTTATTTTATTCCCTTTTGTTTTGCGATGGGCAAGGAATATTTACATCAACATGTTTGTTTCGTATGATCACAAATTAAATGAAAAATAACACTATTTTTTTCCTTTAGATACAAATCGATTGATGTCAATTGCAGTGTCTAAAGGAATTTTATTTTCAATAGTGTCAAATAAAGCTTTTGCCATTGCAGGACCTAACATAACCCCTCGTGTGCCCAAACCATTCAAAATATGTACTGAATTATAATTTTGATGTGTTCCTACGAGTGGTCTTCTATCTTTTACCGTGGGGCGAACTCCAGCAAAATGAGCCACAATTTCAAAATCACAAGTAATAATCTCTTTTATTCTTTCCACTAATTCCGTTTTTCCTTCTGGAGTAGGTAAATCTGTTTTATCTTTCCAATTGTAAGTGGCTCCTACCTTGAACAAATCATTTCCAAGAGGCAAAATAAAGACACTTGTATTGACGATCACATCTAAACGCAAATTAGGTGCTCTAATGACAAAAAGCTCCCCTTTTGTACCGTCTAATGGCAAATGTTTAAAATAAGGATTTCCATGCATTCCAAAGCCTTCGGCAAAAACAATATGTTTCGCTTGAATGTCTTTGTACCGAATACCATTTGAGTCAACCTGAAGCACCTCATAATCAAAAGACTCCTCCTGAAACATCTTATTATGGATAAGATAGTCTCTGTATTTACGCAACAACAATGCGGTATCAACATAACCCGTCTGCAAAACTTCTCCGTATCCAAAGGGAGAATCAATTCCAGAAAATTTCTCAAAAATCAATTTTGTGGATAAAAATGGCGAAAGATTTATTTTATCCGAAGCTATAAACCAATTATTCTGTTCTTCTACGGAGAAAAATTTTCTCAAAATAGGTCTCTTAAAATCTACGGTACATTCTAATTTTTTTTCCAACAGCGCATAAAATTCATTCATCAAAACTAATTGCTCTTGTGCCTGCCAAACCTCACTGAATCGTTTTAAAATAACAGGGTTATACAACCCCCCGGCGATTCTTGAAGAATTTTGAGAATTATTATCCAGTACTAAAATACTTTTATCATTTCGCAGCGCAACCTCTGCAAATGAAATACCCGCTAAACCTGAACCAATTATTAAATAATCAATCATTTGAAGAAATATAATTTAAACTAAAGACAAAGTAAATACATTAAAACACAAAACTCTTACCATCACAGTAAGAGTTTTGTGTTTATAGTAAAAAAACTGAAATTAATAATTCCACATATCAGATTCGAAATTGCGAATTTTCTCTTTCACTCGATCGGATTCTAACAACTGATTCTGGGCATTATCTTTCATATACTCTTCAATGGATCTGTCTCCATAAACATTTTCTTCTTTGTAAATAAAACTATTAAAACGTCTTGAATTTAAGATTTGATCAAATGAAATCGGCATCGCTGAGTTTTTATCATTGAATGCTTTGGCATCATGCAACACATCTCTTGCTGCTGGAAAAAACACCCAAAACAACTCAATATAATCTTTTTGATCACTATTCATCGTATAAACATCCGGAGTCACTGGACAAATACCCAATAAACGATACTTTAATTCACTCTGCCTTTTATCAAAATACCAATACCCCTTAATTTTATACTGTGTTACGTCCTGAGCAGAAAGATCCTGTCTCAGAATATATTCTTCTGATATTTGATTCCCTGCATTTATTTGTTCTCTACCGGCGTCTGTAGTATCTATTCGAGTTAATGAAGCTTGGATGTCTTTAAATGATTTTTTAGTGTTAAAATAACTATCTGTATACACTTCTGTTAATTCACCACTTTTTATGGCTTTAGTCAGCACATCGTATAACGAACGCCTATCCGAACCAATATTTGCAGTATCTACAGGAAAATACAATGAAAAATTAATCTTTTCGTTTAAATCGATTATTTCCCAGGTTGTTTTTCCCATTAAAACATCTCTATCATGCACATATCCATAGGACAAAGGCCTATCGTTATCTGAAATTAATTGTGCATCAGATTTTAGACCTATTTCGTCAGGAGTTTTTGCATTAAGCAAATTAGATTGTGCAACCGAAGCAAGACTTCCTGTGGAACAGACTATAGCGATTAAAAAATTTCTTACATTCATCATAGTATCATTATAAGATATTGAAGTAGGTTTATATAAAAACGTACTAATTATTGTATTTCAAAAATTACTGGAGCTGTTCTTGGCAATAAGTAGCTTCCTGCACCAACAAGTTTGGTTTTAATCTCAGAAATGGTCACTTGATCACCTCTTCCTGCTTTTGATAATACGGCCTTACATTGTGCATTTAATCTGTTTCCTGATACAACTACTGTCGGCTGTCCGGTAACTTTTAAATTAAAACCAACTACATTTAAACCAACTTCAAAATCAAAATCAACTAATTTAGCTCCGATTGTAGCTATCTCTAAGTTTGATTTAGGACCTTTGACCACTCCCATTTCTCCCCTAATAGTTCCAGCTGGCCCCGGAATACCTTTGATTCTGAAAACTTTTTTATCAGTAGCCACTTTTCCGTCAGACATTTTTCCTGATACGCTGACAATAACTTCATTACCACCACCAGGATTCATAACGTATTTACCGTTGCCTACCTTTGATAAACCTGGAGCAGAAGCATTAACAGCATTATCCGGAATACCTGCAAAGGAAATAGTCATAGGATTGGATACGCCTCTATAAACGACATTCATCTTATCTGCTGAAATTGTTGCAGAATTAGGTCTTGGCACCACAACATATTTTCCAGCAAATTTCAATGGAATTGTTTTACCATCTTCAATAAACGTAAATTGACCCGCAATATTTTGTTCTCCAACACCTCCAGCGGTCATAGCTATTCTAGCCTGTCCTGTGGCTGGATCTAATCTTGCACCAGTAACACTTGTTGGTTTGGTATTCTCGTCATAACGTCCCAAAACTACTTTACCTGTAACCTGTTCGCCCTGGAAATAAGCATTTTTATCCAATACAACGATAGCTTGATAATTACTGTAAGATGCCGCTGCAACCGCCGCTTTACCTAATGCCGTACTGTACACATCTGATTCTGCTTTTTTAACATCATTCTGCCAAGCAGATAGCTTAGCTAAAGAAGCAACTGCTGGAAAGCCTTTAAAATGATAATCTAAATAGGCTACCGAAATACCGTCTTTATTCTTAACATCTGCCAAACTAAACTTAGCTTGAACTTCAGATAAAATTGGCGCTAATTTTTTATTATCACCCAAAGCCAACTTCATGTCCGATTTATACTTTTCAACTGTTGAAATAACTTCTTTTCCTTTAGCGGAGTAACCTGCGGGACTGAACCATAAATTATCAATATTATCTCCTTTGTCCATAGCCTCATACGGTAGTTTACCCGTCTCCGGATCCACTTCGGTTCCTACTAAAACTTCCGCTTTTATTTGTCCAATATAATCGTAAAAATTTTTTGTTATCACTTCTACTTTATGAGCTGTTATGGCCGCTGCAGCAAATTCGCCACCTGCTTCCGCTGCTTTCGCATCTAATCCAGCTAACATTTGAGCGTTTGATTGTTGAGCTGAAGCGTTTGACCCTTCAAATTTTTCATTCATTAATCCAAAAGCAGACAACACTTCTTTGGACATATTTAATGCTAACATTGCGATGAAAACCAAATACATTAGGTTAATCATCTTCTGTCTAGGGGTTAGTTTTCCTCCTGCCATATTTTCTAAATAATTAGTTTAATATTTTTTTATAGTTTGAAACTAATTATCCTTTATTATTCATTGCAGAAAGCATTCCACCATATACATTATTCAAAGAGGATAGGTTTGAAGTCAATGACTGCATTTGATCTTTTAATTTTAGGTTGTTTTCAGCAACTTCTTCATTAATTTGTACATTTCTGGAGGCGCTTTGTAATTGTATTTTATACAGACTGTTCAATGACTCCATTTGGGCTGCAGCCAAAGTCAACTCCTCGCTGTATTTTTTAGTAGATGTAATAGAATCTATTGTTGGGGCAATTCCCTTTGCTGCTGATTCGAAATTTTTGATGCTATTACCTAAACTAGCCATTAATTCCCCATCAATTTTGGCATCTTTTAACATCATATCTAATTTTTGAGACAACAATCCTTGTGCATCAGATGGTGTTTCTACTTTTTTAGTTGCTGGTTTAGCCTGACCGTTAGCTAATTCCGGATATACTAAAGTCCAATCCAAATCATTATCAACCGGTTCAAAGGCAGAAAGCGCAAAAATGGCTGCTTCTACAACAAGACCTATAGTTAGCATTAAATTTCCTGTAATAAAACCAAATTCAATATGGGTGATTTTGAATAGTGCGCCTATGATTACAACAGCAGCTCCCATGCCGTATGCGAAATTCATTGCTTTCTTACTTAATAATGCCATAATAGTGTTTTTAAAAAATGAATAGATTTGGTTTGTTTTAATTATCTCTTTTTTCCGATTCCGGTAGTTTGAACTCCCATGTAATCCTGAACGGTTCTAAAACCTATATAACTCCTGGCTGAATCAGCATATTCATAATCTCTTGTACCTACCTGTAGGAAATAAGCAACATCTTTCCATGAACCACCGCGCAGTACTTTGCGTTTATTTGAAGTATCCTGAACATTTGGATTCATTGACGATACATACTCATACGCATTTGGATCATATGAAGAATCGGTCCATTCCGAAACATTTCCTGCCATATTGTACAAATTATAACCATTTGGTTCATACGATTTTGCTTCAACAGTATACAAGGCTTCATCTGCTGCATAATCGCCCCTGTTGGGTTTGAAATTTGCCAAGAAACAACCTCTGTCGTTTTTAGTATATGGCCCTCCCCAAGGATAAGTAGCAGATTCTAAACCTCCTCTGGCTGAATATTCCCATTCTGCTTCGGTTGGCAATCGAAAAGAATTGATTAAGTCTTGTCCTTTCTTTTTTGATTTGATATGGCTGTTTTTATATAATGTTCTCCAGGCGCAAAATGCTTTCGCTTGAGTCCACTTGACCCCTACCACAGGATAATCTCCGTAGGCTTTGTGCCAAAAATAATCATTATGCATTGGCTCATTGTAGGAATAGGCAAAATCTTTAATCCAAACGCTAGTATCAGGATATACATTTATTTCTTCGGTTTTGATATAGTCTTTTCGTCTTCCGTCTTTTGCTTTGGCAGCAGCCTGAATATCCATCCAAGAATAACGGAATTTCAATTTATTAACATCAATAGTGCGAAGACCGTTGAATGATTCTTCTATTGGCAAATACATAGAATCCATTACTTCAGCATAATATTCATCCGGATATAGTTTCGTATCTTTTATTAATTTTACTTTTTTATTCAGCTTTCTACCGGCATAAGGATCGTCAGCGGTTCCTACACTATAATAATTATCATACATGTATTTGTCATAGGCTGTCATTTTCTCTGGATCCGAATCATTAAAAGCAAAGTCACCTATACTTCCTGAATTTTTACCCTTAGCAGCTGTTGGATCAGCTGTTTGTCCGCTCATGTCTGCCATAATTGCTAATCTCACCCTCATTGTAGAGTCTTTTACCCACTCTACAAACTTACGGTATTCACTATTGGTAATTTCCGTTTCATCCATATAAAAGGAGCGAACCGTAACTGTTTTTGTTGGAGCGTCCTCTACATTGGCTAAATCAGCATCTGACTTACCCATTATAAAAGCGCCACCTGGGATTAATGCCATTCCAAGAGGTTTTTCCGGATGCCATTTCCCTCCATTAATACCAACTAGTTCTCCTCTGTCGCTTGATTTACCACAGCCAATTAAAAGGGTCAAAATTGACGTAAATGCAATGAACTTCTTCATATAAATTTGGTTATATATTCATTATTTTTAAGGGTGTAAACCTATTTATTATTTTTTAAAAAAACAATTTTTTTAAACTAAACAAACTCTATTTTATAAAAAAAGAATAAATAAGCATAAAATTATCCTAAATGATGTTTTTCCTCTGCGCTTTCCACCATCTTTCGGGCAATTCCTGATTACAAGCCATTAAATATTCTTCATAAGAACATGGTAATAACGTGTTTCTTTTTAATTTATTATTAACATTTGAAATAAATGGAATTTCGATCCACCATCGGTCTGTTTTATCACTTTTATAAAAAACAAGATCCTCTTCTTCCATGGGAACTATATATTTCAAGTAGTTTTCTTTACTTCCAAAAGGATACTCATGCGAGCGATAATGAAAGCCTTCTATGAAATACCAAATTATTTGTGCTATGATCACTGATTCTTGTGCGGAATTATTGTGATTAAAGATCCCCAATGCGGAAACTTTATCACTTATCCCTGCATATCGTGACAGCGCGCATATTTCTTTCCCGTTAAAACCATTGGGTGCAAATGAACTAAAATTGCCGGAATCAGATGATTTTACAGCATTTAAATCAATACTGACCACATCTGCATCTCTGAAAACAGGTTCAGATATAGCTATATTATTCGAAACCTCCCCTAATCGATAGGCATCAAAAAACAATTTCTCTATCAAATCTATTTCTTCTTGCGAATTAAAATACGTTTGATAGCCTATGTTACAATAATTAAAGAGATTGTTCGGCTCGTCTATAATTATTTTTGTCAAATAAGAAGTGGCCGAGGCCTGTTCATTCTCTTTTCCAAAATCAAACTTATTATCGATAGCAACTAAATTCACCATCTGTTCTAAATCATCATACGCTCTGTACAAAGCATAGGTCAGATCCTGAGAACCCCCAATAACAATAGGAATAATCTTCTTTTTTATTAAACTTGCTGTTACTTTTTTTAAGGCAAAGTAGGTATCTTCCGTAGAGTTTCCAGCAAGAATGTCACCTAAATCAGCAATAGATGCATCCCAGTTTCCAGGAAATAATCCATATAATTCTTTCCTAACCGAGAGTAAATCAACAGTGGACACCGCATTGGCATTGCCTCGGTTTTCTAAAACACCTAGTACGGCAATTTTAATCTTGTTTAAATCAGGGAATTGTTCCTGGGTATGCAACACAATTTTACCGCCCAGTTGCTGTGAAGTCAATCCATTTATATATTCCAGGATTTCATCATCAACGGGCTTTAGAAAATCAAATTCCATTTTTATATTTTTTTCCCTTAATCACAACTCTTAACAAAGAGCGATGAAACCGGAATTAGTGACTAATTACTTTTTTGCGACAGGTTTCTTAACGGCTGTTTTTTTGACAGCTGCTTTCTTTGCTGGTGCTTTTTTGGCGGCTACTTTTTTAGCAGGCGTTTTTTTGGCAATCATTTCTTGGACTTCCGCCAATGTTAATTTGGCAGCATCTACGTCTTTACTCAATTCAATTTTGAGTTTTCCTTTGGTGATTACAGAGCGACCCCAGCGGGCTTTCTCGACCAGAATACCTTCATCCTCCCAATTATGCAATACTTTATCGATATTTTTTTGCAATTTATCTTCAATCAATGCTTCTATATCAACTTGAGACAAATCATCAAAATTATATTTCTTACTTACATTAATAAACAAGCCATCCCATTTGATAAAGGGACCAAAACGACCAACGCCTTTTTGAACACCTTCGCCTTTATAAACGGCAATTGGAGCATCGGCAATAGCCTTTTCATCGATTAATTCCTGAGCCCTTTCAAAATCAACATCCAGTGGATTTTCTCCTTTTGGCAAAGAAACAAAAGCCGCACCATGACGAATATAAGGGCCGTAACGACCATTACTTACCTCAACTTCTTCGCCTTTATATTCTCCAAGATTTTTTGGTAATAAAAATAGATTCAGCGTTTCCTCTAAAGTGATGTTCCCAATATTTTGATCATTCATCAAACTGGCGAACTTTTTTTCATCATCATCAGCGGCACCAATTTGAGCCATTGGTCCAAATTTTCCTAAACGAACCGAAACCGGCTTTCCTGTTTTTGGATCGGTTCCAAGAATTCTCTCCCCGCTTTCACGATCTGCATTGGCCTCTACATCTTTCACTATAGGGTGAAATTTATCGTAGAATTCCTGCATCATTTTAGTCCACTCAATATTTCCTTCCGCTATTTCATCAAAATCCTCTTCGACTTTTGCAGTGAAATTATAATCCAAAATATTTCCGAAATTCTTTACCAAGAAATCCGTAACAATTGTTCCAATATCTGTAGGAACTAATTTTCCTTTATCAGATCCGGTGTTTTCTTTCAGCACCTTCGCTGCTACTTTTCCGGATTGCAACATCAATTGCACGTAATTTCTTTCTTGCCCGTCCAGATTTCCTTTTTCTACATAATTCCTGTTGATAATCGTAGAAATTGTTGGCGCATAGGTAGACGGACGACCAATTCCTAACTCTTCTAATTTTTTTACCAATGAAGCTTCGGTATATCTTGCAGGCGCTCTAGAATATCTTTCGGTTGCTGAGATGTAATTGTTTTGTAATTTTTCATTGACTTTCATTGCCGGCAACATGCCTTCCTGCTCTTCTTCATCGTCATCATGCCCTTCAAGGTATACTTTCAAGAAACCTTCAAAAAGCAAAACCTCTCCGGAAGCCGTGAATATTTCACCATGATTATTCGCTTCAATTTTCACGTTAGTACGTTCTAATTGTGCATCACTCATTTGCGAAGCCAAGGTTCTTTTCCAGATCAAGTCATACAAACGCGCTTGATCTTTGTCTATATTTACCGTATGACGGGACATATCCGTAGGACGAATTGCCTCGTGTGCTTCCTGTGCTCCCTTACTTTTATTGACAAAAGTTCGAGGTTTAGAGAACTCTTTTCCGTAGGATTTAATAATTTCAGCCTGAGCCGCTTCCATCGCATCTTTAGATAAATTCACGCTATCCGTTCTCATATACGTGATCAGTCCGGCTTCATACAGGCGTTGCGCCAGTTGCATGGTAATTCCTACCGGCAAATACAATTTACGAGCGGCTTCTTGTTGCAATGTTGATGTGGTAAACGGACCTGTTGGTGTTTTTTTGGTAGGTTTAGTCTCCAAATCGGCTACCTTATATGTAGAACCTATATTTCTATTTAAAAAATCTTCGGCTTCTTTTTTAGTATTGAAATTTTTAGGCAGTTTGGCTTTGAATATTTTACCGGTTTCATTAGTAAATTCTGCCACAACAGAATACGTAGCTACAGCATTAAAGTTTTGAATTTCCCGTTCCCGTTCCACTATCAAACGAACTGATACTGATTGCACACGGCCTGCCGAAAGCCCTCCCTTTATTTTTCTCCAAAGTACAGGAGATAATTCATAACCTACCAATCGATCTAATACACGACGCGCTTGCTGCGCATTGACTAAGTTATAATCAATTTCTCGTGGATTATCAATGGCTTTTAGAATTGCAGTTTTAGTGATTTCATGAAAAACAATCCGCTTGGTTTTGGTCGCGTCTAATTTTAATTCTTCGGCTAAATGCCAAGAAATAGCTTCTCCCTCGCGATCCTCATCACTTGCTAACCATACCATTTCAGCTTTTTTAGCAAGTCCTTTTAATTTAGTAACCAATGCTTTTTTATCAGCAGAAACTTCGTATTTGGGTTTGAAGCCATTTTCTACATCAACACCAATTTCCTTAGACGGCAAGTCAGCAATGTGCCCATAACTTGACTCGACCTGAAAATCTGCTCCTAGAAATTTTTCGATTGTTTTTGCCTTTGCAGGTGATTCCACTATAACTAAATTCTTTGCCATATTCCGATTGTTTATGTCGGCAAAAGTAGAAGATTTTTTTAAATTTTAAGTTTTTTAAATTTTAAAAGTCAATTTAATCATTCAGTTGCAAGTTTTGAATGATTTGAATCCTATACTTTAAAAAAAATAAATCACTGCGGTTTTATTAAAAATACTGCCTTTTTATGATCTATTTCCTAAAATCCAACTGCAATTAAGTATGTGAAAAGTTTAAAAGTCGTCAAGTCAAAACAAAAAACATAGCCAATAGTATCTTAAAATCAACTTGTTCCATCATTTTCTCTAATTTTAAAACACCCCATTATACAATGATTGTTACTTAAAACTTAAAAGAAGCCCTTTTACACAACAACGACATTCAACCCCATTTCTTCCAGTTTCGTTTTAGTTTCGATATCGATACCTTCATCGGTAATTAAAACATCAATTTTTTCTACATTGCAGATTTTACCAAAACCCCTGACATTCATTTTAGTTGAATCGGCCAAAACAATTACTTTTTCGGCTACATCAATCATCGCTTGATTCAAATGAGCTTCCATAGCATTTGAAGTACTTAAACCAAACTCTAAATGAAGCCCATCAGTTCCAATAAATAATTTATTACAGGAAAACTGGCTCAAAATTCCTTCAGCAATAGCACCCACAACTGAAGTTGATGCTTTTCTAATATCACCACCCAGTTGAATGGTATCAATTTCCGAATGTTTGCAGAGCTCTAAAGAAACTTTAAGCGAAGGAGTCAGTACAGTTAATTTTTGAAAGCCCCCCATCACTTTAGATAAATTATGAATCGTAGTCCCGGAGCCCATAATGATGTAATCATTGTCATTAATGTAACTCAAAGCCGCTCTTGCGATAAGCTTCTTTTGCTCTACCTGAAGCAATTCTTTATCACTTACATTTCTTTCAAACGCATAAATGGGCTGTTTACTAGCGCCTCCATGGGTACGATGCAACAGATTCTTGCTTTCTAAAAAACTCAAATCCTTCCGTATGGTTACGGACGAAACCTTGTGTGTTTCGCACAGCTCCACCACATGAACATACCCTTTTTGATTTAATTCCTCTATTATTAGTTCCTGTCTGATATTAATTATAGTCATACTACTGTTTAAATATTGAAATAAAGATAGGTATTCTTTTAGAAATAAAAAATAAAACAGGTTATTTTGAATAATTTCATTTTGTTTCGATTTATTTCGTTATGTTTGTAAAACGAAATATTGTGTTACGGTATAAAAACAATAAAATGAAAAGATCAGAACAATTAATTCAACTTACACAAACCAAAAATTGGGATGTAATTATCATTGGCGGTGGTGCTAACGGATTAGGAATAGCGCTAGACGCAGCTAGCAGAGGTTTCAAAACCATACTGTTGGAATCAATTGATTTTGCCAAAGGAACCTCCAGTCGAAGCACAAAGTTAGTTCATGGTGGGGTTCGGTATTTAGAACAAGGAGACATTGCTTTGGTACGCGAAGCCCTAAAAGAAAGAGGCCTAATGGCACAAAACGCTGGTCACTTGGTGAAAAACCAATCCTTTGTGATTCCAAATTATAATTGGTGGGGCGGTTATTTCTATACCATAGGATTAACCATATACGATATGTTAGCCGGACGATTAAGCTTAGGCGCTTCTAAATATGTGTCCAGAAAAAAAACAATAGAATTGCTTCCGACCATTACACAAAAAGGATTGGTTAGCGGCGTTGTATATCAAGACGGACAGTTTGATGATTCGCGTTTGGCAATCAACATTGCGCAAACAGCCGTTGAAAAAGGAGCTACGCTTTTGAATTATTCGAAAGTGATTAATTTATTGAAAGACGATAAAAACCAAGTTACGGGAGTAGAATTTGAAGATAAAGAAACCGGCACCAAATATAAATTAAACGGAACTGCCGTTATTAACGCTACCGGGGTTTTTACCAACTCAATCATGAAAATGAATGATTTGGAATACAAGAAATATATTGTTCCAAGCCAAGGGATTCACTTGGTTTTTGACAAATCGTTCTTACCAAGCGAACATGCTTTAATGATTCCAAAAACAAGTGACGGACGCGTTTTATTCGCAGTGCCGTGGCATGATAAAATTGTGGTAGGAACCACCGATACTTTGGTTAAAAAATCGAGTCTGGAGCCAATTGCCTTGGAACAAGAAATTGATTTCGTTTTAGAAACTGCTCAAAGATTTCTAGAGAAAAAACCAACAAGAGGCGATGTTTTATCAGTGTTTGCAGGCTTAAGACCTTTGGCAGCGCCAGAAAAAAAAGGGCAAAGTACCAAAGAAGTTTCCAGAAGTCATAAAATAATTGTTTCGGATACCGGATTAATCACCATCACCGGAGGAAAATGGACTACGTACCGAAAAATCGCTGAAGACGTTATTGGCAAAGCCATCAAAGTCCATAATTTACCTAAAAAAGGATGTAAAACGGAACACATCGCTATCCACGGCAATAAAATAACTTCCGTAACAGACCGAGAGAATCATTTATACATTTATGGAACTGACATTCCTAAAATACTGAAATTACAGGAAGACGAGCCTTTATTAAAAGAGAAACTACATCCTGATTATGATTATACCATGGCAGAAGTGGCTTGGGCTATTCGTTTCGAAATGGCCAGAACCATTGAAGATGTATTGGCCAGACGCGTGCGACTTTTGTTTTTAGACGCCAGAGCAGCGATTGATTCTTCTGAAAAAGTTGCTCAATTATTAGCCAAAGAATTAGGCCGTGACACCCCTTGGGCCGAAGCTCAAACAGCTGAATTTAGAACTCTGGCCAACGGTTTCCTTTTAACAGAATTTCAAGTAAAATAATCTACAACTCTATTAACATAAAAACACCCAAAATGAAAAACAAACTAATTCTTGCCCTTGACCAAGGAACTACCTCCTCCAGGGCAATTGTCTTCAACCACGATGGAGAAATTGTCAACGTGTCTCAAAAATCTTTTGAACAAATTTTCCCAAAACCAGGATGGGTAGAACACGATCCAAACGAAATCTGGTCCTCACAAATGAGCGTAACCGCTGAAGTTATTGCAAAAGTAGGAATCTCAGGAAAAGAAATCGCCGCCATTGGCATCACCAATCAAAGAGAAACCACAATTGTTTGGGATAGAGAAACCAGTATTCCAATTTATAATGCCATTGTTTGGCAAGACCGGAGAACTGCAAAATATTGTGACGCATTGAAAGCTCAAGGGCACGGAGATATGATCAAAGAAAAAACAGGACTGGTTTTAGACGCTTATTTTTCTGCCACAAAATTAAAATGGATTTTAGATAATGTGGAAGGGGCTCGTGAAAAAGCAGAACAAGGAAAATTGTGTTTTGGAACTGTCGACACTTGGCTTATTTGGAAATTGACCCGAGGTAAAATGTTCATGACTGATGTTTCTAATGCTAGTCGTACGATGATGTTAAACATTCATACTTTAGAATGGGACCAGGAATTATTAAATTTATTCGATATCCCGCAATCGATATTGCCAGAAATAAAACAAAGTAGTGAGGTCTATGGAGTAACCTCAACCACGCTGTTTTCTACAAAAATCCCTATAGCAGGCGTTGCAGGAGACCAACAAGCAGCTCTTTTTGGACAGTTGTGTATCAATCCCGGAATGGTAAAAAACACGTACGGAACCGGTTGTTTTATGCTAATGAATACTGGCGAAAAGCCCGTTTATTCTAAAAATAATTTATTAACAACCATAGCCTGGAAAATTAACGGAAAAACAACTTATGCATTGGAAGGCAGTGTTTTTGTGGGTGGTGCGGCCGTACAATGGCTAAGAGATGGTGCTAAAATGATTGATGCTGCCCATGAAATTGAAGAACTAGCAGCCAGCGTTCCGGACAACGGAGGTGTGTATTTTGTTCCCGCATTAACAGGTCTAGGAGCTCCTTACTGGGACCAATACGCTCGAGGAGCCATAGTTGGGATAACCAGAGGAACCACAAACGCGCACATTGCGAGAGCAACTCTTGAAGGAATAGCGTATCAAGTCTATGATTTAGCAAAAGCCATGGAGGCCGATTTTGAAAAAAAAGGAACAGAACTACGAGTGGATGGCGGAGCAGTTGCAAATAATTTATTGATGCAATTTCAATCGGATCTTTTTAATTTCAAAGTGATTCGCTCAAAGACATTAGAAACAACAGCCCTAGGAGCAGCTTATTTAGCCGGTTTAGCTATTGGATATTGGGACAGCGTAGATGAATTACAAAAACAATGGACAATAGACCGTGAATTTTCACCCGAAATGCCCAGATACACTGTCACTGAATTGGTAAAAAACTGGGATAAAGCGGTAGGCCGAGCTGGAAACTGGATAGAAAATTAATCATTAAAACCATACATTATGACTCCATTTATTGCAGAAATTCTCGGTACCATGCTAATGATTTTATTAGGTAATGGCGTAGTTGCCAATGTAGTTCTTAAAGGAACCAAAGGAAATAATTCCGGATGGATTGTCATCAGTACAGCATGGGGTTTTGCCGTTTTTGTAGGCGTTGCTGTTGCCGGTCCGATTAGCGGTGCGCATTTAAATCCTATTGTCACCATAGGCTTGGCACTCATAGGAAAATTTGCCTGGTCACAGGTTGCTTCCTACATCTTGGCTCAATTCATTGGAGCTATGCTAGGAGCCTTTTTAGTTTGGCTTTCCCATAAAGATCATTTTGCAGCCACAGAAGATGAAGGCGGAAAACTTGCTTGTTTTTGCACAGGACCCGCGATTCGGAATTACTCCTCCAATTTAATGAGTGAAATCATCGCCACTTTTGTATTAATTTTCGTGATATTCTATATTGCCGGTCCAGAGCTGATCATGAGTTCTGATACTGGCGCTGCAATTGGACTTGGAACTGTTGGCGCTTTACCGGTCGCTATTTTAGTTTGGGCTATAGGATTATCCTTGGGAGGAACCACAGGGTATGCTATAAATCCTGCAAGAGATTTGGGACCTCGAATCATGCACGCTATTTTACCCATAAAAGGCAGCAGCGATTGGAGGTATGCCTGGGTTCCTATCGTTGGCCCTATAATAGGTTCCTGTTTGGCCGCAACCTTATATATGTTACTTCTCTAACCTTCTTTTTTAAAAGTAAAATCATGCGAAAATTATTTTTCACCACTATAATCTCTATTATAGGGCTAGCTGGATATGCCCAAGAAACTCCTGTTGCCGATACCACTCCAGCAGCTGTAGCAAACACAAAAACGAACCGACTAGATTTTGATGTAGAATTAAAAACGAGCCACCTCTGGAGAGGACTGGTTATCAACGGAAGCATGACTGCCATGGGAAACATTCATTATGCTTTGGACAAAAAACGAAATCTAACCGTGGGTCTTTGGGGCGGGAATGGGTTTGATGGCGAGTACAAAGAAATTGATTATTACATTCAATACAAAAAAAATGGTTTTTCAATCGCCTTATGGGACCTATTCAATACTACAAATATTGAAAACCCTGCCGTTTTTAATTACGATCGAAAAACAACCACGCACATTCTTGACTTAAGAACATCCTATCAATTTCCTGACCGATTTCCTTTGCGGATAGAAGCTGATTTTCTACTTTACGGCAATGATCGTGAATTAATGAGTAACCTCGATTATAAAAACAGATATTCCACCTATGTTGAATTAGGATATCCGTTATTGAAAAATCAAAAAATCACTTTAGAGGCCTATTTAGGAGCCGGATTTGCCTTAAACGGAGAATCCCATTTATATACAAATGATCCCAACAGTAATTTTGATATTGTAAATACCGGAATCAGGGCGTATAAAAACATTCACATTCTAAATTACAAACTTCCTGTTTCCGCAGTAGCCATGTGGAATCCAGCCCTTAAAATTGCCCGAATTCAATTGGGTGTGGTATTGTTCTAATTACAACAACAACACCTGGTTTGATAACGAAAACGTTCTTTTAGAAACAAAAGAACGTTTTCGTTATTCCAAAATTAAAACCCAAAATAGTGTTAATTCTTAATCTGACATCTTGTCATATTTATTTCAATTGCGTTATCTTTGCACTTTGAAAATATGCAATGGAAAAGATAATAGAAGAAAGCAAGCAGGGAGAAAGTCTTGTTTTAGAAAACAAACCCGAGAACACGAAGAAACTTTTTATTGAGAGTTACGGTTGCGCAATGAATTTTTCGGATAGTGAAATTGTAGCTTCTATATTATCCTCAAACGGATATAATACGACGCAAATTCTGGAAGAAGCCGATTTAGTTTTGGTGAATACCTGTTCTATTCGGGATAAAGCAGAGCAAACAATTCGCAAACGTCTGGAGAAATACAATGCCGTAAAACGCATTAATCCAAAGATGAAAGTGGGCGTTTTGGGCTGTATGGCAGAACGTTTGAAAAGTAAATTTCTGGAAGAAGAGAAAATTGTTGACCTCGTTGTAGGTCCTGATGCCTATAAAGATTTGCCGAACCTTTTGCAAGAAGTAGAAGAAGGACGTGATGCCATTAACGTGATCTTATCGAAGGATGAAACTTATGGCGATATTTCTCCTGTTCGATTGATGAGCAACGGAATTACGGCTTTGGTTTCAATTACTCGTGGTTGCGATAATATGTGTACGTTTTGTGTGGTACCTTTTACCCGAGGACGCGAACGCAGCCGTGAACCACAAAGTATAATGAAAGAAATTCAGGATTTGTGGGACAAAGGCTTCAAAGAAATTACACTTTTGGGACAAAATGTGGATAGTTTTCTTTGGTACGGCGGCGGATTAAAAAAAGATTTTGAGAACGCTACCAAAATGCAAAAAGCAACTGCTGTTGACTTTGACCAACTCCTTGAAATGGTAGCCGTAGGTTTTCCTAAAATGCGTATTCGATTTTCAACCTCTAATCCGCAGGATATGCATGAAAGTGTGTTGCACGTGATTGCAAAACATCCTAATATTTGCAAACACATTCACTTGCCTGTCCAATCTGGAAGCAATAGAATTCTGAAAGAAATGAACCGTTTGCACACGCGTGAAGAGTACATGACTTTGATTGACAAAATCAGGACTATTATTCCAAATGGTTCCATTTCACAGGATATGATTGCTGGTTTCCCTACAGAAACCGAACAAGACCATAAAGACACCTTGAGTTTAATGGAATATGTAAAATATAATTTTGGGTATATGTATTCGTATTCCGAACGTCCGGGAACTTTGGCTGGAAGAAAAATGGAAGATGATGTTACCGATGAAACAAAAGCAAGAAGACTGCAAGAAATTGTCGATTTACAACAAAAACATGCTTGGTTCCGCAGTGAAGAATTCATTGGACAAACCGTAGAAGTTTTAGTAGAAAAAGTTTCGAAAAAATCGACTGAGGAGTTTTCCGGCAGAAATTCACAAAGTATTACCGTAGTTTTTCCGAAAGAAGAATATAAAATAGGAGATTTTGTTTTGGTTAAAGTTGAAAGTTGTACAAGCGGCACTTTGAAAGGGAAAGCAGTTGGTTTGAGTGAAATGAATTAATAAAATTAGTGGCTAATTTTTAATTCATTAGAAATAAAAGAATTTAAGTAATTATTAATGAGATTGCTTCGTGCCTCGCAATAACAATATGGAATCAGTTCAAAATATTAAACAACGATTTGAGATTATCGGGAATGACCCGAAGCTTAATCGTGCGATAGAAAAAGCCATTCAAGTTGCTCCTACTGACATTACCGTTTTGGTAGCCGGAGAAAGCGGAGTTGGAAAAGAAAATATTCCCAGAATTATTCATTCGCTTTCGCACAGAAAGCACGGAAAATACATAGCTGTAAACTGTGGCGCCATTCCAGAAGGAACCATTGACAGTGAGCTTTTTGGGCATGAAAAAGGCGCTTTTACCGGAGCAACAGGAACTCGCGAAGGTTATTTTGAAGTGGCTGATGGAGGAACTATTTTTCTGGATGAAGTGGGCGAATTACCCTTGACCACCCAAGTGCGTTTGTTGCGTGTTCTTGAAAATGGTGAATTTATAAAAGTAGGTTCTTCACAAGTACAAAAAACAAATGTCAGAATTGTGGCGGCCACAAATGTCAATTTATTTGATGCTATCGAAAAAGGGAAATTCCGTGAAGACCTCTATTATCGTTTAAGTACAGTGGATATTACTTTGCCCCCTTTGCGCGATCGAAAAGAGGATATTCACTTATTGTTTAGGAAATTCGTCGCTGATTTTGCCCATAAATATAAAATGCCGCCTTTGAAACTGGATGAAAGTGCTGTGCAATTATTGCAAAAATTTCGTTGGAGCGGAAACATCCGTCAATTGCGAAATGTAGCGGAACAAATATCCGTTTTAGAAACCAACAGGGAGATATCTGCAGTGACATTACAATCCTATTTACCCGTACAAGGAAACAATTTACCTTCCGTTATTAAAGACCAAAAAAACGAAAGTGATTTTAGTACCGAAAGAGAAATTTTGTACAAAGTACTTTTTGATATGAAAAGCGATCTAAATGATTTAAAAAAACTGACCTTAGAACTCATCCAGAATGGCGTTTCTAAAGTCCAGGAAACAAATCAAAACTTGATCAAGAAAATATATGGATCTAAGGAAAATGATAGTGAAATTGATTTTGAAGAAGAACCAAGAGCAACTTTAATAGCTGCAAAAAACAATGACAACGATTATCAGGAAAGGGATGATACTTATCTTTTTGCCGAAACTGTCGAAGAAGAGGAAACCTTGCGTCTGGAACAAAAGGAAATAGAAATGATTAAGAAATCATTAGAAAAAAATAAAGGAAAACGAAAAGCCGCTGCAGATGAATTGGGAATTTCCGAAAGAACTTTATACCGGAAAATCAAACAATTTGATTTATAATGTAGTCCGAAAAATACAACGTGTTTAATTGAAAATGAATATATTTGACCCGAACATTGGTGAGCCGGCGAAGCAATTTTTAAAAAATAAAATGAAATATCTAAAACGTATACTTCTCTCCGTACTTATAATAAGCATCAACAGCTGCTCGGTTTACAACTTTACAGGGACGGGGAAAATTGATGCTGAAACATTTCAAGTGGGCTTTTTTCAGAATAATGCTGAATTAATTGAACCCGGAATTGACCGGACATTTACACTAGAACTTCAAGATTTGATTCAGAATCAAACCAATTTAAACTTGGTACAAAATGGTGCAGATTTAACCTATGAAGGAGAAATTGTTGATTACAGAATTAGCCCTATGACAGCAACGGCAGACCAGCAAGCTTCTCAAAACCGTTTGACAATTCGTGTGAATGTTCGTTTTACCAATAAGAAAAAAGAAACAGATGATTTTGAAAAACCATTTACTTTTTTCTTTGATTATCCTGCACAACAACAATTGACAGGCGCAACCTTGAATGCTGCTTTAAAAGATATTTTTGAAAGAATAACACAAGATATATTTAATGAATCTCTGGCTAAATGGTAAATAAAGAAATATCCAGTTGGCAGTTTTTAGTATTCAGTGCAATATACTAAAACTTGAAGCCTGATTGTTGAACATTGATTACTGAACATCGAACACTTGAAAAATGAATGTAACTGATTATACTTATTTGATTAACAAACCTGATGTTGTACATCAAAAGCAAACAGAAGCTTTGGAAAAAGTATTAAACGAATTTCCTTATTTTCAGAGCGCCAGAGCACTTCACCTAAAAGGCCTGTACAATGAGAACAGTTATAAATACAATGGTGCTTTAAAAATAACGGCTGCTTATACAACGGACAGATCCATTTTATTTGACTTTATTACCTCCGATGTTTTTACTTCAATTCACAAAAGTCTCTTTACTAAAAAAGCACTTGAAATCCTTGACATTCCGGTAGTTGAAAGTGAAATTATTTCGTTTCAAGAAAAAAAAGAACCCAAATTAAATCCTTTAGAACAATCCATTCTTACCTCAATAAAGGAAGCTTCACCAACCGCCCCAATCCAAACGAATTCTATACCAATAGCAGAAAAAATGGATCTTGGAAAACCGTTGGATTTTTCGGCAAAAGAACAACATTCCTTCCAAGAATGGCTACAGCTCTCTCGTACAGAACCTATAGAAAGAGAGAATGAGGATTCTAAAAAACCGGCTGCTCCAATGGACGAGGAGAAAAGAAAAAAATTAGACTTAATCAATAAATTTATAGAAACAAGTCCAAAGATTTCTCCTGTAAAACACGGCGCTGCTTCCTCAGTATCCTTAGACCTAAATGCACCAGATAACTCGTACTTGATGACCGAGACTTTAGCCCGAGTTTACTTGGAACAAAAAAAATATCAAAAAGCGATACAAGCTTATGAAATATTAATTTTGAAATATCCAGAAAAAAGTAGTTTCTTTGCAGACCGCATAACGGATATTAAGATTTTACAACATAATAATAATTAAACAATGAGCACATTTTCAATTTTTTTAGTTTTAATAACTATAGTTTGTTTTCTATTAATCGTAGTAATCATGGTTCAAAACCCTAAAGGTGGTGGATTATCCTCTACAATAGGTGGTTCTCAAATGTTAGGCGGGGTACAAAAAACAACTGACTTTTTAGACAAAAGCACTTGGACATTAGCAACTATATTAATCGCACTTATATTACTTTCAAGCTTGAGCTTTACAGGAACATTAAGTGATACTGATTCTAAAATCATTGACAATATGGGAACCGCTGCACCAAACACAACTACTCCTGTAGCAGTACCTGCTCAAAACACACCAGCAGCTACAAATCCAGTAAAATAAATCACTTCTACATATTCTAAATGCCAGCCTGTCAAAGCTGGCATTTTTTATAAGAAAATGTGTCAGTTTGATTAAGATGGCACAATTTCTGAAATCTTCATCTTTATTAATTAATATTGAATACTAAAAAATATAAAATCATGGATTTAAACATTAAACCTCTTTCAGACAGAGTCCTTATCGAGCCCGTTGCTGCTGAAACAAAAACGGCGTCAGGAATCTTCATCCCTGATACTGCCAAAGAAAAACCACAAAAAGGAACTGTTGTTGCTGTAGGAAACGGAACAAAAGACCACACTATGACAGTGAAAATTGGTGATTCTGTTTTGTACGGAAAATATGCTGGTACTGAATTGAAACTAGAAGGAAAAGATTATTTGATCATGCGTGAAGACGATATTCTTGCAATTATCTAAATTAAAGTACGGACAAGTCGTGACTTGTCCCTTCAAATAAACATTAAACAAAATTTAAAATGGCAAAAGATATAAAATTTGATATAGAAGCACGTGACGGATTAAAACGTGGTGTTGATGCATTGGCAAATGCAGTAAAAGTAACGCTAGGGCCAAAAGGTCGTAATGTTATTATTGGAAAAGCTTTTGGCGGACCAACCGTTACTAAAGATGGTGTAACTGTAGCAAAAGAGATTGAATTGAAAGACCCACTAGAAAATATGGGCGCACAAATGGTAAAAGAAGTAGCCTCTAAAACGAATGATTTAGCCGGAGACGGAACTACAACTGCAACCGTTTTGGCACAAGCGATCGTAAAAGAAGGATTGAAAAATGTTGCTGCCGGAGCCAATCCTATGGATTTGAAACGCGGGATAGACAAAGCAGTTGATGCTATTGTTGCTGATTTGGCTAAACAAGCCAAAGTAGTAGGTACGGATTCTGAAAAAATCAAACAAATCGCTTCAATTTCTGCTAACAATGACGAAGTAATTGGGGAGTTAATCGCTGCTGCTTTCGCAAAAGTGGGAAAAGAAGGGGTTATTACTGTTGAAGAAGCTAAAGGAACAGATACGTATGTTGATGTTGTTGAGGGCATGCAGTTTGACAGAGGATATCTTTCTCCTTATTTTGTTACCAATTCAGAAAAAATGGAGGTAGAACTAGAAAATCCATACATCCTTTTATATGACAAAAAAGTTTCTTCTTTAAAAGAATTATTACCGGTTCTTGAGCCTGTAGCACAATCTGGGAAACCATTATTGATTATTGCTGAAGACGTAGATGGGGAAGCATTGTCTACACTAGTGGTAAATAAATTACGTGGAGCCTTGAAAATCGCCGCTGTAAAAGCGCCTGGTTTTGGAGACCGAAGAAAAGCTATGTTAGAAGACATCGCTATTTTAACTGGTGGAACTGTAATTTCAGAAGAAAGAGGATACACTTTAGAAAACACAACTATCGAAATGTTAGGTACTGCTAAGAAAGTGACTATCGATAAAGATAATACTACAATTGTAAGTGGTGCAGGTGATGCGGATATGATCAAAAATCGTGTCAACCAAATCAAAGGTCAAATGGAAGCTACCACTTCTGATTATGACAAAGAAAAGTTGCAAGAACGTTTGGCTAAATTAGCTGGTGGAGTTGCTGTACTTTATGTAGGTGCTGCATCTGAAGTAGAAATGAAAGAGAAAAAAGACAGAGTAGATGACGCACTTCACGCTACTCGTGCTGCAGTTGAAGAAGGAATTGTTGCTGGTGGTGGAGTTGCTTTACTGAGAGCTAAAAATGCACTTAGTGCTATTAAAGCAGATAATGCTGACGAAGCAACCGGAATTCAAATTGTATCTCGTGCAGTGGAGTCTCCATTGAGAACTATTGTTGAAAACGCAGGTCTTGAAGGGTCTGTAGTTGTTGCAAAAGTCGCTGAAGGTAGTGGTGATTTTGGTTATAACGCAAAAACAGACGAATATGTCGACATGCTTAAAGCAGGAATTATTGATCCTAAAAAAGTAACTCGTGTAGCTTTAGAGAATGCAGCTTCAGTTGCCGGAATGATATTGACTACTGAGTGTGCTTTGATTGATATTAAAGAAGATAATGGTGGTGGAAACCCAATGGGTGGCGGCATGCCAGGGATGATGTAATCTCAATTCTTTTCAAATAAAAAACCGTCCCGATAAAAAATTGGGACGGTTTTTTTATGAGTTATAATTTGTTTATTCTTGAACTTTAGCTTTTTTGCTAAACTTATAAATTACCGGTAAAACAGTAATCCCTACTAAAATCAATACAATTAATTCGATATGCTCCTTTAGATCAATCTGATAATTCTCAAGTAAAAAACCATATAAATAATGTCCGGCAAAAATTAGGGTGAACGACCAAATAAAAGAACTTAAAATATTATAAAACATAAACTTCTTCTTATCCATTGAAACGATTCCGGCAACTATTGGTGCAAAAGTCCTCAATATTGGAAGAAATCGAGCAAAAATAATTGCCTTACCTCCGTATTTTTCAAAAAAATCTTTTGATTGAACCAAGTACTTTTTCTTAAACCAAAAACTATCTTCCTTGTTGTATAGATAATACCCGCTTTTAGAACCAAACCAGTAGCCTACTACGTTTCCTAAAATTCCTGACAATGCGACAAGTGTGGATAAGAGAACCACATTTAGAAAATCGTTATTGATAACTAAAATATTCTCTATCAATTCGCGACTGTAAATTCCTGCCAAAAACAATAAACTATCTCCTGGCAGAAAAAAACCTGCAAAAAGACCCGTCTCCGCAAAAACAATAAATAAAACTATATAAATACCCAATTTAATTCCATTAACATCAAAATGAATATAAAAAAGTGGGTCAATTAAATTCTTCCAATCAAAATCGTTCATTCTAAGGTGTTTTATGCTAAAATTATTCGTGCGTGAAAGTACGGATAATATATCTCAACCACAATTTATGATACTATTTTAAAGTTTTATTAACTATTTAAAGTAGCAGAATTATCTTTACATTATTTACAGCCAAAAGTTGTTTATAAAAATCCTGATTTTAGTTATGTGTATAACCGTTTTTCATAGTTAACAACTACAATTTTTACTCAAAAAAAATTAAAGTATGGCATTAAAAAAACCAAAGTTTTCACTTTGGCGTTTCTTTAAAATTATTTTCGTTTATATTGACAACAAGCATGAAGACTGTCATAATCTTCCTTTAAAGCCCTGGCTCCCTCTGTGTCGTGACCTACTTTCGCAATCGCTTTTTGAATTGTTGGAACATTCGTTTTTTGTTCGTTTATAATCAGATATAAAGTACCACAATCCATATGCCATTCGGCAGATTTCACACCAGAAACACTAAATGCCACTTTTTCAATTCTCTTTTTGCACATGTCACAATTCCCGCTCACATGAAATTCAACCTTAGCATTTTTGCTTTTCCCTTCTTGAGCCTGAACCGTAAACCCAACAAAAATCAGTAACATTACTAGTGTTATATTTTTCATCATTTAATTTTTTTTAACCTATTTAATTTTAAAACGTAAACCCGCATAATACATTTGTCCAAAAACTGGACCATAAACTATTGACGCGTCAAAAGTAGGTCCAAATGGATTTTCATTACCCAAGATAACATTGTCCTGCTTGTAATTACCAATGTTTTCTCCGCCAATATAGATTTCGAAAGTTGGAGAAAAAGATCGTGTAACCTGTATATTCATCACAGAAAATGAAGGTGAAAATTCAGGCAGCCTGTCAACTTCAGGATTGATTGACGTATTGGGTAATTGTTGTTTTCCGAGCCAGTTAAGCGTATAATCAAACTTCCATTGTTTTCCTTCTTCTAATATTTGCGTTTCAAATCCTAAATTTCCAAAGAAACGATGTTTTGCCTGTAGTGGTCTTTGATAGGTTCCTGATAAATAATCCGTTTGAACATCATAGTATTTGTAGGCTGTTCTCAAATTAAAACGCTTTATTGGTTCATAATTAAATTCTACTTGCAAACTATTCGCATACGATTTTCCGTTCAAGTTATAAAACAAAACCTGTTGCGGACTTTGCATTATATCAACAATTGCTTGGTTCTGAAAATCAGTTCTGTAGAAATCAAAACCAACATCAGCACTTTTGCCAAAAAACAAAAAACCCTGCATAAAACTCAATCCATAATTCCATGCAATTTCAGGATTTAAACCGTATATTTTTCCTTTGGTATCTAAAAATTCAAAAGTTCTTGAACTAGCTAAAAGCTGTTGGTTTTCAGCAAAAACATTAGCACTTCGTTTCCCTCTACCTGCTGAAAATCGCAAAACACCTTTCTCCCAAGGATTGTATCGCACATGTAATCTTGGCGTAGCAAAAGTCCCTAAACGATTGTGATTATCTATTCTGCCGCCTAGAACTACGCTAAAATTCTCCGTATTATCATACGTATATTCAAAAAAAGCACCTACTGAGTTATCAATTCTGCTGTAATCATTCACATTGACAAACTCACCGTATTTATCATAGGTAAAGTTTAGACCTGTAGAAAATTTATGCATTGTATTATTAATAATCGAATTGAAAATCAGGTTCGAATAATAACTTTTTTGTTCAATATTATATTGATTTAGTCCAAAATAAGAGTTTTGATCGTGACTGTTAAAGGCATTCTGAAAACCAATACTTTGATATGGCATGTCAGGAAAAACATAGCCTAATTTAGCGGAAACATCAAAACGTTCCGTATTGATTTCGGAACCCCAATAATTTGTCGTTCCCCTGTCTCTATCCGGATCAAAATTTAATTCTCCTGTTTGTTTTTGATCATTCATATATCGGAAATTGATGAAACTCACCCACCCTTTTTTGGCATTGGTATATTGCCAACGATTTAAAACATTGATTTGTTTTGCTAATGGATTATCAAGAAAGCCATCGTCATTCATATCGTTTTTTGCAACTCTGGTATTTCCGTGTACAAATAAACTACTGCTCCATTTATCAGAAATTTTAGTATTGAAATGTGTATTTAATTCAAATCGAGAATCTGTCGAACCATAGACATTTAGAAAAAATGGAATATCGCTGATTGGTTTTATTAATTCGGTATTAATTTGTCCCGAAATACTTTCGAAGCCATTGACAACACTTCCTGCACCTTTGGTAATTTGGATACTTTCTACCCAAGTTCCTGGTGTAAATGACAACCCGTAGGCTTGAGAAGCACCACGTACCGAAGGAATATTTTCCTCGGTAATCATCAAGTAAGGACTCGTCAATCCTAGCATTTTTATTTGTTTCGTTCCCGTCAAAGCATCCGAAAAATTAACATCAATTGAAGGATTTGTTTCGAAACTTTCTGCCAGATTGCAACAAGCGGCTTTCAGTAATTCTTTGCTTGTCAGTGTTGTAGTATTAGTTGTTAGTTTGTACGATTTTTTTAAACTTTTGCTGCTGCCTTGTATTTTTATCTCTTGCAAAGTATCTTGCGAATAAGAATTAAAAGCACATAAAAGAAACAATAAAAATATTGAAATTTGTTTTTGCATGATTGATTTTTAATGTTAGAATAATGTAAAACCACTAAAGTGTGATTCAAGTTCTACTAAAACATTAAAAGCTACGCGTAGAAAATATATTGGTGGTATAATTTAAAAAAAAGCGGCGCATTTGTATCGAAACAATACGACGTAAATTGGCTGTTTTGAAAATTTGAAATAAATGAAAAGACATAAGGATTCCATTCTTTTATCGAAAATGTAAAATCTGTATCGGCAGAAACTGTTTTTTGGACTAATTTATCAGTCTTCTTTTGAAAATTAACCTCTTTGTCTTCGCAACAATTTGATTTTTTTTCAACAACATTACAACATTTTTTTTCTAATTTTTGATCTTCAACAGGAGTTTTAAGAGTAATAGACGAAATTTCATTTCCGCAATAACGCAGATTAAATGCTACTCCTACATTGGAAACCAATAGAAAAAAAGCAAGAAGAACACTAACAAGTCCTTTGAATTTCATCATGCAAAAGTAGTGATTTAATCAAACTCCAAAAGCTAAATTCAAGTTAAAATCAACAATTCAAGTTCGTGTCCCATCAAAGGAACTTTACAGTCAAAACCATATTTTTCCTGGACTTTGATACAGAGTTCATCCAGTGGCTGATTTTCTCCATGCGCTGACAACCCTTTTATTTCCTGAATTTTTGCTTTTACCGGATAATATTACCCGCGAATATTAATTCCTTTTGCCCCTTGTATCAATTTTCTTTCTCGTGTTCCTTCGGCGTGATACCCCACTGTAATTATTACAAATCCCCTCCATGGCTTCCTCATAATCCGAAACTCATGAAAACATTTTACTCATTTCAGCACATTCTCCTAGCGGTAACTTGTGCCATTTTTTATTAGTAGAAAAAATATTCAGTGCATTGATTCCCATTGAAGTATCAATAATATATGGGATCTTGGAGATTCTGTCTTCTTCCTGAATTTTAGCGCTATCCAAAAGGATTTAAAACGAGACCGAATATACCTCGGAACTTTCACATCCGTAGCAACCTCTCGACCCGTATGATACTTACATTCGACCATAGCGATCGTTTCATTTTTTTGACCAGCACATCTATTTCATGCGAGACACATTTACCTTGTAAGGTCAAATTATTTATTTGATTTATAATGCTACGCGAAATAATTCGTCCTATATATTTTTCAAAAAAAACTGCAGTACCTGAGAGTCCAATTGTTTCTCTTAAATTATAACGTGTGGCATGAAAATCAGCTTTTTCTTCAATAATGAAAAAGCCATTTTGTAGATTTATTTTGTAGAAATACCCTCATACATCTGCTTTTTTATAGCCTGTAAAATTGCGTCAACCGCCATAATGCTAGCACCAGATTTGATCAGTGATTTTTAAGTTTATCCAAATTAAATTAGGCTATATAGTCAGAATGTTTCACTGTTTTAATAGCAATAGAAATTTGATTTACAGACACTTAAATCGACATTGAAGACAAACAAAAAAGACTACTTATTTTGTTTCTGATAATAAAATCCAGGAACAAACAATAATAAAAAAATAGGCTGAATTAGAAACCGACGGATATAAAACAATATCCAATTGTGGTTTCCCCAAATAAAATAGATGATGTAGAAAAAAGCAACCATTAAAATCATAAAAAGAAAATAATACAGCACAAAGGCGAATTTCACCATCATTATTTCTTTAAAAAGCACATAAATAATCCCCAATGAAATAGCGGTATTTAATGTATAACGAAACAATAGCCCATAAAATAATTGGACTGCATTGAAACTTGGCAACGGTAACTTCGCAAAATCTTTCTTGAAGAAATCCAGAAAAGGATCATAAAACAACTGATTTTCAAAAGCACGAACAAGCACCAGCAATACAACAAAAAAAAGAAATTGCAGTACGCGAACTTTGTTATTAAGAATCTTTTGAAGCATATCTTGAAAATTTACGAACCCAAATTAACCACAATACAAAAACTAAACTATAAATGTACAAAGGAAAAAGAACTCCGTGCAAGAAGGGTTCCTGTTTTGGAAAATAAAAAATAAGTGCGCTTAAAACAGCTATTCTCAAAACATTCAATACATAAATAAACAGACTTCCTCCAAAGATAAAAAGCAGCGTCGTTAGTAGTTTTCCAGAAAAAGCCACGACAAATGAAATAAACAAAATAATTACGCTAATTGCATTACATCCTTCTACAATTCGGGCTACATATTTCTGGTTATAAAACAACTTCATATAAGGAGATGCAGTGCTCTCTTCAATTGAAGATTCATCATTAAATAACTGCAGCACTTGCTCTGTATTTTCACTTACCATTCTGGTAACAGAATCTATTTGATTTTCTTCAAAACCATTAAGAAAACGCTGATACAAAAAAGTCAGCACTATATAAGTTAAAAAAAAAGTACCTAGAAAAATCAAAAAAGGCTTGTAGAGAATAAAATATTTTTTCAAAATCTATTTTTTTAACAAATTTATGTAATTTTTAAAACTGGCTTTAAATACTTTTGTACAAATAAAAATAAAAAAACATGACATTTCAAGAACTACAACCAAAAGTAACCGAAATCACATTAAATACAACGTTGTCAAGAGACGAAAAACTATTGTCTATTTGTGAGCTGCTTAGTAACTCTGTTGCCTATTATAATTGGGTAGGATTTTATTTTGCAAATCACGAGTCTAAAACATTACACTTAGGACCCTATGTGGGAGCAGCAACAGACCATACGGTAATCCCTTTTGGAAAAGGAATTTGCGGACAAGTGGCTGTTTCAAACGAAAACTTTGTAGTTCCTGACGTTGCAGCGCAAGATAATTATATTGCTTGTAGTTTTACCGTGAAATCAGAAATCGTTGTACCCCTTTTTGTAAACGGAGAAAACATAGGACAAATTGATATTGACAGCCATGTCATAGATCCATTTACAAAAGAAGACGAAAAGTTCTTAGCCTTTGTGAATGAGGAAATTGCAAAATTGTATTAAGATTTAAAATAATTCATAATTCATAATTCATAATTCATAATTATTTTTTACTTTTGCACCCGTCTTACAATAGCTGTAAGGCATACATAAAAATCATTAAACAAATATTGGAATGTATTTAACTAAAGAGATTAAAGAAGAAATCTTCGCTAAACACGGAGAAAAAACAAACACTGGAAAATCAGAAGCTCAAATTGCTTTGTTCACTTTCAGAATTAGCCACTTAACGGAGCACTTGAAAAAAAATCGTCACGATTATAATACAGAGCGTTCATTAGTCTTGCTAGTAGGTAAAAGACGATCTTTGTTGGATTATTTGAAGAAAACAGAAATCAACAGATACCGTGAAATTATCAAAGTATTGAATATCAGAAAATAATCAATATGTAAAGAGGCGCGAGAGTGCCTCTTTTTGTTTTTATATTTCCGCGTCCAAAGTTCATTTTATAATCCTGACACAAAAGGGATTAGAATTAAGACCGCATTATAAGGTAAATACCAATTTGTATTTACAAATAAAAAAGTTTCGTTTTTCATTGGGTTTTAAGCATTAACTACGCAAAATAACTACAACACAACTAAAATCCATTGTTTAATCAAGAAAATACAATTATGATTCCAAAAGTTTCAAGAGAAATTATCGATTTAGGAGATGGGAGAAGCATCTCAATCGAGACCGGAAAATTAGCCAAACAAGCTGACGGTGCCGTAGAAGTACGAATGGGAAATGCAGTGTTGCTGGCAACAGTTGTATCTGCCAGAAAAGCAAGCCCAGGAATTGACTTCTTGCCCTTAACATTAGATTATCGTGAAAAATTTGCTGCCGCCGGGCGTTTTCCAGGTGGTTTCTTTAAAAGAGAAGCAAGACCAAGCGATAATGAAATATTAACTATGCGTTTAGTGGATCGTGTATTGCGTCCTCTTTTCCCAAAAGATTATCATGCAGAAACGCAAGTGATGATTCAATTGATGTCGCATGATGAAAACGTAATGCCAGATGCATTAGCCGGTTTAGCCGCTTCGGCAGCTTTATCTTTATCTGACATTCCTTTTTCAACTTTAATTTCTGAAGTTCGTGTAGCCAGAGTTGACGGTCATTTCATCATCAACCCAAGTCGTACTCAATTAGAATTGTCTGATATTGACATGATGATTGGCGCTTCAAAAGAATCTATCGCAATGGTAGAAGGAGAAATGAAAGAAATTTCAGAAGCCGAAATGGTTGAAGCGATTAAATTTGCGCACGAGGTAATCAAAATTCAAATTGCTGCTCAAGAACGATTAGTTGCTGCTTTTGGTAAAAAAGAAGTACGAACTTACGATCAAGAAAGAGAAGATGTGGCTATTTATGAAAAAGTAAATGCTGCAGCTTATGACAAATGTTATGCAATTGCAAAACAAGGAACAGCAAAACACGAAAGAACAGCTCAATTTGCGGAAGCAAAAGAAGCTGTAAAAGCATTGTTTACTGAGGAAGAATTAGCTGAAAACGGTGATTTAGTTTCAAAATATTTTGCTAAATCCAGTAAAGAAGCCGTTCGTAATGTAACCCTTGATTTAGGCACACGTCTGGACGGTAGAAAAACAAATCAAATTCGTCCAATTTGGGCTGAAGTTGATTATTTACCTTCAGTTCACGGATCTGCTTTATTTACAAGAGGAGAAACTCAAGCATTGGCAACAGCTACTTTAGGAACTTCCAGAGAAGCAAACCAAATTGACTCTCCATCACAACAAGGCGAAGAAAAATTCTACTTGCATTATAACTTCCCTCCTTTTTCTACTGGTGAAGCAAAACCATTAAGAGGAACTTCAAGAAGAGAAGTGGGTCACGGAAACTTAGCACAACGTGCTTTGAAAAACATGATTCCTGCTGATTGTCCTTATACCATTCGTATTGTATCTGAAGTATTAGAATCAAATGGTTCATCTTCAATGGCAACCGTTTGTGCCGGAACATTAGCTCTTATGGATGCCGGGATTCAAATGACCAAACCCGTTTCCGGGATTGCAATGGGATTAATTTCTGATGAAAAAACAGGCCGATTCGCTGTATTGTCTGATATTCTTGGTGATGAAGATCACTTAGGAGACATGGATTTTAAAGTAACCGGAACCGCAGATGGAATTACCGCTTGTCAAATGGACATCAAAATCGAAGGATTGGCGTACAACATCATGGAAGAAGCTTTAGCTCAAGCTCGTGAAGGTCGTTTGCATATTCTTGGAAAAATTATAGAAGTTTTAGCTGCTCCAAAAGCAGATGTAAAAGCGTATGCTCCAAAAATCATCACAAGAACAATTCCTGGCAACTTTATTGGTGCATTGATTGGACCTGGTGGAAAAGTGATTCAAGAATTACAAAAATCTACAGGAACTACTATCGTTATCAATGAAGTAAATGAGCAAGGAGTTATTGAAATTCTAGGAACAGATCCTGCCGGAATTGAAGCGGTATTGGCTAAAATTGAGTCCATCACTTTCAAACCACAAATGAACGAAGCTTACGAAGTGAAAGTAATCAAAATGCTAGATTTTGGTGCCGTTGTAGAATACACAGCTGTTCCAGGAAACGAAGTTTTATTACACGTATCCGAGTTAGCTTGGGAACGCACTGAAAACGTTTCGGATGTGGTCAACATGGGCGATGTCTTTATGGTGAAATACCTTGGACTGGATCCAAAAACCAGAAAAGAAAAAGTGTCCAGAAAAGCACTTTTACCAAGACCTCCTCGTGAGGAAAGAAAAGAGTAATCAGATCTTAGTTTACTAAAGGTTTATTTATAGGGAATCCCGTTTCATGAATTTGAAACGGGATTTTTGTTTTATATAAATTTATTTTAAAACAATTGTAACTTTTAGGCAACTTCATACGTATAATCATTTGTACACTTAAAATTTAGGAGACAAAAAAACATGAGACAACTAAAAATCACCAAGCAGGTAACCAATCGTGAAACCGCTTCATTAGACAAGTATTTACAAGAAATTGGTAAAGTTGACCTTATTACCGCAGACGAAGAGGTAGAATTAGCACAAAAAATTAAAGCCGGCGACCAGAAAGCATTAGAAAAATTGACGAAAGCCAATTTACGTTTCGTAGTATCTGTAGCCAAACAATACCAAAATCAAGGATTAACCCTTCCCGATTTGATCAACGAAGGAAACCTTGGACTTATAAAAGCAGCACAACGTTTTGATGAAACACGTGGTTTTAAATTCATCTCGTATGCCGTTTGGTGGATTCGTCAATCGATTCTACAAGCTCTGGCAGAACAATCTCGTATCGTTCGTTTGCCTTTGAACAAAATTGGTTCTATCAATAAAATCAACAAAATGTACGCTTTATTAGAGCAATCTAACGAGCGTCCACCTTCTGCTGAGGAAATTGCAAAAGAACTTGATATGACCGTAAATGACGTAAAAGAGAGTATGAAAAACTCTGGCCGTCACTTATCCATGGATGCGCCTCTTGTAGAAGGAGAAGATTCTAACCTTTATGACGTTTTACGTTCCGGCGAATCACCAAATCCAGACAGAGAATTAATCCACGAATCATTGCGTACCGAAATCGAGCGTTCCCTAGAAACATTGACTCCAAGAGAGGCTGATGTAGTTCGTTTGTACTTTGGTCTTGGTGATCAACACCCAATGACCTTAGAGGAAATTGGCGAAACTTTCGACCTGACTCGAGAACGTGTTCGTCAAATCAAGGAAAAAGCAATCCGAAGATTAAAACACACTTCAAGAAGCAAAATACTAAAAACCTATTTAGGATAAAACAGTCAATTTTTTAAAAATCAAAAGTCATAACGTTCTACAACATTATGACTTTTGATTTTAAACTTGTGACTAATAGCTAACGACGGTCTGATTAACTGTTCGTTTTTTGATTGATGATTGAAACTCCGGCTGATTACCGGAGTTTTATTTTTTTAAGCAAAACTCCATTCAGTTCGCTTGGCTTGGCTCGGATATCAGGAGTTATATTTTTAAAATCTAATTTCTTCTCACCATTCATTTCTCACTACTATGGCATAACCCTCCGTAAAAACTTCGGGTCGGGCTATCGGCTGTATCTCTCCGCTACGCTACGAGGATGCCGCCTCTATCCCTTACGCGCAATGTACGGACAACTCGCGAGTTGTCCCTTCTAAAAAAACTTTCACCAATTGCTGCAAAAAAACTACTTTTGCACAAACAACACAAACTGTAAAGATGCACTACAGTGCATCTCTATAAAACAACTACACAATGAAAAATACTCTTATTGCACCATCAGTGCTTGCTGCCGATTTTGGAAACCTGCAACGCGATATCGAAATGATCAATGACAGTGAAGCCGATTGGTTTCATATTGACATCATGGATGGTGTTTTTGTACCTAACATTTCGTACGGAATGCCCGTTTTGGAAGCCATAAACCGCCATGCAAAAAAAATAATCGACGTTCACTTGATGATTGTAGATCCAGATCGCTACATCAAAACTTTTGCTGAATTGGGCGCCAATATTCTAAGCGTACACTACGAAGCTTGTACCCATCTTCACAGAACCCTGCAAGCCATCAAAGCCGAAGGAATGAAAGCTGGAGTCGCCATTAATCCACACACAAATATCGACCTATTAGAAGATGTAATCAACGACATTGATTTGGTTTGCATCATGAGTGTAAATCCAGGTTTTGGCGGACAATCATTTATCGAAAATACGTACGTAAAAGTTAAAAAATTAAAAGATTTAATCCATAAAAAAGGGGCGACTACACTTATAGAAGTTGATGGTGGTGTTACCAACAAAAACGCAAAACAACTTGTAGAAGCCGGAGCTGATGTACTGGTAGCCGGAAGTTATGTTTTTAAAGCAGAAAATCCAACAGCTACAATTGCTGATCTGAAGAAATTGACAAACCTATAATACTAAAAGTCCCGATTCAATAGTTATAAGATCGGGACGGGTTTAAAATGAAAATAGCAATTACAAAAACCAACTAGAGGCTGTCACGGTCAATGCAACTTTTATAAAGGAACGCTCTGAAAAACTCATTGAGCGCTTTAAAGACAAAATAGAAAAAGCTTAAAAAAACAATTACGGATTTAAAAGACCAATCATCTAAATTTTGTCCCTGTGGTTTAAGGTTGAAACTGCGACTAAAAACGCATTACTACTTACTTTTTCTTCAAACTACCATACCATTCCTGTAGCGAAGGATAAATGAATCCAGCTGTTTTTTGGATTGGATTATAAAAAAGAGAATTATCCAGCGTCTCTTTTTTGGCCAACAGATGGTTGTAGTTAATCTTCTCGAAAATCGCGAAAACAATACCCAGAATCAAAACAGTTTTCAGCACCCTGAAAAAACCACCTCCCAAAGCATTCAACCAGCCCAAAAAAGCAAAATCAGCTACTCCTGTCAGGAATTTACCTAAACCTGAAACCACAACAACTACAATAATGAACGTAAGAACAAAAGCTACTACTTGAATGGTATTAGGATTCCATTTGACAAATCCCACTAAAATATCCCGCATATAGGAGGAAAATTGTACTGCAATATAAATACCGGCCAGTAGTGAAATTAGTGATGCTAACTCCACAAAAAGACCGTTTTGAAGGCCTTTGTAAAAAGCAAAAGCAAGCAATACACCCAAAATGATATCAAAAAATCCCATACTTAATTAATTTGCAACGATCAAACAGCAAATATAAAAGAATTATTCTTTACCATAGTCAATTTTCAAGTTCTTATCTTTGCGAAAAATAATTTTATGACAAATGAATTAATAACTCATGACTCATAATTCATAATTCAACAAAAATGTCAAGAGACACACAACTTAAAGAACGCTGGGAACAGCTTGTAAATATACTTTCCAATCAATTTTCTCAAGGGGAAGATTTAGATTTAGACGCTATTATTTATCTAATTGGCGTACAAGAACTCGGGAAAGTACATAACGAATACAAGAAAGACGAAAAACTAAACCTAATGCATATCGCGATTTGCAGGTTATTAGAGCCTTATGGATTATATGAATTTGAATTTTTTGACGAGGAAGGTTGGCCACATTACAAAGTAAAAGAGGAATTACCACCGCTAAAAGCTGGAGAACAATCCGTTTTAATGAAAGAAGCCATTGTGAATTATTTCCTGGAGAAGGAACTTATTGATTGATATTATTTATTGTACGGGCCAGTCGTGACTTGTCCCTATCAACAAAAATCACTAAATTTGCATAATTAATTATTGGAATGAAAATGATAGATAAGATAAAAGAATATATTGGCGAAGCAAATGCTTTTTCAACGCAAAACCCAGCAGAACTAGAAACGTTCCGAATCAAATTCTTAGGAAGCAAAGGACTTTTAAAAGACCTTTTTGCGGAATTCAAAAATGTGCCTAACGATCAAAAAAAGGAATTCGGACAAGTAATCAACCTGCTCAAAACATCTGCCGAAGACAAAGTAAAAACCCTTCAGGAAGCTTTAGAAAACAAAGAAGAAACCAAAGGCTTTTACGGGGATCTCACGCGTTCGGCTGAACCAATAACTATCGGTTCCCGCCATCCTATTTCATTGGTGAAGAACCAAATTATTGATATCTTTTCAAATATTGGTTTCAATGTTTCCGAAGGTCCTGAAATCGAAGACGACTGGCATAATTTTACCGCATTGAACCTCCCGGAATACCATCCGGCTCGCGACATGCAAGACACATTTTTTATACAAACCAACCCTGATATTTTGTTGCGCACACACACCTCTTCGGTACAGGTACGTTACATGGAAGAAAATAAACCGCCAATTCGGACCATTTCTCCGGGAAGAGTTTTTCGTAATGAAGCCGTGTCCTCTCGTTCTCACTGCATTTTTCACCAAGTGGAAGGGCTGTATATAGACAAAGATGTTTCTTTTGCCGACTTAAAACAAACCCTTTTGTATTTTACCAAAGAGATGTTCGGAAAATCAAAAATCCGTCTGCGTCCCTCCTACTTTCCTTTTACGGAGCCAAGCGCTGAGGTTGATATTTATTGGGGACTTAAAACAGAAACTGATTATAGAATAACCAAAGGAACCGGATGGTTAGAGATCATGGGCTGTGGAATGGTGGATCCAAACGTTTTAAAAAATTGCGGCATCAATCCTGAGGAATACAACGGATTTGCCTTTGGAATGGGAATCGAAAGAATTGCCATGTTGTTGTATCAAATAGGCGACATCCGTATGTTCTACGAAAATGACGTACGTTTCTTAGAACAATTCAAATCAAGTATATAAAAATTTAAGAGCACTGATTTTTGATTTTAGAAGTTTAAATCTGAAATCAAAAATCGGTAATCATCACTCAACTATCAAATGAAATCCGACATCATCACCCCCGAAGTAGAAAACGTATTCCTAGCTGCAGTCCAAGAATGGAGCGACGATTTCATGGAAAAAGTATGGTACGCCTATTTAATAAATGACAGTGACTTTTTAATCGAAAGCGTCATGGTTGTTTCTAAGGCATTTGGAACCATCAACGGTGAAATGAAAAAAACATCCCTCTTGCGCCACGCTTTTGTAGCAGTTCCGCCAGTTTCAGTAATGAAAATCGAAATGATTGAAAAAAGCGTTTTAGCACTCAACAATGAATTCATGCTGACTTTCTTTATCGGAGACAAACTATACGATAAAAAATACATTTTCAAAGCACAATCCATCTGCGAATCAGCAGTCGAAGAAGTGCCTATTTTATTTATTGATGGTATTATCGTGAGATAAATCAGCACTATTGTCGCGTTTATTTTTTTTCTTCCAATTTAAATATCCTATTACAAATATTCCGAATAAGACGAAATAAAGCGTTCGGAACAGGTTTCTTTTGGAGAAAAAAGCATCTTCAAAAGAGCGTTCGAATAAGTCAAAAACGAGCAAGCTTAGGGAAAGAATAATTCCCCAACGCATCCCGTTTTTAATCTGAAATCGCCACCTTTTACTCATAAAAATGATTTAGCGATTTTGTTGTTTAACTTTGGATTTCCATGTAAAATAACCTAAAACAAAAATCCCTACACCGATATAAGCAGCTGCTCGAATATAAAAATTAGGCGTAGCGACTTGTACTGAAAAAGGGATTTCTTTTATGTCGAATAACACATTGAAAACTGTCATAAATACACCCCAAATTCCGCCAGTTTTAATTTGATATTTCCATCTTTCGCTCATGACATGATTGTATTTTGATTATTAAATATATAGCAGAATTAATCCAGTTTGTCGGTCAGTTTCTTAAATATGGTTTTCGCATCTTTTCCTTCGTATAAAACCTCATAAACGGCATCAATAATAGGTGTTTTGGCACCATAAGCCTGATTTAGCTTATAAGCACTTTTAGTAGCGTAATATCCTTCAGCAACCATGCTCATTTCCATCATTGCTGATTTCACCGTGTAGCCTTTACCTATCATATTACCAAACATTCTGTTTCTCGAAAAAACGGAATAGCCTGTAACCAGTAAATCGCCTAAATAAGCAGAATCATTGATGTTGCGCTTCATTTTATGAACTTTCTTGATAAATTTTTTCATTTCCCTGATCCCATTACTCATCAATACGGATTGGAAATTATCTCCATAACCCAGTCCATGGGCCATTCCTGCAGCAATGGCATAAATATTCTTTAGCATCGCAGCATATTCAGTTCCTATAATATCATCTGTAATTTTAGTCTTAATGTAATTTCCAGCAAGAGTATCGGCAACAATTTTTGCTTTATCAGAATCGCCACATGCGATTGTCAGATATGATAACCGCTCCATAGCCACTTCTTCTGCGTGACAAGGACCAGAGATTACACCAATGTTATAATAAGGAATATCATATTTTACATGGAAATGTTCCCCTACAATCAAACTGGTCTCAGGAACAATCCCTTTTATAGCCGAAAAAATAATTTTATCTTTCAACGAAACAGTCAATTTTTCTAATTCACCCTCTAAAAAAGCGGAAGGAATAGCAAAGATAATGTAGTCCGCATAGGCTACTGCTTCATTGATATCATTGGTTAGCTTCAATTTTTGGGTATCAAATTCAACAGAGCTTAGGTAATTTGGATTGTGTTTGTAGGTCTTGATGTGTTCTATAGCAGCATCATTGCGCATGTACCATGAAATTTCGGTAAGATTTACGCATAACATTTTAGCTATGGCTGTTGCCCAGCTCCCACCACCAATTACTGCAAATTTTATGTTTTCAGTCATTTTTTATTGAATTTAATCAAAAGTACTTAAAAACTATGAATCAAGCCAAAAAAGCACCGCCTTAAATCTGGGACTCACAGGGGTTTTCAATAATAATATCACAATATATTAAATTAAATTTAAAACATTTGATTTTCAAACACAATATAAACACATTAATACCGTTATTCTTTTATTATAGTTACTGTTTTAACAAAAAAAACAGAATTGAATTAGTTAGTTATAATTTGAATTTTAAAAGGCGTTCCCATACAAAATGAGAACGCCTTTTTATTTAAAAATACTTCAATCGGTAATCTGATTATTTGAATTAATAACTCATTTCTACAATTGATTTCACTTTTTCTAAAGTGATATTTTCTTTTTCTCCTAATCCCAGCCAACCTCTTTCTTTGAAGCGGTTTACTATAAAATCAGCCGTTTTATCATAGTCTTTGGTGTAATCCGATAATTTAGTCTCCATTCCCATTGTATGGAAAAACTCAACTGTTTTATTGATCGCTTCGTTTGCTATTTCATCTTCGGTTCCAGTCAAATTGAAAATACGCTTTCCGTATTGTGCCAGTTTTCCTTTTTTGGTTTCAAACATCACTCGGTATAAATTTGGACCTACAACCGCCAATGTTCTAGCATGATCAATTCCGTACAAAGCGGTTAATTCATGGCCAATCATGTGTGTAGCCCAATCCGAAGGAACTCCTTTCTGGATTAATCCATTTAGAGCCATCGTACAACTCCACATAAAGTTAGAAGCCAAAGCATAATCTTTAGGATTCTCAACAACATCAGGACCAACTTGAATCAAGGTCTGTAAAATACTTTCGGCAATTCTATCTTGAAGATATCCTTCATGTGGATAGGTTAGATATTGTTCCAAAACATGGGTATAGGCATCAACAACTCCGTTTTCCAATTGTCTTTTGGGTAAAGATTCAATGACGGTTGGATCGCAAATAGAAAATTTTGGAAACAAGGCGCTACCACCAAATGATAATTTTTCCTGTGTGGATTCAATAGTAACAACTCCGCCAGAATTCATTTCACTTCCCGTTGCCGGTAAAGTTAAAACGGTTCCAAAAGGAATAATTTTAGATACATCTTTAGTCAACACTCGTTTTTGAAGAATATCAATTGGGTTTCCGTCAAAATTTACAGCAGCCGAAATGAATTTTACCCCGTCAATTACAGAACCTCCACCCACAGCAAGGATAAAATCGATATTTTGTTCTTTGATAACTGCTACTGCTTTCATCAAAGTTTCAAAATGTGGATTTGGCTCAATTCCCGAAAATTCGACGATTTCAAAACCTTTTAAAGCATTAATTACCTGTTCATGGATTCCATTTTTGAAAATACTTCCGCCTCCATAAGCCAAAAGAATTTTTGCGCCCTGCGGAACTAAAGTAGAAAGTTTTTCAATTTGTCCTTTTCCAAAAATTAAATTAGTAGGATTGTATAATTCGAAGTTTAACATGTTTTTATTTTTTTAAATTCAATTGATTTAATAATTTTTCTGCAACGAGTTTAGATGAAGCCGGGTTCTGACCTGTAATCAATAAGCCATCTTCTACTGCATACGGTTGCCAATCCCCTATTTTTGAATATTTGGCCCCGTTAGCTTGCAACGCATCCTCTAATAAAAATGGTACGACATCAGTTAAGCCTACAGCTTCCTCTTCCGTATTAGAAAATCCGGTTACTTTTTTTCCTTTTACCAAAAAATCCCCATTTACTTTTACGTTTTTCAACACTGCTGGTGAATGACATACAAAAGCGACAGGTTTATTATTCGTATAAAAAGCTTCAATCAAAGCGCTTGAATTTTCATCCGTGGCTAAATCCCATAACGGTCCATGACCTCCTGGATAAAAAACGGCATCATAATCCGATTCTTTTACATCGGCTAATTTGTGCGTATTTTTCAGTTTTGCCAATAATTCAGTATCAGCATCAAATCGTTTAGTATCTTCAGTTGCTGCAGATGGATCTTCACTTTTTGGATCTATAGGTGGTTGTCCTCCTAACGGGGTAGCAATATCAATAACAACTCCTTTATCTACTAATTCATAATATGGCGCGGCAAGTTCTTCTGTCCAAAATCCTGTTTTTTCTCCCGTGTTACCTAGTTTATCGTGACTCGTAACAACAAATAATACTTTTTTCATACTTTTTTTATTTTGTGCAGTTGCTGTAATGCAACTTACTGTTAATGCTATAATGGCAAAGAATGCAATTTTCTTCATTTCTTATTTTGTTTCTACAAATTTAGTGCGAATATGCTATTAGTAAAAATAATTTAAATTATGTTTGTGATAAATATATTTATATCATGGTTAATCTCGAATGGTACAGAACGTTTAAATCCGTTTATAAAAACGGTAATTTTTCGTTGGCTGCCAAGGAATTATTTATCAGTCAACCCGCTGTAAGTCAACAAATATCAATGTTGGAAGCACATGTCGGATATAAACTTTTTAATCGAAAGTCAAAAGGTGTGGAGCCAACAGAATATGCTAAGTTACTCAATAATCTAATCATCGAGGCGTTGGACCGATTGGAAAATGTGGAGAATGGTTTTCGTGCCAAAGCGTTTGATGCGAATCGATTAATATCCATTGGCATCTCGAAACACTTGATGATCAGTTTGGGAAATGCCTTAATTTCAAAATTTGATTTTATAGATTTTAGTTTCCATGAGAACGACACACTTTTTGAATTGGTCGATTCTAAAAAACTCGATTTTGCTATTGTTACCAAACAATATGACACGTTTGACACCATTCAGAAAAAGGTTGGCGAAATCAAACAAGTGATTGTTGGTTCCAATAACATTGATGCTTCTGAGTTAAAATCTAATATCAAAATAAAGAATTTCGCTGCAACTGAACAGTGGTTAAACGACCAAAAGTGGTTCAGCCACAATGCACAGATTCCGCATATAAAGTTGTTTTGGCTGCATGTTTTTAGTAAAAAAAGGCCCTCGATGATTCCCAATTATATCATTCCGTCCGAGTATGAAATGCTTGAAATAATTTCGAAAAATACCGGAATAGCCGTTGTTTGGGATATAAACGTAAAAAGTTTAATAGCAGAAAATAAAATCCAATTGATGTGGAACAGCAAGCAAATGCCAAGTACAGAAGTATATGTGTTATCCGGTAAAAACGATAATTTGAGTCCTGTTTTTGAGAATATTCAATTGGAATTAAAAAGAATTCTGGCGTAATTACTTCTTATAAAAGTTATTGTGATCAATACATTCCCAAACTTTAGCGGGCAATAAAGGCTGTACATTTTTCCCTTTTTTGATATTATCCCGAATAAATGTAGATGATATTTCAACAACCGGAGCGTCAATCATGTGGATTTTTGGGTGATTCTTGAAAGTTCGATTTTCTATTTCCAAAGAAATTGCTTCACCGGTTTGGCCCTTGGTTTCGAGTCTAGGATACACATAAATCTCGTGATGCGCCAGAATAGCTTCGTAGTTTTTCCATTTGTACAACGACCTTAGATTGTCTTCGCCCATGATTAACGAGAATTCGTAATTGGGGTATTTTTCCTGCAAGTAAACTAGAGTATTCACTGTGTAATTGGGCTGTGATAATTTAAACTCAATATCCGAAGGTTTGATTTTTAGATAATCCTCGGTGGCAAGATGCACCATTTGCAACCGATGATAATCTTCGAGCAAAGTATTTTTTTTCTTCAAAGGATTGTGTGGCGTAACCACCATCCATACTTGGTCTATATTAGCATGCTCGGCCATGTGATTGGCAATGATAAGATGTCCAATATGAATGGGGTTAAACGTTCCGAAATAAAGTCCTATTTTCATAATATTTTGTTTCACGAAGATTCACAAAGTGTTTATAAAATTTTCGTATGAGCCTATTATTTCCTTTGTGCCTCTTTGTGTTATATTTTAATCCTTTACAAAATTCTTTACCAATTGATATGCTTCTTCCAAAGCAATATTTAAATCGTAGTTTTTTATAATCACATCAAATTGTGGCGCTGTAGCCAATTCAACAGAAGCTTTAGCGATGCGCATATTGATTTTGTCATCACTTTCGGTAGAACGTTCCTTTAATCTTCTTTTTAGTTCATCTACGCTTGGTGGTTTCACGAAAACGGCTAACGTTTCTTCCGGGAATTTATGCTTGATGCGCAATCCACCAGAGACATCAATATCAAAAATTACATTTTTTCCTTTTGCCCAGATGCGCTCCACTTCACTTTTTAAAGTTCCGTAGAAATTATCGCGGTACACTTCTTCCCATTCCAAGAAGTCTTCGTTCTTAATGTGTTTTTTAAAGTCTTCGGTAGACATGAAATAATAGTCTTTTCCGTTTACTTCTTCGCCTCTTGGTTCGCGGGAAGCTGCCGAAATAGAAAACTCCAGATTCAAATCTTCTTTGCTTAATAAATGCCTAACTATGGTGGTTTTCCCAGATCCTGATGGTGCCGAAAAAACGATTAATTTTCCTCCTGTGCTCATTTTATGCTGAATTTATTTCAGTATCTATATTATAGAACGTTCAATACCTGCTCCTTTATTTTTTCCAATTCGTCTTTCATCTGAACGACTAATTTCTGCATTTGTGCGTGATTGGATTTAGAACCCATCGTGTTGATTTCACGTCCCATTTCTTGGGTAATGAAACCTAATTTTCTACCGTTAGCCTCCGTTCCGTTGATGGTTTCCAAGAAATAATCCAGGTGATTCGTCAAACGTACTTTTTCTTCGGTGATGTCTAATTTCTCCAAATAATAAATCAATTCCTGCTCAAAACGGTTTTCGTCTACATTCACTTTAAGTTCAGCAATTGCAGTTTGCAAACGGTCTTTTATTGCCTGAACACGTTCTGGATCAAGCGCCAAAGCTTCCGTCATATACTGCCTAATGTTACCAATTCGCAATTGAAATTCTTTTTCAAGAGACATTCCTTCATCTCTTCTAAAGGTCAAGATGTTTTGTAAGGCTTCTTCGATAACGGTTTGGATTTGTACCCAGTCGTTTTCATCGATTTCATCACGTTCTATTTTCATAGTGTCCGGCATACGGATCGCCATTTTCATCAGTTCCGTTTCATCTGCATCAGCATACACTTCTCTTAACTGATTGATGTACCCTTTTACAATGGGCACATTTACTTTCGTAGAAGTTTGTTCGGCGGTAGTTTCGATAAAAATAGAAAAATCTACTTTGCCTCTTTCCAGCTTAAGTGCGATTTGGTTGCGTAAACCCAATTCCATTTCGCGGTACAGCGAAGGCATTCTCACATTCAAATCCAAACCTTTACTGTTTAAAGATTTCACTTCTACCGTGATTTTTTTGGTTGGTAATTGCAAAGTAGCTTTACCAAAACCCGTCATTGATTGTATCATATAATTTTCTAAAAGAGGTCAAAGATACTAAAAAAGTGGTCAGTGGTCCGTTTTTAGTAAACAGTGACTCGGCATAAGTACATATTTAGTAATCAGATTTTAATTTTTGAGTTGATATAAATAGCCCAACGAACGTTATAAAAGACAATAACCTGCAATTTAGGCGCTGAACACTAACAGCTGATTACTGCACACTCTTTTTCTGTGTCACTAAATAAACGCCGATAAATATCAAAACTGCCGAACCAATTTTTACCAAACTCAATTCGTCTTTGCCCAAGCTTATCGCAAAAATAGTGGCAAATAGCGGTTGCAAATAAATAAAAACGGCAACCGTCGTTGGTTTTAATTCTTTCATCGAAAGCAAATTAAGCAAATAGGTCAGAAATGTAGAAATGACGACAACAAATCCAATTTTCCAGCAAATATCCATGGGAACCAAAGCCCAGTCCACCGTTTGAAATTGACTCCAGCCAAAAGGCAAAACCATAATAAATCCAAATAAATAAATCCATTTTACAAACGTAAACGCATTGTATTTATCCATTAATTTCTTGACGATAATCAGGTAAAATCCATAGGAAATAGCATTGACCAATACCAGAAAATTTCCCAACCCGGCGTTTGTGGCGCTGCCAATGGATTTTCCGTACAGAATAAGAAAAGCAGTCCCTATCAGACCAAGTATAATTCCAAAAACCATTCGTTTTTGCATGCGTTCCTTCATGATAATAGCCGAAAGCGTCAACACAATCATTGGTGTCGAAACCATGATAACTGCAGCACTAATAGGCGAAGTAAGGCTTAATCCTTTGAAAAATGTAAGCATATTAAATGCTACGCCAAAGAAAGCTGCGGCAATAATTCGGGGAAAGTCATTGGAGGCAATTTTTTCCTTCGGCATAAAAAGCCAAAAGATCCAAAACAAAATCATTGAACCACCTACGCGCAACAGTATAAAACCATAGGCATCAATATACAACGGCATGACATCTTTGGCAATAGTAAACGTGACTCCGTAAATTATGGAAACAATTGTGGCACCAATTAGTGCAAGATTTCTTTTGGACATTATGCCAAGGCTTTCATTACCTGCAACATATTTTGTTGGGTATTCCCGATATAAATCTTGTCTTTGATGATAAATACAGGGCGACTCAAAAACGTGTAATGTTCCAGAATGTATTTTTTATAATCGTCTTCGGTCAAGGATTTATTTTTTAAATCCATCGATTTGTACAGTTGTGCTTTTTTGCTAAAAAGCGCTTCATAACTTCCGGAAAGTTCGCGCATTCGTTCTAATTCAGCAACAGTAATTGGATCTTGTTTGATGTCGTGAAACTTAAAATCATGCTCTTTAGGAAGTGATTTTATGATTTTTCTGCAGGTGTCGCAAGAAGCGAGATAATATATTATGTCCATATAAATAGCAATTTCTTTGTGCAAAGAAAATTCATTTGACACGGAAAATGATTATTTTTATCAAAAAATAAAAAAATGAATCAAATATTAGACATTACTTTAACCAGCCGAAAAATAGTTTCACAGTTTTTAAAAGGATATACTTTAGCGCAACTCAACACGATTCCGGAAGGATTCAACAATAACCTGATTTGGAACATCGGTCATATAATAGTGACACAGCAAGTATTAGTGTATAAATTATCGGGTTTACCGATGATGGTTTCTGAGGAAATGGTAGAAAAATATAAAAAAGGAACTAAGCCAGAACATATTGCAACACAAGAAGAATTAGCCGAAATGAAGGATTTGTTATTTGAAACTATCAATCAAACTAAACTTGATTTTGAAAATAAAAACTTCAAAAACTTCACTGAATATCCTACATCAACAGGGTATACGCTAAAAAGTGCTCAGGATGCAATGGCTTTCAATGATTTTCATGAAGGGCTTCACATTGGGATTATGATGAGCATTAGAAAATTTATTTAATCACTTTTGGCAAAAGAAAAATCCCCTGTTACTTGCTTTGTTTTTCATTAAAACGCAACCCTGAAAAGGAAGCACAAGCAGTTTGGTTTTTTGTACTTGAAGACCATAAAAAAGGATTCTTTTTATAAAAAAAGTATTAATTTGTATAACTCACAGCGTATAATAATAGCAACATGCAAAGACCTTCATTTTCCATATACGATGCATCAGCTGGATCCGGAAAAACCTATGCGCTTGTCAAAGAGTACCTCAAGATTATTCTTGTTGCAAAAAAAAATGATGCCTATCGCACTATACTGGCCATTACGTTTACCAACAAAGCGGTGCACGAAATGAAAAGCCGAATTGTGGGTAGTCTTTCTGAATTTGCAAAAGACGAGCCCAGCCACAAAGCCCAGGACTTGATGCAGGATTTAGCAATAGATACAGAACTTTCGATCCTCGAAATCAAAACTAAATCACAGCAAATTATCAAGCATATTATTCATAACTACGCTGCATTTGATATTTCTACGATTGATAAATTCACCCACAAGGTAATTCGGGCCTTTGCGCATGATTTGAATTTGCCCATGACTTTTGAAGTCACCCTGGACACTGAAAATTTATTAATTGAGGCTGTAGATGCTATAATTGCTCAGGCCGGTGAAGATGAAACGTTGACAAAACTGCTCATCGATTTCACGATGGAAAAAACTGACGATGATAAATCTTGGGATATTTCCCGTGAAATTCTAGAGACAGGCCGTTTGATCCTCAATGAAAATAACAGAAACGAAATCACGCAGTTTCAGGATAAATCCATCGCTGAGTTCGTTGCAATAAAAAAGAAATTAGTAGAAGCCAGTAAAGATTTAGAAAAACAGACTGTTGTTTTTGCAACAGCGGCCTTGTTATTAATTGACACCAATGGAATTGATGTAAAATCGTTCTCGGCAGGACATTTTCCCAAACATATATTGAGCATTCAAGAAGGAAAATTCAATCCAAAAAACAAAACCTTTCATGAATTTGAGGATGTCAAAATCAATAAAACAGCAAAAGATCGTGCAATTATTGAAAATATCATTCCTGATTTATTGCGATTTTTGGATCAGGTGTATAAGACCTTCGAAAAGATCCATTTCTATAAAGCCTTCCTGAAAAACATTACACCACTTTCCTTATTAAATACGGTAAGTAATGAATTAGCCAAAATACAAAGTGAACAAAATGTACTTTCCATTTCAGAATTTAATGCCATAATCCATAGGGAAATTCAAAACCAGCCGGCGCCTTTTATATACGAACGATTGGGGGAACGCTACCGCCATTTTTTTATCGATGAATTTCAGGATACTTCGGAGATGCAATGGCAAAACCTGATTCCGCTTATTGATAATGCCCTTTCCGGACAGGATGATTATGGAGAAAAAGGAACCTTGATGATTGTGGGCGATCCCAAACAGTCTATTTACAGGTGGCGCGGCGGAAAAGCCGAACAGTTTATTGAATTGAGTAAAGATCAAAACCCGTTCAATAATCCTGATAAAAAACTTGAACATCTTGATAAAAATTACCGAAGTTATTCGCAGGTAATCGAATTTAATAATGAATTTTTTAAATTGTTGTCCGGTGAATTTGCTCATTTAGATTACAAAGAGTTGTATGAAAATCACAGCCACCAAAAAACCAATGACAAAACAGGAGGTTATGTGAATATTTCTTTTATCCCAAAAGTAGAGAAAACAAATGATAATCCGGAAGCTTCTGGAGACGAAGAAGCTTTAGATAAAACTGATTTATATGTTTTGGCCACGCTGAATACGATTCAAAAAGTAATTCAAAAAGGATTTGAATACAAAGATATTGTCATTCTTACCCGGAAACGAAGTCAGGGAATTGCGATTGCGAACTATTTGACAGAGCAAAGAATACCGCTTTTATCCTCGGAAACGTTAATGATTCAAAATGCTACTGAAGTACGATTGATTATTCATTTATTAAAATACCTGAAAAACAACGCTGATTTAGAAGCTAAGGCGAATTTCCTTTACTATATAGGAACGCATATTCAGGACAGATTACCTGTTGCTGATTTCATTGCCAAAGGAATGGCATTGTTTCAGGAAACGGATTTCGAAAATTGGCTGGTGAGTTTTAATATTTCATTGTCGTTTCAAGACATTAGAAAAAAATCATTGTATGAAGCGGTGGAGGTTATTATTGCAAAGTTCCTCTCCCCGGCCCTCTCCAAAGAAAAGGATGACGAAGTGGTTAATCGTAAGGATAAATTCCATCTTATTGAATCAATACATGCTGAGAAAATTCTTTGGATGGAGTTTAAATCTAGATCATTTGAAGATTATAAATTCAGGCAACACCATTTGATAGCTGATTTTATTGTTCATTTTGTTTGTTTATCGAAAAAACTGGTTGTTGAAGTGGATGAGGATTATCATTTTACCGAAGAGCAGGTTCAGTTAGATAATAATAGAACAATTACCCTGAATAAATTAGGGTATAAAGTCATTCGATTTACCAATGAACAGGTTATAAAGAATATTTCGGAAGTTTTAAAACGAATAAAAGAAGAATTAATTCAACGAGAAGAAATTCAAGACTCCAACTTATCGGTGTCGGCTCCTGCCCCTTCGGGGAAGGTTAGGGAGGGGAATGCCTACGTCCAATATTTTTTAGACATAGTTCTGGAACGTGACATTCGCAACCAAGCAGGAATTTCTGACTTTTTAAATTTCTGGGATAAAAACGCACAAAAATTTAGTATTCCCTCACCAGAAGGAAATAATGCCGTTCGGATTATGACAATTCATAAATCAAAAGGATTGGAGTTCCCGGTAGTCATTATGCCATTTGCAGAGGAAGATTACAACAGGAAACCAAAAGATAAATTGTGGCTCAATGCTGAAGGAGGAATTTTTGGCCTGTCAAAAGTATTAATTGATAACAATAGCGCCGTAGAAGGATTTGGAGAGGAAGCGGCTGAGATTTACAATCAAAAGAAACAGGAAGAATTATTAGACAATATCAATGTTCTTTATGTGGCTTTGACCAGAGCGGAGGAACAGTTGTATGTGATTTCAAATATGAATTTATCCAGTAAAGGGGAAGTTCCAAAAAATAATATGTGTGCTTTTTTTATTAATTATTTAGAGAGCAAAGGGGAATTCGATACCGATAAATTGGAATATGATTTTGGGGATATCGCTAAATTATCAAAAGAAAAAAAACACATTGATACCTCCAAAACAATTCCGTTAGTTTTGGAAATTTTGAATCCAAAAAACATCAAAATTGCACAAAGAGAAGCATTGATGTGGGGAACACAACAACAGGAAGCCATTGCCTATGGAAACGTCATTCATGAGATTTTATCTTTTGTGAAAACGAAAAACGATATAGATTTAGCTATAACAAAAGCGATTGAAAACGGACTCATCGTTTTTAAACAAAAGGAAGCCGTTTACAGTACCATACAGGAAATTGTCACTCATACAGAACTAACCGATTATTTTTCGGAAGGGAATGAGGTACTGAATGAACAAACAATTATTCAAAAGGAAGGAAAGACTATAAAACCGGACCGAATGGTTTTGACAAAAAATAAAGAAGTGTTGCTGTTGGATTATAAAACAGGAACACATAATCCTAAATACCACTTACAATTAGAAAAATATCAAAATGCAATTGAATTAATGGGGTATAAAGTGGTAAAAAAAGCACTAATTTATATAGGAAAAGAAATCGATGTAGTAAATTTGTAGCCTAAAAAATGAATTATTCGCAAAATTGAATTTTAAAAACATAAAAAATGTACGGAAAAATTAAAGACTATTTACAGTCAGAATTACAAACAATAGAAGACAATGGAATCTTCAAATCAGAGCGCATTATCACCTCACCACAAGATGCAGAAATAACCATTTCGACAGGAGAAACGGTTTTAAATTTTTGTGCCAATAATTATCTTGGCTTGTCATCCCATCCAGAAGTTGTTCAGGCTGCAAAAGACGCTCTTGATACGCATGGTTTTGGAATGTCATCGGTGCGTTTTATTTGTGGGACACAAGACATTCATAAAACTTTGGAAAAAAAGATTTCTGAGTTTTATGGCACAGAAGATACCATTCTTTATGCGGCCGCTTTTGATGCAAACGGAGGTGTTTTTGAACCCTTATTAGGAGATCAGGATTGTATTATTTCGGATAGTTTAAATCATGCCTCTATTATAGATGGTGTTCGTTTGTGTAAAGCGACGCGATATCGCTATGAAAATAGCAATATGGGAGACCTGGAAAAGCAGCTGATTAAGGCTACAGAAGCCGGTACCCGTTTCAAATTAATTGTTACGGATGGTGTTTTCTCCATGGATGGCGTTGTAGCTCCGTTGGATAAAATTTGTGATTTGGCCGATAAACATGACGCAATGGTTATGGTTGATGAATGCCATGCTGCTGGATTTATTGGTGCTACCGGAAAAGGGACACTTGAGTTAAAAGGAGTCATGGGAAGAGTAGATATTATTACAGGAACCTTAGGAAAAGCACTTGGTGGCGCCATGGGCGGGTATACGACCGCTAAAAAAGAAATTATCGAAATATTACGTCAACGTTCCAGACCGTATTTATTTTCAAATTCCTTAGCACCAGCAATCGTTGGAGCTTCCATTAAGGTTTTTGAACTCTTAGAAAAAGATACAACACTTAGAGACAAACTAGAATGGAATACTAATTATTTTAGAGATGGGATTAAAAAAGCAGGTTTTGATATCATTGATGGGGATTCTGCAATAGTACCGGTGATGTTATATGATGCAAAATTGTCTCAAACTATGGCAAATGAATTATTAAAAAGAGGAATTTATGTAATAGGCTTCTTTTTTCCAGTAGTTCCTAAAGATAAAGCAAGAATTAGAGTACAACTTTCTGCGGCACATACAAAAGCGCATTTAGATCAGGCAATAAATGCCTTTGTAGCGGTAGGAAAAGAGTTAAATGTTATATAATTCGCACTTTTAGCCTTGTTTGTAGGTTTTTTTTAACATAATATTTTGTAGTTTAAAAATTACGTCCTATTTTTGCTTGTAATTAACTAAATTGTAATTAAAAAAATTAAGTATGAAACATCTTAACAAAATTTTAGTTGCTGCGATGATGGTGATGGGTTTAAGTTCTCACGCACAAGACAGTAACAACCCATGGGCAATCTCTTTTGGAGCAAATGCCGTAGACACTAGAACTAGTGCTGGTGGAGGAAATAATTGGCTAGACCGTCATTTTTCGCAACCTTTTGACGCGAAAACAAACTGGAACGTCCTACCTTCTGTATCGTATTTAAGTGTCTCAAAATACGTAGGAGATAATTTCTCTTTTGGTCTTACTGGATCTGTAAACAAAATAGATAAGTTTGTAACTTTTGCTCCAGGTGCTGTAGGTCATGACTCCAGAGGATATCTTGTCACTAATCCTGGTGATTTAATGTATTATGGTGTTGATGCTACGATAAGATACAGCTTCATGAATTTAATTAAATCTAAAGTTATAGACCCATCTCTTTCTATTGGTGGTGGATATACATTCTTTGGAGACAGTAGTTTTGGAACTTTAAACCCAGGTGCTGGTTTAACTTTATGGTTTTCCGAAAATGTTGGTTTCGAACTTGCAACTAGATACAAAAAATCTTTTGGTGATAGAGTAGATGCTTCTAGAACTCCTGATGCTCCATCTCATTTTCAACACTCTGCTGGTATTATCTTCAAATTTGGTGGAAAAGATACAGATGGTGATGGAATATATGACAAAGATGATGCTTGTCCAGAAGTTGCTGGTTTAAAAGAATTCAACGGATGTCCTGATACAGATGGAGACGGAATTCAAGACAGTGAAGATGAGTGTCCAAATGAAGCTGGTCCTAAAGAATTAAAAGGATGTCCTGATACAGATGGAGACGGTGTTGCTGATAAAGATGACAAATGTCCTACAGTTGCAGGTCCTAAAGAAAACGGTGGATGCCCATGGCCAGATACTGATGGAGATGGTGTTCTAGACAAAGATGATGAGTGCCCTACTATTGCTGGCCCAGCTAGCAACAAAGGATGTCCTGAAGTAACTACTGAAGCTTTAGACAATCTTAAAATTCAAGCTAGAGCAGTTTACTTTAATTCTGGTAAAGCAACTTTCAAAACTGGAGATGTTCCAGCTAGATTAGATGCAATGGCAGAAATCCTAAAAAATTATCCAAATGCTAAATTTAGCATTGAAGGACATACAGATAGCGATGGTTCAGATGAATACAACCAAAAACTTTCTGAAGATAGAGCTAGTATCGTTAAAGAAGCTATGATCGAAAGAGGAATAAAAGCTGAAAACTTAAATACTGTTGGTTTTGGCGAAAGCACTCCAGTTGAAACAAATAAAACTGCTGCAGGTAAAGCTAAAAACAGAAGAACTGAATTGTTATTGCAAAAATAATATTGTTCAAAAATTTTTAGAAAACGCCTCGATTTATCGAGGCGTTTTTTTTATTTTTATAAAATGACAAATACTTCTTTTCTAGATAAAATAGCTTCGGTTTTAATCGCAAAATACGCTGACACTCTTTCCAATACGATTGTTGTTTTACCAAACAAACGAGCTAAAATATTCCTGATTGAAGCCTTAAAGAAACAAGTCGCAACCAACATAATTTCACCCGAAATTATAAGTGTTGAGGATTTTGTTCAAAACATAGCTGGTATCCGCACTATAGATCCTATCGAATTATTATTCGAATTCTATGAAGTGTATTTATCTATTACCGCTACAGCAAATCAACAATCCTTTGAATTATTTGCCAATTGGGCCAAAACACTCCTGCAGGACTTCAATGAAATTGACCGCTATTTACTAGATCCATCCCATGTTCTTTCCTATCTGAAAGACATTGAAGACATCAAAAAATGGGGAATTGAAGTAGAAAACAAAACGGCATTATTAGAAAAATATATTGATTTTTGGAAACTACTGCCCAACTATTATCAATCATTGTACACTCATTTACTGAACAAGGGAATCGGCTATCAAGGATTAATCTATCGTGAAGCAGTGCATAACATAAATCATTTTTCGAATTCCCTACATGACAAAAAATTCGTCTTTGCGGGTTTTAATGCATTGAATGCAGCCGAAGAAAAAATAATCCAACACCTCATCGCTTCTGATCAAGCCAAAATATATTGGGACGCAGACCAAACCTTTCTCAATGATCCCTATCATGATGCTGGTTTATTTGTAAGGCGTTTTAAAGAAAATTGGAAACATTATAAATTACATCCGTTTGAATGGATTGTAAATGATTTTTCTCAAACTAAAAACATTCAGGTCATTGGCACACCCAAAACAATTGGTCAAGCCAAAATAGCCGGGAGTATTATCGAGAATATCATCAATGAATCACAAAGCCTAGGGACTGATGGAACGCTAGATAAAGTTGCTGTGGTTCTGGGCGAAGAAAATCTTTTGGTACCGCTTTTATATTCATTACCCTCAAGTGTTGGCGCTTTGAATATTACGATGGGATATTCCAGCAAGAACAATCCAGCGCAGATTTTGACTGCTAAATTATTCAAAATGCACACAAATGCATTGTCCAGAAATGCTAAAAGCTATGTCTTATACTACAAAGATATCTTAGATATTTTAACCCACCCTTTGGTGGAACCATACGCAAAAACCAGCGCGCTAGTCCAAACCATTAACCAAAATAATTATACTTTTATTACGCATCATAAATTGATGGAATTGAATGGAATTCCAAGTGAAATATTTCTTTTATTATTCCAAAAATGGGAAAAGGGTTCGATTCCAGTTTTAGAGACCATTTCAAAATTATTGCAAACCATCAAAGGAAATTTAAGCAACGACAACGAAGAAGAAAAAATCACCAAAGCTTTTGTTTTTGCTATTTTTAAAGTCATTAACAAACTAATTAATTATTATTCAAAGCACGAACATATCGATAAAATCGAAACTCTTTATGCCATTTACAAACAAGTTATTGATTTGGCCGAGGTTTCATTTGAAGGAGAACCGCTCAATGGTTTGCAAATTATGGGCGTTTTAGAAAGCCGTGTATTAGATTTTGAAACCGTTATTGTCACTTCGATGAATGAAGGGAAATTCCCGGCCGGAAAATCGCAAAATTCGTTTATCCCCTATGATGTAAAACGCGAATTGGGCTTGCCCACATTCAAAGAAAAAGATGCAATTTACACCTATCATTTCTATCATCTATTACAAAGAGCAAAGAACATTTATTTAATTTATAATACCGAGAGTGAAGGATTGGATGCCGGAGAAAAAAGCAGATTCATCACGCAACTGGAAGTCGAAAAACAAAAAAATCATACGCTGACTCACGAAATTTATAATGCCGTGCTACCCGAAACAGCGTATCAGCCTATGGTGATTCCAAAATCAGAACGTGTTATGCTGCGATTGAAAGAAATAGCCGAAAAAGGGTTTTCTCCATCGGCGATGACGAGTTATATCCGGAATCCAATTCAGTTTTATTTCCAGAAGATTTTACGCATCAGCGAAGTAGAAGAAGTAGAGGAAAATATTGCCTTGAATACCTTGGGAACTATTATCCACGAAACTTTGAAAGTTTTATACGAACCTTTCATTGATAAATTTATATCAGAAAGTGATATTCTAAATTGTTTCAAACAAATAGATACAGAGGTTTTGAAACAATTCAAATTGGTGTACAAAGAAGGTGAAATCAAAAAGGGTAGAAATTTGCTGGCATTTGAAGTCGCCAAGCGCAATGTTTCCAATTTCCTGAAAGTGGAACTGGAAAGTATCAAGAATGGTGATGCAATAAAAATTATAGCTTTGGAACAAACATTCGAGCGAATTATAAATCATCCTAATTTGCCTTTTCCGGTATTGATAAAAGGAAATGTAGACCGGATTGAAGAGCGCAACGGAATCATTCGAATTATCGATTATAAAACCGGAAAAGTAGAAAAAGCAAGCGTTACACTGAAATCATGGAAAGGACTTACTGAAGATATTAAAAGCGACAAAATCATTCAGGTGCTGGCGTATGCTTATATGTATGAGCATGACGCTAAAGGAAAACCAATTGAAGCAGGAATAATTTCTTTTAAGAATTTAAAAGCAGGTTTTCTTGCGTTTAATTTTAAAGAAATCAACGAAATAAATGCAATTATAAATGAAGAAATATTAGGTAATTATTTAGAGCAAATGGTTCTTTTATTAAGCGAAATTTTAGATGAAAACATTCCTTTTGAAGAAAAACTAATTTAAACAAAATTCCCAATCAGAAAACTAGCCAATATCTTCGAATTTCACAAAAGCACCTTGACAATTAACATGTCAATAAGCACTTTAGCATGGGTTTTTGGCGTATTTGAAGGTTTCAAATCCGCCCTTATTATTTTTGGTTTCTTCATTAGCCTTTTGATAAAAGAAGTGAATGCTAAAAACGAATATCTGTTTTATTACAACAACGGAATCTCTAAATTGCATCTATTCATTTATGGTTTTCTGATGAATTTTGTTTTTTCGCTAATGCTGATTTTAGTCATTAATGTAGTATTGAAATTCGTATGACTAAAAATATTTTAGAAATAGATAGTATCCAAAAACAATATGAGGGGAAAAGTATAGTTTCTGATGTGTATTTGAGATGTGAAACTGCTGATATTATTGGTGTTTTAGGAAGAAATGGTTCCGGGAAATCGACCTTGTTAAAAATCATTTTCGGAATTGTAACTGCTGATTTTAAATTTGTTCGGGTAGATGGCGTCGTGAAATCAAAAACTAGTGATTTGCTAAACGAAATCAGTTATTTGTCTCAAGATAATTTTATTCCAAATTCATTTTCGATAAAAAAGACTATTCAATTGGCTATTGCCAAAGATAAATTACAGGATTTTTATGCTGACGATATGATTCAATCGATGATAGAGAAAAAAATAAAACATTTATCTGGCGGAGAATTACGGTATTTAGAAATTAAATTAATCCTGAATAATGCATCGAAATTTGCTTTACTAGACGAACCATACAATGGCTTATCACCCATAATGATTGAAAAAATTAATGAATTAATCACTGCAATGTCCAGCACAAAAGGCATTATTATCACGGATCATAATTATGAAAATGTGATAAAAGTCTCCACAAAACTGGCGTTGATGAAAGAAGGAAAAATGCACCATTTAAAAGACAAAAGCGAATTGGTGGAAAAAGGGTATTTGAAACCTGGAATGATTTAGATGCTTTTGAAAAAAGCTAATAATACGTTCAACAATTCGTCTTGGTTTTCAATGTGACTCATGTGTCCGTCCGGAAAAGTCACCAGTTTCATGGCTGTGCCTTCTATCTGTTCTTTGGTTTCTTCGTAATTTAGAACCGGGTCTTTTTCGCCCAGAATCAAAAGTTTAGGAAAAGGTGCCAAATGCAACAACACTTCTCTGTCTTGTCGTATTTTCATACCTTCCAGTGAAGCAACGATTCCCTGAAGGGGTGTTTTTAAAGCTTCCTTCTTTACGCTTTCAATTACTGATAAAAGGCGCTCTCTGTTGTTTTCATTGAATAAATTTGCAATGGAAAGTGAGATAAAATTGACAAAAGATTGTTTTACTGCTTTTATAGCCCGATCTCTATTTGTTTTTCGTTCCTCGCTGTCGGCTCTTGCGGTCGAGTTTAATAAAACCAATCCTTTTATCGTGTCCGGATACAATTCGGCGAAAGCCAAAGCTACATAACCGCCCATAGAATGCCCTACAAAAATGGCTTTACGGATGCGTAGTTCCGATAAAACAGCGTGCACAGCATCAGCATTATCCTCCATCGTTTGCACGTAACTCAAACATTCCGTTTCGCCATGTCCCAATAAATCAATGGTGATGATGCGGTTTTTTTTAGCAAACTCCGGAATATAAAAATCCCACATGCCTTTATTTTCCAAGAAACCGTGAAGTAAGACAATAGCGGTTCCCTTCCCGGTATCGGAATAGGAGATGTTGGTATTTTTAAAGAGAATTTGTTTCAAGGTTTTTTGTTTAAAGTACTAGATTCAGCTAATTAATGTAACTTTATAAAAAAGACATTTCCGCCCTTTCGTTCAAATGCAACAAATGTTGTTTATTTGCGCCTGACAAAACTTAAAAATAAGGAGCCCCGTAATCCGCGAACAAAGATACACAATCAGTGTACTATTTAGAACTAACTATAAAAAGCAAAATAGCAATTTTAGATCGAGACAAATCTGTCATAACCCAATAAGCAAAGTGCAATTGTAATTTACGTATTGAAAATCAATTCTTTACCGTGTTTTCAACAAAAAATCCGTCTGTTGATTGAACCAGACGGATTTTTAATACATAATGAGAATGTTTTATTATTCTATTTCAGAAACTCTCAGGGTGTTTACCATCCCCTTTTCCTTAATAGGCATTGCTGCTAAATTGATAAGGAAATCTCCTTTTTGTACAAAGCCTTTTTGTTTTACAATTTCATTTATGTCCGTTACGGTATCATCTGTGCTTACATCTTTAGTGTACATGAAAGATTTTACACCCCATAATAAATTAAGCTGAGTAAGGATTCTCTTATTTGAGGTAAACACTAAAATGTGTGCATTTGGTCTCCATGCAGAAATTTGAAATGCGGTATACCCACTATTTGTCAAAGTACAAATTGCTTTTGCTTTGATTATATTAGCCATGGAGGCAGCGTGGTGACAAATTGTTTTAGTGATAAATCGTTTTGTTTTTATCTGTGGCGTATTTTGTGGCACTTGGATTAGCGGTGAATCTTCTACAGCTTCAATGATTTGAGTCATTTTTTGAATTACCTGAACCGGATAATTTCCAGTTGCTGTTTCTCCCGAAAGCATTACGGCATCAGCACCATCCATAACGGAGTTAGCAACATCATTTACTTCGGCACGAGTTGGTGTAAGAGACGTAATCATTGTTTCCATCATTTGCGTGGCAACAATAACTGGAATTCTAGCCGTTTTGGCTCTGCGAATAAGTTCTTTTTGAACTAACGGTACTTCATGAGCAGGAAGTTCTACTCCTAAATCTCCTCTGGCAACCATCAGACCATCACAATAAGCAACAATTTTGTCAATGTTTTCTAGTGCTTCCGGCATTTCGATTTTGGCAATAATTGGAATTTTATGTTCTGAATGTTTGGCGATTAATTCTTGTAATTCTTGTAAATCTTGTGGTGTTTTCACGAAAGATAAGGCAATCCAATCTACATTTTGGCCAATGGCAAAAATGGCATCTGCAATATCTTTTTCGGTCATTGCCGGTAGGGATATTTTTGTATTAGGTAAATTTACTCCTTTTTTTGATTTCAATTCGCCACCTTGAATTACTCTTGCTATAACTTCTGATTTTTTATCCGTCTCCACGATTTCGAAAATGAGTTTACCATCATCAAGCAAAATTCTTTCTCCAGGATTTACATCATTTGGAAAGTTTTGATATTTCATGAATACTTTCTTAGCAGTTCCAAGAATATCTTCGGCAGTTGTAAATGTAATTAGATCCCCATCGTGTACGACGACACCTTCCTCCATAACTCCTACTCGAAGTTTTGGCCCTTGTAAATCGCCAAGAATAGCAGTTGTATAACCAAACTCTTCATTTAAACCTCGTATAAGGCTTATTTTTTCTTTTACATCATTGTAGTCCGCATGCGAGAAGTTTACTCGGAACACATTTACACCAGCTTCGATCATGTCTTTTATGATCTCTCTTGTACTGCATGCAGGCCCAAGTGTGGCTACAATTTTAGTTTTTTTGTTTGTAAGCATTTGTATTAAAAAATTAAATTGTTTTTAGATTTTATTTTATTTGTATCTACTATATAAACAGTAGATATGCTGTTTATGGTATTTAATAGGAGCTGCGTTTGGGACACGTTTATGGCATCTTCGTGATGTTCTATTTTTAAAAAATAATCTACTTTTTTGAATTCAGGAAGTAAAAAGACTTTTGTTGAAACTTCCATGGACACGTTAGAAAATAGATTTTGGTTATTTCCTTTATTATACTGGATGACCTCATTTTTATTTTGAATCAAATTCCAAGAAATACCGCTTTCGATGTCTTCATAATAAAATCTGGAAAAACCTGTTTCTCCTTCTTCAATATTAATTTGAATTTCACTTTTACTTTTACTTAGATTCACAGGCAGCATTTGATTAATAAAAAATGCCAATCGATAGTCCTCTAATGAAGTATGAATCGCAATAAGATAGTAATCTATTTCGTCAAATTCGCCCAGATCAAGTTTAAGAATAGCCATTTCATGAAAAAATAAGATGTAAATATAGTATTTCTATCGAAGTATTGACCGTTCAAAAGGTGATGTTTTTGTTAATTTATAAACGAAAACGATATAGTTTTATGTATATTAAATTATTTTCTGTCCATTTTTTCTTGAAATGCAAAATAAGCGCGTTGGGATGCTTTTTCTTCTGCTTTCTTTTTTGATGTGGCTCTTGCTTTAGCAATCACTTTATTGTCAATGCTAAGTTTTACACCAAACAGACGTTGCCCGTCAATGGCATTGTCCTCAAAAATATCATAATGAAATATTTTTTTTTCTTTTTGACACCATTCTATCACCAGACTTTTGTAGCTGATTACTTTTCCTTCGAGTCTTGCAATATCTACATAAGGCACTACTACTCTTTTTTGAATGAATTTTTCGCAATATACATAACCTCGGTCTAAGTAAATCGCTCCCACCAATGACTCAAAAATATTACCATGGATGTTCTCGCCAAAATGCTGAAGTGGCACTTTGCTTTCTATGTATTGCACTAAATTTAAGTCTTTCCCTAATTCGTTCAAATGCTCCCTACTCACAATTTTAGAACGCATTTTAGTCAAATATCCTTCGTCCCCAGCGGGTGCTTTATTGAATAGATGAGCCGCAATAACGGAGCTTAACATTGCGTCTCCCAAGAATTCTAACCGTTCGTAATTGATTGGATTTCCTAAAATATCAAGGCGATTAGAGGAACGATGGGTGAATGCTTTTTTATAAAAATCAAGATTTAAAGGGGCAAATCCTAAAATTTTCTGAATAGAATCAAAAAAAATCCCGTCTTCTGGAGAACGGGATTTTGAAAATATTTTTCTAATTATACGCATTTATAATTAGATTTCTAATTTTTTTACTAGTACACAAGCATTGTGACCTCCAAAACCGAAAGTATTACTCATCACTACATTCATTTCTCTTTTCTGAGCTTTGTTGAACGTAAAATTTAGTTTAGCGTCGATATTTTCATCATCTGTGAAATGATTTATTGTTGGTGGCACTAGTCCATGTTTTAAGGAAAGTATCGAAGAAATTGTTTCTACTGCTCCGGCTGCGCCAAGTAAATGGCCCGTCATAGATTTAGTCGAATTTAAATTCATCGTGTAAGCATGTTCCCCAAAAACATGAAGTATTGCTTTAGATTCTGCCATGTCACCAAGTGGCGTAGAGGTTCCGTGCATATTCACACCATCTACATCAGTTGCTTGTAAACCGGCATCTCTCAAACAGTTTAACATTACATTTTTAGCGCCTAATCCTTCAGGATGCGGTGCCGTAATATGGTAGGCATCAGCTGACATTCCGCCACCGCCAATTTCGCAGTAAATATTTGCTCCACGAGCAATAGCGTGTTCGTATTCTTCTAGGACTAATGCGCCAGCTCCTTCGCCTAAGATAAAACCATCTCGATCTTTATCCATTGGTCTTGAAGCGGTTTTAGGATCGTCATTTCTGGTAGATAAAGCATGCATGGCATTAAAGCCTCCCATTCCGGCTATTGTCACCGCAGCTTCAGAGCCTCCGGTTATCATAGCATCAGCATGACCTAATCTTATATAGTTGAAAGCATCAATAATAGCATTTGTAGAAGAAGCACAAGCAGAAACAGTGGTAAAATTTGGACCTCTGAATCCGTATTTTATAGAGATATGTCCTCCTGCGATATCCGAAATCATTTTTGGAATAAAGAAAGGATTAAATTTAGGAGTACCATCACCTGCAGCAAAGTTCAACATTTCAATTTGAAAAGTTTCTAATCCTCCAATTCCAGAGCCCCAGATAACACCTACTCTGTCTTTGTCTAATTTTTCAAAATTGAAACCGGCATCTACAACCGCTTCATCAGAGGCAACCATAGCATACTGCGCATAGCGATCCATTTTTCTGGCTTCTTTTCTGTCTAAGAAATCTTCAGCATTAAAATTTTTCAATTCGCACGCAAATTGAGTTTTAAATTTTGAAGCATCAAAATAAGTTATTGGTGCTGCTCCACTAACGCCATTAATAAGTCCATTCCAATATTCTTGAATGTTATTTCCAATAGGAGTAAGAGCACCTAAACCTGTTACAACAACTCGTCTTAATACCATAAATTCTTTATTTTTTGTTATCTTTAAACAAATAAAACCCATGCTTTCTTTACTGTATTTTTACAAAAAGAGCCATGGGTATTACAATAAATATCTTTTTGATTGAAATCCAATCTCGAATTTAATTTCAAAATAATAATAACACCCGCTTACAAGATTGTAAACGGGTGCGTATTTATTATTTTTTTGCTTCCTCGATGTAAGAGATTGCTTGACCTACAGTAGCGATGTTTTCTGCTTGATCATCTGGAATTTGAATGTCAAATTCTTTTTCGAATTCCATAATAAGCTCAACAGTGTCTAATGAGTCAGCTCCTAAATCATTAGTGAAGCTTGCTTCTGTTACAACTTCGTTTTCGTCAACACCTAATTTGTCTACGATAATCGCTTTTACTCTTGATGCAATGTCTGACATAATCTTTAATTTTAGAATTTAATTTGTTGGCAAAAATAAAAAACTTTATTTGAAAACAACTATTTAGTTAATAAATGTGACAACTAAATTATGAAATTTATTTTAACAAAGCTGCCACAATGTTATTTATTTTCATTTTTTATCCCTTTTTTTGCATCATTAAAACAAGCTAGGTTATGAAAAAAATTGTCGTTTTTGCTTCTGGATCGGGTACTAATGCTGAAAACATCATAAAGTATTTTGCAAAATCTAAACTTGCAACGGTTCAAGCAGTCTTTGCAAACAGCTCCATCGCCAAGGTGCTTGACAAAGCAAAAAACCATGGCGTTGCAACGAATATTTTTACTAAAGAACAATTTATTGAAGGGGAAGTATTACATAAAATAAATACAATTCAGCCTGATCTGATTGTTTTGGCTGGTTTTTTATTGAAATTCCCTGAAAATATCATCACATCCTATCCGGATAAGATCATAAACATACATCCTGCCTTGTTGCCAAAATATGGTGGTAAAGGAATGTACGGGATGAATATTCACCGAGCCATTGTGGAAAATAATGAAAAAGAAACCGGAATTACCATTCATTATGTTAATGAAAATTATGACGAAGGAAATATTCTTTTTCAAAAAAAAATAATTTTATCAGGGCATGAAACTCCAGAAGAAGTTGCCCAAAAAATTCATGAATTGGAACAAAAGTATTTTCCGGAAGTGATTGAAAGATTATTAACTCATAATTTATAATTTTGAATTCTCACGACGTACACATATACACAGACGGTGCTGCTAAAGGCAATCCAGGTAACGGTGGCTATGGCGTTGTTATGGAATGGGTAGGAAAACCTTATAAAAAGGAATTCTATGAAGGTTTTCGTCGAACCACTAATAACAGAATGGAGTTGTTGGCAGTAATTGTAGGTCTCGAAAAGCTAAAAAATCCTAATACTACCGTTTTGGTGATTTCGGATTCTAAATATGTGGTAGATTCAGTAGTAAAAAAATGGGTTTTGGGTTGGGAAAAAAAAGGTTTTGCAGACCGGAAAAATGCTGATTTGTGGAAACGATTTTTAATTGTATATAGAAAACACAAAGTAGATTTTAAGTGGATCAAAGGCCACAACAATCATGTCCAAAACGAAAGATGTGATGCCTTAGCTGTTATGGCTTCAATGCAAAAACAACTTTCTATAGATGCTTTTTACGAAAGTACTTGTGAGTGATTATTATATTTGAGTAATTGCTAATTCACTTTTTTTATATTTATTTGAAATCAAATCTTTGTTTATTGTGCTGTGAATGATTTTGGCTAGCGCTTCAATGGTTCTGATTTTTGCATAAGGACGGTGGTAAATAATACTCATTTCACGAACCGGAATAGGAGCGTTAAAAAAACTGACTTGTTTTTTTCTTTCGGTAGAAAGGGTGTTGTAATATAATTCGGGAATCAAAGTTAATCCGCCAAATTCGTCAATCATATTCAATAAAGTATCAAAAGAACTTGCTTCAAGTTTTAAATTTTCAACCATTTTTTCTTTTTTCTTTAAAGAACATAATTTAATAAATTGTTCTCTAAGGCAATGACCTTCTTCCAAAAGCCAGATTTTATGATTTCTAATTTCATCGGGTAAAATATAGTTCTGTACCGGGTCAATGTCGCCATACACCATTAAAGTTTCATAAAATAACACGATATCTTCAATTTCAGTGTCATGTAAAGGTGTCGCAACAATTCCCATGTCAAGTTGCCCTTCTTTCAGCTGTTTTGTAATGGAGTTGGTTGTTTGTTCTAAAATTTCTAGTTTTAAGTCAGGAAAGTTTTCTAAAATAGGTTTTAAAATTTTTGGAAGTAAAGAGTTTGCTATTGTCGGGATGATTCCAATTCTAATTTTTCCTTCAATTTTTCCAATACTCTTTTTGGCGTTGTCTTTTAAAAGCTGGCTATGAAGAACTACTTTTTTTGCATTTTCAATAGTTTCTATTCCAATTTCGGTTGTTTCAGTTGGATTTTTCTTTCGGTCAAAAATCACTATTCCAAGCTCTTGCTCTAATTTCTTGACCATTGCGCTCAATGTTGCTTGAGTTACATTGCAATACTCTGCGGCCTTAGTGAAATTTTTTAAGCGATCTACTGCAATTATATATTCTAATTGTTGGATATTCATATATAGATATTGTCTATAACAAAGATATAAAATTTCAGTTATGTCAATATTATTTTTGTCGATATTTTTGCATGAATTAAATAAAAAAATAATCTTATGAAACAAAAAGCATTAGTCTTATCAATAGCGATATTGATAACTCAGCTAACATTAGGTCAAACGTTGACAACAAATTCCGGAGCTCCAGTAGGAGACAATCAAAATTCAAAAACAATTGGACAAGATGGACAAGTCCTGCTTGAAGACATTCATTTGATTGAAAAACTAGCTACATTTGACCGCGAACGTATCCCGGAAAGAGTGGTTCATGCTCGAGGAACTGGTGCATTTGGAGAATTTGTTGCTGCCTCTGATTTTTCGGATGTTACGATGGCAGATTTCTTAAATAAAGCGGGTAAAAAAACACCATTATTGGTTCGGTTCTCAATGGTAATACATCAGGCAGGTTCTCCGGAAACGTACCGTGATCCTCGAGGTTTTGCAGTTAAATTTTATACTGAACAAGGAAATTATGATTTAGTAGGAAACAATTTGCCCGTTTTCTTTATCCGTGACGCAATGAAGTTTCCAGACATGGTTCATGCCTTTAAACCGTCCCCAATAACAAATGGCGCATCAGATCCGAACAGAGCATTCGATTTCTTTTCCAATGTACCAGAATCAACGCACATGTTTACTTGGGTATTTTCTGATTATGGAATCCCTGCTAATTTTCGCCAAATGGAAGGAAATGGAGTACATGCTTACAAATGGGTAAATGCGAAAGGCGAAGTAACCTACGTAAAATACAAATGGGTTCCGCAACAAGAAGTACGTAATTTATCGCAAGCCGAAGCTAATGCAATTCAATCCACACAAATTGAGCATGCTACTTTGGATTTGCGCAATGAAATTGAAAAAGGAAATTTTCCAAAATGGGATTTGTATGTTCAAATGTTGAAGAAAGAAGATTTTTTGGCTTTGGATTTTAATGCTGTTGATCCTACTAAAATTTGGCCTGAAAAAATTGCTAAACTGATAAAAGTAGGAACGATGACTTTGAATCAAAATCCATCAAATTATTTTCAACAAATAGAGCAAGCCGCTTTTTCGCCAGCAATTTTAGTTCCAGGTATTGAGCCTTCAGAAGATAAATTATTACAAGGGAGATTGTTCTCATATACTGATACACAACGCCATCGTTTAGGAGGGAATTTTCAACAAATTCCAGTAAACATGCCTAAAAACGGAGTGAACACCTACAATGAAAATGGGTATATGTCGTTGCGCCCTCAAACTGGTGATGTAAATTATCAGCCTTCAACAAATAAACCGGAGGTAAAGGATGATGCAAAATTCAAGTATTCAAAATCAGAATTTGCAAACGTAACTACTGCACAGTCAAAAATTTCGAAACCAAATGATTTTACACAAGCGGGAGATTTGTACCGTTCTTTTTCTAAGAAAGATCAAGATGCATTAATTTTTAATTTATCAGGTGCTTTAAAACAAGTAAAAAACAAAGTAATTGTTGCTAAGATGATTGCTCATTTTTATCAAGCGGATAGAGAATACGGAATGCGTTTAGCAAAAGAGCTTAAAATGGATCGTAAAGAATTAGAATCTTTAATGATGCAATAATTGTAAGGAAACTTGATAAAGGAGCGTTTTTAGCGCTCCTTTACTATTTAAATTTTAAAAAAATGAAAAAAATAATTTTCACCTTATTGATTTTAATTTCTGGTTTTTTGAATGCGCAAAACAGAGATGTTTTTGAGGCGGCAAGGACCAATGATCTAAAAACGATTGAAAAATTTGTACAGGAAGGGAATGATATAAATTTATTAAATTCCTCTGGTTATAGTTTGCTTATTCTGTCGGTTTACAATAATAATTATGAGGTTGCAACGTATTTGATTTCGCAAAAAGCAAATTTAGATATTCAGGATTCCTCCGGCAATTCCGCTTTGATGGGTGCGTGCTTTAAAGGGTATTCTTCCTTAGCAGAATTGTTATTGGCACACAAAGCAAGTCCAGACATAATAAATTACAATAAGGCAAATGCGTTATTTTTTGCTGCCACTTTTGGTCAGGAAAAATGTGTGGAAATTTTGTTGAACTATAAAATTAATACGCATCAAACAGACATTTTTGGAAAAACAGCTTTGGATTATGCGGTGAACCAAGAAAATGAGGCTATTATTGACTTATTAAATAAAAATATTTTGGTTAAATCATAAATTCAAATAAGGATAACAACTCTAATAATTATGGCGTAAATTAGTCTAAAACTACCTCTTAATTTGGCAAAATTTTACACCTCAGACTCTTTGCAACTTCACAAGTTATACCCTATCTTTGCGCCTTAATTTGAAACTACATAAATGAATAAATTATTGATTGTTGGAAGCGTTGCTTTTGATGCTATAGAAACGCCTTTTGGCAAAACGGATAAAATTTTAGGTGGAGCTGCACCTTATATAGGACTTTCGGCTTCTTTTTTTAATTTACAATCTGCCATAGTTTCTGTCGTTGGCGATGATTTTCCACAAGAATATTTAGATTTATTGACAGCAAGAAACATTGATATTTCTGGACTTGAAGTAGTAAAAGGTGGAAAAACGTTTTTTTGGAGCGGTCTTTACCATAACGATTTGAATTCAAGAGATACATTAGCAACGGAACTTAATGTTTTGGGTGATTTTCAACCGAAAGTCCCTCAGAATTTTAAAAATGCCGATATAGTAATGTTAGGAAATTTACATCCATTAGTACAAAGTAGCGTAATTGACCAAATGGAAACTAAACCAAAATTAGTGGTGCTCGACACTATGAATTTTTGGATGGATTGTGCTTTGCCTGAATTATTGGATGTGATGAAACGTGTTGATGTGATTACAATCAATGACGAAGAAGCAAGACAACTTTCGGGAGAATATTCTTTAGTGAAAGCGGCCGCTAAGATCCATAATATGGGGCCTAAATATGTAGTAATTAAAAAAGGTGAACACGGAGCACTTTTGTTTCACAATAAAGAAGTTTTCTTTGCGCCAGCACTGCCATTAGAAGAAGTTTTTGATCCAACAGGAGCAGGAGATACTTTTGCAGGAGGTTTTGCAGGATATTTAACACAGAGTGAAAACATCTCTTTTGAGAATATGAAAAATGCGGTTATATACGGTTCTAATTTAGCCTCATTTAGTGTGGAGAAATTTGGAACGGAACGGATGGTTAATTTAGATAAAGAGGAAGTTGTGTCCAGATTAAAACAATTTAAATCATTGACACAGTTTGACATAGAATTATAATACATGGAAACCTCGGAAACGGGGTTTTTTTGTTAAAAAAATATAAGAGATACCAAACTGGTTTGATTATTGCCCACATATAAATCAGTCCAATTCATTTTTTAGAATAACACAACAACAAACAACAACACAATGAGCGACGCTTTACAACACGAATGTGGAATAGCACTAGTTAGACTACTCAAACCGCTTGAATTTTACAAAGAGAAATACGGAACGGCTTTTTACGGAATACAAAAAATGTATCTCCTTATGGAAAAGCAGCACAATCGCGGGCAAGACGGAGCAGGTTTTGCAAGTATTAAAATGGATGTTGAACCTGGTGAGCGATACATAAGTCGCGTGCGATCAAACCATTCGCAGCCTATTCAAGATGTATTTAAACAAATAAATGAAAGAATAAATGAAGAGATGGCAGCTCATCCTGAATATGCGGATGATGTAGCGCTTCAAAAAGAGAATATTCCTTACCTAGGCGAATTGTTTTTGGGTCATGTGCGTTATGGAACTTTTGGGAAAAATAGTATCGAAAGCGTTCATCCATTTCTGCGTCAAAGCAATTGGATGCATCGAAATCTGATATTGGCCGGGAATTTCAATATGACCAATGTGAAAGAACTTTTTCAAAATTTGGTAGAATTGGGTCAGCATCCAAAAGAAATGGCAGATACGGTTACGGTTATGGAAAAAATCGGACATTTTCTGGACAAAGAAGTGATGCAGTTGTATCAGGATTGTAAAGAAGAAGGTTTGTCTAAAAGAGAAGCTTCTCCTGTAATTGCCGAACGCTTGGATATTGCTAAAATTTTGAGACGTTCTTCTAAAAATTTAGATGGAGGATATGCTATGGCTGGACTTTTAGGTCACGGTGATTCATTTGTCTTTAGAGATCCTGCCGGGATACGTCCAGCTTATTTTTATCAAGATGACGAAGTAGTTGTTGTTGCTTCTGAAAGACCGGTTATACAAACCGTTTTCAATGTGCCTTTCGAAAAAGTTCAAGAAATAGAACCTGGAACTGCATTAATAATTAAGAAAAACGGTACGGTTTCCATGGAAGAGATTCTTCCTCCAACAGTAAAAAAAGCCTGTTCTTTTGAACGAATTTATTTCTCAAGAGGAAGTGATGCTGAAATATATCAGGAAAGAAAAACATTAGGAAGATTGATACTTCCGGCGGTGTTAAAATCAATTGATCAAGACACAGACAATACGGTTTTCTCTTATATTCCAAATACTGCCGAGACGTCTTTCTACGGATTGGTGGAAGCAGCTCAAGATTTTCTAAATCAAAGAAAGAACAATTATATTCTTCAAAATAGAAATACCTTAACTAAGGAATCATTACAAGAACTCCTTTCTGTCAAAATTCGTACGGAGAAAGTAGCGATTAAAGATGCAAAACTTAGAACGTTTATTACAGAGGACAGCAGCCGTGATGATTTGGTTGCCCATGTGTATGATGTTACGTACGGCGTCATAAAGCCAACGGATAATTTAGTAATTATCGATGATAGTATTGTTCGAGGTACAACCCTGAAAATGAGTATCATCAAAATGATGGATCGTTTGAATCCAAAAAGAATTGTAATCGTATCCTCTGCACCGCAAATACGGTATCCGGATTGTTACGGTATTGATATGGCAAAACTAGAAGGATTAGTAGCTTTTAAAGCCGCTTTAGAATTGCTAAAAGAAAGAAACATGTATCATATTGTTGATGAGGTATATGTGAAATGTAAAGCACAGGAAAACTTCAATGACACCGAAGTTATCAATTATGTAACAGCAATATATGCGCCTTTTCAACCGCAAGAGGTTTCGGATAAAATTGCACAAATGTTAAGCTCACCGGAGATAAAGGCCGAGGTAAAAATCATTTTCCAAACGGTAGAAGATTTGCATATTGCCTGTCCTAAAAATTTAGGGGATTGGTATTTTACGGGTGATTATCCAACGCCAGGAGGAAATAGAGTCGTTAATAGGGCTTTTATGAATTTTTATGAGGGGAAAGATGCTAGAGCATACTAATAATTGGTGCTGATAAGGTTTTAATCGGTTTTCCATGTTATTCATCTAATTTATTTGTAAGGGTAGTAACAACTAGTATAAATTTGAATCACCATAACATTAGTAGGTTAAGGTTATGGTAAATTTGGGGCAAAAAAGGTGGAAGAGATTCCACCTTTTTTATTGGAATGAAGTCAAAGCCTCTAACCCCTAAAGGGAAATCAAAGCAGAGATAAAAAATATTTTCGCAGGAAACAAAAGAGGCTAGAAAAAAAATTTTTTTCTAGCCTCTTTTGTTAATTCCCCCCTTCGGGTGTTAGGGAGCTTATTTCTCTAAAGCAAATCTTCTCGCCACTTCCGTCCAGTTAATTACATTGAAAAAGGCTTCGATATAATCTGGTCTTCTGTTTTGATAATGCAAATAATAAGCATGTTCCCAAACATCCATTCCTAAAATTGGAGTTCCGCCACAACCTATGCCTGGCATTAATGGATTGTCTTGGTTAGGAGTTCCGCAAACCTCAACTTTACCTCCTTTATGAACACAAAGCCACGCCCATCCAGAACCAAATTGAGTTGCTCCAGCTTTGCTGAACGATGCTTTAAATTCTTCAAAAGTTCCAAAAGCAGCTTCAATTGCAGCCAATAAATCTCCAGTTGGAAGTCCGCCACCATTTGGCGTCATTACCGTCCAAAACAAATTATGATTGTAAAAACCACCACCGTTATTACGAGCAGGCATGTTTTTCATGTCAAGATTAATCAAAATATTTTCGATCGTCTTTCCTTCCATATCCGTTCCTGCGATAGCAGCATTAAGATTGGTAGTATACGCATTGTGATGTTTCGAGTGATGAATTTCCATCGTGCGGGCATCAATATAAGGTTCTAATGCGTCATACGCATAAGGTAATTGTGGTAATTCAAAAGCCATAATATGATTGTTTAATGATTTATAAATATTTTATCCAAATTTAATCATTTAACTTTGGAAATGGAAATTCTATTTCGTTATAATTTCATTAAATTAATTAATAGTGCGCTCTTTAGAGTTGTAACATACTTGTTTTCAATAGCTATTTACTTCGTCTGTTCCAATCTTTTATCCACCGAAAAGGCGCATAAAAAGGATTTTTACTTCAAACAAAGTTCACCGAACTCCTATAAGAGTAAAAGTTAGGTGAAGTAATCAGGGCTAAAAAACGACTGTGCTTTAAGGTATCATTCTGTTTTAAATACATGTTTTGGAACCGAAATATCCAAATTACGACTGCGCCATCGCCATACAAACAATACTGATTTTTGCACCCGGTATTTTAAGTATAGCCCGGGAACAAGCTTCTAAGGTGGCTCCGGTTGTAATAACATCATCAATTAAAAGGAAATGTTTGTTGTGATTTTTTTCAGTAAAGGAAACATCAAAAATAGATTCGATTCCTTCCGTTCTGCCTAGTAAATTTTTCTTGGATTGCGTTTTTGAATACACATTCCGAATCAAAAGTGAGTCATTGTAAGCTACATTTAAACGAGTGGAAAGTGCTTTTCCAAAAGCAGTAACTTGGTTGTATCCCCTTTCTTTTAGTTTCCTTCGATGCAATGGAACTGGAATAATTTCATTTACAGTTGTTAATAATTCAATGTTTTTCAAATCCTCGGCGTACCATTCCCCAAGAATTGTTCCTATTTCTTCGTGTCCTTTGTATTTCAAATTATGAATAAGCACTTGGACAATTCCCTTTTTATGAAAATAAAACAAAGCAGAAGTATGCACGACAGGAATTCGTCCGTAAAATTTTTTGAAAGCATCATTCTCTGGATTCAAATGATGATTAGTCAACGGAATATCGTGTCTGCAAACCGTACAAATCACATTTTCGTTCGCAATTAAAAAGGCGTTGCAACCGGAACAGACCTTTGGAAAAAAAAGATTAATAATGCTTTCAAACATGTAATCAGGGATTTGTTTATAAAAATAGACAAAACAATGCTTCAATCTTTAACAATTTCCTTTTTTTTAAGTTCACTTTTTATATTTTTGCAGTATTATGGCAAAACAAGAAGATTTATTTAAGAATGTAATTTCGCATGCAAAAGAATACGGATTTATTTTTCCGTCAAGCGAAATTTACGATGGTTTAAGTGCAGTCTATGATTATGCACAAAACGGAGTAGAATTAAAAAAGAACATACGCGAATATTGGTGGCGCGCCATGGTTCAAATGAACGATAACATTGTAGGTCTTGATGCCTCTATATTGATGCACCCAACTACCTGGAAAGCATCGGGTCACGTAGACGCGTTCAACGATCCATTGATAGACAACAAAGATTCAAAAAAAAGATATAGAGCCGATGTTTTGATTGAAGATTATGCTGAAAAACTCAACATAAAAGCAATCAAGGAAATCGAAAAGGCAAGAGTGCGTTTTGGTGACACCTTCAATGAACAGGAATTTGCGACTACAAATCCTCGCGTTATAGAGTATAAATCCAAAGAGAGAGAAATTCTGGAACGATTGGGACGTTCTTTAGGAAATGAAGATTTGGAAGATGTAAAAGCATTAATCGAAGAACTGGAGATTGCTTGTCCGGAAACGGGTTCCAGAAACTGGACCGAAGTGCGTCAGTTTAACTTAATGTTTGGCACCAAATTAGGCGCATCCGCAGATACAGCAATGGATTTATATTTGCGTCCGGAAACGGCACAAGGTATTTTTGTCAATTTCCTAAATGTTCAAAAATCAGGACGAATGAAAATTCCTTTTGGGATTGCACAAACTGGAAAAGCGTTTAGAAATGAAATCGTAGCCCGACAGTTTATTTTTCGTATGCGGGAGTTTGAACAAATGGAAATGCAATTTTTTGTGCGTCCAGGCGATGAAATGAAGCATTATGAATTCTGGAAAGAAGCCCGCTTGAAATGGCATTTATCACTTGGTTTAGGAAGAGAAAATTATCGTTTTCACGATCATGAAAAATTAGCCCATTATGCCAATGCAGCGGCTGATATTGAGTTTAATTTCCCGTTTGGATTCAAAGAGTTAGAAGGAATTCACTCCAGAACTGATTTTGATTTGAAAGCACACGAGCAGTTTTCCGGCAGAAAATTACAATATTTTGATGCTGAATTAAATCAGAATTACGTTCCTTATGTAGTGGAAACTTCAGTTGGATTAGACAGAATGTTTTTGGCTGTTTTTGCCACTTCATTAAAAGAAGAAACATTAGAAGATGGCTCCACAAGAACTGTTTTGAAATTACCTTCGGTTCTGGCTCCAACTAAAGCAGCAATTTTGCCATTGGTAAAAAAAGACGGATTGCCAGAAATCGCACATAAAATCATTGACGATTTGCGTTGGGATTTTAATGTGACGTATGATGAAAAAGATGCCGTAGGAAGACGCTACAGAAGACAAGATGCGCTTGGAACGCCGTTTTGTATCACAGTAGATCATCAAACTATCGAAGATCAAACGGTTACTATTCGTCACAGAGACACGATGAAACAAGACCGTGTGGCTATTGCAGATTTGAAATCAATTATTGAAAATGAAGTTTCAATGAAAAACTGGCTGATGAAAATATAATTATTTGTAGTCTATATTCAAAAAAAGCTTCTCGATTGAGAAGCTTTTTTGTTTAAAATCGGTATCCTAACGTTATTCCGCCACGTCCTACTATCTCTGGACTATTATCACTAAATAAATTGCGTCCTATTCCAGCATTAAATTCAAAGACGAATCCTTTTCTATGAATCCATTTGGATCCTAGACCAAAACCAAGTGCGAAATCAGCTCCTACTTCATCTGCTACAAAATTAGTTATTGTCGTTCCATTATCGTAATAGTATGTTGTGTAGCCGTGATCTATATATGAATTTAACATTGCAAAACCTTCTACAAAAAATCCAGCAGCTGGTTTTTTTCCAAAATAAGCACGGTAGTATGGAGTAAGACTAAAGTTAGTGTCAAATTCATCTTCAGCCACAAAAAAGAGTGAAATTCCTAATCCAGTATCCTCATTAATTAGTCGTTCATAAGTTAATTCTACCGCTCCTAGAACTAAAAATAGCGCATTCCCTTTTAATTCATTTCTTCGAAAATCAATTGTTTCTTTTTCTTGGCTAAAACCAAATAAAGAAGAAGTTAAGCAAATTAAGACAAATAATTTTTTCATAGTTTTTGTTTTTTGGAATAAAAGTAAGATAAATTTTTAAAAAAAATATTTTTAACAGTTACTTTTTGGTGGTTAATTCGGACAAAGTTATTATCAATCGACATTCTTACTCTTTGAATCATCAGCACAACAAGTAACAGCTTCACTTTAGGAAAGTTTTTATGCTGACAACTAGAGGTGTTTACGAAATGAATTTAAATTCAAACGTCTATTAAAACAGTAATCATGTTCTTAATCGGATAAATCTGCATTTCATCTTAATGTATCAACATTTGTTAAAAACATATTAACAAGACCTATAAAAAAATAGTTAAATGCTTATTTTTAGAATGTTAAACACAAGTATTTTAGTCATTTTTTGATGTTATTGTTTCATTAAATTGCTAAAACACCCCACCTAATTTAATAAACCAAAGTATATTTTGCTTTGGAAATCGGATGTAATGCTTAACAATCCCAGGAAAAGCAATTGATGAATTATTCGTACATTATTATTGACGACAATCAAGAAAGTGTTTTGAAAACAAAAGGCATTGCTGATGGTTTTTCAGAACTAACTTTTGTGGCCTCCGCAAATAATTATACTGATGGACTACATCTAATTTTAGAACATACGCCACAATTAGTTTTTCTTGAAATCGATCCTGTTGATACAACTAGCAATTTGTCTTTGGCATTGATCAATGAATTGCACCGTTACCTAAAAATAATCCCTAAAATTATTATTACCACCCGTAAAAAAGAGTTGGCTTTTGAAGCAATACAATATGAAGTGATGGATTATTTATTAAAGCCACTGGTACCAATCGATGTAATAAAATTGATTTTAAAATTAAATAAATCGGAAGTAGAAAGCGAGGTTGCTTTAAATGAATCGATCATCCTTGAAGAAAAGCCAACGTTCCTGCCACAACCTGAAACAGTACATCAGGGCCAGTCACTCACTTTGTGCATTAAATCATATGGGGATTATCGCTATATTGATGCAAAAGACATCTGTTACCTTAGAGCCGATAATAATTCAACGGACATTCATTTAAATAACGGGGAAATGATTACGGCTTTTAAAACATTGAAACATTTTGAAGGGGTATTGTCATATCCCTTTATTAGGATTCACAACAGTTATATTGTAAATAGGAACTATATTTCCAGAATTCACAGCGGAAATTCTGTGTGTTACATAAAAAATAGTACCGTAAAACTTCCTTTTTCTAAGTCTTACAAGACAAACATCGACCTTATTATCTCTGAATTTGCTAACGGAAATTATTTAGAAATCTAAAATTGTCCGTTCACCCGGATTTAATACCCATTCACTATCATTCGGGCAGGTTCTACCATATACCCTTTTTTTTGTAGGAAAAAATTAAGTTGTCTGTGTAGATTTACAAAAGAATTCCACGCTAATGTGGTTCTAGAAAAGTAAAATCAAACAACAATATAAAATTCCCAAATTATGAAAAAAGCAATTTTAACAATCGGATTATTTTCTTTAGTAATGGTATTAACTTCATTTACTTCAAATGAAGAAATTACTTCAACAACAAAAAATGATAACAAAGCAGAAGTTTTCAAAATTGAAAACGTACAACTAAATCTTGTTGGAAATGGTTCTGCTGGTGGAAACAAAAAAATGGACTAACCACATATATTTTTTTTTAAATTATAAAAGCTGTCGAATTTTTGGCAGCTTTTTTTATGCTAATACGTTTATTTTCTTATTTTTGATGGTAAAACTTTTTACTATTGAAACATCCTATATATACAACACTTTTATTTATTTTTTTATTTTGTGGATGTACTCAAAAAAACACTCCAAATAAAATTACTTTAGATTCTAAAGATAGCCTTTCTACATATTTTTTATTGTCCAACGATTTTGATTTACCGTCTGAGCAACGAGAAAAATACGTAAAAAAAGCACTTCAAGTCATAACTCCACAAGAAAATGATTCTTTATATCGTGTAAACCTCTTCAAGATTGCTAATCGCTATTATAACTTAGCAAATTGGAAGGAGTATATAAGAACAGTGCGATTGGTACTTGAAAAAGCTGAAATGAAGCAAGATGCATTTAGTATGGCAAAAGGGAATAATTATTTAGGAGATTATTATGACTCTCAAGGCATTCCGGATAGTTCATTCTTTTATTATAATAAAGCAGAAAAAATGTATTTTGAGTTAAACGACAATTATAACGTCGCAAAAACTATAATAATAAAAGCTAATTTACAATTTAATCAAAATGACTTATTAGGGTCTGAAAAAGCAGCTTCTAAAGCTTTAAAAATCATAAAGAATACTGACCAAAGCGACATCTTGTATGAAGCTTATAATTTATTAGGATTAATTTATAATGAACTAGAGGATTATAAAAATGCCATGAGGTATCACAATAGAGCTTTAGCCAGTATTGATGACGAGTTAATGGCCTCTTTTTATCAGCCAAAAGCGACTTCTTACAATAACATTGGTTACCTCCACCTTAAGACGCAAGACTACAAGCAGGCGAAAATATATTTTCAAAAAGGACTAGATCAAAAAAATGTATTTAAAGATAAGCCATCATTATACGCCATGTTATTGAATAATTTAGCGTATTCTAAATTCAAGCTTAATGAAAAGGAAGGGTTGCCAGGTTTGTTCTTTCGGTCATTAAAAATAAGAGATGGTTTACAACTTACTACGGGTGTCATAGCCAGTAAAATAAATTTATCCGAATATTTCATTTCAAAGAATGAAACTTTACGAGCAAGTCAGTTTGCCAAACAAGCCCTTGAATTATCCAAAAAAACAAACAATTATCGTAACGTTTTAAATTCGCTGAAGCAATTATCAATTATAGAGCCACAAAACGCTGTGGTTTATGGAAACGAATACATTCAAGTTAGCGAGAAATTACAAAAATCAGAACGTAAAATGGGTAATAAATTTACCCGTATCGAATACGAAACAGAGGAAATAAAAAACGAGAATAAGGACTTAGTACAACAAAACAGGAATTTAGTTTATATTTTTAGTGGTTTAGCAATGCTTGGTTTATTTTCCTTTGTCATAAGAACCCAAAAAGCAAAAAACAGAGAATTGTTATTCAAGCAACAACAGCAAATGGCCAATGAAGAGATCTATAATTTAATGATCACACAACAAAACACGATTGAAATAAATAGAATTAAGGAAAAGAAAAGAGTAGCACGCGAATTACACGACGGCGTTTTAGGCAGGATGTTTGGAGTGCGAATTAACTTGGACAGCTTGAATAAGATTGTTGACGGGACTGCTGTGGAGAAGAGAAATAATTATTTAATAGAATTAAAAAATATTGAGCAGGATATTCGAGAAATTTCACATGACTTGAATAGAGAAAAATCAGAATTAATTAATAACTTCGTCGCCATAGTTAATAATTTATTTGAAGACCAAAAAAAGACTCATAAATCAAAATTAATTTCAAGTATTGATCCAGCTATAAAATGGGAACTAGTAAGTAACTCACTAAAAATCAATTTATACCGTATTCTGCAGGAAGCACTCCAAAACAGTAATAAATATGCTAATGCTAACACCATTAAAATAGAACTAAGAAAAGAAGAAGATCATTTGATTTTAAAAATTAGTGACAATGGTGTTGGTTTTAATATAAAAACAGCTAAAAAAGGCATTGGTCTGCAAAACATACTTTTTCGGACCAAAGAATGCGATGGTATCTTTGACATACAATCCTCAAAAAAAGGAGGAACAATTATAACGGTTACCACCCCAATAGAATAAAAACAATCTTACAACTTATACAAAATGGCTAATGATTCCGTTGATACAGTAAAAACAAAGAATGAAATATTAATAGTTGACGACCATCCTTTTATAATAGAAGGATATAAAAATGCAATTACGAGGTATAATCCGGAGGAATTCGAGTTTCTTATAACTAAAGCAAAAGATTGCGAATCAGCCTACCATATTATTACCAATCCAGCTGTTGTGCCATTTGACATTGCTTTTTTAGATATTAGTATGCCGCCTTATGAAGAAAAAAATATTTATTCCGGCGAGGATTTGGCAAAATTAATATTAGAATACATGCCAAACTGCAAAATTATATTACTAACCATGTATACCGAATTGTTGAAGATAAAAACCATTATCAAAACAATAAATCCAAGTGGACTGGTTATAAAAAACGATTTAACTTTTGATGAATTAATTTTTGCTTTCGATAAGGTTATAAAAAACGAAAAATATTACAGCCAGTCCGTTTTAAAAATGTTGAATCAGGCAGAGGAAAATACAATAGAAATTGATCAATTTGATAAAGATATTTTGTTTCATATATCAAAAGGAACCAAGCTGAATGACATTCCACAATATATTCCAATTTCACTTGGAGCAATTGAGCAACGCAAACTGAATTTAAAAGAATTATTAAAAATAGAACATGGAAGCGATATTGATTTAGTCCAGGAAGCTAAAAACAAAGGATTGCTATTTTAATTTTATCAAATAAAAAACGACACTTAATAGGTGTCGTTTTTTATTTGTTTTAAAGAGATTTCTATTCACTCAAAGCATCCCAACCACGAGCTTTCAATGCTATTTTCGTGTTGGCACGAGTCACTAAATGAATGCCTTCGCTTTCTTGTGTCATGTGCCCAATGATTGTAAAGTTTGGATTCCCTTTGATTTTTTCAAAATCGTCCATGGCAATAGTGAAAAGCAATTCATAATCTTCGCCTCCGTTTATGGCAACAGTGGTACTGTCGATATCGAATTCTTCACAAACATTAATAAATGTTGGATCAATTGGTAGTTTGTCTTCGTATAAATTACACCCTACCTTAGATTGTTTGCACAAATGCATAATCTCAGACGATAATCCATCTGAAATATCAATCATTGAAGTTGGTCTTATTTCTAAAGCGTGCAATAGAGTACGAACATCTTTGCGTGCTTCCGGTTTCAATTGTCGTTCAATTAAATATGTGTACGCATCTAAATCCGGTTGTGAATTTGGATTCACCTGAAACACTTGCTTTTCGCGTTCCAAAACTTGCAACCCCATATAAGCAGCCCCAATATCGCCAGTTACGACTAATAAATCTGTTTGTTTGGCACCATTTCTATACACGATTTCATTTTCATCTGCTTCGCCAATGGCAGTTATACTGATGATTAACCCTTTCTGGGAGGAAGTCGTATCCCCACCGATAACATCTACATTGTATTCATTTGCAGCATGCGTAATTCCTGCAAACAATTCATCCAAAGCTTCTAAAGGAAAACGATTAGAGACTGCTACTGAAACCGTGATTTGCGTGGGTTTAGCATTCATGGCGCAAATATCAGAAACATTGACCACTACCGCTTTGTAGCCCAAATGTTTTAAGGGCATGTATGCCAAATCAAAATGCACACCTTCTATCAATAAATCCGTCGAAACTACTACTCTTTTATCTTTGAAATCCAAAACAGCGGCGTCATCGCCAATTCCTTTTAAAGTTGAAGGCTGATTGATTTTGAAGTTTTTTGTCAAATGGGCAATCAATCCAAATTCGCCTAACTGAGCAATACTTGTGCGTTGTGGGTTTTTATCTTCGATCATTATTTAAATTATTTTTGAGGTTGCAAATATACAAAGAAATATTCGCCTTGATTTGTTCCAATTTTCATTAATTTCATTCGAACTTTCAAATACTTAAATCGGACAAAATGAAATTATTTGATATCGTTACCCGTTGGGCATAATTGAAAATTTACTTATGATGTAAAAACAACCGTTCAGAGATGAGCGATTTTTTTGCATTACCTAATTAAATTCAAATTAAACAAGCGTAAAAATAAAGGTTTGCACCTATCTGTTACGCGTGTATAAAATCAATCAATTGAATTATATTGAATATTGCATTATCTGTTACGTGCGTGTAAACATTATTTAATTAAATTCTATTAATAGTTGATTAATCAGATTTTTTTTAATATTAGAGGGGAATTTTAATTTATTTCAGTTACTTATATAAACTTAAAAAACACCCAAAAAATGAGTGTTTTGAAAATGGTTAAGTAAATGTTAAGTAAAACCTTTGCTAAGCCTTATAAACAGGGTATTAAAGTGACCACGGCAGGGTTCGAACCTGCAACCCTCAGAGTCGAAATCTGATATTCTATCCAGTTGAACTACGCAGTCAATATTATTTCAGATTATTCAGCAACAGTTTTATATCCTATATATAAAACTGTTGCTCTTAAATCATAAATCTATGTCAATAATTTTTTAACTATAGTAGAGATCGTTTTCCCCTCAGCAGTTCCACCTAATTGTGCTGCGGCCAATCCCATTACTTTTCCCATTGCTGCAATGCCTGCGGCACCAGTTTCGGCAATGATTTTTGCTACTACAGCTTCTACTTCTGCTTCGCTTAATTGTGCTGGCAAGAATTTTTCTATTACTGCTATTTGTGCTAATTCTGGTTCAGCCAAATCCAAACGATTTTGTTCTGTAAAAATTTTAGCGCTATCCTTACGGGTTTTTACTAATTTTTGAAGCAATTTTATTTCATCATCCTCTGAGATTTCTTCTTTTGATCCTGTAGCGGTTTGCGCTAGTAAAATTTCAGATTTAATAGCTCTTAAGGCTTCTAGAGCAACTGTGTCTTTGGCTCTCATGGCGGTTTTAATTTCGTCCATGATGTGTATTGATAAACTCATAATATTTAGTGTTTATTTATTAATCGATTATTTATCAAATCGATTATTGAAATGCTCATTATAAAACCACTACTTTTCTGAATGTTCAAAAGGGTAGTAAAGGCTCCTGCTTTTTTTTGCGGGACTTGAAACAACCGCTTTTTTAATGCCCGACAAATTTAAAAAAATTTACTGGAATTAACAACAAATTGCCTTGTTCAGATTACACAAAAAAAGTAACCCGAAAATCAAATTAAATTTTCGGGTTACTTAGTTTATTTTGAGTTCATTAATCCACGTTATCGTGTAAGTATGAATTATTTGAACGCAGCTGCAAATCATTATTACTATCCGTTCCTACAGAAATTCTAGAATTCGTATTATTAGCTTGATGGTTTGAAATGTCTATTCCTAATCTTTTGTAGGCCGGTTCTTTTTCATATTCTTCAATTTTAGAGACATTGTTATGAAACTTATAATTGAATTCTTTTAATTTTTTCCTTCTTTCATCCGCTCTCATTCGCAATGATTCTTCGATAGTCATTTCAGTAGGCGAAATTGCTTGAAAGTCAACTGGAACCAGCGCTGCGCTGTCAACTTGTTTCATGGTAATATTTAATTCCTCCGGAATTACAACCTCTGGAGTTTTCGCTACTGGTTTTGCCATGAAATCATTTTCTGGCTCCATATATTCTTCAAGAGAATATTTAATGATTCCGTTATCTGTCAATTCCGTTACCGGAACAAATTGAACGGCTTCATTTACTCTTATATCACTCGTTTCTGGAGTCAATTCAAATAAAATTTTACTGGCCTCTACCGGAACTACAGGCGCTGTTTTAAAAAGTGGCAGATCAAAGGAGAATGTAGTTTGTTCCTGTCTTTCTACTGCTTTTGGCTGAATAGTCTTTAGCTCTTTAACCTCGGCCACAGGTGATGTGATTGTAAAATCAATATCTGTTATTGGAGAAACAATTTCAAAAGTCACATCTAAATTTTTGATAAATTCAGACATAACGATTAGTTCTTCGTTATTAATGACTGGCACCGTTACCACTGGCTCAGGAGCAGCTACTGTATCTTCTAATAAATCAAAAATAACTCTCTCATTTGAATTAGTCGATGGTGATTCCATATTCAAATCAAATGCAGCAACTGTCTTGTTGGTTAGATTATGAACACTTCGCTGTTCGTCCCCTAGTGTATGTATTATTTTTTTTGGTTCTGTATTTACAATTTCGTTTTGTTGTTCGATATCAAATCCTGTGGCAATAATGGTCACAGCAATAGCGTCTCCCAGAGATTCATCTTCACCAACTCCCATGATAATGTTAGCGTTATGGCCTGCTTCCACTTGTATGTGATCATTAATCTCTCCTATTTCGTCAATGGTAATTTCATTAGTTCCAGAAACGATAAGCAACAATACGTTTTTGGCACCTGTAATTTTATTGTCATTCAACAAAGGAGAATCTAAAGCGGCGATAATCGCTTCCTTAGCTCTGTTTTCACCTGAAGAAACAGAAGATCCCATAATAGCCGTTCCGCTATTAAACAATACTGTTTTCGCATCTCTTAAATCGATATTCTGGGTGTAGTGATGCGTAATTACTTCGGCAATACCTCTTGAGGCTGTCGCCAAAACTTCATCTGCTTTTGAAAACCCTGCTTTGAAACCAAGATTTCCATATACTTCTCTTAATTTATTATTATTGATAACAATTAAAGAATCGACTTGTTTGCGTAATTTTTCGATACCAATTAAGGCTTGTTCCTGACGCACTTTCCCTTCAAACAAGAAAGGCAAAGTCACAATACCCACCGTAAGAATGTCTCTTTCTTTAGCCAATTGTGCAATTACTGGTGCAGCACCCGTACCAGTACCACCACCCATTCCGGCTGTGATAAATACCATTTTAGTATTGCGATCCAACATTTTTTCAATCTCGGAAATGCTTTCAATAGCTGATTGCTGTCCAACATCCGGGTTTGCTCCTGCACCAAGTCCTTCGGTTAAGTGTACTCCTAGCTGAATTTTATTAGGCACAGAACTACTCTGTAAAGCTTGAGAATCCGTATTACATACGATAAAATCTACGCCTTTGATCCCTTGTTTAAACATGTGATTGATAGCGTTACTTCCGCCTCCACCTACACCAATAACTTTGATTACATTTGATTGGTTTTTTGGTAAATCAAATGAAATACTTCCAAATTCTGAGTTGCTCATCATTTTATTTGGTTTTTGATATTTATTATTAATTCTTGTGAATGTTTTTACTGTCTATTCTGCATTATCCAGAAAGTCTTTAATCTTATCAACATAACGATCAAAGAAATTTTTCTGTATTCTGTTTACGGTAGAATTCTGTTTTTCTTTTGAATTCTGACCTTCTTCCTCTTCCTCTTCCTCTTTTTCAGGAATTTCATACACTAGATTTTCAGCCGCGGCTGCCCTGTAAGCCAATGTTCTTGGTTGCTCTACAGCATCTTTTCTAACTGCACTCTGTGATTTATTCTCAATACTTTTCATTACTAACCCAACAGCTGTTGCGTACAAAGGACTTGAAATCTCCTCGTCAGAATTCCCTGCCAGATGTTCATTTGGATATCCAATTCTGGTATCCATCCCAGTAATGTATTCTACTAATTGCTTGATGTGTTTCAATTGAGCACCTCCGCCAGTAAGCACTATCCCTGCAATTAGCTTTTTGCGAGGATCTTCATGACCGTATGCTTTTACCTCTGTAAATACTTGATCTACGATCTCAACAACACGCGCATGAATTATTTTGGAAAGATTCTTTAACGAAATTTCTTTTGGTTCTCTGCCTCTTAATCCCGGAATGGAAACAATTTCGTTGTCTCTGTTTTCTCCTGGCCAAGCAGAACCAAATTTAACTTTCAACAATTCAGCTTGTTTTTCAATAATCGAGCATCCTTCTTTGATATCTTCCGTAATGACATTACCACCAAAAGGAATTACCGCTGTGTGACGAATAATACCATCTTTAAAAATAGCCAAATCTGTTGTTCCTCCACCAATATCGATCAATGCAACTCCAGCTTCTTTTTCTTCCTGACTCAAAACGGCATCTGCTGAAGCCAATGGTTCTAATGTTAAACCTGATAATTCGATTCCGGAACTTTGAATGCATCTGCCTACATTACGTATCGATGAAGCTTGCCCCACTACAACATGAAAACTAGACTCTAATCGTCCGCCATACATTCCTATAGGCTCTTTGATTTCGGATTGTCCGTCAATTTTAAATTCTTGCGGCAAAACATGTATGATTTCTTCCCCTGGCAACATGGCCAATTTATTTACTTGATCAATCAAAAGCTGAATGTCATTCCCTCCAATTACTTCTTCGGGATTGCTTCTACTGATATAATCAGTATGCTGAATACTGCGGATGTGTTGTCCCGCGATTCCTACCACTACATCTTTTATTTTATAACCTGAATTATTTTCGGCTTCTTGAATCGCTTGCTGTATTGACTGTATGGTTTGAGTAATATTATTTACCACGCCTCTTGCTACACCTAAACTTTTAGATTTTCCTACACCTAAAATTTCTAGTTTGCCATATTCATTCTTCTTGCCTATCATGGCAACTATTTTAGTTGTCCCAATATCTAGACCTACTGCAATATTCTCTTTTTCCATTATCTATTATTTAGTGCAAACTACTTGTTCCGTAAATCGGAGGTCAATTTTCTTATATTTATACAACGAACTGTCTAAAACCGCTTTTTGAAAAAAAGCTTTATAATTTTTAAATTTATGCGCTACATGTATCAATTTACCAAAATCTATTTGATAGTCAAAATTTCTGTTTAACATTTTTAAGCTTCCATTTGGCATAATTTGAACTCCAATGATGTTTTTTTTCAAAAAATCATCTTCATAAATCATGCGAAGTAAACTAGTTAAATCTTCGTTGTTATTTTTATTTATTCTCCCTGAAACAAGCGGAACTCTTGCTGTAAAATTAGTTGATAACGGCATTCTATTCCCTTCGTAATCAATATAAAAAGAACCTTCATCACCAAAAACTCTAGCAATAGGTTTTTTTTGTTTGACTACTGCTTTTAACACCCCGTCAATGGTTACAAATACGTGTGATTTTTCAATCATCGCATGTGCATCGAGAGTGGATTCCAACTTATTCAAATCTAAATTAACTTTTTGAATGCTTGATGCCTCTTTTTTATTTTCTATTAACAATTTATCAACCGTTTCTTGCCGCACAAAAGGAGCGTTATCCCCTACAAAAACAACGACAGATTTAGTCAGTTTTCTATTTTTATTTCGATCTGATGTAAACGAAAAAAGAAAAATCACTACCACAACCATGAGCAATAATCTAATATTGGTCCAATTAAATACTTTCATGTATCGCTTTTTTTATGATTGGTACTAATTCTCCAATATCTCCTGCTCCAATTGTTACTATTACAGTAGCACCGCTTGCTAAAATTGTTGGAATTAAATCCTCTTTAGAAACTATTTTTTTATGGTTATTAGTCATTTTACTCATCAACCATTGTGCGTTAACACCCTCCATTGGCAATTCACGAGCCGGATAAATATCTAATAAAACAACCTCATCAAAGGCGGATAAACTTTTAGCAAAATCATCCACAAAATCTCTGGTTCTACTAAACAAATGAGGTTGAAAAACAGCCAATACTTTTTGATTTGGATACAATTCGCTGACTGCCTGATGCACGGCATTTATCTCTGTAGGATGATGCGCATAATCATCTATATATACTTTTCTATCCGTTTTTATTTGGTACGAAAATCTTCTTTTTATTCCTTTGAATGATGCAATGCCTTTTGCAATGGCATCGGTTGGGGTGCCGAATAAGTTAGCCATTGCAATAGCCATTAATGCATTCATTAAATTATGTCTTCCCGGTAAACCAAAATGTAAATCTCTAATTATTTCGGTAGGCGTTTGCACATCAAAAACGTAACTGCCGTTTCCTACTCTAACATTAAATGCCTTGTAAACAGCCGCTTCGTTTACTGCACAAGTGATGCCTTCTAATGGCAATTCTTTTGTTATGAAAAGATTGTTTTTATCTTCTATTTTAGAAGCAAATTCAATGAAAGAAGCTTCTATTGCTTCACTGGTTCCATAAATATCTAAATGATCCGCATCCATTGAGGTAATACATGCAATATTAGGATGCAAATGCAAAAAGGAACGGTCAAATTCATCCGCTTCAACTACAGTCACGGTTGAACCGCTTCCTATTAAATTTGAATTATAATTTTCGACTATTCCACCAATAAACGCGGTAACATCAGCACCACTTTCATACAAAAGATGGCCTAAAATCCCTGATGTAGTTGTTTTACCATGTGTTCCGGCAACCGCAAAACAAAAGGTGTCTTTTGTAATTAACCCTAAAACTTCGGCTCTTTTTTTGATTTGGTAATTTCTTTCTACAAAAAAATTCCACTCAGAATGCGTCTTAGGAACAGCCGGAGTAATAATTACCAGTGTATTGTCTAGATAAAAATCTTTTGGAATCAAATCAATACTGTCTTCGAAATGAATTGAAATTCCACTTTCAATTAACTCCGTAGTAAGAATAGAAGGCGTTTTATCATAACCCGAAACTTGCTTTCCCAAATTGCGAAAATAACGAGCCAGATTACTCATCCCGATTCCTCCAATCCCTATAAAATAGACGTTATGTATTTGATTTAAGTTCATTTTTTTATGTCTTAAAGTCTTAAAGCCTTAAAGTTTTAAAGTCATTTGACTTTATGCCTTTCGGATTTGGACTAATTTAATTATTTCATCTACAATTTGTTTTGTTGCTTCTGGCAGAGCCAACTGTTTTATGTTTTCACTAAGTTCTTTCTGTTTTTCCGGATCATTGACCAAGGACTCAAAAACAACACTAAATTGTGTGTCCAGTTGATTTTCTTTAAGCAGAATTGCTCCATTTTTATCTACTACAGCTTGCGCATTTTTAGTTTGATGGTCCTCTGCAACATTAGGCGAAGGGATAAAAATCACCGGTTTACCAACAATGCATAATTCCGAAACAGAAGATGCTCCTGCCCGGGAAATCACAAAATCTGCTGCTGCATATACTAAATCCATCCGGTCAATAAAAGAATGAATTTGTATGTTTTCATTTTCTTGACAATATTTATACTCCTCAAAATACAATTTCCCACATTGCCAGATCACTTGTACATTATGGGCTGAAAAAGTTAGAATTTCTTTAGCAATCAACTGATTTACTCTTCTTGCACCAAGACTTCCTCCTAATACCAAAAGCGTTTTTTTATTGGGATCTAAATCAAAATAGCGAATTGCCTCCGCTCTTTTACTGTCAATATCAATTAAATCCTGACGCACTGGATTTCCAGTCAAAATCATTTTTTCTTTCGGAAAAAATCGCTGTAAATTCTCGTAAGCCACACAAATCTTATTGGCTCTTTTGCTTAACAATTTATTGGTAATTCCTGGAAAGGAATTTTGTTCCTGAATCAGTGTTGGAATTCCGCAAAGCGCTGCTATCTGTAACAACGGTCCACTGGCAAAACCACCTGTTCCTATTACTACATCTGGTTTAAATTGTTTGATTATAGTACGTGATTTCAATAAACTACTAATCAGTTTTATCGGAAAAAGAGTGTTATCAAAGGTGAATCGTCTTTGTAATCCTGCAATCCATAACCCTATTATTTTGTAGCCTGCCTGAGGTACTTTTTGCATTTCCATTTTATCTTTGGCCCCTACAAAAAGGAAATCAGCGTCCGGAAAACGAGTTTTCAATTCATTAGCAATAGCAATTGCCGGATAGATATGCCCACCCGTTCCACCTCCACTTAATATGAATTTATACTGTTTCATTTTCAATCAATTACTGCGTTATTGTGTTTTTATAAAACAACTTATTTATTTAAAACTGCCTGCAATGGATTTTTCGCTTTATCTTCAATAGAATAGGATTCCTCAACCACTGTTTCTTCTTCTAGTTCCCTATCGATTAATTTCTGAAGTGCTTCTTCCCTTTTGGCTGCTTCTTTCAATTCTTGTACGATCTCTTCTTCTTTTTTGGTCACACTAATAATGATTCCAAGGGCAAAACACGTCATCCAGATAGAACTTCCTCCGCTGCTAATCAAGGGTAATGTTTGTCCAGTGACCGGCAATAATTCTACAGCAACAGCCATGTTGACCATGGCCTGGAATATCATTGGAAAACCCAAGCCTATGACGACTAATTTCCCAAAGAGCGTGGTGGCTTTGTGTGAGGCAATAACAAATCGGAACAACAACAATAAGTATAGTGTAAGCACGCCTAAACCTCCAATGAGCCCATATTCTTCTACAATAATTGCAAAAATAAAATCAGAAGAAGATTGTGGCAAAAAGTTCTTTTGAATGCTTTTCCCCGGACCTAATCCGTATATTTTTCCGGATGCAATTGCAATTTTCGCTTTTTCAATTTGGTAATCGTCTTCCTCTGGTTTATCTGTGGTAAAACTTTCAATTCTGTTTCCCCAAGTTCCTACCCTACTAAAAAATTTCGAATCAGGGAACGCTTTTGAAAGCAGAATAAAAAAGGCCAGAAATACAATTCCTGAACCCAGAATGACTGCAATGTATTTGATAGGATATTTTCCAATAAAAACCAACATCAATACCATCGAAAAAATCAATGCCGTTGTTGAGAAATTAGCTGGCAAAATAAACATTAAGGTAATGAATACCGGCGTCCAAAGCTCCCAAATAGAAGACTTAAAAGTAATAGGGACTTCCCTGGTTTTAGACAAGTACCGCGCTACAAAAATAAACAACACTATTGAGGCCAATGTTGACGTTTGGAACGTGACCCCAATAAACGGAACCTGAATCCATCGACTGGCATTAGCGCCGGCAATAACTGTTCCTTTGATCAAGGTGTAGGCTAATAAAACCCAAACAACGGGCAATCCTACTTTAGAAATAGCCCGAAAATAATGATACGGTACTTTATGAACCCAGTAAATAATTAAAAAACCAATACAAATATGAGCCAAATGTTTGACTAAATAGCCCAATGTATTTCCGGTTCCCCGACCAAGATAGGCCAAGTTACTACTCGCACTAAAAACAGGCATAAAGGAAAACAAAGCCAATAAAGCCACGAATGACCAAATTACTCTATCTCCTTTCAAATTGTTTATTAGTTGCTTCATTTTTGGTTTTGGCTTTTTTTGGTTTTGGATTTTGGCGCTAAAACCTAGCACCTAGAACCTAAAACCTTTTTTCTATAAATTTCTAACGGCTAGTTTAAACTGATTTCCTCTGTCCTCATAATTTTCAAATAAATCAAAACTGGCACATGCCGGGGACAATAACACTACGTCTCCTTTTTCTGATACTCGTTGTGCCATTCTCACCGCATCATCCATACTGGACACTTCAATCATCATGTCAACCACATTCCCAAAAACATCAATTATCTTTTTATTATCCACACCAAGGCAGATAATCGCTTTAACTTTTTCACGCACTAAGGACATCAATTCATTGTAATCATTTCCTTTATCAACCCCGCCCACAATCCATACCGTAGGAGCATTCATACTGTCTAATGCAAAAAAAGTAGCGTTCACATTCGTTGCTTTAGAATCATTAATATACTGCACGTTTTGGATTTTAAAAACTTTTTCTAAACGGTGTTCTACTCCTTGAAAATTAGAAAGACTCTCCCGAATTGTAGCTTTTCTTATTTGCATTAATTTTGCCACAGAAGTTGCTGCCATTGCGTTTTTCATGTTATGTTTCCCTTCTAAAGCAATGTGTTCAGTGTCCATTGTAAACTCTTCCTGATTAATCTTTATTTCCATTTTGTTGTTTTGTATATAAGCTCCTTCGTTGAATGTTTTAGTCAATGAAAAAGGAATTAATTTCGCCTTTGTTGTGTGTGTTTTGAACCATTCATTGATGGCTTCGTCGTCCGCATCATAAATGAGGTAATCCTCCTGAGTCTGATTCATCGTAATCCTGAATTTTGCGTCAATATAATTTTCATATTTATAATTGTATCGATCCAGATGATCCGGGCTTATATTGGTAATTATGGCAATATGCGGTTTGAAATTTTCAATCCCGTCCAGCTGAAAACTACTCAATTCAAGCACATACAAATCATATTTATTATCAGCAACTTGCCAGGCAAAACTCTTTCCTATATTGCCCCCCAATCCTACATTTAGCCCTGCTGCTTTTAGCAAATGATGTGTCAGCATTGTAGTGGTGGTCTTTCCGTTACTCCCAGTTATCCCTATAATGGTAGCCTCAGTGTAAGGAGCAGCAAACTCAATTTCAGAAATTACCGAGATTCCTTTCTCCTTTAATTTTTTTACAATTGGAGAATTATCCGAAATTCCGGGACTTTTCATCACCACATCAGCATTCAAAATCAATTCTTCCGTATGCAGCTGCTCTTCCCAGGTTATTTCATTAATAAGAAGAACCTCTTTGTAATTCTCTTTTATCTTTCCAAAATCAGACACAAAAACATCATATCCTTTTTTCTTACCCAGAATAGCAGTGCCAACACCGCTTTCGCCTCCACCTAAAATTACTAGCCTCATGTTATCTTAATTTTAAAGTAACGATTGACAAAATGGCCAGCATGATGGCAACAATCCAAAACCGGGTCACAATTTTACTTTCGTGATAGCCCTTTTTCTGATAATGGTGATGCAAAGGCGACATTAAAAATATTCTTCGGCCTTCGCCAAAGCGTTTCTTGGTATACTTGAAATAACTGACCTGAAGAATCACAGATAAATTTTCGACAAGAAAAATTCCGCACAATAAAGGAATCAGCATTTCTTTACGGACTGCAATTGCCAGAACTGCAATAATTCCGCCTATTGTTAAACTTCCTGTATCACCCATAAAAACAGATGCCGGATACGAATTGTACCAAAGAAACCCGATTAACGATCCAACAAAAGCCGCAATAAAGACTGTCATTTCCCCTGAATTAGGGATATACATGATGTTCAGATAATTAGAGAAAATAATGTTTCCCGAAACAAACGTAAATATTCCCAGTGCCAATACTGAAATCGCGGATGTTCCTGCTGCCAAACCATCTATTCCATCAGTCAAATTAGCTCCATTAGAAACAGCGGTGATAATAAAAATAACAACCGGAATAAAAATCAACCAAGCCCATTTTTCATATCCTTCCCCAGTCCATGCTAATAGTTCCGCATAATCGAATTCATTATTTTTAAAAAAAGGAATCGTTGTTGCAGTTGATTTTTCTTCGAGCGGCGCTTGAAAAACTACATTTTCAGTAGAAGCCTTGAAAACATTGGCTTTACCAATATCCGTTCTCACTGTAACCCCGGCATGAAAATACAAGACGGTTCCCACAATGAGACCTAAACCCACTTGACCAACAACCTTAAATATTCCTTTTAATCCTTGTTTGTCTCTTTTAAAAATTTTAATATAATCATCTATAAAACCAATAGTCCCCATCCAAAGCGTGGTAACAATCAATAACACAATGTAGATATTATGCAATTTTGCAAATAATAATACCGGTACCAGCGTAGCAAAAATAATGATTAATCCACCCATGGTCGGCGTTCCCGCTTTTTCGTTCTGACCAGCTAAACCAAGCTCTCGCACGGTTTCACCCACTTGCTGTCTTTGCAAAAAGCGAATTATAATTTTTCCGTAAATTGTTGATAACAACAACGAAAGCATCAATGCTAATGCAGATCTAAAAGTGATGTACTGAAAAACACCGGTTCCCGGAACGTCAAGTGTTTTGTCTAAATATTCAAATAAATAGTATAGCATATCTCTTTGTTTATTTGGTTTATCTTTTTTTGGTTATTTGGTTAATCGGTTATTTGGATATTCCCATAAACAAATAAACAGTTACTCCGGTTAAACTTTTATTTTCCCAGTTGGCCTAGTGTTTTTTTAACTATTTCCATGTCATCAAAATCAAGGCGAATTCCATTTATTTCCTGATACGTCTCATGCCCTTTCCCAGCAATTAAAATAATATCGTTGGGCTGTGCCAATTGACATGCGGTTTTTATGGCTTGCTTTCTATCGGTTATTGACAGCACTTTTTTATAGTTTTGAGCGGCTACACCGTGTTCCATTTCGGTGATAATCACTTCCGGATTTTCATTTCTTGGATTATCCGAAGTGAAAATTGCTGTATCACTCCATTCAGCGGCAATTCCGGCCATAATAGGGCGCTTGCTTTTGTCTCTATTACCACCGCACCCCACAACGGTGATCAACTGTTCATTTTTGGTGCGAATGTCATTGATGGTTTTTAGTACATTTTCTAAAGCATCCGGCGTATGGGCATAATCTACAATAGCGGTAATATTTGAAGCAGAAACAATAAATTGGAAACGTCCCGAAACACTTTCTAAATCCGACAATAAACGAAGTACTTCCAGACTTTCCATTCCTAATTCGACTGCCGCTCCATAAATAGCTACTAAATTATACGCATTAAATGTTCCTATCAGCTTAACCCAAACTTCATTTCCGTTTATTTTCAACAACAAACCGGACAATTGATTTTCCAGGATTTGCGCTTTATAATCCGCATACGATTTTAAGGCATACGTACATTTTTTGGCTTTTGTATTTTGTAACATTACTTGCCCATTTTTATCATCAATATTCGATAATGCGAAGGCAGTTTTAGGCAAATTATCAAAGAAGGCCTTTTTTACATCTCTATATTCTGCAAACGTTGGATGATAATCCAAATGATCATGAGACAAATTAGTAAAAATACCCCCTACAAAATGCAAGGCTTCGGTTCTTTTTTGGTGAATACCATGAGAACTGACTTCCATAAAACAATAGTCGACTCCATTTTTGACCATTTCATTCAAATAGTAATTTATAGTAATCGAATCCGGAGTCGTGTGTGTGGCTTTATATTCAATATCATCAACTAAAATTTTAACTGTTGAGAGCAATCCCACTTTAAACCCTGCCTTTTTAAACAATTGATACAACAAAGAAGCAATTGTGGTTTTCCCGTTTGTTCCTGTAATTCCAACCAATTTCAGGTTCTTAGAAGGATCCCCAAAATAATTAGAGGCCATAAATGCCAAGGCTGAATTCGTATCTTTTACCTGAACGTACGTAATTCCTTTTTCAATAATTTCCGGAAATGTGTCACAAATCACCGCAACTGCTCCTAATGCGATTGCTTTTCCTATAAAATCATGACCGTCTGATATTGACCCACGAATTGCTACAAAAACATCGTTAGACTCAATTTTTCTAGAATCGAAATCTATTTTGTTTACAGCAATATCCGTCGAACCCATTACGGCTTCAATGGCTACTTTGTATAATATGTCTTTTAGTATACTCATGATAATTCCAATAGTATCGTTGTGTTTTTTAGAATATTTTGACCTGCTTCAAGCGACTGTTTTTTCACTTTTCCAACTCCTACGACCTTTACTTTGACTCCCAAATTTCCTAATAAAGCAACAGCATCCATTCCTGGCATTCCTTTTACATTGGGTATAAACTGTTGTTTGTTCTGAGATTTCACAAAATAAGAATCATAATTATTTTCTTGTTTTGGTATCTTTCTATCTAAATTTTTAATTTCATTTGTCGAAGGGGCATCGGTAAATATTTTTTGTGCGATTCTCTTAAAAACGGGCCCAGCCACATCCGCACCGTAATAATTATTTAGCACTGTACTTGGTTTATGCACCACAACTATACAAGAATACATTGGTTTGTCTGCCGGGAAGTAGCCCACAAAAGACGACGCATAATATTTTCCAGTTCCTCCAGCCTTTCCGTAGTTCACCGCCGCTGTTCCTGTTTTTCCTGCCATCGAAAAATCTTTTGAATATAATTTAGAAGCCGTTCCTTTTTTGACAACATTTGCCAGAACTGCCCTTAATTTGGAAATAGTTTGTGGGGAACAAATTCTTGGATTCAAAACTTCTTTCTCATATTTTTTGATGGTTCTGTTCCATTCTTTTATTTCAGAAACAAATTGAGGTTTTACCATTTCCCCATCATTGGCAACCGCATTATAAAATGCCAGTGTCTGCATGGGAGTTATGTGGACTCCATATCCAAAAGCCATCCAAGGAAGCGAAATATTTGACCAGTTTTTATCGCCTGGCTGAGGGATATAAGGCACGCCCTCCCCTTTGATGGAGAGTCCTAAAGTTTTGTTTAATCCAAAATCATTAAGATGATTGACAAATTGCGACGGGTTATTTTTGTACGCTTCATACACCGCCTGAACCATGATGGTATTAGACGAAAGTTCAAAACCTCTTGCTAAAGAAATTTTTCCATAACCGCCTTTGTGGGAATCACGCACTTTTTTACCTGAATATACAACGACTCCTCCTTTGCTGTCATAAACAGAACTGGTATCCGCTTTTTTATCTTCCAGAAGTGCCATCAAATCCGCTAATTTATAGGTAGAACCCGGTTCATGAGACTCCGCTACTGCGTAATTAGTGGTTTCGTAGTACGTTCCGTCTTTTGCTCTTCCTAAATTAGAAATTGCTTTCACATGACCCGTTTTAGTTTCCATAACCACTACAGAACCATGATCTGCCTGATACAATTCCAACTGTTTAAGCAAAGCATGATGTGCGATATCCTGAATATAAACATCAATTGTTGATATAACATCATAGCCGTCCTGAGGGTCTACTTCATTAACATCACGTATGGGTTTCCACTGTCCCTTGGCTATTTTCTGTTTTAATATTTTACCGTCTTTACCATTTAGATAGTTCCTAAAAGCCCATTCGATTCCTTTTCCATCCAGCGATTGCCCGTTTGATGTTCGCTCATACCCTACAGTACGTTCTGCAATTTTTCCAATAGGATGCTCTCTTATGGTTTCCTGTTCTACAATAATTCCTCCTTTATAAGCACCAAGATTAAATAAAGGAAACCCTTTGATTCTAACATATTCTGTATAACTTAAATCTCGGGCCACTAAATAATATCTGTTTTTATTGCCCCGGGCTTTTCTTAATTCATTTTCAAAATAATTTGCTGATTTCCCTAACAATAGAGCCAAAGAGTCTGATAATGGTTTCACATTCTTCTCAAATAATTCTGTTTTTGAAGCAAGTGCATCAAAGCGTATTTCATAATTTGGAATTGATGTAGCCAAAAGACTTCCATCGGCAGAATAAATATTCCCCTTATTGGCCGGAATAATAAAATTTTTAACGGTTCTTTGTTTGGCTAATTTTCTATAATAATCACCCTCTACCCATTGAATATTTGTTAATTTTACGGCTATCGCGATCGCCATCAGGAAAATTCCAAATGCGACCAGATAAATTCTGTAGGATATGTATTTATCTTCTACTGCCATAATTTTTTAAAGAAGCTTTTATCTTCCTCTTTTTTAACTTTTATTTTAATTGGCGGAACTGTTGAAGGAAAGATTTCTTTTTCTATCATTTTTTCAGAAACCGTTGATTCCATTTTTAATTTCATTAACTCAGACCGCCGATCTACAAATTCGGAACGCAACTCTTTAACCCGTCCGGTGAGCTCCGTAATTTTAAATACTTTTTGCTCAAATCGCTGAGTATTTGCAATCATAACAATAGCTAACAAAAGGATAAAAACAATGAACCGCCAGTTTTTGACAGCATCATCATCAATAAGAAACTTCGCTTTCAATATGCTATACACTCCGTTTTTCATTTGTCCTCTCCCCGACCCTCTCCAAAGGAGAGGGAGCTGAGATATTAAAAGTTAATATTTATTTTTCCTGTTTGGCTCCTCCCTTTTGGGGAGGCCGGGTGGGGATTATATTTTTTCAGCAATTCTTAATTTTGCGCTTCGCGCTCTGTTATTTGCTTTTATTTCTTCGGCATTCGGAACTGTTAGTTTACCAATGGTTTTAAAAGGAACAGAAAAGTTACCAAAAAAATCTCTTTCCGGCTCTCCTTCAAACATTCCGTTTTTGATAAATCTTTTTACCAATCTGTCTTCTAAGGAATGATAGGATATTACACTTAATCTCCCTGCTGGATTTAATATTTCCAGAGATTGCTCTAAAAACTCTTTCAAAACATCCATTTCCTGATTTACCTCAATTCGAATGGCCTGATATATTTGGGCTAATATTTTATTTCGAACTCTTTCCGGTAAATATCGCGCCAAAACGGCTTTCAACTCATCTGTTGTTTTGATTGGCTGCAGCTCTCTTGCCTCTACAATTGTTCTTGCCAAAACAGGAGCATTTTTCAATTCGCCATAATCCAAAAACACTCTTTTTAGATTTGCTTCATCATATTCATTGACCACTTTATAGGCATTCAAATCATTTTTTTGACTCATTCGCATATCCAGATCGGCATCAAAACGAGTCGAAAACCCTCTTTCCGGAACATCAAACTGATGCGATGAAACACCTAAATCTGCTAAGATACCATCCACACTTTTCACACCGTAAAAACGCAAGAACCGCTTTACAAAACGAAAATTCTCGTTAATCAGCGTAAATCTTTCGTCCGGCAAAGCATTTGCTAATGCATCTTCGTCCTGATCAAAAGCAAACAACTTTCCATCCGGCCCTAGCCTTTTCAAAATTTCTTTTGAATGACCGCCACCCCCAAAAGTGACATCAACATAAATGCCATCTGGCTTAATATTTAAACCATCTACTGATGCCTGAAGCAAAACCGGATTATGATATTCCATCGTCGTTGTCATTTATATTTCCCATTACTTCCTCTGCTAAATCTGCAAAATCAACATCTTCCCCATTTATTGATTTTTCATACCATTCTTTATCCCAAATTTCCACAATGTTTACGGCTGACGAAAACACTACCTCTTTTGTAATACTGGCAAAAACTACTAAATCTTTAGGTACCAATAATCGTCCTAATGCATCGATCTCAACCACTTTTACGCCTGCAGTAAACCTGCGGATGAAGTCATTGTTTTTCTTTACAAATCGATTGAGTTTATTGATTTTTTGCATCATTACATTCCACTCCTCCATGGGATATAACTCCAGACAGGGCTGAAAAACGGAACGCTTCAAAACAAATCCGTTTTGAAGTGAAGGTGCCAATTGCTTTTTCAAAGGCGCCGGCAACAGCACCCTTCCTTTAGCATCAACTTTACATTCATATGTTCCAATAATTGTATCCAAGAAAAAATATTAAATGATGTTGAGCAAAAATATAAAAAATATTACCACTATCTACCACTATACCCCACTTTGTTAATAAGTTTAACCACTTTCAAACAAAAACCCTTACTTTTTGGACAATCAGGCCATTAACCCATTCTGCTTAATTTGTAAGAAAGAGATCGTTATAGAAAAAAGACTGCCAAAACTAATGAAATTTGATTTTTTTAATGTAAAAATAAAAGGCATTTACATAGAAATTTGTTGCTAAATCCTAAAAAAAAACAACTAAATTTTATCTAAAGTGGGATAATTTTACAATTAAAAATTGTTCTAAAAATCCATTTTTATTTATTAAATCCTATATTTGTCAAAATTGAAAATCCGCATTTACAAAAAATGGAAAAACACTACAAAAAAGAAGGCAGATACAGCTATTATGAAGCTGGTGAAGGAACTCCAATCGTAATCTTACACGGACTTATGGGGGGACTTAGCAACTTTGATACCGTTGCCAGCTACTTTTCTACAAGAGGATATAAAATAATTATTCCAGATTTACCGATATATACTCAAAATATTTTAAAAACTAACGTGAAAAGTTTTGCAAAATATGTCAAGGATTTCATCACTTTTAAAGGATTAGATCGTGTTATCCTTTTAGGAAATTCACTTGGTGGCCATATTGCATTGTACCACACTAAAATGTATCCTGAAAAAGTAGCTGGTCTTGTAATAACCGGAAGTTCAGGTCTTTATGAAAGCGCCATGGGCGATAGCTACCCAAAAAGGGGGGACTATGAATACATTAAGAAAAAAGCAGAAGATGTATTTTATGATCCAAAAGTTGCGACTAAAGAACTTATAGACGAAGTGTACGAGTCTGTTAACGACCGCATGAAATTGATCAAAACACTGACTATTGCAAAAAGTGCCATTCGCCATAATATGGCAAAAGATTTACCTAAAATGCATGTTCAAACCTGTCTTATTTGGGGGAAAAATGACAAAGTCACCCCTCCAGATGTAGCAGAAGAGTTCAATAAATTATTACCTAATTCTACTTTATATTGGATCGATAACTGTGGTCATGCGGCCATGATGGAACATCCGGAGGAATTCAATCGCTTACTTGAGGAGTGGCTTACAAACACTCATTTATCCGTACACAAATCGTAAAAGGAGAATTTTATACCTAGCAAAAATGAAAATTAATACCGCCGAATTTGTTATTAGCAACTCTGATGTGGCAAAATGTCCAAAAGACTTTTTACCGGAATATGCTTTTATAGGTCGATCAAATGTAGGAAAATCCTCTTTGATAAATATGCTGACCAACCAAAAAAAATTAGCTAAAACATCCGGCAGACCAGGAAAAACCCAATTGATTAATCATTTTTTAATTAACAACAATTGGTTTCTTGTCGATCTACCCGGTTATGGATATGCTAAAGTTTCTAAAAAAACAAAATCTATTTTTCAAGAATTCATCACTGATTATTTTGAGACCAGAGAGCAACTTGTTTGTGCTTTTGTTTTGATTGATATTCGTCACGAAGCACAAACTATCGACATTGAATTCATGTCGTATATGGGTGAAAGCGAAATTCCTTTTTGTATAGTTTTCACGAAAGCGGACAAAATCAGCAAGGTAAAAATAGACTCTCACGTAGCCGCTTATAAAAAGAAAATGTTTGCGAATAACTGGGCCGAAATGCCGCATTACTTTGTCACATCAGCGACTGAATCTACCGGAAAAGAGGACGTATTAAATTACATTGAAGAAGTAAATCAGGAAGTTTTTAAAAACAACAGCCAGTTTTAGAAAACAATCTAAGAGCATTGCAATAAAATCCCAAAACTACACTTTAGTCTTGGGATTTTTTTGCAAAACAATACAAAAATTTACTTTGTGAGCTCCAATTTTTCAGCAAAATAATCGCAAAAATCTTTCATCGTATCCGCCATTTTTTCATCATCAGTAGCACGCTTGAAAGTTTCAGACATTGCCACTAAAGTCTGGTGAAAGAAAATTTTCATTTCATCTACCGGCATTTCCTTCGTCCACAAATCAATGCGCATACTTTCTTTTGCTTTGCTATCCCAAATAGACAACATTATTGCTTTGGCTTCCTCCAGCTCTACTCCGCCATCTTTAGCGGTCCACATTAATTTTTCCGGAACCTTATTTTCATCTAATTCAATTAGAAACTTAATTTCTGAGGTATGTGTATTTGCCATTACTTTTTAGGTTTGTATTTTGATTGTTTAAATATTTCTTTCGCATCTTTTTTTAACAGATCTGCAATACCTGCATCCTTATTATTCATATAGGATCGCACTATTTGCCAACCGATCCAGGCACCAACCCGACCTGGAGATTCATTGTCTATTTCCAGATAAAACTTAGAAAATGGTGCTGGATTTATAAATCGTGGAATTAACTTTTGATCGTTACTGTAAAGTAATTCTTTCTCAATAAAATAACGCCACATGTAACTTTCATTTTCTTGACACCATAATAATTGCTCTGGCGTATACCCTATTTTTTCGGCTTCTGTATACTTTGGCAAAAGCAAGTCTTTTAAATACAATTGTTTTCCACAATAAATCATCTGACTCAGCAAATCCTTATCTAAAACAGGAGGAATTTTACGTGTTGAAAAACTCGAAACTACATCTGGTGCAATCTGTCTTTGTTCAAAATTTTGTTTTAAATAATTGGGAAACTGATAAAATTTATGGTCTTTCCCTAAATACAATTCAAGTGAGATAATAACCAGACTGTCTGCATAAATGGCTTTATTATTATAGTCCATCTCAGCAATTACGGTAATCACTTTTGGTATTTTTGTTTCAGGAAAATAGTATTTAATATGCTTAAGCACACCTTCTAATTCTTCTTTTACCGGTTCAATATCAGCATATTTTTTTTGTACTTCCGTATATAATTCTCTCCAGATTGGATCCTGCATTTTATTCAGCCAAACGCTGTTGTCATTTCCTGGAGGAAAAAAGAAAGGAAACTCTTTTTTTATTTTCTCTAAGTCTTTTGGTGGCGTTTCAAAAAATATTATATCAAATCGTTCTAATTTTACTTGTACAGGAATTGCAGCAATAGTATTCTCTACTTTACTTTTCTTATCACATGACAAAAAAAAGAGGCAAAAGACGAGGGACAACAGATCTATTTTCATAATTATTAATTAAATTTGTTACCACAGAATTTAAGGAAACCCATCTGCAACTAATTTAGTGTGCAAATATACATTCCTACTTTTTAAAACGTAAACTATTATGACTAAAAAAAGGGCACTACCCGTCGAAAAAATAAATACTCTTATTGTAAATTGGTTAAAAACATATGCTGAAAATGCTAAAGTGAACGGATTTGTTATTGGGATTTCAGGGGGAGTTGATTCAGCGGTAACCTCTACACTATGCGCCCAGACCGGACTGCAGGTTTTATGTGTTGAAATGCCCATCCATCAAGCGCAAAGCCATGTAACAAGAGGCCGGGAACATATCGAACAATTAAAAAAAAGATTCCCTAACGTAACTAGCGTGGAAGCTGATTTGACATCTGTTTTTGAGAGTTTCAAAAAAATAGTGCCCGGTAATCATTCAGATATTTCTAAAGTAAACCTATCCCTGGCTAACACCCGAGCTCGCTTAAGAATGACCACATTGTATTATTTTGCAGGCATTCATTGTTTATTAGTTGCCGGAACGGGAAATAAAGTAGAGGATTTTGGCGTTGGTTTTTATACTAAATATGGCGATGGAGGTGTTGATTTAAGCCCTATTGCCGACTTAATGAAGTCAGAAGTCTATCTTTTAGGCAACTATTTAAAAATTCCAGATTCTATTTTGAAAGCACCACCCACCGACGGATTATTTGGAGATGAAAGAACCGATGAAGATCAATTAGGCGCCAGCTATAATGAGCTAGAGTGGGCAATGGCAGAAGATCACGCTGGAAAATCAATCGAAAATTTTACCGGAAGAGACAAAATTGTTTTTGAAATCTACAAACGATTAAACACTAATAATCAACATAAAATGACCGCAATACCAGTTTGTTTTATCCCAAAAGATTAAAGAAATGATATTTTATATTGATTTACAATTAATTACAGAATTTATTTATTAATTTTACATTTCCAATAATAAATAATTCTAAAAAACTAAAATCATGATTAAAGTATGTATAGCCGATAATTACCCCGTTGTGCATTTTGGAGTAAAATCTTACTTTAAAGACAATGCCGAGATATCAATAGTAGCCAATGTTGGTAACTTTTTGATGGTACGGGATATACTTTTAACAAAAGACATTGATGTATTGATATTAGACTTGGAACTGGAAGGTCTTTCCAGTATTTTTGAAGTGAAAGCACTTTTGAAAAATTTTCCAAAAACTAAAATCATTATCTTCAGTGGTCTTTCAGAACAGATTTATGCGCCAAATGCCATTAAAGCCGGAGTATCTGGCTTTGTGCACAAATCTGAAAAACTAGAAACCTTAGGTCAGTCGATTGTTAAAGTCCACCAAGGAAAAATAATCATGAATGAGACTGTAAAGAAAAATTTAGCCTTAATTGCAAAACAAAGCAAGAGTGAAAGATTGTATCGTAAGCTTTCCAACCGGGAAGTGGAGGTTTTGCGTTATCTAAGTGATGGAAAGAAAAACCACGAGATCGCGACTATTCTTAAACTAAATGAAAAAACGATTAGTACGTACAAATTGCGATTGTTAACAAAACTAAATGTTACTAATCTAGTAGATTTAGTAAACAAAGCAAAAACGTTAGAAATCGTTTAGTACCATTGAGGCCTAACCACGTCTAGGCAATTTAAAAAAAAGAATGGATTACATGTGATTCATTACAATTAATAAAAGCGCTGTATCTCTGTATCAAATTTCAGAGATACAGCGCTTTTTGATTTATAGATTGTGTAGCCTTTAATGGTATCGTACCACAACTCGCCCTAATTTTTTTGAAAACTTACCTCGCAACTCTATATAACTCATTGCTAAAGACAATGACTCCATATTATCTGATTCCGGATCGTTAGAAACGGAGTTTTTCAACTCTTCAATAATCTCACTAAGCAGAAACCATCGTAAAGTAAGCAATGTGTCCGAAACATCCTGATTTAACATTTCTTCTTTACTTTTAGGGAAAATATTTTGACCAGTCCAATTGTGCAAAACATTTTTTTCCTCTTCCATTATAATATTAGTTACTTCATCAGGAACACCTGACTGGTAGTGATTTATATATTTATCAAGCCCAGAGTCCTCATTTTGCAAATAATAATCGATTAAATTTTTGTATATATCTCTAAATATAGGACTTGCAAATTCTACTTCATCATCTTGCAAACTCAAATATATTTTCTGAAAAACTTTTAATTCTTTTATTTCGGTAACGTCCACAATTTCTCCGTCGCTATTTGACTTTAATAAAACTTCTTCAAATTTTTCCGTCTTGTTACCATAAAGCAATAGGATTTCAATTATTTTACGTTCAAATCGATACAGTGAATCTACTTTATCAGTCTGGACAGTATCGTCATTTTTAACATAGTCAAAGGCATTCTGCAATTGCTTTTGTTTGTGTTTTTTTTCAATTTCGATACCGTCTTTTTGGACTAATTGCGCCAAAGTGCTTAGTAAAACCTGCTCTGAAATATCCATTATTCTGGAACATTCCTGGATATAAATTTCTCGTTGAATCCTGTCCGGAATTTTCGAAATGCTGACGACCATGTCCCGTATAAGATCTGCTTTTTTGACGGGATCATTTTTCGCTTCATTCATCAAAAGAGAGGCTTTGAACTGAATAAAATCTTTTGCATTATTCTCTAAGTATAAAACTAACGCTTCATAAGATGTTTTTTTTGCAAAACTGTCCGGATCTTCCCCATCAGGAAACGTACACACTTTTACATTCATTCCTTCCTCTAAAATTAGATCAATTCCACGCACAGAAGCCCGTAAACCTGCGGCATCACCATCAAAAAGCACTGTGATATTTTTTGTCAATCTGTTTATTAAACGGATTTGATCTGGTGTAAGCGCCGTGCCTGAGGAAGCAACCACATTTTCAATTCCGGATTGGTTGAACTGAATTACATCAGTATATCCTTCGACTAAATAACAATTATTTAATTTGGCTATTGATTGTTTGGCCTGAAAAATACCATACAGCACTTTACTTTTATGGTAAATTTCACTTTCCGGTGAATTCAAGTATTTTGCCGCTTTTTTATCGTTGGTAAGAATTCTGCCTCCAAAACCAAGTACTCGACCTGACATACTTTCTATAGGAAACATAACGCGACCTTTGAACCTGTCAAAAGGCCTGTCATCTCTGGGAATTGTGAGTCCGGTATTTTCTAGAAACTCTAATTTATAACCTTTCCCTAAGGCTTCTTTGGTAAAGGCATCCCAACTTTCAGGGGAATATCCCAAACTAAATTTCTTAATTGTATCAGCAGTAAATCCTCTTTCTTTAAAATAAGAATACCCTATTGCTTTGCCTTCTTCAGAATTGAACAGGGTGTTATGAAAATAACTTTTTGCAAACTCCGATACCAAATACATACTTTCCCGTACATCCGTAATGGCTTTTTCTTGATCCGTTTGCTCGGTTTCCTCAATTTCTATATTGTATTTTTTGGCTAAATACCGTATGGCTTCCGGGTAAGTGAAATGGGAGTGTTCCATTAAGAAAGCAACTGAATTCCCTCCTTTTCCAGAACTAAAATCTTTCCAGATTCCCTTTGCTGGGGAAACCATAAACGATGGAGAACGCTCTTCCGAAAAAGGACTAAGCCCTTTAAAGTTACTCCCTGCGCGTTTTAATTGCACAAAATCACCGATAACCTCCTCTACCCGAGCAGTTTCGAAAACAGTATCTATAGTAGCTTTTGTGATCAAATCTATTATTTTTTGAAATCCAAAGTTACAAAGTTTAACCTGAAAAATTATTGTTAGTACAAATAAAATCAACTCCTAGTTAAACTCATAAATCATTCCATTTGATAATTTAAGAAGTTATTAATGTTTTACAAATCAAAGAAACGCGCTAAATCATCATTTTAAATCAGTTAAAAAAGTTATTAGTTTTTAACATTCTTTTATATTTAATAAATTAGACGTTATTTTGTAATTGATTCCCCCCAATCTACATTACAACTTATTGATAAAGAAACAATTACTTTAAAAAACCTATATCTATGATGCAAAATAATTGTTAATTAATCAATTACACCAAGAACCTATGCCTGTATTTGACAAGAAAAAAATAAGCGAATTATTTGAAAACAGAACTATTCAAGAGGAATTCAATACGGTTTTATTATTTGCATCCGAGGTATGCGAGATGTCTCTTGCATTTATTTCATTAACAGACTCTATTAGTCCCATAATAGTTACAAAAATAGGTTTTGATTATATTCCCATCTCTCCTACTATTATTGCACTTAATGAGAATACCATCCAGCAAAATAAAATTAAAATTATCTCAGACATTAATAAAGACATTGATGCTCCTCCCGAAAATTTAAATTTAATAGCTTTTTTTGCGGGTTTCCCTATATGTTTTAATGAAAATCTAGTCATTGGAACTCTTTGTATTATGGATACTAGCCCTAGAGAGCTTTCTGTAATGCAGTTAAAACATCTAAAATATACTGTGCTACAAATCCAATCTTTATTAAAATTACATATTGAAAACCAGAGCTTACAAAAAACAATCAAAGAACAGGACACTCAATTTCAATTATTTATTGACAATTCAAAAGAAATTACTTACGAGCTTAACCTAGAAGGAATAATCACCTATGCTTCAGACAACTGGACTAAATACCTAGGCTATGAGAATAAAGATATTTTAGACAAAAGCAATACTTTTTTTTTACATCCTGACGATTTAGAAAATTGCAAAACTTATTTAAGTGAAGCAATTGAAACCGGAAAAAATGAAGGTGAATTTACCTATAGAATTCTTCATCAGGAAGGTTATTATGTTTGGCATTCCACACGTTTAAAATTATCTCAAAAAAATGGTCTGCCAATTTTTATAGGAAACTGTAGAGACATTACGGAGTATATTGAAATTCAACAAAAGCTAGTATTACAAAAAGAATTTTATGAAAAAATATTGGACAGGCTCCCAACGGATGTCGCCGTTTTTGACAGCAGTCATACCTACACGTATTTAAATCCAGCCGCTATAAAAAAAGAGGAGCTACGAAAATTCATTATAGGAAAAAACGATTTTGAATATGCAAAACATACTGGCAGAGATGATGCCTTTGCAAAAACAAGACGCATCCATTTTCTAGAAGCCATAGAATCCAGGAATACAATTGAGTGGGAGGATACTATAGAACATCTTGATGGCACAAAAACCTATCATACCCGAAAACTAACTCCTGTTTTTCATGAAGATGAAACCCTAGAAATGATGATAGGATTTGGTGTAGATATCACTGAAAGTAAAAAAACCCAGCAAGAAATTATTAAAAGCAGACAGCTTACTAAAAGTATAATCTACAATATAGCTGTGGGAATTATAGTCCAAGGCCCTGACTCAGAAATATTAGAAAACAACAAAGCAGCCTGCGAAATGCTAGGACTCACAGAAGACCAATTACTTGGAAAAACATCCTACGACGAGCACTGGAAGACAATTCATCTTGACGGTACTTTATTTAAAGCGGAGGATCATGCAGTCCCTCAAGCAATCCAGACACTAAAACCAATAAACAATGTCATTATGGGAGTCTATAATCCCACACTTAAAAATTTAGTATGGTTGTTGGTTGATGCCGTACCCGTACTTGGAAAACACAATGAATTACTTTTCGTAATATGTTCCTTTATTGACATATCGGCACAGAAAAAAGCAGAAGATGCTTTAAAAGAAAGTAACGAGCGCTTTTCTTATTTTAGCAAGGCTACTTTTGATGCCATTTGGGATTGGGATTTGACCACTGACAAAATTTATGTCGGAGATGGGTTTAAAACGCTTTTTGGTTATACATTTAAGAAAAATGTACTAGCAGCTAGTTTGCTTAATAATTTTTTACATCCGGATGAGAAAAAAGCTGTTTTTGAAAGTCTAGATGTGGCTGTTAAAAGTCAAAATAATGTGTGGTCCCATGAGTATCGTTATAAAAAAACAGATACTTCCTATGGATTCGTAAATGACAAGGCCATAATCATTCGAAACAATGAAGGTAAAGCCATACGGATGATTGGTGCAATGCAAGAGATCACTAAGGAGAAGATACTCAAAGATGAATTACAACAAAGCCAAGAACAGTTTAAAGATGCTTTTGAATATTCGGCAGCAGGAATGGCGTTAATAGACATTGATGATAATTTTGTAGAAGTCAATGAAAAACTTTGTGAAATATTAGGCTATTCTAAAAAGGAATTTGCGTCCTTAACCTCTCAAGAAATAACTTATCCAAAAGATTTAAAAAATGATTTTATTTTGAAAGAGCAATTAAATTCCGGAAAAATCTCTAATTTCAATTTAGAAAAAAGATTTATTCATAAAAATAAATCTGTCATTTGGATGTATATATCTGCTTCAATAATTAAAAGCAGTCGAAACAAAACGAAACGTCATATTTTCCAGATGATCAATATAACAGATCGGAAAAGGATTGAAAAACAAAACAAAATATTATCCGAAGAAAATAACAGGATCAAAACCATTCAGCTCAACAAAGCTAAAAATTTATACCGTCTTTTAGCTGATAACACCGTTGATTTAGTTTGCTTGCATAATACAGACACCTCTTTCAAATACGTTTCTCCTTCTATTGAAAAACTATTAGGATACACCCCACAATCTTTAATAGGGAAATTTCCTGTAGATTATGCCCATCCTGACGATATTGAGGAACTTCAAAGTCACATCATAGGCTTTCTAACAGAAATGGAAGACATAGCAATTCAGATCCGGTTTAGAAACATAAGCGGCGATTATATTTGGTTTGAAATTAAGGCCAATTTAGTTAAAGAAAATGGTGTTACAATTAGCTTTCATTCCTCAAACAGAGAAATTACCACCCAAAAAGAAGCCGAAGAAAAAATTGAAAAAGCATTACTGAAAGAACGCGATTTAAATGATCTTCGCACGAATTTAGTATCCACAATTTCACATGAGTTCAGAACGCCTATGACAACCATCAGAACTAGTGCTGAACTAATAAGTCTTTACTTAGAACATGAAAAAATAGAAAATGCTCCCCGTTTGCAAAAAAGAATTGATTGTATTATTGAAGAAATTGATCGCATTGTTCAATTGATGAATGCCGTGCTAACGATCTCAAAAGAGGACTCCGGAAAAACGAATTTCGATCCTACCGAATTTGATTTAAAACAAATTTGCCTGGATGTGATCGAAATAAGTTATCCCGATCAATTAATTGGAAGAAAAGTTCAAACCTCCATCAAAGGCGATAATTTTCGAGTTATGGCAGATCAAAAACTGATGGAATATACTATTTTCAACTTATTAAACAATGCCTTTAAATATTCAGAAGGCTTTGGTGATATTGAGCTAAATTTATGTGTCATCGAAAAAACTATTTGTTTAGAGATTATTGATTTAGGTATTGGAATTCCAGCCGAAGATCAACCAAAATTATTCAATACTTTTTTTAGGGCCAGTAATACCGATGGAATCCAAGGAACTGGATTAGGCCTCTATATCGTAAAAACATTTACAGAAAAAAACTCAGGAACAATTCAACTTGAAAGTAAATTAGGAAAAGGAACTAAGGTAACCCTTGAATTTCCAGTACACAATTAGAAGGAATCTCAACCAGCAGAGATTCCTATTTCCTGAAAAAAAGCCGTTTGAGACAAAATTATTCTATGTTTCTAAACCACAAACTTCAACGGCACGTGGACTACTTTCTTTGTTTCAAAGAATTCATCTTCAAAAAAATCAGCTAAATTGTATTCAGTCGCTTTAGGGAAACCCTTTAATTCTTCAGTTAAATCGCCTCCTTTTAAGTACAGAATTCCGTTTTTCAATTCGTGTTTGTTGTTCTTTTTGATTTTGGTTTTCACCCAAGAAACAAAATCCGGCATATTGGTCACGGCACGACTCACAATAAAATCAAAATCTCCTTTTACATTCTCTGCTCGCATTTGCTCAGCTTTAACATTTTTTAATTCCAATCCCTCGGCAACAGCCTGAACCACTTTTATTTTTTTTGCAATAATATCTATCAAATAAAAACGCGTTTCCGGAAAAAGAATCGCCAATGGAATTCCAGGGAATCCACCTCCTGTTCCCACATCAAGGACATACGTTCCCGGTTCAAATTGTATGATTTTGGCAATCCCCAACGAATGCAAGATATGTTTGGTGTATAAGGCATCAATATCTTTTCTGGAAATAACATTTATTTTTTCGTTCCAATCATGGTATAAAAAATCCAATTTTTCAAACTGTTCTTTTTGAATATCCGTTAAATTAGGAAAATGCTTCAGAATCTCATTCATCTTTTAATTTTTTAACAAAAGTAATACTTTAGAGTTAAAATATTTATCTCAATTTTGTATATCCAAAAATTTATAATAATTACCTTTGACCTTTATTGATTTTTTTATGACAGATACGCTACCAACATTTGCAAAACAAGATAGCCTGAAATTTTTCAGAACACTTAACTCACGGGTAAATACTTACTTTAAAGAAAACAACATCCAAAAGACTGGAAACTGGAAACTTTATTTAAAAACTATCATTTTGATTACGGTTTTCCTGGCGCCTTATTTTTTAATTCTGACATTAGGTATGCCTTTTTGGGCACATCTTCTATTAACAATTGTTATGGGAATTGGAATGGCTGGAGTGGGAATGAATGTCATGCATGATGGAAATCATGGCTCCTATTCCAATAAACACTGGGTCAATAAATTTATGGGAGGAACTATTTATGTTCTGGCAGGAAATGTCTACAACTGGCAAGTTCAACATAATGTTTTGCACCATACGTACACAAACATTCCAGGTCACGATGAGGATTTAGATGCCGGACGTGTGATTCGTTTTACAAAAGAAGCAACATGGTATAATTTTCACCGTTTTCAGCAATATTATTCGGTATTTTTATATGGATTATTAACGTTCAACTGGGCTATTACAACTGATTTCAAGCAGATGAAAAGCTATTTAAAGCGAAAATTATCTTACGGAGAAGCAAAAAGCCCAAAAATACTTTGGACCACTTTAATTATCACTAAAATAATTTACGTTTCTATTTGGATCGTGTTACCAATCGTTATTGGAATCACATGGTGGAAAGTTCTTATTGGATTCTTCCTCATGCATTATACCGCAGGACTCATATTAAGTGTTGTATTCCAATTAGCACACGTTGTCGAAGAAACGACCAATCCTTCTCCTAATGAATTAGGAGAAATGGATAACACTTGGGCGATTCACCAATTGTTTACCACCACCAATTTTGCACCAAAAAATGCCATTGTCAACTGGTACACCGGTGGATTAAACCACCAAATAGAGCACCATATTTTCCCAAATATCAGTCACGTGCATTATGGGAAAATTGCGAGTATCGTAAAGCAAACCGCCCAAGAATGCAACTTGCCGTATTACGAATACAAAACGATGCGAAGTGCTGTTATTGCTCATTTTAAGCATTTGAAAGAATTGGGAATGAAACCAGAACTTACATAATCATTCAAAATCACAACATCTAGAGATGCTCTGCAGTGCATCTCTACATTGCATCTTTACAGTGTATATATACTAATAAACTAACTACAACCTATTACAATGAATCCATTATCCGATAGAATAAACAATTTATCTACATCTCAAACATTAGCAATGGCAGCTTTGGCCAGAGAATTAAAAGCACAAGGAAGAGACATTATCAGTTTAAGCTTAGGCGAACCAGATTTCAATACGCCAGACTTCATCAAAGAAGCGGCAAAAAAAGCGATTGACGAAAATTATAGCACCTACTCTCCAGTAGAAGGATATGCTGAATTAAAAGAAGCCATTTGCAGAAAATTCAAAAGAGACAATAATTTAGAGTACAAACCCTCTCAAATTGTAGTGTCAACCGGAGCAAAACAATCGTTATACAACATTGCTCAAGTAATGCTAAACGACGGTGACGAAGTAATTTTACCGGCTCCTTACTGGGTTTCGTATTTCGAAATCGTAAAATTATCAGGCGGAGTTCCTGTAGAAGTACCCACTTCTGTAGATACGGATTTCAAAATCACACCAGAACAATTAGAAGCAGCAATTACACCAAAAACAAAAATGATGTGGTTTAGTTCCCCTTGTAACCCAAGCGGATCGGTGTACAACAGAGACGAATTAACGGCTCTTGCCAAAGTGTTGGAAAAACACCCACATGTATATGTTGTTGCTGACGAAATCTACGAGCACATTAATTTCTCCGGAACTTTTTGCAGCATCGCATCCATCCCGGGAATGTTAGAACGAACAATTACCGTGAATGGAGTAGCCAAAGCTTTCGCTATGACAGGTTGGAGAATTGGATATATTGGCGCACCAGAATTCATTGCAAAAGCGTGTACAAAAATTCAAGGTCAAGTAACAAGCGGTGCCAATAGTATTGCACAACGTGCTACCATTACTGCTGTTGATGCTGATCCAAGTGTTCTAAAACACATGGTGGACGCTTTCCATAGCCGTAGAGATTTAGTCGTTGGATTATTAAAAGACATTCCAGGAGTAAAAATCAACGTTCCCGAAGGTGCTTTTTATGTATTCCCAGACGTTTCTTCTTTTTTCGGAAAAACATTAAAAGGAACGTTTATCAAAGACGCCAATGATTTCTCTATGTATCTTTTGGGCGAAGCCAATGTAGCAACCGTAACCGGTGACGCTTTTGGAAACCCAAACTGTATCCGTTTTTCTTACGCAACAAGCGAAGAATTGCTAATTGAAGCCTTACGCCGAATCAAAGAAGCTGTAGCTCTTACTGAGGTTCCTGCATAATATAAAATTTGTTTCAAGTTTAAAATAGTTTAAGGTTTAAAGTTTTAACGCTTTAAATTTTAAACTATTTTTTTTTGGGGCATGCCCCGCAGAAAAGGCGGGTCGGGCTATCCGTTGCAATCTTTTTTATTACCTTCGCTATCGCTGCGGGAATACAAAGGATTTCCACTACTATCCCTCATGCAGTAAGAACAGCTCGCGAGATGTCCCTAGCTATACCTAACACAATAAAAACATGAAAATACTACTTCTCGGCTCAGGCGAATTAGGAAAAGAATTTACAATCGCTGCACAACGCATAGGGCAAATCGTAATTGCGGTGGACAGTTACGAAAATGCACCCGCCATGCAAGTTGCCCATGATTTTGAAGTCATCAATATGCTCGACGGAGAAGCCCTAGACCGCGTCGTCGCCAAACATAAACCTGATTTTATTGTTCCCGAAATAGAAGCCATCAGAACCGAGCGTTTTTATGACTATGAAAACCAAGGAATTACCGTAGTTCCTTCTGCGAAAGCGGCAAACTTCACGATGAACCGTAAAGCGATTCGAGATTTAGCATGTAAAGAATTAGGATTAAAAACCGCAAATTACCGCTACGCCACTACTGCCGCGGAATTACAAAAAGGCGTTGAAGCCGTTGGAATGCCGTGTGTCGTCAAACCATTAATGTCTTCGTCCGGAAAAGGACAATCCACCATAAAAACCGAAGCCGATATCGAAAAAGCATGGAAGTATGCCGTGGAGGGTTCCCGTGGCGATGTCGTAGAAGTGATTGTAGAAGCATTTGTCAAATTCAATTCGGAGATTACTTTATTAACGGTGGTACAAAACAATAATCCAACACTTTTTTGTGCGCCAATTGGCCATAGACAAGAACGTGGCGATTATCAGGAAAGCTGGCAACCCGCCAGAATTTCCGACAAGGATTTGTACGAAGCGCAAGACATGGCCGAAAAAGTAACCGAAGCTTTAGGTGGTGCAGGACTTTTTGGAGTCGAATTTTTCTTGACTGATGACGGCGTTTATTTCTCGGAATTATCGCCTCGTCCGCATGATACCGGAATGGTAACATTAGCCGGAACACAAAACTTCAACGAATTCGAATTGCATTTACGCGCTATTTTAAGTTTGCCTATTTTTGAAATCACATTAGAAAAAGCGGGAGCCAGTGCAGTCATTTTAGCTTCGGAAAACTCCACAAATCCAACGTACTCTGGCACCGAAAAAATTGCGGCTTTACCTAAAACTGATTTCAGAATCTTTGGCAAACCAACTTCAAGACCGTACCGCAGAATGGCAGTGGCTTTAGTAAGTGATACCGTAGAAACTCCAATTGAAGAAGTGGTAGAAAAAGCAAAAAATGCAGCAAGGTTGATTACCGTGCATTCGTAATTACATTTAATAAACTTCCAATATTATACCGAAAACAAGATGAAAAAAAAATTCGCTAAATCAGTGTTATCAGCGTTCCTTTTTATCATCTTGTGAATTATCACCTAACCATTCGAAAGTTCTTCTGGAACCTTTAAATACCTTTGATAAAAAAATACCGATGTCTAATTCTATCGTAGACATCCTGAATAATGATTACCCACACTGCCTTCAAGGGAAAGTTTTCAAAGAAAAAAAATATTTGCTTACACATAGGATTTCCAAAAATGAATGAATATTGCCTCCATGGTCACAATAAATTCGAGAAAGAACCGGGTTATTTTCATGGTGCAATGTATGTTAATTATGGTCTGACGGTAGCACAAGGTATTGCCACATTTGGCCTTGCTCAATTCTTTTTTGCCGAAAGTTTTGATTGACGAATCATTCCAATTATTGCAGTTGTCATTATTGAAATGGCTTCTATTAACATTCCTCTTTCCAGATTAATATGAATTTACATGTTTAAAAATTATTCGATGTAAAAAACGAGTATCTTAGCTAAAGCAAAAAACAATCAATTATGAAAAAGTTATTATACTTAACCCTTTTGTTCGTTGTAACATTAGCAAGTGCTCAGGATAAAGATAAAAAAGAAGAACCAAAACCACAAATTGTTGAGGCTGCTTGTGGTCAATGCCAGTTTGGAATGGAAGGACACGGTTGTGAATTAGCCGTTCGTGTGGATGGAAAATCTTATTTTGTTGACGGTAGTTCAATCGATTCGCACGGAGATGCACACGCCAATGACGGTTTTTGTACAACAATACGAAAAGCCGAAATTGTTGGTAAAATTGTAGACAATCGATTCAAAGTAACTTCTTTTAAATTACTGCCAAAAAAATAAAAAAAGGGCTAAAAGAAAATTCTTTAGCCCTTTTTTAATTACTTCGATTTCATACTCGCTTCCAAATTGATATTCTCAAAACTTGAAACATCAATAACTTCTTCCATGTCTACATCAAAAGAAATTTTCACACTGTCACCCACAATTGTTACTGGCAATTGATTGGATATTTGTGACGAACCCACAAAAATATTAGGGTAATCTTTCACCTTAAAATAATAAAAGCTATTCCCGTTTTTCACATCATTCTGAATTCGCGTTACTACTGATTTTACTAATTTTTTATTAGAAACACTATTTGGGTTTATTTTATTATCAGACATATTGTAGACATTTTTAAACGAAGTCAAGGTTTCTCGCATTGTATTGCCGACGCCCACAATCGTATAATCTGAAATGGCCACCATCGCAAACATTTTAACTAATCCGCCGTTATCTTTAAGCGTCATCGCATACGTGGGAATGTTATTGATATTATACGGAATAGGCAACGACGCTTTATATCCTTTCTCCTGAACTTTCCCTTGTGCCGAACTTTGAGCCGCATATTCCGTCGCGCCACTTTGTTTGTAAAAAGTAGTTTCTTTGGTTCTGGTATCTACCAATACAAAACCTACTGCAGATTCTTCTTTCCCGACTGAAGTTAATCCTGTGTACCAATAGGATTTATTGTCTTTTCCATATACCAATGTCATTCCTTCTGTAATTTGCAGTTTATCCTGATTAGAAAAATTCCAATAGCCGTGAACATATTCACCCCAATCATTCAACTGATTTTCTATAAAATCCAAAGGCTGAATTCGATCCACCCATTTTGGCGTTTTAGCAATTGAATATTCATTTATAACTCCAGATTGTGCATCAACCACAATAACTCCCGTAGCTTCTTTTCCTAAAAAACCAATTTTTTTCACATATTTAGTGACAATCCAAAACGGATTTCCAGCATCGTCAATTTCAAAACTAAAATCAGCCAGACCAACAGTAGCATTTCCATTAAAATAAACGTGTCTGTGAATGTCACTTTGGAAGTAAGCGCCTTGCTGGTATTTAATCTTAATGTTCTTCCCTCCTACACTCTGAACTAATTTCACATCACGTTCATTGGTTGCAGAAACCATAACATATCCCGCAGTTCCCTCTTGATTGTTAAACCATTTCAAAAAACCAGAATGTAATAATGGAGCAACCCAGTACAAGTTATTGTTCACCTTTTGGATACAAAAATCCCCCAATTCTACCTGACTTCCCAAAGCGGGTTGAGAACCTAGAATTTTCTCTCCCAAAAGATGGGCTAGTTCCTCATCGACCACACGGATTTTATCAATTGAAATTGGAGCAATATGATTCGTAATTTTTTGTCCGTTTTTAACCTCGCCTATTAATTTTTGATACGAATCGCTTCGGAACATTTTTAGGCTGGTTATAAAAGGAAGCGCAACACAATACGCTAAAAGCAATCCTACCAAAACAAACAAAATCTTGTTAGGTTTGGAAACAATCTTGACTTGCTTTGTTTGCTGAGAAATAGTCAAACCAACAGAAAATAAGATCCCTATTACTAACAACAGTAATAAAATAAAAGCAAAACCAGTAAATCCATAATTGATTACCGGAAGGTTGCCATAAAACAATAAAAAACTAAAAAGGAGTAAGAAAGCTATTGATAAAATCTTTTTCATAAAACTAAGTTTTAAATATTAGTCTTTAATACTCCTAAATGTTACACTAATAAAAGTGTCAATTTTAAAGAAAACAATAACCCTATTTACAATACCGCAAAAAACAGTATTTTTGCATTCTGATTGGAATTCATTTTTCAGTCTTTAATTTTTTTCAATCTTTAAAATAAAAACATGAAAGCATACGTATTTCCAGGTCAAGGCGCGCAATTCACAGGAATGGGTAAAGACTTGTGTGAAAATTCTGCTCTCGCAAAAGAATTATTCGAAAAAGCCAATGCAATTTTAGGTTTCCGCATCACAGACATCATGTTTGAAGGAACAGCCGAGGAATTGAAAGAAACCAAAGTGACACAACCAGCCGTTTTCCTGCATTCGGTGATTTTAGCAAAAACATTAGGGGAGAATTTCAAACCAGAAATGGTAGCGGGACATTCATTGGGTGAGTTTTCAGCTTTAGTAGCTAATGGTACTTTATCTTTTGAAGACGGCTTGAAACTGGTTTCTCAAAGAGCTTTAGCTATGCAAAAAGCCTGCGAAATAAAACCATCGACTATGGCGGCCGTTTTAGGATTGGCTGACAACATTGTAGAAGAAGTTTGTGCTTCGATTGACGGAATTGTAGTCCCTGCAAATTACAACTGCCCAGGACAATTAGTGATTTCAGGAGAAACATCAGCAGTGGAAAAAGCGTGTGAAGCGATGAAAGACGCTGGTGCAAAACGTGCATTATTGTTGCCTGTTGGAGGTGCTTTTCACTCTCCAATGATGGAACCGGCTCGTGAAGAACTGGCCGCAGCTATTGAAGCAACAACGTTCTCAACTCCTATTTGTCCGGTATATCAAAATACAACAGCCAGTGCAGTATCAGACCCCGCAGAAATTAAGAAAAACCTAATCATTCAATTGACAGCTCCGGTAAAGTGGACACAATCAGTACAGCAAATGATCCAAGACGGAGCAACCTCATTTACTGAGGTAGGCCCTGGAAAAGTATTAGCAGGATTGATCGGGAAAATTGACAGAGACGCTGTTACCACTAATGTATAAAATAGTGGTAATTGGTGTCCAATAAACGAAATTTCCCCAAACTTATGTTTGTAGCGATTTTGTTTATCTTTATACGATGAATGTACTCAATTATCAATTTTTTAAAATGAAAATATAATGAAAAAAGCACTTTTAGGATTAGTATTTGTTGCCACTTTAATGACTTCTTGTAAAGAAGAAACAAAAGAGGAAGTGAAAGAAGCTAGAGAGGCCATTAGTAATGAAATGGAAGGAGCTATCGATACTGCAGCGGTAAAAGTTGATGCTGCCGCTGATTCTACCAGAATAAAAGCAGGAGAAATTCTTAAAAAAGGAGCTGACAAGATAAATCAGGCTGCTGAAAAACTGAAGGAATCCGGAAAAGAATAATTCAAAAACAAGGCTGCCCGGAAAGTAATTCCCAGACAGCCTTGTTTCTAAATTGAGTATACAACCCGTCATCGAGTGGCATACTGTAAATTAATAAAGAGGTACAACGTTAAATCTTGGGAAACCGGGTTAAAATTCAAGAATTAATTTCAAATAAAAATAAGCTCAAATGGTTCATAACATTACGATTCTACCCGAAGTTATCGGGAGTTCAAATCCTCTATCGCGCACAAAATTCAAATAACCAAGTCATTTAATTTTAGAGGTTAGTTTGGTTATACAATTGATAACCCCTAAATTTATTAAGATTATTGATTCGAATATCCTAAAGTCATATTAAAGAGACTGATATTTATTTGTTTTATCTTTTTTTGTATAAAGATCCATTGTCGAAATAATCAATCTCTAATCTTAGCTCTTAAACAATTGATTCGTAAGTGTTTTTTTGAAACCTAGATAAATAAATGTAGATTAGCTTACTATTTAAGGAGCAAAATTTCCTTTATATTATTTCAAATGAAATGGATTACTAGAGAACTCCCTAAAATTGATAGAATAGCCAGTCCTTGGTTGATCAAAACTTTTATAGACAAAAACGCTGAAATAATTTATAAATTGTTATTTCTTCAAATCCTGCATAAAATGGTTAGAAAACAGTTCCTAATCGCCCACAAAAAACTTCATTATTTCTAATGAAGTTTTTTTATGCCTTTTCTTTAATTTACCACCCCTGCGTCAACCCGTTTTTAACAACCTCTTCGTATTTTTCTTTATCAAAACGGTATAAATTAGGGGCTTTGTGGGCTACATTACTTTTCTTCTCGTCCAGCTTATTTAATATCCCAATTGCCATTATCTTACGTAAAAAATTTCTACGGTCGAGTTTTCTGCCTAAGATGGTTTCATATAATTTCTGCAACTCAGGAATCGTGAATTTTTCGGGTAATAAATTATAGCCTACCGGCATTAAATTCAATTCCATGCGGAGTGTTTCTAATGCTTTATCTAAAATTTCCTTGTGATCTAAAACTAATTCCGGCACCGCATTATGGTCAATCCATTCCACCGTTTCATTGTTACCCTCGGGTTGCGGAATCGTTTTTAAAAAATCAACCAAGGCATAATACCCAACGGTTACAAAACGACTGGCAAACCATTTGCCTTCCGCTAAAGGTATTCCGTAAAAATCTAAAACAGTATTACTGACATCAACATTACACCTTCTGGCTGCTCCAAAAGTTGAAAATTGTCTCAGAAAAATCCCCCTTAGTCCCGTTCTACTATTCAAAACAGTGACAGCAGCCTGATCAATATCCTCATTTATAGGCACAAAACCACCGGGCAAAGCCCATTTATCACTGTACTTTGTTTTTATCAATAACACTTTTAGCTGATTGTCATGAAATCCAAAAATCACACAATCTATTGATAAGCCGGGCTGATAGTTTTCCTTATTGTCTAAAATATTTTTTAACATGTACTTATTTTCTGATAATTAAAGTATAATTTATTAGTGTTGCAATTTAGCTCATTTTTATAAGAAAATTAAAGAACATCACTTTTTCAAAACTCTCAATGCAGTGTTTTTCTATTGAAAAGAAAAAACACAGCAATAATAGTACAAATCGATTGTATAAAAACACATCTGTACTAAAAATAGCTTAAAAAAGGTATTAATCAAAAAATTATACAAAATGCATTACGAATCAAATAAATATACACTGCGACAAAATAACACATTTAATTAACGAACTCAATAATTCAAAAACAACCCAGTAAAAGACGAAAAAAAAATGTGTTTATTACTTTTTGGACTGACATTAGTCTCCCAATCGCATCCTCAAGATGTAGATTATCGCGCTAAGGCAAAAAAACTAGTAGCTCAAATGAGTTTAGAAGAAAAGCTTTTTTATGTTCCGGCGCAACTGCTTGCTCCACAAAAGCCGTTCAATACTGGGTATTCCTACTATTTTTATGACGGATGGACCGCTTGGTTTGCGTAAAGCAGAAGGTTTCGACTTTACTAATAGTGTTCCTTCCATTGTTTTCCGACTGCATCGGCACTTGCTTCGTCCTGGAATCCAGCATTGGTACAAAAAATGGGTGAAACCCTAGAAATCGAATCTCAGACTAACGACGTTCAAATAGTATTAGGACCCGGAGTAAATATGAAGCAATAACCTCTTGGCGGAAGAAACTTCGAATATTTTTCTGAATATCCAGTTTTAGCCGGAGAAGTTGCTGTTAATTTCATCAATGGTCTTCAAAGTCAGGGTGTGAGAACTTCCATGAAAAATGCCATCATAACTTTAATATGATGGCATTTTTATTAAAAAAAATATTTTTTAATTACAAAAAATCTAACGTTCGTTCCAGTGCCATTCCTCTCGATCCTTTTATCAAAATAGTACTATTGTTGAATGTTATCATTGGTAAATCATTAGAAAATTCCTCAAATGTACTATAGAACCAGAAGTTACTTTTCTCCTGTTTATTGGTATAAAATGCTGCACCTATAAAATAACATTTCACTTTATCTTCGTTCAAAAGAAGGTCAACTATTGCTTTATGTTCTTGCTGACTTTCCTGTCCCAACTCAAACATATCTCCCAAAATCATAACCTTATTTAAATCCTCTAACTGTAGAAAATTCTCAATAGCTACAGCCATACTACTCGGATTTGCATTATAGGCATCTAGAATTACTTGATTAGTTCCTTTTGTCAACAACTGTGATCTGTTGTTTTCAGGTACATAGCTTTCTAAAGCTTCTTTTATTGCGATATCATCGATACTAAAATACTTACCAATAGTGAGCGCTGCATTGATGTTATTGGCATTATACAACCCAATTAGGTGGGATTTTATTTCCAATCCGAAATAACATATTTCTACAAAAGGATTTGCCTTAATCGAAGTAATATTAACATCCGCATTTGTTTTATTTATACCAAAAGTAAATGAGTGTAACCTTTTTGATTTTTCAACTTGAATTGTATCTTCCAAATTAACAAAAGCAAGCTTGTCTTTTTTTGAAAGGTATTGATACATTTCGCTTTTGCCTTCAATAACGCCCTCTACACCACCAAAACCTTCTAAATGGGCTTTGCCAAAATTAGTGATATACCCATAATCCGGTGTTGCTAATTCACATAGAAATTCAATTTCTTTTTTGTGATTTGCTCCCATTTCAACTATTCCTATTTCAGTTTCTGAAGTAAAAGAAAGCAATGTCAATGGAACCCCAATATGGTTGTTTAAATTGCCAACGGTTGCTTTGGTTTTAAAATTTTTCGAAAGTACAACCTGAATAAGTTCCTTAGTGGTTGTTTTTCCATTGCTTCCGGTAAGTGCTAATATGGGCAATTTTAAATATTCACGATGGTATTTTGCTAATTCCTGCAGCGCGACCAGACTATCTTCAACTAAGATAGTCCTTTGATCAATAAAATAAGATTCATCATCAATTATAACATACGCAGCTGCTTTTTCTAATGCTTCTTTTGCAAAAGTGTTAGCATCAAAACGCTCTCCTTTTATGGCAACAAATAAGGAGTTTGGCTCAATCTTGCGGGTGTCAATTGAAACTGAGTTGCATTGCAAAAACAAACTATGAATGTAATTAATATCCATTTGAAACGATTTAAAAAAACAAAAGCCCTAATCAAAGGGCTTTTGTTTGTATTTATATAAAAATTAATTTCTGGCTGATCTTTTTTTATCTGCTTTTGCTCCTACTCGAGACATCGCACATCTAAAGCCAATGTAATCTGTGGCCATGTCCTGAGGAAAATACCTTCTTTGAGCCGGATCTAACCAATAGGCTCTATCCCTCCAGGATCCTCCTTTGTAAACTCTGACATTGTCATTTATCAAAGTTGTTCTTTTGCTTGATTTATCATATTTCCTAACCATGTTCCCTAAACTGTCCGTAGTCACATTGTGTATTGGGGAGTTATACATGTTTTTTTCTTCTTTCGTTTTCTCGTCATCTGATTCTGAATCTCCAAAATTATAATATCTAGTAGATTGTTTATCTCCATCTCTGTAGTTAATATTATCACTTTTATTAAAATTTTGTCTCAGATAAGTCTCTTGTTCGTCAACGGGTACCTGAGCGATTTGACCTGGAAAGTTTCTGGCAATGATTCTTCCGTTGCTTAAAGTGTCAAATTTCATATTGTCTTTAGTGACAATTTCTACTTTGCCATCTTCACCAATTTTATTTTTAGTGTATTGATTCCCTCTGAAATAATTAAAGTCATTTGCTTCATTATCGATAATAGGTCGGTAAACATCTTGAACCCACTCAGCTACGTTTCCGGCCATATCGTACAATCCAAAATCATTTGCAGGATACTTTTTTACTTCATTTGTAATATCAGCCCCATCATCAGACCAACCTGCAATTCCGCCGTAATCACCATTTCCTTGCTTAAAATTAGCCAATTGATCCCCTTTGCTTTGTCTTTTGCCTGAACGCGTGTACCCGCCTGACCAAGGATATTTTTTTTGCCCTTTGTATATGTTATATTCTCTTTGTCCCACATCGGCTGCAGCTGCATATTCCCATTCCGCCTCTGTAGGAAGCCTGTATTCCGGAAGAAGAATTCCGGAAGAACGCTGCGCATAAACATTCTTTGGTTCTACAACCGTCCCGTTTTTTCCAGCTTTAGGAGTTTTTCTGGCTCCTTTTCTTCCTTTTAATACAATATCTTCATTTCCTCCATAAGCCAAGGTCGGTGAATTTAAATAGGTTTCAGTATCAAAATTGCTGTCTGCAGTCACATCTAGTGTTTTTGCATTCTTTTTAAGGTATCCGTTTTTTTCCAGAAGCGCTTCATTTACACGTTGGGTTCTCCAATTGCTAAATTCGACTGCTTGAATCCAATTTACACCTACTACAGGATATTCTGCATAAGAAGGGTGTCTTAAGTAATTATTGGTCATTGTTTCATTATAGCCCAATCGATTTCTCCAAACTAAAGTGTCTGGCGAGGCACCTTCATATATATTTTTATAATTTTCTTCCGTTGGTGGATACACATTTTTCAACCAGTCTAAATAATCCAAATACATTGAATTCGTTACCTCCGTTTCATCCATATAAAAAGATTGAACATGTTGTTGTGTTGGGGTGTTATTCCAGTCATGCATAACATCATCCTGCACTTTACCCATGGTAAATGTACCTCCTTCAACAAAAACCAATCCCGGACCTGCTACTTGTTTCTTATTATTTGAACCTGCCTTTTTACTGTCCATATTCCAACCAGTCGCTCTTGAAGTATTCTTTGAGCTAGATTTTTTACTGCAACTGGAAAAACCAATAATAAACAGGATTGATATTAACAATCGTAAGCTCATAATTCTGTTTGCTTTCATACTCTTTAGTGGGTAATAATTTTAGTGGCGCAATATAATAATTATCAATTAATCAACATCGATCTTTCTTACTATTTTCAAAAAACCAATTTTAACAACAAATTATATATACGAACGCAAATTTATAATATTTATTATTTACTATAACATGAAATGATTTATTTTTACTGATTAATAATAACTGTCTATTAATCCCGTTAAAAAAATAATGAGAAAAATTATTTTGGCTTATTTAGTCCTATTTCCGTTCATTTCTTTTGCCCAAATCAAAGGCGATGCAACCATCGATTGGTTAGAAAAAAAAGAAATGTCCTATGGTGATTTCAAAGTTACGATCCCTTTTTTTTTAGGAAATAGTTTCCATTATAATGCTACTGCCAAAACGCTCCTTTTTACTTTAAAAATAAATGAACCAGTCTCTTTTGACGAAGGGAAAATTCAAGTTACAAATATAATTTACGAATCGATTACTGCTGCTGAACTCGGAGATTTAGATATTGAAAACCTTCCTAAAACAGTAAGTTCGTCTTTGCAAATACGTAATTCCAGAGAACTAAAGAATGCCTTTATTGAGCTTACACCAATAATTAAAGATAATTTCGGATTCAAACGAATCAAATCCTTTTCGTATGAAATAGAGCGTAATACTTCTAGAATTTCACCCTCCGAAAAAACGTTTAATGGCATTTCTAATTCGGTTTTATCGAGCGGTACTTGGTTTCGATTTTATATTGAAAAATCGGGCGTGTATAAAATCTCTAAAAGCTTTCTGCAACAACTCGGACTTGATGTTACCGCTGACCCCCGAAAAATAAAAATATACGGCAATGGTGGACGAATGGCACCACTGTCCAACAACATTTACTATCCAAATGACTTGATCGAAAATGCAATTCAAATAAATGGCGAAGGGGACGGCATTTTCAACAATGAAGATTACATTCTTTTTTATGGTGAAGGCGTTGATACTTGGAATGAGGAAAGCAAAACACACCTTAACTTATATGACACAAAATCGTATTACTACATTACAACGCAAGGTGCTGACGGGAAAAGAATGGCTCCTTTAAGTCAACCTGCCGGAAACAGCACGTTGACTTTAACCTCCTTTGATGATCACCAACACCATGAAGTAGATCTGGCAAACATTGCCCGATTGGGCCGTCAATGGCTTGGCGAATCATTTGAGGTTAAAAACGAACAGGAGTTTGACTTTACCTTTCCTAATTTTGACGCCACATCACCCGTTAAAATCATGCTGACAGCAGCCTCAGCCGCCTTTACACCTACTTCATTTACTGTGACTGCAAACGGAATTTCAGTTGGAAACATCTCGTTTCTTGCGCTGAATAAAAATTCAGAAACTGAATTTGTTTTGGGGTATTTACCCATTAACGCCTCATTCAATGGGGCCGAAACGGTCAAAATAAAGCTCAAATACAACAACAATGGCGTTCCGGGCTCTAAAGGCTTTCTGGATAATATTAGGCTAATTGCCAAGAGAAAACTTCAAGGATACGGAAAACAGTTTCATTTTCAATACGATCAATCCGGCGCAAAGACCGGAATTGTCAATTATCTTATTTCAAATGCAGCGGGAATCTCTCAAATATGGGATGTTACGGATAGCTACAACACAACTAAAATCGAAAATGTAGATCAAAATACAGTCAATTTCAAAGCAGGTTTGGGAGAACTCAGAAAGTACATTGCAGTAGAGGCCTTGGATTATTATACTCCTTTAAAAGAAAGCAGATCAACGGTCCAGAATCAAAACCTAAAAGGAACCTTATTCAAAAATAGTCTGGGTCAATTTCAAGATATCGATTATGTAATTATTTCGCCTTCATTTTTAGTTTCTCAAGCTGAAAAACTAGCCGGTTTTCACCGCAATTATTCTAATTTGAATGTAAAAGTAATCCCTTTAGAATCGATATATCAAGAATTTTCTTCGGGCAAACAGGATGTCGCTGCTATAAGAAACTGCATTAAATACATCTATAAAAATGCTTCAACACCACAAAAAAGAATACAATTCATTAACCTTTTTGGCGATGCTTCCTACGATTTCAAAAACAGAATCATCAACAATACCAATGTTGTCCCTATTTATCACTCTTTAAATAGCAATACATCGGGAGAATCCTCTTTTGCCTCTGATGATTTTTTTGGACTAATGGATCCTTCAGAAGGAAATGTTATTTCCTATTTTGGGGGAATCGATATTGCAGTAGGCCGAATGCTGGTGAACGACTCCAAACAGGCGGATGAAATGGTGAATAAAGTAATTGAATATCACGACATAAAATCTTACGGAAGCTGGAGAAATAATTTTGTTTTAATTTCTGATGATTCAGATATTGCCTCCGATGCCACTTTGCAAAAAAGACAAAATACGCTTGCAAATACCATTGCTACCGAAAAACCTTTTTTGAATGTCAATAAAATCCTCTTGGATTCCTACATTCAGGAAGCCGCTGCAGGAGGATCCAGATACCCTAAAGCACGAGCCGATTTCTTTAATGCTTTCGAAAAAGGCGCTTTAGTATTTAATTATTTAGGTCATGGTGGCGAAGACGGTTTATCAAGCGAGCGGATTTGGGAAAAATCAGACGGACAAAATTTAAGCAATCAATTCAAATATCCATTATTCATCACTATTACCTGTGAATTTTCCCGCTTTGACAATCCCTTTAGACCTACAGCTGGGGAATATACGTACTGGAACCCAAAAGGCGGGGCAATAGCCATGATTACAACGATTCGTTCCATTGGTCAGTTTAGTGCCGAAAACTTTAATGATGTTTTTACTAAAAATTTATTATCATACGGCTCAAACCAATATTTATCTATTGCAGAAGCACTGAGAATTTCGAAAAACAGCAATCCCAATTCAGCGACCAATGTCGTCTTTTACATTGGCGACCCTGCATTAATGCTCGCTGTCCCCAGACCAAAAATTAGATTAACAAAAGTGAATGACATAGCCGTTACCCAAAGTATTGAGGACTTCAAATCACTCTCTAAAATCAAGTTGACCGGCGAAGTTACGGATGAGAACAACAATCCTTTGACCAACTATAATGGTGAAGTTTCCACTACTATTTTTGACAAAACCATTTCAAGAGCAACCTATAATAATGACGGAAATAGTCCAGTCATGAATTTTAATGTTTTAGGAGAAACCATATTCCGGGGAAATGCATCGGTTACAAACGGTGAATTTGAATTTAGCTTTGTTGTACCCCGAGACATCAGAATCCCTTTGGCAAACGGAAGAATTAGCTTTTATGCCAAAAAAAATGAAGTATTACAAAACGAAACCGGATATGATGCTACCATAAAAATAGGCGGAATAAACGAAAATGCCGCAACAGACAATATTAGCCCAACAGTGAAGTTATACATGAATGACGAGACTTTTGTTTCTGGCGGAATAACAAATGAATCCCCGTTTCTTGTTGCGTTACTTGAAGATGAAAACGGCATAAATACAGCCAGCGGAATAGGCCATGATATTGTTGCCATTTTAGATGGAGATGTAAGCAATCCCTTTGTATTAAATGACTATTATCAAACAAAACTGGATGATTTCACCAGTGGAACGCTTCGGTTTCCGTTGCGCAATTTAGCTCCCGGGTTGCATACAATCGCATTCAAAGCTTGGGATGTGTACAACAATCCCGTAACCACAGAAATTCAGTTTATTGTAGTGGGTGATGATGCCATAACATTGACACATGTGCTAAATTACCCCAATCCATTTGTCAGCTATACGGAGTTTTGGTTTACGCACAACAGACCATTTGAACCATTAGACGTTCAGGTTCAAGTAATGACAATAACAGGGAAAATAGTTTGGACAAGGAATCAAATCGTCACGACAGACGGTTTTTTATCCAAAGAAATCACTTGGGACGGCAAAGATGATTTTGGAGACCGAATAGGGAAGGGAGTCTATATCTATAAACTCACTGTAAAATCAAGCCTAACCAACAAGAAATCCGAAAAATATGAGAAACTTGTAATCCTTTAATTAAATACTATATTTGTTTAACAAACCTTCTGAAATAATGAAAAAAACAATACTGATTTTTACCCTTTTATTTATGGTTTCCTTTGCAAAAGCTCAGGATAATAGGGTCATAAACCCTGGAGTTCCATTTTTATTAGTCGCTGCCGATGCAAGAGCTGCAGGTATGGGAGATATAGGGGTTGCCACATCAGCCGATGCTTTTTCTCAGCAATGGAATCCGGCAAAATATGCATTTGCCACAGATGCGCAAGGGTTTTCAATAAGTTACACGCCATACCTTACTGATCTGGTAAATGATATCGCATTAGCACAACTGACCTATTATCAAAAACTGAATGACCGAAGTGCTTTTGCAGGAAGCATTCGTTATTTTGGATGGGGCGATATTGAATTACGCAGAACTGGCGAACCTACAGAAACCTTTCCAACCGTATCGCCTAATGAATTTGCTATTGACGGCTCCTACTCCTTAAAACTAAGCGAGAAATTCTCGATGGCGATTGCAGGACGATTTATAAATTCTAATTTAAAAATTGCTTCCGAAAATAACGACGCCACATCTGCCAGTTCATTTGCTGTTGATGTAGCCGGTTTTTACCAATCCGAAGAACTGGCGTACAATGAATTCAACGGGAGATGGAGAGCGGGATTTAATATTCAGAATTTAGGACCAAAAATTAGTTACGACAACGATGATTTCAATAATAATTTCATTCCTGCAAATCTAAAAATAGGAACTGGTTTTGATTTTATATTAGACGATTATAATAAGGTTGCTTTAAATGTTGAATTTAATAAATTATTAGTTCCAACTCCTCAAAATCCAGATTTGAATGGAGATGGCACAGTGGCTCCCGAAGAACGCAATCAAAACAATGACAATTACCGTTCAATAGGCTGGGCATCTGGTGTTTTTAAATCATTTGGTGATGCGCCTGATGGATTTGGAGAAGAGGTAAAAGAAGTAACTTATGCGGTAGGTGCTGAATATTTGTACCAAGATTCCTTTGCCATGCGCTTGGGATATTTTCATGAAAGTCCGTTGAAAGGGGCTAGACAATTTTTATCCCTTGGAGCAGGTTTTAAATACAATGTTGTCAAAGTAGATGTTTCGTATTTATTCTCGGCATCAAAAGTAAAAAACCCTTTAGAAAACACCCTTCGTTTTTCACTTACCTTCAATTTTGGAGATAAATACGAAGAATATTAAACATAAATAAAATTTACCAATAATAATCCAAATTTCAGCCCGAACGCTTCGGAATGAAGTTTGGATTTTTTTTCCTCAAATTAGTATGAAAGAAATAATAATTACTACACAATTCAAAGTATTTGATGCCATTGAAGATTTGCCAAATGACATTCAGAATTTAATGGGACAAGCTGTTGAAATTAGAAAAAAAGCGTATGCCCCTTATTCAAAATTCAGAGTTGGCGCAGCCCTTCTTTTAGATAACGGCAAGATCGTTTTAGGTTCAAACCAAGAAAATGCGGCTTATCCATCCGGGCTTTGTGCGGAGCGGGTGGCTATTTTTCATGCAGGCGCAGTCTATCCAGAGGCTAAAATTTTGAAAATGGCTATCACAGCTGCTTCAGATACTAATACGACTTCGACCCCAATACCGCCTTGTGGTTCTTGCAGACAATCCATAGCCGAATATGAAATTCGGCAAGAGACTCCTATTGAAATCTATTTCATGGGAGAGATTGGTACAATTTACAAATCCGAATCCCTAAAAAACCTGCTCCCTTTTATGTTTGACAAAAAATACTTGTAAAAAATCCAAAAACTACCTATTAAATTTTAGTTCTAAGTTGGAATGTCTTATTTTTGCATCCCGACCCTTCGGGGCGCAAATTTGTGGGAGGAAACTATTTTGCGTTATAGGTACACATTGATAATACAATAACACTTTAGCAAAAGAAAAATTCAGATGAAAGAAGTTACAAAAGAAGTATATTTAAAGTGGTATGAAGACATGCTGCTTTGGCGAAAATTTGAGGACAAACTTGCCGCATTATACATCCAACAAAAAGTTAGAGGTTTTCTACATTTATACAACGGTCAAGAAGCAGTACTAGCCGGTGCATTGCACGCCATGGACTTGACAAAAGACAAAATGATTACCGCGTACAGAAATCACGTTCAGCCAATAGGAATGGGAGTTGATCCCAGACGTGTGATGGCGGAACTTTTAGGAAAAGTTACCGGAACTTCAAAAGGAATGGGTGGTTCTATGCACATTTTTTCAAAAGAACACCGTTTTTATGGTGGACACGGAATTGTGGGCGGACAAATACCTGTAGGTGCAGGATTGGCTTTTGCAGACAAGTATTTTGAAACTGGGGGTGTTACTATGACCTATTTTGGTGATGGCGCCGCACGTCAAGGATCCTTACACGAAGCCTTCAACATGGCAATGTTATGGAAACTTCCTGTCGTATTTATTGTTGAAAACAATGGATATGCCATGGGAACATCTGTAGAAAGAACAGCGAATCATACTGATATCTGGAAACTAGGTCTAGGATATGAAATGCCTTGCGGACCAGTAGATGGAATGAATCCTGTAAAAGTTGCTGAAGCTATGACAGAAGCAATTGACAGAGCACGTCGTGGCGACGGACCTACTTTTCTTGAAATGAAAACGTACCGTTACAGAGGACACTCAATGTCAGACGCGCAATTGTATCGTTCGAAAGAAGAAGTTGAAGAGTACAAAAAAATCGATCCAATTACACAGGTTTTAGATATAATTAAAGAAAAAGAATATGCTACCGATGAAGAAATTGGAGCAATCGATAAGAGAGTGAAAAGTTTAGTTGAAGAATGTGTGAAATTTGCTGAAGAATCTGAATACCCACCTATTCAACAACTTTACGATGTAGTATACGAACAAGAGAACTATCCATTTTTACCTCATAAACTATAAATCAATTATGGCAACAATAATTACAATGCCTCGTTTGAGCGATACGATGACGGAAGGAACGGTAGCGACTTGGCTAAAAAAAGTAGGGGACAAAATCAGCGAAGGCGATATCCTTGCCGAAATTGAAACAGACAAAGCAACAATGGAATTCGAATCCTTCAATGAAGGAACTCTTTTATATATAGGTATTCCGGAAGGAGAAACCGCAGCTGTAGATTCTTTGTTAGCAATTATTGGAGATGAAGGCGAAGATGTTTCTGACTTAATCGCTGGAAAAACAGCTGATGTGGCTCCAGTTAAAGAAGAAGCAAAAGCTACTACAGAAGCAACTCCCGATGCTATAAAAGAAGAAACAAAACCTACTACCACTGCTTTACCAGAGGGAGTTATAGTTATTACTATGCCTCGTTTAAGTGACACCATGACCGAAGGAACTGTTGCGACTTGGTTAAAAAAAGTAGGCGATACAGTTGCCGAAGGAGACATTCTTGCTGAAATCGAGACAGACAAAGCAACAATGGAATTCGAATCCTTCAACGAAGGATCTTTATTGTATATTGGAATTGAAGAAGGAAATTCAGCACCAGTAGACAGCCTTTTAGCAATCATTGGACCAGCAGGAACGGATATTTCCGGAATTGCAGAAAATCATAAAACTGGCGGAGCACCACAAGCAGCGCCCGTAGCTGAAAAAGAGATAGAAAAAGAAGTTGCTTCGACAGAAAAAACTTCAGAGCCAGTGACTCAAGAACCACTTGCTCAAGAAGCATCAACTGACGGGCAACGAATTTTAGCATCCCCATTAGCAAAGAAAATTGCAAGTGATAAAGGAATTCAATTGACACAAGTAAAAGGTTCTGGTGAAAACGGACGTATTGTAAAAAGCGATATTGAAAACTTCACGCCACAAACTGCCGCTCCAGCGCAGACAAATGTAGCGGCTGCACCAGCCAAAACAGAAACTGCAGCTGCGCCTAAAGTATTTGTTCCAGCAGGAGAAATTTTTACAGAAGAAATCAAAAATTCGCAAATGCGAAAAATCATTGCGAAACGTTTAGCAGAATCTTTATTCACCGCGCCACATTACAACTTAGTGATAGAGGTAGCAATGGATGAAGCAATGCAATCAAGAGTAATCATTAACAGTGTTCCGGACACAAAAGTATCGTTTAACGATATGGTGATAAAAGCGTGTGCAATGGCTTTAAAAAAACACCCAAAAGTGAATTCACAATGGAGAGAAGATTCAATTCTTATAAACCATCACGTGAATATAGGAGTTGCTGTAGCGGTTGAAGACGGATTAGTAGTTCCTGTATTGCGTTTTACAGATGCTATGAGTTTATCTCAAATTGGCGGAAGCGTAAGAGATCTTGCAGGAAGAGCTAAAAACAAAAAATTATTACCTACAGAAATGGAAGGAAGTACTTTTACCGTTTCTAATCTTGGAATGTTTGGTATTACTGAGTTCAACTCAATCATTAACCAACCCAATTCTGCTATTCTATCCGTAGGAGCTATTGTAGAAAAACCGGTAGTAAAAAATGGTCAGATTGTGGTAGGAAACACAATGATGTTATCTTTAGCTTGCGACCACAGAACAATTGATGGCGCAACTGGAGCTCAATTTTTACAAACATTGAAACAATTTATAGAAAACCCAGTTACGATGCTTGCGTAATAACTCCGTTTTTAAAATACAAATCCCGTCTTGTTTCAAAAACTTGACGGGATTTTTTATTTATTCTTCTCTTCAATCCAGCGCGACATATATTTTGTGCTTTTTAAAGTATGGTGTTGCAACATGGCTCCCATAAAATTACGTAGTCGATGTTCCTTCAAATTAGCACATAAAAATTCTATTTTAGTTCTAAAGTTATTTTCGAACAAATATTTTACATATCGCTGATTAATAATTTTTAGTCCATTTTGTTGGGCTTGAAGCCAAATTGTTTTGTCTTGATATAATTGTACTGCCACATCCGCAAAATCAACAACATCATCCGTGATGTTACCGTTCCAAGACAAATCACCATGCATGGATTCTGAACCAATAGTAGTTGTTACGCTTGGCGTTCCGCATTGCATGGCTTCTAATAATTTCCCTTTAATACCCGCACCAAAACGCAAAGGAGCCAAAACCACTCGTGCTTCCTTCACAACTTCTTTCGCATCAATGGTACGTCCCATGATTAAGAAGCCTTCTTTCTTATTATGCAATTGCAGTACTTTTTGAGAAGGATAAGCACCATAAATATTCAAAACTGTTTCTGGCAAACGCATCTTAATTAAGGGCCAAATCGTTTCTTTTAAATACTGAACCGCATTCCAATTGGGCTCATGAAGAAAATTCCCGATAAAAACAAAGTCTTTTCGTTTTTCAAAGAAAGGTAGCTTGTCTATTTCGGCAACAACAATTGGTTCCAATAAAAAAGGCAAATAATACAATAAGGCTTTCTCAATTTTAAATGTAGATTCCAAAAGTTCCACTTCAAATTCAGAAATCATCAAAGACAAATCACAACGTAAAATACTGGCTATTTCACGTTTGGCTACCTCTTCAACAAATAAATCAGTAGTCTTAAAGGAACGATTTTCTTTGAATGCTTTCTGACGAGCCAATCTTAGGCAATGTAAATCTTCGGTATCTAGCAACCGTAACGCATCCGGACAATTTTCGGCAACACGCCAACCAAATTGCTCTTCCATCATAAAACGATCAAACAAAACCACACCAGGATTCAGTTCTTTTATAATAACATCAAAACTGGAATTATTAAGTTCTATTGCTATTTTCTCCACTTCGTACTCTTGTAAATCAACCATGTAATCACTGTTTTGTGCAGGACTGGCAAACGTAATGCTAAAACCTTGCGCTTTAAAGAGTGAAATCAATTCCATCATCCTTCCTCCCGCTGCAGACGAATTGGGTTCCGGCCAAACAAAACCAATAATTAAAAGCTTTTGAACTTGATTCATAGTATTATAAAATTTCAATTGCAAAATAATGCTATTTTGAGTTCAATCTGGTCATTTGAATCAAAAATAGATTATAAAACACTAATTTTGCACAAATAAATTTCATCAGTATGTTAGGATTAAAATTAGCCACAGACCCGCGTTGGGTAAATATAGTTGAATCAAATATAGAAGAAATTCTAACGGATCATGCGTGGTGCGAGCAAAAGGCTGCTTCAAATGCCATCAGTATTGTTACCTACAACTCGGAAATAGAAGAACTAGTAACCGAAATGTTAATAATTGCAAGAGAAGAGTTAGAACATCTGCAAATGGTACATGACTTAATAAAAAGCAAAGGATTGACTTTAGGCAGAGAAAGAAAAGACCATTATGTAAATGAACTTTTCAAATTCATGAAAAAAGATGGCAGCCGAAAAGATGCATTGTGTGACCGATTATTATTTTCAGCAATGATTGAAGCAAGAAGCTGTGAACGATTTAAAGTTTTATCAGAAAACATAAAAGATGTTGAACTGGCTACTTTTTACAGAGATTTAATGATTAGTGAAGCGGGACATTACACCACATTTTTGAGATTTGCACGGAAATATGCTGATAATGTAGATGTTGACAAAAGATGGGCAGCATGGATAGAATTTGAAGGATCAATTATCACTAATTACGGAAAACAGGAAACGATTCATGGATAATTAAACAGACAATCTAATAGTAAATAAAAACAGGATGCTTTACGGTATCCTGTTTTTGTTTACTTAAAATTCTAGTCTATTATTTAACGATCATAAACTCCGAACGTCTGTTTAAGGCATGCTCCTCATCGGTACAGTTCTCTTGACAATCCACTTTAAATTCTGATTCGCCAAACCCTTCTCCTGTTATTTTATCAACACTAATTCCTTTTGAAACAATGTAAGCTACCGCAGCATTTGCTCTTCTCTCAGAAAGATCCAAGTTAAATTCCTCCGTTCCTCTGGAATCCGTATGTGCCTTTACATTAATTTTTAATTGATCATTTTGAGCCATCACATAAACCAATTTATTAAGTTCTGTCGCGCCATTTTTTGTTATATTACTTTTGTTGTAATCGAAATAAATAGGATTCAAAATATAGAAAATACTATAGTAAAAATAAGGACTAGAAATAGGATTTAATCTAATAAAAAAAAGCTCCCAATCTATAAAATTGGAAGCTTTTTTGTTTTTTAAAAATCATTTTTTTTGATAATATATTTTTGTGGAGAAATTCCAGTAACATTTTTAAAACTGGTAAAAAAGGGATTATATGAGGCAAATCCCACTTCTTTTGCTAGTGAATCCATTGTATTTGTTTTTAAATAATTCGATTCAATCAATAGAATTGAACGATAAATTCGGATTTTCTTTTTATAATCTAAAAACGAGATTTTAGAATGATACTTAAAAAGATAATTTAAATGGCTATTGGGAATATTTAATTTTATTGCTAAGTCAACTATTGAAAATTTTGAATCTTGAAACAATTCAAATTTTCTAGAAATTTCCTCAATTTCATTAATATACCGTATAATATATTTATCAATTTTTTCTTGTAATTTACTATCTTGATCTTTTTTTTGCTCTTTGTTAAATTCAACAATCCAATCTGTATCCAATAACAGATTGACCTTTTTTGTTTCCTTCATGATATCAAAAATTGGGTAGCCATAAAGTAATTCTGGAGATATTAATACTCTAAAAAAAGTTATTATCCAAATTATTGCACCTATCCACTGAAAACGATCGGCTACAACAAAACCACTGCGATAATCGTTAACTAAAAAGAGCGTCGCAAAAAGTTTAAGCGAAATAATTAATACTATGATGAACAAAAAAAGGTTCCATTTTTTAATCAATATACTATGTTTACTATTACTTTCTCCATTTTTTTTTGCCCAAACATTCTTGTTTAATATCTGGTAAGCCAAAAAAAAGTATGTTATGGTGTACAATATTAAGACTAAAAAGAAGGAAAAATAAAAAGAGGGTGGCAAGAAATAATTTGTACTTACGACAGATAAATTTATCGCCAAAAATGCAAGAGGGAAAATATAATGGACAAGATCAGCCTTCATAAATAGCTTCTGATCGGCAATTAAATTTTTAAAATACAAATATAAACTAGGAATGATTAGTATTAAAAATTTACAGTAATTAATATAATGTTCTTTTAAATAAACTAAATAACCAAAAGAGAAAAATCCGCTTAATAGAAAACGAATAGAAATTAGAGTAAAAATCAATATTAAATAAAAATTGATCGTTTTATTTCTTCTAAAGCTTGCTAGGATTATTATTAAGGTTAAAAAGCCTAAAAAACCAGTGATAATGAAAAGTAAATTTATAATCAAAATTTATATATTTTAAATAAAACTAAAAATTTGTTTTTACTGAAATAGACGCTGCGACACAAAGACAAATATATATTATTAATTCAATTTTTCGGTAGCAAAAAAATTCAAAAACAAGTAATATGTTTTTAAATTAACATTGAAACAATTCTTTTTTGATTTCAGAATTACTTTTTATTGTATCATTTTTTGAATTTATTATTTACTAAAAACTCAAAAACTCTTACTATTTTGATTAATTTGTGTAGTTCGTCGGATTTATGATGTTTGATAGCTTTTTTTTTGTCTTATCATTACATCAAAATCCGTTTATATGAAATATTTACTTTTACTTTTCAGTACAGCTTTTTATGCACAGGTACTACACCATGAAATGCTTTCTTCTCAAGGGATATCAACAAAAACATATAATGGTTTGATAGTAGTACAAACTATTGGTCAGCAAAGTATGACAGGAACTTCCACGAATAAAGATTATACCGTAATGCAAGGATTTCAGCAAAGCCTTTGGGGGAAATATATTACTTCCAATAAAATAGATGTGATTGAAGGTATTAAAACCATAACCTATCCCAATCCATTTACTGAAACTGTCAATTTTCAATTCTCAGAATCGATTACTGATCTAATTACCATTTCTATTTTTGATATTTTGGGACGTTTGATATTTGAACAAAAAAAAGTATCCGTCAACACAATTTTGACTATTAATTTGGCACAGTTGCCAAGTTCAGAATACCTAGTACGACTAAATTCCACCAACCTCAATTATTATACTAAAATTATAAAACGATGATGAAAAATTACCTACTATTTGTTATTTTAATTACTTCCTGTCAATTATTTTCACAAGAAATTTTTTTAAATACAGGAAAGAATTTTACAAAGTATGATTATAAGAATGGCTTTGGGCAATCAGATCCAGATCTTCAAAGCGGAACGGGTAATTTTTATGAAATTGGGTTTAATAAACCGATACTAAATAAGCATATACTTTATTCATATGGACTTTCTCTTAATGAATATAATGCCCTAGGCGGGAATGTTGCAAATTCCTATAGTTGGGAAACTAAATACCTGGGCATTAAAACAGGATTAGGATTTTCTTTGTTCCCTATGGACGATTTTCATAAATTAAATTTTTTACTGCAAGTGGGTATTTTAGGCGAAACCATCATTTATGGAAAACAAAAAATAGATGGCGCTTATTATGATTTAGTGCACCAAAAGGAATTTACGGGACTAGTAGTGGAATCATCCATCGGTTTTCAAGTCAAGTATCGTGTTCCTTCCCTGGGTTTTTTAAGTATTGGCTATAATTATGGTCAAACTTTAAACATATCCAATTCGACAACTGAAAAAATATCATTCATGACCCATCAACTACAATTAGGTGTTAATTTCCCAATTAAATAAATTAAATTATGAAAAAAATAATTCTACTTATTTTCCTTTTTATTGGCGCCAAAAATTTTGCGCAAACTAATGGGATAACCTATCAGGCCGTAATTTTGAATCCAAAAGGAGAAAAAATACCAGGAGTAAATAATTCAAATGCTTTTTTAGTAAGTAAAGACATTTGCATGAAGTTTGAATTTGTTGACGAATATTCTAATGTAGAATATCAGGAAGTGATTCAAACTAAAACAGATAAATTTGGAATGGTCAATCTGATCATTGGATCAGGATCACAAACAGGCGGGTATGCTTCCTCTTTTCAGGAAATCGTATGGAATTCTATCAGTAAAAAATTGATAGTGGCTATTAACACAAATGGCAGTTGCAACTCTTTTACTGAAATAAGCAATCAGCACTTTAATTCGGTTCCTTTTGCGTTTTTTACTAAAAATGCAGAAAATGTTACTGGTATGGTGGCTATTGAAAATGGAGGTACCGGAGCGATTACGATGAGTGGTTTAAAAACAAACTTCGGAATGGAGAATATGGATAATACGAGCGATTTGAATAAACCAATAAGTGCCGCTGCTCAATTAGTATTCAGTTTAAAAGAAAATGTAACAAACAAAAGCACTAGTATTGCAACTGATGCTGCATCAGATACTAAATATCCAACGGTAAAATCGGTTAAGACTTATGTAGATAGTCAAGTACCTACAACAGGACCCCAAGGAATTCAAGGGGATACTGGCGCAGCAGGAGTAGCCGGTGCAACAGGAGCAGCTGGTTTAACCACTTCAGTTAACGGAGTTACACAGGTAAACGGAGCAATAACACTAAATAAAACCGATATAGGTTTAGGCAATGTAAATAACACAGCAGATGCAGATAAACCTGTTTCCTCTGCCATACAAACCGCATTAGATGCAAAAGCGAGTTTAGTTGCGCTGGCAGTTAAAGCGGATCAAAGTGCGGTAGACCTGAAAGCACCATTAGCTTCTCCTACTTTTACCGGAACTGTATCTGGAGTAACAGCAACGATGGTCGGTTTAGGCAATGTAAATAATACAAGCGATGCAGCAAAGCCGATATCAACTGCCATACAAACCGCATTAGACTTAAAGGCGAGTCTAGCTGCGCTGGCAGCTAAATCAGATCAAAGTGCGGTAGACCTGAAAGCACCATTAGCTTCTCCCACTTTTACCGGAACGGTAGCAGGAATTACCTCAACAATGGTGGGCTTAGGTAATGTAGATAATACCAGCGATGTTAATAAACCTGTTTCAACATTAACCGCAACTGCATTAGGATCCAAAGTAGATAAAGTAACAGGAGAAAGACTTATCAACGCAACAGAAATCACAAAACTTGGCAATCAATCGGGCACTAACTCAGGGGATCAAGATTTGAGCGGCTTAACAACAATCGCCGCTACAAATACCGCATTAGCCTTAAAAGCTAATATAGCTTCTCCAACTTTTACCGGCGCACCTATATTGCCAACCGGAACTATTGGCGTAACTCAAGCGGTTGGAAATAATACGACCGCCTTAGCCACAACCGCATTTGTAAATGCGGCAACTTCTGCTGGAGGTTCTTTTGTAGATTTAACAACTGCGCAAACTGTTGCGGGCGTAAAAACTTTTAGCACTGATGCGAAATTCAATGAAATTACTGTAGGGCGTGGTACAGGCAATTCATTCTATAGTACAGCGGTAGGCTATGAGGCATTAAAGGTCAATACCACAGGTAGCGTTAACACCGCCAATGGCGCTCTAGCCCTTAGAAACAACACCACAGGTAGCGAAAATACTGCTATCGGTGTTAATGCTCTTCACATTAACGCAATCGGCAGTAACAATACTGGTATTGGTTCTAATGCCCTTTACTACACCTCAGGTCGCGGCAACACTGCTATAGGTAAGGATGCGATGTACGAAAACACAACAGGCAACAACAATACTGCTATCGGTTACAATACAGGTGTAAGTGCAGGTTCCGGTACAGGATCTGGCAACACCATACTAGGGGCTAATGTAACAGGTTTAGCCACAACGCTTACCAACAACATCATTTTAGCCAACGGTACAGGAGCCATTAAAGCACAAAATAATGGTACGAACTGGACATTAACTGGAGGTTTAACCGCTGGTGGTATTACTTATCCTGCTATAAATGGCACCAACGGGCAAGTACTTACAACAAATGGAAGTGGTGTGGCTACTTGGGCAGCAGCATCGGGTGGTTTTACACATTACCTTGGCGAACTCTTTAATGGTGGCATAATTTATTATCTCTACAAAGGTAGCGATGGTTTAGAACACGGGCTTATCGTTGCGCTTACCGAAAGCACATATGCATGGCAAACAGCACCCACACTTACAGGTGCCAACCGTACCGAAGATGGTGCATTTAACACCAATTTAATGACAGGAAGCCCAACGAAAACTTATATTAACGGATTAGGCCCTGAGTGGTATTTGCCAAGTATTGATGAATTAATATTATTGTATTCCAATCGTTATAGTGCACAAAAGGCTTTGCGAGCAGGTAACAACACACTGCTTTCAATATCAGCTAACTATTGGAGCAGTACCGAAAATACAAACTCTATGGCGTATAACTTCAGTTTCTTACTTGGTTACGTCATAATCGATCTTAAGACCACCGCGGTTTCCGTACGTGGAGTTAGGGCTTTTTAACTCCCGATAGCTATCGGGATTAACCATTTTTTCATTACCGCATAAGCGGTCTAATTTAAAAAATAGCACTTATTATGATTTATACCCTTGGATAAAGATTTTTTCAAAAAAATAAATGAATGTTTGTAATTATCCAAGGGGGGGGGGGGGGGTAAAAGGGATGCATTGAAATTGGTAAGGAGTATATTCAGGGCTAAAGAAAGAATACCTCGATGGATAGCATAGACAAAGTTTTTGCTTTTTGTAACAAAGGATGGTTGTGGTAATATTTTAATAAGAGTAGATTTTGCGAAGTGATATTTCACGTAAAATTTAAAAATGACCTTGAGCCAATGATGCAAATTAGCGATAATTTTTATAGTTATTGTTATTTTAGATTTTTATATAAAAAAGGTTCAGCTTTACGGAGGGCACTGAAAAACTTCACTTATTTTGATTAGAGTCGTTTTTTAGACAATAAAAAAACGCTTATAACAGGATTTTAAAGATCCTTTATGAGCGTTTTAATTTTTACAACTGTTTTTTATTATAGGTTATATGAGTCGATTTTTGACTTTTATAGGCTCATTGAGTGTACTGCGCATGTAGCTTTGATTTTCCTACATTAATTTGAGTATTCTTTTTAAGTTGACTGCGAAAATTGCTATTGCACCTTGCATTTGCATATTGGTAATGCCATATGATATTGCTCTATCATAACCATGTACATTTTTCAACTCACTATTTTTCGCTTCTATTTTATATCGGTGTTTTGCTTTTTCTTTGTAATAGTCAGTTTCTTGAAAGCTGATTTGTTCTTGGTGTAAGTCCGATTTTATCGACACCGAATATGTTTTTGTCTTGGTTCCTTCTTTATAACAACCCTCTTTTAAAGAGCAGGTCTTACATTTTTCCACATCAAAATAGTAGGTTTGTATTTGATTGGTTCCAACATTTTTTTTGCCTTGGCAAGCCTTTCGTATAGCCATGTGACCAGCAGGACAAACAAATCTATCGGCATCTTTATTGTAATCAAATTTATCTTCGTCTTTTCTAGCCCCTTGTGCTATTGTAACATTTAGTCTTGCTACCACTTTAATATTTTGCCCACTTGTGAGTTTGAGATTTTTTTTTCCTGTATAGGCTCCATCGCCAATAATTATATCAACATCGATTCCGTTTTCCTGACTAATTTCTAAAAGTTTAGGTAACTCCGGGCCATCTCCTTTTTCGCCTGATGTGACTACAGCTGCTGTAATGATGCGCTCTTCGGTCATCGCTAAATGAGTCTTATAACCGAAGAAGGAACTATCAGCGGATTTATGCCCCATTTTAGCATCTGGATCTTTTGATAACGTAAAATTTTCCTGAGTGTCTTCTATCGTTTCTTTAAGCAAGTTTAATTTTTCTTTCACCGCAAGTATAGAACTTAAAGATTGTTCTTTTTCTAGCCGTCTCTCCAACTCTTTACAATAGGCCAATTCCTTTTCTAATTCATTGGTATTGTTCTTCTCTGACATACGTTCTTTCCATTGGTCATCAAATAAATAAACCGTTTTTCGCAGTAGTTTTGAACGCTCATGCAATACTGCAATTGCCGAAAATGGATTTGATCTCGATAAAGTATGTGTGGCATCAACTATAATAGACTTAGGACGGATAATGCCCTTTTCAAGGGCTATAGTCACCGTTTTACTAATCAATAGATTTAATAAGTCGGTGTCCTTCAAACGTAGTTTTCTATATTTTGTTAACGTACTAGAATTGATAACATCTTCTTCTGGTGCCATTTCCAAAAAATACTTAAAGGACATATCAAAACGGGAACGCTCCACTACATCAATATCTGAAACGGTATAAATTGTTTTCAGAAGTAAATACTTGAACATACGCACAGGACTTTCTGCTGTGCGACCATTATTTGTACAGTATTTATTTAGCAACTCATCATAGATAAATGAAAAACCTATCAACTCATTGATTTTTCTTAGCATATTGTCCTTGGGAACGATTAAATCATATAACGAAGAGTACAGACTGAATTGAATTTTTTGTTGTTGAACTAACATCTAAAAGCCTTTTGGCTACCATTAAAAATACGAAAAAAGGAGCAAAAAACTATAGTTTTCTACTCCTTTTTATTAACAATTAATTCTTAAAAAGACTTTTTCAGTGCCCTCGCTTTACGGTTGAACCTTTTTTGTTAGTAATTAAGAAGAAGTACTATTTACACTTTTCCTAACGTATATAATTGTTCCATTGTAAGGGTTCAACTTCCTTCCTTAGGTTCTAAGGTTATCCCAAAAGCTTCTGCATCAATTGCGTTAGCTACAGCAAACATTTTTTGATCATTAACCTTGAAATTATCTAATAATCCAATGCTTGTAGGAGTTAATGGATTCAAATTTAATGCCCCTACTTGATATACAATTCTTCTGGAGGTTCCGGTAATACTGTAGCATCTACATAAACCATTCTATAAATCAATCCTCCCTAGTGTATCTGAATTCCTTCGTTTGTCCAACATTTTGAACATCAATGGAAATGCTACGTTTTTATAACTTACTCCCAACATCAGAATGTTACTGTTTTTAGTTCCGAACTTCCAATTGGTTCTATCTAGCACCAATACCAAATCGGATTTAGCTGATAATAAAATGAATATCAATGAAGAAACTATTTTCATGCGAAAATAAAATTCCTTCATGAATCTTTGCATTCTTCTATAAGAGCTGTTTTTAGTAGCAGTTATTTTGTTGAATTTCAATAATATATGTTTTTGTCATGTACTAATAAAATTAGTTTAAAACTTTGTCCAAATTTAAGTAAAAAAACATAATTTTTTAAAACAAAAACCCCTATTCCGATAGGAATAGGGGTTTTCAAAGAAAGGTGACGAACCGAGCCCGCAGGGCGAACACGTGGTATCTATAAACAAAAGAACCCCAGTCTTTTCAGACTGGGGTTCAAA
>NZ_RYDK01000003.1:0-350881 GCF_003970375.1 Flavobacterium sp. ZB4P23
TAAATGCATAATCATATTTTACTTTTTTTTCCATAAAAAATGCCCCAAATAGTGTCTAACTTTTTGGGGCATGTCCAGTTGAGGCTTTTTTTTAGGACATTACTCAATTTTCATCCCTTTTGTAAGTGTGTAATCACTGTATTTATAGAAGAGTTCAATTGTCAATGCAGTGCATTCTATAACCATTGTGGTGTCTGGATTTTGTTTGAATGAATAAAAAAATAACATACTGAAATAGATTGCTTGATAGTATTGCTTTTTTATTTATAGCATTTGAAATTTAAATTTATAATTCAATATTGCTTTGCTATCTTTGTTATATGAATGAAAATTTAGACCCAACAGCAAATGGTTACAATTCAGAAGAGCTAGATCTTGAAAAAAAATTGAGACCACTTTCTTTTGATGATTTTGCAGGACAAGACCAAATATTAGAAAATCTGAAAGTTTTTGTTCAGGCTGCAAATCAACGAAATGAAGCACTTGATCACACGCTGTTTCATGGTCCACCTGGCTTAGGAAAAACAACATTAGCCAATATTCTTGCCAATGAATTGCAAGTGGGAATCAAAATTACTTCCGGTCCGGTTTTAGACAAACCTGGAGATTTAGCCGGTTTACTGACTAATCTAGAAGAAAGAGACGTTTTATTTATTGATGAAATTCATCGTTTGAGTCCAATAGTAGAAGAATATTTGTATTCTGCTATGGAGGATTTTAAGATTGATATCATGATTGAATCTGGACCTAATGCAAGAACCGTCCAAATCAATCTAAATCCATTTACCTTAATTGGAGCCACCACGCGTTCTGGTTTATTAACCGCTCCTATGAGAGCGCGTTTTGGAATTTCTTCCCGCTTACAATATTATACCACTGAGTTACTCACCACAATCGTAGAAAGAAGTGCTACTATATTTAAAATGCCTATATCCATGGAGGCAGCTATAGAAATAGCTGGTCGTAGTCGTGGAACTCCTCGCATCGCGAACGCATTGTTACGGCGTGTGCGTGATTTTGCCCAGATAAAAGGGAATGGCACTATCGATATAGAAATTGCCCGTTACGCCTTAAAAGCACTTAATGTAGATGCTCATGGCCTGGACGAGATGGATAATAAAATACTAAATACAATTATCGATAAATTCAAAGGCGGACCTGTAGGTTTATCTACTTTGGCGACAGCCGTATCTGAAAGCAGTGAAACAATCGAGGAAGTCTATGAACCATTTTTGATTCAGGAAGGTTTTATTATGCGTACGCCAAGAGGTAGAGAAGTTACCGATAAAGCATATCAACATTTAGGGAAATTAAAAACAAACAATCAAGGCGGTTTATTCTGATTTTTAGGAGCTGTTTCCCGCTTTCCGCTGTATTTCCGATATAGAAAACAAGGCTTTTTCAGCCGTAGTTTTTGTTAATCGGGAGACGCCGATGCTATCAGGTCTTGGAATCCCGTTTATTAACTTCTATTTTTTAACTATATTAATACAAAAGCGACATACACGCAATTTATCAAATCTGAAGCGAAACGTCTCGGATTTTTATCCTGTGGAATAGCTAAAGCTGGTTTCTTGGAACAAGAAGCACCGCGGTTAGAAAACTGGTTGGAGAACAATAGAAATGGCCAAATGTACTATATGGAAAACCATTTTGACAAGCGTTTAAATCCAACTTTACTCGTTGAGGATGCTAAAAGTGTAGTTTCACTGTTGTTAAATTATTATCCAGAAGACCTGCAAAATACAGATTCTTATAAGATTTCAAAATATGCGTACGGTCAGGATTATCATTTTGTGATCAAGGAAAAACTCAAAGAATTTTTATTTTCTATTCAATCTACAATCGGAGATGTTTCTGGTCGGGCCTTTGTAGATTCTGCTCCAGTCCTTGACAAAGCTTGGGCTGCCAAAAGTGGTTTGGGTTGGATAGGCAAAAACAGTAATTTATTGACACAAAAAGTAGGTTCTTTTTACTTTATCGCGGAACTCATTATCGATTTAGATTTAGACTATGACAATCCTACAACCGATCATTGTGGTACGTGTACAGCTTGTATAGATGCGTGCCCTACAGCGGCAATAGTTGCGCCTTATGTAGTAGATGGCAGCAAATGCATTTCCTATTTTACAATTGAATTAAAAGAAAATATCCCTCAGGAGATGAAAGGTAAATTTGATGAATGGGCTTTTGGATGCGATGTGTGTCAGGATGTTTGTCCTTGGAACAAGTTTTCAAAAGCACATAATGAACCTTTATTTAACCCAAATCCAGAATTACTGTCCTTGTCCAAAAAAGATTGGATAGAAATTACTGAAGAAACATTTAAAGCTGTTTTTAAAAACTCACCAATTAAAAGAGCCAAGTTTCAAGGATTAAAAAGGAATATTGATTTTTTACAGTAACGAAATTTTGAAACTTAATTTATTTGAATTTTGTAGAAGATTCTCTAACAATAATGCTTGTTTCTAATTCAACAGTTCTTGGAGTAAAAGGAATTCCTTCTTTATGACAATTCATTTCTTCTAACAATAAGTTAAAAGATTCAATTCCCATTTCATGGCTTGGCTGATCTACAGTACTAAGTTTTGGAGTCAGTACTTGCGATATAAACCAATTGCTAAAACCAATTACCGCTACTTGTTCCGGGACATTGATTTTGTTTTCATTAAAATAGTCTAATACTCCCACTGCTACCAGATCTGTTATAGCAAAAATGCCGTCTATATCAGCATGCTCTTGAATAATCTGTTTAGCAAAATATCTTCCTTCTTCAAAAGTCACATTTTCACATGCAAAAACTAATTTTGTGTCAAAAGGAATGTTATTTTTCTCTAATGCTTTTTTATATCCAATATACCGATCTATTGAATTTTGTGGATTCAATGGCCCTCTAATGTGTGCTATTTTTCTACAACCAGTGTCGATTAAGTGTTGCACTGCATTAAAGGCCGCTTTTTGGTCATCAATTATTACTTTCGAGCATTTAGAAAGCTTTGCTATTTTGTCAAACATAACAAAAGGAATATTTCTATTCATTATTTCTTTTATATGATCATCATTATTGGACTCATTTGATAAGGACATGATGATTCCGTCAACTCTTTTGTTTATAAGCAGTTCTACTTGTTTTTTTTCTAAAGCCAGTGTCTCATTTGATTGTAAAATGATTACTAAATAGCCGTTTTTTTCAGCTTCGTTGATGATAGCATTGACCACATTCGAAAAGAAATGATGTACAACTTCAGGAATAATTAGACCAATGGTTTTTGATTCTTTTGTTCTTAAATTTACAGCAAAACTATTAGGAGTGTAGTGTAATTGCTGGGCAAGTTCAATTACTGCTTTTTTAGTTTTTTCACTAACATCAGGGTAATTTTTAAGCGCTTTTGAAACAGTCGTTATTGAAATTCCCAGTTTTGTTGCAATTTCCTTAAGAGTAATGTCTTTCATGAATCGAATTTCTACGTATTTAATTTTAAGAAAAGGTGTTTATAGTAACTTTGCTGTGCGTCCTTTTTCAGTCTTTGACATAGGTATAAAAAAGACTATAAGTTCAAATATTCCTTACCAAGGTATTGATTTTTATCTTATTTCTGTAATTTTTTAATAATAAAACAAATTATTACACATTCGTTACATAAACTAATTGGATCTGCCATTTTTAGTAAAGGCGGGAACATCCTAGGTTGACGTTCTTTCATTTATACGTGTTCCGATCTTAATGTACTTAAAACCAGAAGGGAATTGTTTTCTTTAATAGATTTCGGCATTCCTTCAATGACTCTGAAACGTGGGTTTTAGAAATCCGTAATTGAGTGGCTATTTCGTTGATAATGGGATTTTTCAAAGTTCAATACTTTTGTTTAAAACCCTAAAAAAAAGAACAATAACTTTTTTGTTATCCTAAAAAATTTCTGTAAATCAATCTTTTCATGATTGATTTACAGATGCATGGGTTTTTTTTGGGTTGTTGTAATTGTTAAAAATCAGTTTCGCTAAACTAGCATGGATTCATAAAGGCACTAATTTCATTATTTGAAATTTTGGGATTGGCTCCTTCATTTTTGGCTACAATGGCTCCTATTGCACAAGCGAAATCAATTGCTTCTTGGGGATCGGCATCCTTTAATAGTTTAGAAAGCAATCCGGCTAAAAAAGAATCTCCGGAACCCACGGTATCTACAACATCTATTTTATAGCCACTATTGTAGTACATTTTTTCATTGTAATACAACACCGCACCATGATTTCCTTTTGTAACGCAAATGTGTTTTGTATTCGTTTGTGTAGCAATAAATAGAATATTTTGCTCTAATGAATGGTATGGTGAATTCATAAAAGCACTTATTTCATACAATTCCTCATCATTAAATTTTATAAAATCTGACTGCATCATCAAATTAATCAGTAGTTCCTTAGTGTAAAAAGGAGCACGTAAATTAACATCGAAAACGGCATATTTTGCATAGTTAATTATTTCTAATAAGGAATCGTGCGAAACAGAATCTCTACATGCAAGACTCCCAAAAACTAGTGCATCTGCTTTCTTGACCATTATTTCGTCTTCCGGAATACATATAATTTTGTCCCAAGCAACCGGATAATTGATTGTGTATGAAGCAGCTCCTTTCTCATTTAATTGAACAATAACTTGTCCGGTAGAAGCGTTTTTATCAACTTGAATCGTATCGGTAACAACTCCATTTTTTTTAACAAAGGCAAGGAGTTTTTTTCCGATTTCATCATTTCCTACCCGGCTTATTATTTGAGCATCAATACCAAGTGATGCTAAACGCAGCGCCACGTTCAATGGCGCTCCTCCGATTTTTTGGTGCGTTGGGAAAACGTCAAATAAAACTTCCCCGAAACAGATTATTTTTTTGGTCATAATTATTCTTTTTTTGACAAACTTTCAGATAGTTCTTCTAATGTTCTCCCTTTGGTTTCCGGCATTTTTGTAAATACCCAAAGCAATTGGAAAACCATCATTATGCAGAAGACGGCAAAAACGGTTGTTGTTCCAATCTCTTTAAACAAAAACGGAATGAATGATGGGATTAATGCTGCTAAAATCCAATGTACAGAAGTGCCAAAAGAGGTTCCGGCAGCTCGAAGTTTATTCGGGAACAATTCAGAGATAAATACCCAAATGACGGCTCCTTGACCTATGGCGTGTGAGGCTATAAACAAAAAGAAAAATAACGGAACAGCCATTCCTTTCCATTCAAAATAAAAGGCGGTTGTCACTAATCCTAGAGAAATAATGTATCCTACCGAACCCAAATACATGAGCGTTTTTCGACCATATTTATCTATTAGCGAGATTCCAATCATGGTAAATATTAAATTGATTATCCCAATTCCGATACTACTCAAAAAAGAGGCAGATTTTTCTAATCCTGCCAATTCAAAAATTCGAGGCGCATAATATAAAAAAGCATTAATTCCGGAGAGCTGATTGAAAAAGGCAATAAAAAACGCTAAGAGCAATGGTTTTCTATATTTAGCCATGAAAATAGATTCGTTTTTCCCCTCCTGAACAGTTTCTTTTTCTATAGCAGCAATTTCCGCTTCTACTGCTGCGTCACTATTGATTTGTTTCAAAATAGCGACTGCTTTTTGTCTGTCTTTTTTGTATTCTAAAATCCAACGCGGACTTTCCGGGATTCCAAATACCAGAAGTGTGTAAATGAAAGATGGAAACGCTTGTATTCCTAACATCCATCGCCAGGCATTTTCTCCTATATCTTGCAAATAGTAGTTGGATGTAAAGGCGATTAAAATCCCAAAAACAATATTGAATTGGTACAAAGCAACCAGTTTTCCACGGTCTTTTGCAGGAGCAATTTCAGAAACATAGGTTGGAGCAGCAATGGTTGAAGCGCCAATACCAATTCCGCCAAGAAATCTAAAAACGGAAAAGAAAATGGGATCATTTGCGAATGCAGTTCCAATGGAAGAAACCAAAAACAGTAATCCTATAATTATTAGAGTCTTTTTCCGACCTAAAATATTCGTTGGAAACGCACCAAAAATAGCGCCAATAACCGTTCCCCATAATGCGGATGACATCACTACTAATCCATGAAACAAATCAGAAGAACCCCATAGTTGTTGCAATTGTTTATCTGCTCCTGAAATTACGACGGTGTCAAATCCAAATAGAAATCCTGCAAAGGCAACGATAATGGACCAATAGAGTATTTTTTTGTTATTCATTATTCTGTTTTTTTTAGTTAGTGGTTTTGGTTATTATAAATGAATTTTATTACCAGATTCCTTTTATTTCAGCAATACTAAAATTTTTAATTTCTTGATTTTCATCGGATTGAATGGTTAGTTTGGTATATGGTTTGTTAGGGAAAATTTGTTCTGTGAAACTGTAAACGCCACCGTTGAGGAAAATTTCTATTGAGGACCAATCTACTATGATTTGATAATCAATAGCCTCAGAAATTATATTTGGAATTTTGGTGTTGTGTATTTCTTCTCCAAAACTTTTTTCAAAATTGACTACGCCGGAATGTCTTCTGTCAACAGAAAAAGTCTTTCGTTTCGCATCGTAATTCATGACCAAAGAATCCTTTACATCATTGGAAAAAACCAATTTTAAATTTTTATTTTTAGCATTAAATTGTACTGCTGATTGATTTAAATATTGGTAATTAAATGTAGTTTTTTGATTCGCTTTTAGGATAATTTCATCTTTAGAAAAGGCTATGGTCTCTTGTTTTTTGAATTGTTCCACAGGAACGTTTTTTAGGACATAATCGCCATTGATTTTTGCAAGCGAAAGTTCTCTTGGCAACGTCATGGCGCTTCTCCAGTTTTTGGTAGGCGTATTTCTGGCATACAGCCAATTGCTCATCCAGCCTATGAATATCCGTTTGTTTTCTGGCGTATTATTGTACGTGACTCCGGCATAGTTATCAGTACCATTGTCAATCCATTTGATGTTTTTTTGGGTGGTTTTAAAACTTTTTCCATCAAAATCACCAATGAAATATTGTGTTCCTGAACCACCAAGTGGTGCACCGGGATTGATGCTAATGAGTAGAACCCATTTTTCTTCATTGGAACCGGCAATTTTTAATTTGAAAAGATCAGGACATTCCCAAACACCGCCATGAGCTCCTATATTTTTACCAAATTCACTTTCAAATTTCCAATTAATTAAATTTTTGGAAGTATAAAATTGTGCATGATCTCCTGCTACTAATACCATATTCCAAAGATTAGTTTCGGTATTCCAGAACATTTTAGGATCTCTAAAATCTTTCTGATCAACATTTCCTATGATTGGATTTCCATTGTATTTGAGCCAAGTTTCGCCTTCGTCTAAGCTATATGCCAATCCTTGCGTTTGATAATTTCTTTTGCCCGCTTTTTCGCCTGCCATGTCGTGATAGGTAAAAATGGCAATCATTGGTGGATTTTCTTTTGTTCCCAAACCAGAAGTATTTTTTAAATCTACAACGGCACTTCCTGAAAATATCATTCCTAATTTGTCAGGAAACAAAGCGATTTTTTGGTGTGTCCAATGGATTAAATCTGTACTTGTGGCGTGTCCCCAATGCATTGGTCCCCAAACGATATCATCTGGGTAATATTGGTAAAATAAATGATAAATCCCTTTATAGAAAACCATTCCGTTAGGATCATTCATCCATTTTTTTTCCGGAGAAAAATGAAATTGCGGTCTAAAAGGTTCTTTGTATTTTTTAGAGGAATCTACTGCTAATTTTCCAGAAGCATCAATGGTGATAACATCATTTTTAGTTTCTTTTTTACAGGAAAACAAGGATAAAGAGACTCCCAATAGTATAAAAAAATAGGTGATTTTATTTGTGAACTTCATTAAAAAAAGGATTAATTAGTATAGTAAGTAAGTCGAAAGTTTAAAAGTCGTAAAGTCAAAAGAATTAACTTTAAGTAAAACAGCTTTAAATCATATTGTTACATAATTTTATCCTGATTTTAAAATACGATATTATACCATGGTTATTACTTATCTTCATAAAAATAGAATTATAATTTGTAATTGTTGATTTGGAATCGACCAAAAACGTTTTTGATGAGTCGAAAACGTTTTCGATTTGTATTTCACCTACTATCTGGATCGATGTACATTTTTAACGAATAATTTATATATGTTTGAAAATATTATTAAAATATTATATGATGAATTCAACAGTTAAAATATTGGTTTTCATGATTTTAGTTAGTACTGGGGTTTGTGGTCAAGCCCAATCAGACGAATGGCACTTATATGCTAATTCCAGAGAGAATTATTTTGGAGTTGCCATGGCCAATGGTCAAATAGGAATCGTGACTGACGACACACCTCTCAAAACAAAAGAAATTATCCTGAATGGCGTGTATGACGGAAGTCCTGAAAATGGGATCAGCAGAATAGTACGCGGAATAGAGTTTTTGAATCTGCATTTGAATATCAATAGGCAAGAAATCAAATCAGACAATATCGATAATTGGAGTCAAGTGGTTTCAATGAAAGAAGGAATGAGTACCACTTCCTTTTCGTTTAAAGATTTAGCCACAATTAATTACACGATTTTGGCTAATAGAGCTGTTCCTTTTTCAGCGATGGCAATTGTCGAAATTACTCCTATTAAGGATATAGAAATTACCGCTAACAATTACATGGTTGTTCCTGATGAACTGAAAGAGGCAAAAAGTCAGTTTCGGGTCTTAAAGGACAATCAGTATTTAATGCCGGTTTTTGGTACTACAGCTAAAACGCTAACCGGTAAATATACAGTGGCCGCTTCAACAACTTTTCTTTTTGATGATGAAAGCGAAACCTTAAAACAAACCGGAAATGAAGTTGGGTTTATTAAAAAATTGATCAAAGGCCAAAAATACCGTTTTGCGGTTGCAGGAGGAATTTGCACTTCCAAGGATGTTACGGATCCTTTGAACGAATCCGAAAGACAACCTATTTATGCGCTGCAGGAAGGAATTGATGAATTATTGAACCGTCACAAACAAGCTTGGGCTGAATTATGGAAAACGGGTGACATACAAATTGAAGGCGATCTGGATGCGCAACAACGGGTGCGTTTCGCGTTGTATAACTTGTATTCTTATATACGTCCAGGAACCAGACAAAGTATTGCGCCTATGGGGTTGTCGTCTCAAGGCTATAACGGACATATTTTTTGGGATACGGAACTTTGGATGTATCCAACGCTCTTGGCACTGCAACCTGATATGGCAAAATCATGTTTGGATTATCGCTCAGATCGTTTGCAAAAAGCAAAACAAAAAGCCTTTATTTATGGGTACAAAGGAGCAATGTATCCTTGGGAATCTGATGATACAGGAGAAGAAGCAACACCAACTTGGGCCTTGACAGGTATTTTTGAACAGCACATCACAGCAGATGTTTCGATAGCTTTTTGGAATTATTACGCCTATACACAAGACACTTCTTGGTTGAAAAAAGAATGGGCGGTTCTTAAAGAAACAGCCGATTTCTGGGTAAGCAGAGTAGTTAAAAATCAAGACGCAAGTTTTTCTATTTTGAATGTAGTTGGTGCCGATGAGTATGCGCAACATGTAGATGACAATGCTTTTACCAATGCATCAGCGATCGAGTCTTTGAAAAATACGATTAAAGCAGCGACACTTTTAAATGAGCCGATCAATCCAGAATGGATAGCAGTATCAGAGAAATTAGTGATTCATAAAAAGGATGGGATTACTCAAAATTATAAAGGATATCAAGGACAAATGATCAAACAGGCAGATGTCAACTTATTAGCATATCCTTTGCATACAATCACAGACAAAGAACAAATAAAAAGAGATTTGGAATATTACGCCGAAAAAATTGATAAAAAAGATGGTCCAGCTATGGCTTCCGGAGTTTTATCGGTTCTATATGCTCGATTGGGAGATAGAGATAAAGCCTATAGTTATTTTGTGAAATCGTATTTACCTAACAGTCGGCCTCCTTTTGGCGTATTTTCGGAATCAGCCAATAGTAATAACCCTTATTTTGCTACTGGAGCCGGAGCAATGCTTCAAGCCGTTATTTATGGTTTTGGCGGAGTGGAACAAACGGATATGGGATTGAAATACAACAAGGGACTGCTGCCAAAACAATGGAAATCACTTAAGATTATTGGACTGGGAGTGGATAATAAAACAATTGTTATCAAATAATACAGTAACCCGTTGGGTGTAATTACACCCAACGGGTTACTTTAAATAATTTTTGCCGCGAATATACAAGCAATCTATTTTGAAGATTGTTATAGTATTCGTGGTTTTTTTGTTTTTAGAAGCCATTGGGTTTTATTCAATTTAAATTTTCGACAGAAAAAGCTGCATGATTGCTTTTACTATTTTAGGACTGATTATTTAGATAAAATAAATAGGATGAAGTGATAAATGGTTTAATTATGTAATTTATTCCGAATTTATATTTTAAAGGCAATTACATTTTCATACGTTTAGTAAATGTGATTTTTTTAGCCGTTGAAACACGGAGTAAAAAACGAAGTATTGATAGGTATGGCGTACTATTTTTAGACATTTGACGCGGCTTATTTTGGATTATCGATTTGGTATAAAAAACTTCATTATGATGAGTAATTCGTAATCTTAGTTTGTAAAAAGCTTTTCTATTGAGTAATATACAATTGATTTGAAGTGGAAAAGCCACTAAATTATAATAATATGTTTTTTAGTATCTTTTTTTTGTGTTTAGTATAATTTTAGTATTAATTTTTTAAAGTATTAATTTTAAAATCGAAAACGTTTTCGGCATAACGAAAACGTTATAGTTTAGTAATATCTTAATATTATCATAAATTTATAATTATGTTTGGTGTTAATATTTAAACAAACCATTAAAAAAAATTATTAACCAACTTATTTATTACGTATGAAAAATAGTCTAATTAAAGGCTTGATGGTGTTTCTAACGATGCTGTGTACAAGCTTGACATATTCGCAAGATGTGTCTGGTACAGTATCTGATGGCAGCGGTCCGCTTCCAGGGGCTTCTGTCTTAGTTAAAGGAACAACAAATGGAGCACAAACTGATTTCGATGGAAAATTTACGATCAAAAATGTAGGCTCAAATGCAGTTTTAGTTTTTAGTTACATTGGTCTTAAATCTCAAGAGGTAAATGTAGCAGGTAAGAGTACTATTAGTGTAGTCTTAAAAGAAGATTCTGCAGAACTGAAAGAAGTAGTAGTTATTGGCTACGGTACGGTTAAAAAGAAAGATGCAACGGGTGCTGTAGATCAAATTAGCTCTAAAAAATTTGATAATGTTGCTGCTATCAATCCAGCTGAACTTTTGAGAGGTAAAGTTGCAGGTGTTCAAATTACTTCTTCAAGTGGAGAGCCAGGTGCTGCAAATTCAATAAGAATTCGTGGTAATGGTACTTTACGCGGGGGTAACGGACCGCTTATTGTTGTAGATGGGGTGCCTTTAGCCGGAGGTGACGTATCAGCAGGTGGTGCTAATATGAATTTAGGCTCTATGAGCGCCAAAGATCCATTGAGTTTCATTAATCAAAATGATATCGAAAGTATGTCAATTTTGAAAGATGCCTCTTCAACAGCGATTTATGGAGCTAGAGGGGCTAATGGGGTAATTATTATTACAACTAAGAAAGGAAAGTCTAAAGTGCCAGAATTAACTTATTCTACTTCTTACACTACTTCTTCTTATGCTTCAAAATTCGATGTTTTATCTACTGATGAATTTATTGCGGCAACTCCAGGTCAGACAGCAAATCATTTTGGCGGAGCATTCGATTGGAAAAAACAAGTATTGCAAACAGGTAATACTGTAAATCATGACCTGTCTTTCTCAAGTGGAACAGACAATTCTAGTACTAGAGTTTCTCTAGGTATGGCTAATACTGACGGTATCGTAAGAAATACTGGTTTAGATAAAATTTCTGCAAGTTTTTACAACTCAAATGATTTCTTTGATGGTAAAGTGATATTAGAAACTCGTATCGCTTATTCTAATATCAAAGATCGTAGAGGTTTGATTACTAACGATACAGGATATATTGGTAACTTATTAAGTGCTGCATTGTATTGGAACCCAACGCGTTCAGTTTATGACCCAGCACAGTCAGGCGGTTACACAAGAGTGAGTGGTGATTATCTTAATCCTGTTCATTTGATGAATTCGTTCTCTAATAATGGTGATTTGTCTAAATTATTAGGTAGTCTAACCACTACTGTGAAATTAACTAATAGTTTGAAATACAACATGGTTGTTGGTATTGAGACATCTAATTCTTCTGTAAAGCAACAAGCTACTCCGGATTTAAATATTCAAGATTTTGCAACGGCTACTAATCCTGCGGATTTGAAAACGTACAGAGGACAAGCGACAGTTTCTAATGATCAAAGAGTAAACAAAACTATTGAACACAATTTAACATTCACAAAAGATATTACAAAAAATATTAACTTGAATGCAATTGTTGGATATTCGTACTATAACTATGCATCTAATGGTACTTATGTATCTGCAAAAGGTTTTGCTGCTACACAAACTAATTTATTAGAAAATATGGAAGGTGGAATCCCAACAGAAACAAGAGTTGGTTCTTATAAAGGATTAGTTGATATGCAATCTGTTTTTGCCAGAGCATCATTAGCATTCTATAATAAATTGAATTTAGATTTAACGGTAAGACGTGATGGTTCTTCTAAAACAGCAGCGGGTAAAAAATACGGAAATTTCCCTTCTTTAGGTTTGGCTTACAAACTAGTTGATGGAAAAGACGGGTTAGTTAATGATTTTAAATTAAGAGGAAATATTGGTAAAACAGGTAATACTGAATTTCCAAGAAACTCTTCTGTAGGTATAATTGAATACAATGGTCCAAATCAATTTAATGTTGTAAACAATGCGAATTCTCAATTAACTTGGGAGACTACAACTTCTTACGGAGTAGGGACAGACTTTGCTTTGCTTAATAATAAGTTAACAGGATCTGTTGATTATTTCAACAAAAATACTACTGATTTAATTGTTGGTATCCCTTCAACTTCAGGGCAGCCTTCACCTCAAGGTATCAAATATACTAATTTACCAGCTAACTTAATAAACAAAGGAGTCGAGGTTTCGTTGTCATACAAGGTAATTGATACAGATGATTTAACTTGGGATATTTCTGGTAACGTGGCATTCTTGTCAAATACTATTGAAAATCTGGGTGCCGCAAACGTGTACAACGTTGGGGCCATTCACGGGCAAGGTCTGAGTGATGCATATGTTCAAAGAATTCAAGATGGACATCCATTGTATACCTATTATCTTCCAACATTCACAGGATATGATGCAAATGGAATTTCTCAATATGCAGATGGAGGCGCTGTAAAATTGTTAGATAAGCAGCCTTTACCTAAAATGACTGCAGGCTTTTCATCAAGTTTGGCCTACAAAGGTTTTGATTTCTCAACATCATTATATGGAAATTTCGGTAATTATTTATTCAACAACACTAATGTAGCCCTTTTCTATCAAAATCAATTGGGAGGTAAAAACGTAACTCCAGAAGTTGCAAATTCAGTTCAATCAAGATCTGATGCTAATACACCATCTACTAAATACCTTGAAAAAGGGGACTTTATTAGAATGGGTAATTTAACACTAGGTTATACTGTTAAAGGAGATGTTTTAGAGCGTTTTAAAGTGAAGTCTGCTCGTTTATATGTAAACGGTTCTAACTTATTTATAATTACTAAATATTCAGGTTTTGATCCGGAAGTTGATACTAACAAATCTTTAAATGGTGTCCCTTCTGCAGGTATAGATTATTTATCTTATCCGAGAGCTAGAACTTTGTCAGTAGGTCTTAACGTAACATTTTAATTAGAATAAAAATGAAAAAAAATAATTTTATAAAGTACGGTATTTTTGCTGGAGCATTAGTTCTTGGCGTTAGTTGTACTAATTTAGATGAACAAATCCCTGATGCAACTGAAATTTCAAAAGCGGATCCTGATGCAGTTTTGACTTCAGCTTATAATGGATTGCGACAATTTGAGGGACAAGACGGAGTATTTGCAATACAAGAGGTTTCTACAGATTTTGTTATTGTGCCAACACGTGCAGGTGACTGGGGTGACGGTGGAGCGTGGTTGCAAGATCATTTTCATACATGGGACGCAAATAGTAGAGAAATAAATACTTCTTGGAGACAGATGCTATCAAGTGTTTATAATTGTGACTTAGCATTAGCTATACAGGGAATTCCGGCTGACAAGAAAGCGCAAGCTCAATTTTTGAAAGCTTATTATTATTACAATGCTATTGATATGTTTGGTCAAGTTCCATACAGAGAAGCAGGTAGTTCTCCAGATGATTTTCCTAAGGTTTGGACTTCTCCTGAAGCGACAGCTAAAATTATTGCATTGCTTGTAGAAGCGTTGCCTAATCTTCCTGCAAAAAACACTTCTGATCCTTCAATTGCAAGTAAAGATGCAGCAAACTTTTTGTTAGCTAAAATTTATTTGAATAAAGCGGTATTTGATTCGCCAAGTCATACAGGATTTAATGCGAACAATGTGGCTAATATGAATAAAGTAATTCAATACGTTGATGCTATTTCTAGCGCTACTACTTTAGCTTCGGATTACTGGGATAACTTTAAACCAGCAAATCATACTAGTCCGGAGTTAATTTTTACAGCCAAAAATATTAATGGTGTTGATATGGGCGCTATTAGAACAAGGTGGTATATGGGAAACCATTACAATCAAGTTCCAAGTGGTTGGAACGGATTTTCTGTATTGCAGGAGTATTACGATAAATTTGATCCGTCAGATAGACGTATTAATAATAATGATCCGGCTATTATTGCCGCTTTCGGGAGCCCTCTAGGACTGCGTAAAGGACTGCAATATGATAAAGGAGGAGTTACTCCTCTAACAACAAGAGCTCAAAATGGTTCATTACCTTTAAATTTTCAAAGTGATTTGGCAAATTTGCCAGCAGATGGTAGAATCATTTCTCAAAGCTGGTTAGAAAGATGGGGTATTCGTCCACAAAAATACATTCCAGATGTGTCTAATATGGATAAACCGGAAAATGACTATGTGTTATTCCGTTACGCGGATGCTTTATTGATGAAAGCGGAGGCTATAACAAGAGGTGGTTCAAGCACAAGTACTGTTGTTTCTATTGCTGCTCAATTACAAGCTCGTCAAGGAATTACCACTGTAATTAATTTGTCGACTTTGGCTAACATTGATAAAGCTAGAGCTACAGAATTGTGGGAAGAAGGTTGGAGAAGAAATGATATGATTCGTTTTGGAACTTATACTACTGCTAGAGCTACAATGAAGAATACTGATGCGTATAGAGTATTGTTACCCGTACCAACAACAGCTTTGTTGAATCCTAATATTAAACAAAATCCTGGATATTAAAAGTATTGTTTACTGTTAATTATATTTGGAGTTAGTTATTAAGAGGGCGATTTATTGCTCTCTTAATTTTTTATAATTGAGAGCTTCTTATGAAGCTCTTTTTTTGTTTTATTTCACACTTTTTTTGGCTCTTTTTAATTTTTTTATAAACTGAAAAAAACATAAATTGCGTGCTTATATTTATTTAAATTAATTCATTTTTAAGATGTTGAAGTGTATTGCGAGTTTTTTTCTATTTATAATTTTTATAAGTTGTTCTAAAGGAAATTCGGATTCCTTGTTTACTAAATTAGACGCTTCTGAAACGGGTATTAGTTTTCAGAATGAGGTGAAAAATGGTAAGAATATGAATATCTTTAAATATCGTAATTTCTATAACGGTGGCGGTGTAGCAATTGGTGATATCAATAATGATGGTTTGGCGGATGTCTTTTTTACTTCTAATCAAGGCACAAATAAGTTGTATTTGAATAAAGGCAATTTTAAATTTGAAGACATTTCAACAAAATCAGGGATTGAAGGTGAAAAAGCGTGGTCAACGGGTGTAGTAATGGTGGATGTCAATGGTGATGGTTTGCTAGATATTTATGTTTGTGATGCAGGAAGTAATATTGATGCTATAAGAAAAAGTCAGTTGTATATAAATAACGGGAATACTACTTTCACAGAAAAAGCGGCAGAATACAATCTTGCGGATACTGGAATTACAACCCATGCGGCCTTTTTTGACTATGACAAGGATGGGGATTTAGATTGTTATATTTTGAATAACAGCTTTATTCCGGTTGGGACCTTAAATTATTCTAATAAAAGAGAATTACGAGATAAAGACTGGGATGTTGCTGAAATCCTTAAAGGAGGTGGTGATAAATTGATGCGTAATGACAATGGGAAATTTGTTGATGTTAGTGAATCAGCGGGTATTTTTAGTAGTTTGATTGGTTTTGGTTTAGGAGTGACTGTGGGGGATGTTAACGGCGATTTATATCCAGACATTTATATCTCAAATGATTTTTATGAAAGAGATTATTTATACATCAATAATAAAAACGGAACGTTTACCGAACAAATTCAAGGTTGGGCAACCCATATAAGTCAATCTTCTATGGGGGCAGATTTAGCGGATGTTAATAATGATGGTAAATCTGATGTTTTTACAACTGATATGTTGCCAGAAGGGGATGCCCGTTTAAAAACAACAACTAGTTTTGATAACTATGATTTATTGACTAGAAAATTGAATTTAGATTTTTTTAATCAATATATGTCCAATACTTTACAGATTAATGATGACAATAATAAATTTATTGAAATAGCTAATTATGCAGGCGTGGCTAAAACGGATTGGAGTTGGGGAGCCTTGTTGTTTGACATGGATAATGATGGGTATAAAGATATTTATGTTTGTAATGGGATCTATCATGACTTGACAAATCAAGATTTTATGGACTTTTTTGCAAATGAATTTTTGCAGAAAATGGTAGTTACAGGTAAAAAAGAAGATATTGAAACCATTATAGCCAAGATGCCAAGCACGCCTATCTCAAATTACGCTTATAAAAACAATCATAATCTGACGTTTACAAATAATGCGATAAATTGGGGTTTGGATACGCCAAGTTTCTCTAATGGTGCGGCTTATGGTGATTTAGATAATGATGGTGACTTAGATTTAGTAGTGAATAATGTAAATATGGAATCCTTTGTTTACAGAAATAATTCAGAGAAAAACAAAGCAAATCATTTTGTTAAGGTAAAATTGAAAGGAGATAATCAAAATAAATTTGCTATCGGTAGTGTAGTTGAATTATATTCAGGTAAGGAAATTATAAGACAAGAGTTAATTCCTTCAAGAGGATTTCAATCTTCTATTGATTATGTAATGACGTTTGGTATTGGAACTAAAAAAATAGATTCATTACAGGTAATTTGGCCAAATGGAAAATCGCAAACGATAAAAAAAGTAATTCTCAATTCAACTATTAATTTATCAATTGGTAATGCTAAAAAAGAGTATATCTTTAAAAAAACACAGTCAAAAGCCTTGTTTAAAGAGGTGAAGTCAAACTTTATTACTCATAAGGAAAATGATTACATCGATTTTGATTATGAAGGATTAATCTCTAGAATGCTATCACAAGAGGGACCTTCACTTGCCGTAGGAGATATTAATGGTGATGGGAATGATGATGTGTTTATTGGAGGTGCTAAAGGACAATCAGGAAAAATTTATTTGAACAAAGGAGACAATAGTTTTGGCGTCACAGTTCAAAAAGATTTGGATGTAGATGCTGATTTTGAAGATACAGCGGCTAGCTTCTTTGATGCTGATAATGATGGAGACCTAGATTTATTTGTAGGTTCAGGCGGAAATGAGAAATCGGATCAAGCCAATTATAAAAACCGTTTGTATTTGAATAATGGCAAAGGGATTTTCATAAAAAGTAAAACTACCATTCCAACAACTAATAATGTATCAGTTATTGCACCTTGTGATTTTGATAGTGATGGGGATGTAGATGTTTTTGTGGGGAGTAGAAGTGTTCCAGGAGTCTATGGTATTGACCCAAAACATTTATTATTAGAAAATGATGGCAAAGGAAATTTTACAAATATTATCGATAAAAAAGCCTTCAAACTCAACTCGACTGGAATGATTACTGATGCGGTTTGGGAAGACATTGATAATGATTCTAAGAAAGATTTGATTGTAGTAGGCGATTGGATGGCTCCACAAATCTTTAAAAATACAGGAAGACGTTTGGCTATTTTTAAATCAAATTTGACTGGTTATTCAGGTTTTTGGAATTCAATAAATTGTGTGGATTTGAATAATGACGGTAAAAAAGATTTTATTTTTGGGAATAAAGGAACTAATACAACTTATAAAGCTTCTGCTAAAAATCCTATGAAATTATTTGTCAATGATTTTGACAATAATGGAACTATTGAACAAATTACTACTCGTACTATTGAAGGAAAAGATATGCCAATTCATTTAAAACAAGAATTGGCAAAACAGATTCCATCTATTAAAAAGAAAAATTTAAGTTATGCTGATTATGCGAACAAATCAGTTCAAGAAATATTTGCTCAAGATGTAGTCGGCAATTCTTTACAAAAAACGGCTGTGATTCAGGAAAGTGTTGTTGCTATTAATAAGGGTAATGGTCAGTTTGAAATAAAAATATTACCAAAAGAAGTGCAATTTTCATCTGTAAATACTACTTGTGTCGTGGATGTTAATAAGGACGGAATTTTAGATATCATACTTGGGGGAAATCAATATGAATTTAAACCGCAATTTGGGCGATTAGATGCCAATCATGGAAGTGTTTTGTTAGGGAGTAAAAAAGGTGATTTTACTTGGCTTCCTTATGCTAATTCTGGTTTCTTTTTAACTGGAGAAGTGCAAAAGATTAAAATAGTTAAAAACAAAAATAATACGATAGCTATTTTAGCAGTACTCAATAATAATACTCCAAAACTATTTATAAGTAATGAATAATTTTTTTAAAATAGGTCTAGCGTCATTGCTATTTATTAGTTGTTCAAAGAATGAAAATCTATTATTTGAAAAACTATCGCCCGAAGAAAGTAATGTAAAGTTTAATAATCAATTAGATCAATCAAAAAATATTTCGATTTTAGATTATCTCTATTATTATAATGGAGGCGGGGTCGCTCTGGGTGATATTAATAATGATGGTTTAGTAGATATTTATTTTACGTCCAATCAAGGGAAAAACAAGTTGTATCTCAATAAGGGCGACAATAAATTCGAGGATATTTCTGTGAAAGCTGGCATAGAGGGGGAAAGTGATTGGAAAACGGGTTCTATTATGGCCGATGTCAATGGCGATGGGTATTTAGATATCTATGTTTGTGCAGTGGTAGGAATCAATGGATTTGAAGGTCATAATGAATTATTTATTAATAATAAAAATAATACCTTCACTGAAAGTGCTTCAGAATACGGATTAGATCTTGATAATTACAGTTCTTCGGCAGCGTTTTTTGATTACGACGGCGATGGTGATTTAGACATGTATTTGTTAAATCATGCGATTCATTCGGAAGCTTCTTATGGCAAAGCTGATATTCGAAATAAAAGAAATTATGAAAGTGGAGATAAACTATTTAGAAATGATGATGGCGAATTTGTTGATGTAAGCGCACAAGCGGGTATTTTTGGAGGTGCTAATGGCTATGGTTTAGGAATAGCGATTTCTGATTTTAATTTGGATGGCAATCCAGACATTTATGTTTGTAACGATTTTCATGAAGATGATTATTATTACTTAAATAATGGAGATGGGACATTTACAGAAAGTATGAAGAATTATTTTGGTCATATTAGTCGATTTTCGATGGGAATAGATGTCGCTGATATCAATCACGATGGTTTTCCGGACATAATTACATTGGATATGTTGCCTGAGGATGAAAAAGTCTTAAAATCTTCATCGGGTGACGATAATCCTCAAATGTTGAAGGTTAGAACAGAAAAATTAGGGTATCATTATCAATATACCAGAAATATGTTGCAAATTAATCAGGGAGGGAAACATTTTACAGAAACAGCTTTGTTGAGTGGGGTAGCGGCAACAGATTGGAGTTGGAGCTCCTTATTTGCTGATTATGATCAAGATGGTGAACAAGATATTTTTATTTGTAATGGAATTCCGAAACGGCCAAATGATTTGGATTACATAAAGTATTTTTCAAATGATCATGTAAAAACCAAACTTAATACAACTAAGTTATTGGATAAACAAGCGCTAAAGAAAATGCCTAAAGGCAATGTAACCAATTATGTGTTTCAAGGAGCTAAAGATTTGCAATTTAAAAACAAATCTAATGAATGGATAGAAAACGATTCCATTATTTCAAATGGTGGTGCTTATGCCGATTTAGATAATGATGGTGATTTGGATGTTGTAACCAATAATTTGAATAGTGTGGCTTCCATTTATATTAACAGGACTAATAATAAAGCCAATTATTTAAAATTAAAATTGCGTTTTGGAGGAAAGAATACTTTCGGAATAGGAAGTAAAGTGATTTCGTTTGTAAAAGGCAAAAAACAATTTAAAGAAATTCAGACTACACGTGGTTTTCAATCGAGTTCAGAACCCATAATTCATTTTGGTTACGGAAAAATAAAGCAAGTAGATTCTATTCAGGTAATTTGGCCGGATAAAACGATCCAAACCCTGAAAAATGTAAAAACGAATCAGACGCTTACAATCCAAGCTAATTCGGGGCGTAAAGTATTTAATTATGCAAAATTACATCCAGCTATTTTGCCTATTTTTAAAAAATCAGAAATCAATTTAGGAATCGATTTTACACATCTAGAAAATGACTTTGTTGATTTTACAGCTCAAAAATTAATACCATATCAACGTTCTGATCGTGGACCGGCAACTGTTGTTGGAGATTTGAATAATGATGGTAAAGAAGATGTTTTCTTTGGAGGATCACAAGGGAAGTTAGCCGAAATTTACCTTCAAAATGGAAAAGGATTTTCAAAAAAAGTATTCAATTCAATTTACTTAGATTCCATTTATGAAGATGCCTCGGCGGTGATTGCTGATTTCAATGGGGATAAGCAAAATGATTTAATAGTTGCTTCTGGAAGTGGACAATATGCTGCTGATCTAATTCATAGATTGTATTTGGGAAATACGCTAATTAAAAGTGCTTTTCCAGATACAAAGGCAATGAATGCTTCTGTTATTAAAACAATTGATTATGATAAAGATGGCGATTTAGATTTGTTTGTCGGAAATAATTCTAAATATAATAGTTTCGGGCGAATGCCAGATTGTTACTTGTTAAATAATAATAAAGGTGTGTTTTCGATAGTTCAAAGTAAAATTTTCGCAGGAATTGGAATGGTTACTGATGCGTTGGTTACTGATTTTAATAATGATGGAAACTTAGATTTGATTGTAGTAGGGGAATGGATGAAACCTAAATTTTTTGCCAATATAAAAGGAAGCTTTAAAGAGGTTACAGAAAGTCTTTTACCAGGAAATCAGAATGGGTTATGGCAGTCTATTTGTGCATTTGATATTGACCATGATGGTGATCAAGACTATTTGGTTGGAAACTGGGGAATGAATTCAAAATTCAAAGCCTCTCCGGAATTCCCTATGAAAATGTATTACGATGATTTTGATACGAATGACACTTTTGAAACAATTGTTGCGATCGAAAAAAACGGAAAATACTATACTACAATAGGTTTAGATGAATTAGCTGAAGAATTCAGTGGAATGTTGAAAAAGAAATTCAATAGCTATAAATCCTTTGCTGGAAAAACACTAGAGGAAGTTTTTGATCCCAAAATGTTAGACAAAGCAAAATTGTATGAAGTTCATAATTTAAAATCGGGGTATTTAAGAAATGACAAGGGTAAATTTATTTTTGTTCCATTTTCCAATAAAATGCAAGTAGCGCCTATCACCAGTTTTGTGAAATCTAATTTTGATTCAGATGCTAGGGAAGAAGTTTTTGCTGCGGGAAATTACTTTGGAGTGACTCCATATCACAGTAGATTTGATGGGTTTTCCGGTGCTTTAATCAAGAATGAAAAAACCATCTTGTTAGGGCATCAAATTGGAATTGATCTGACTCAAAAAGCAGTTAAGCATCTGGGGATTATCAATTTTAAAGGCAAAAAATACCTGCTAATTACCATCAATAATAAAAAGGCAGAGCTGTACGAAATGCCTTCAGCTAAGAACTAATTTAATGAAAACAACTCACTTAAACCCTATAAAATGAACTCTAAAATTTATCTTCTAGGACTTATAATGCTCTTTTTGACCTCTTGTGGCAAAGAGATGCCAATTAAAGTGTCATCAGCTGATTTTTGTGCTGCAGTAGATACAGTAACAGGAATTATGGTTCATGACATATTTTCTCCTCCAGTAGCGAGTAGAATTTATGTTTATCCCAATGTTGCAGCTTACGAGATTATGGCACAAAATAGCACGAAATACGAAAGTTTACAAGGGCAGTTAAAAGGACTGGATTCTATTCCTAAACTAGATCCGAAAAGTGGAGTGAATAAAAATTTGGCAGCGCTTATTGCCCATATTGAAGTGAGTAAAGAATTGATTTTTTCTGAGGAAGCTATAGAAAAATATAGAGACAGTTTGTATGAAAAATGGAGCGCTGAAAATCAAAAAGAATTTGATGTTTCCAAAGCGTACGCTTTAAGAGTGGTAGACAGAATAAAAATGTGGATGGGGAAAGATAATTATAAACAAACGCGTACTTTTCCTAAGTTTTCAGTGTATGCAGATCAACCCGGCCGATGGCAACCAACGCCGCCCTCTTATATGGATGGTGTGGAGCCTCATTGGGGCGAAATAAGAACTTTGGTTATGGATTCAGCCTCTCAATTTAAAGCCATCCCACCTCATCCTTATTCTACGGATAAAAATTCTGCTTTTTATAAAGAGGCAAAAGAAACCTATGATGTCGGAAATTTAATTTCTGAAAAATTAATTGAAGTCGAAAAAAATCCAAGCAAACCAATTCCTGAGGAATCGGCTATAGCTTCCTTTTGGGATTGTAATCCCTATGCTACAGTCATACAGGGACACATGATGTTTGCAAAGAAGAAAAATACACCGGATGCACATTGGATTAATATCACTAAAATAGCCTTAAAAAAATCGAAATCAGATTTTGAAACTACTGTTTTTGCTTACACTATAACATCTATCGGAATTTTTGAGAGCTTCATTAGTTGTTGGGATGAAAAGTATAGGAGTAATGTTGTGCGTCCTGAAACGTATATCAATCAAAACATTGATGAAAACTGGAGACCACAATTACAAACACCTCCTTTTCCGGAATATGTAAGTGGACACTCTGTAGTTTCGTCGTGTTCGGCAATTATTCTAACCTCTATTTTTGGAGATAATTTTAGTTATATCGATGACTCAGAAGTTTCTTTTGGGTTGCCTAAAAGACCTTTTAAATCGTTTAAGCAAGCTGCAGCAGAAGCTTCTATTAGTAGGTTGTATGGAGGCATTCATTATAGAGCCGCAATTGAAAATGGGGTAGTTCAAGGTACAAACCTAGGGACATATATTAATAGTAAAATCAAATTTTTCAAATCTAAATAAATCAAATTCATACAATGAATAATAAGTTAAAGTGGTTATCGGCTGTCGTTTTATTTTCTTTTTTAGGATGGTATTTTTTATTAAAGCAATCGGATTATACTATTACTTTTAAAGTTAATGCTGCAACAGGAACTATTTCTCAAGGAATTATAGAGTGGACAACAACACAGACTAAAAATCAAAATGAATTTTATACTGTTTTAGAAAAAAGAAATTTTGATTTCATCAAACATCAGATGAAAAAAGGAAATAAAGAAATGGAATACACTTGGAATATGAAATCAGTAAACGATTCTATGACCAGTATTACTGTTGGAATAAAAGATTTAAATCATTCCTTTTACAATAGATTAACAGCTCCCTTTGTTTCAACCAAGTTTAGGACGGAACAAATAGAGAAAATAAAATCTTTTAAAATGGGACTTGAAGATCATATTGACGATTTTAAAATAAGAATAGACGGTAAAAGATCATCTGAAGAAATATATGTAGCTTACATTTCTTTAAAAAGTATTTTGCAAGAAAAAGCACAGACTATGATTGAATTTGATGCTAAAATTGTAGGTTATTTAGATAAAAATAAAATAAAAATAATCGGTTATCGTCCTTATTTGGAAGTTACTGATTGGAATCAAGATAAAGAAATTATTAGTTTTAATTATTGTTTTCCGATTTCCAAAAATACAAAATATGTTCCGGATAGTGATGTCAAATTTAAAATTATACCGGCGTTAAAGGGTCTTCAGGTAACATATTTTGGTAATTTCAGAACTTCAGACAGATCTTGGTTTACGTTGTTGGATTATGCGAAACTACATGGCTATAAATTAGAGAATAAACCATTAGAGCATTTTCTTTCAAATCCTTTTAATGGGGGTGTAGAATCAGAATGGGAAACAAAAATCATCATTCCTTTTGCTTCAAAATAAAGGTTGATTGTCGTTGATTTAAAATAATCGAAAACGTTTTCGGGTCTTCCGAAAACGTTTTTGTTTTTAATCTGTTTTTAATTGGCAATATTAAAATTATTTTTAGATAAAATTAATAAATCAACCAACCAAAATGAGCTTTAAAGTAAAATTAAAATTTTGGCAGATAATCAATATGAATGTTGGTTTTTTCGGCATACAATACAGTTTCGGCTTGCAACAAAGTGCCGTAAATCCTATTTATGATTTTTTACATGCAAGTCCGGATCAAATTCCTATTTTAAATCTTGCCGGACCCTTAACGGGCTTATTGATTCAACCCATTATTGGCGCAATGAGTGATAAAACGTGGCATCCAAGGTGGGGAAGGCGCAAACCGTACTTTTTTATCGGAGCCATAATTTGTAGTATCGCCTTATTTCTATTCCCATTTAGCAGTTCCTTATGGATGGCTGCAGGTTTGCTTTGGATTCTGGATGTTGGTAACAATACTGCTATGGAACCGTACCGGGCTTTTATTGCGGATACGCTGGATGAAGAACAACAACCAACAGGTTTTCAGGCGCAAAGTTTTTTTACTGGTTTCGGACAGTTTTTGGCTTATATTTCCCTTTTTCTGTTTCCAATTATTTTTGTAGGATATACAGGATCGCTACCAACGTGGATTTATGCCTCCTTTTTTTTAGGAGCAATTCTTTCAGTAACTTCCATTTGGTGGAGTATGGGTAAAACTACAGAAATCCCGCCAACAGCAGAAGAATTAGCTATCTTAAAAGCAGAACCTCTAAATATTTTTTCGCCTTTTATCGATATTTACAAAGCAGTTTTAGAAATGCCAACGGTCATGTGGCAACTGTTTCTGGTGTATTTGTTTCAATGGTATGCCATGATGTGCTATTGGCAAAATAATTCGAAAAGTATTGCTTTGTCCGTGTGGAATGTAACTCCGATGAATACAATGGGCTATGAAAAAGCGGTAGAATGGAACGGATTAATTGGTGCTTTTGGATTTATAGTTACTTTTTCAATTGCCTTTTATTTGGCAATATTAGCTAAAAAATACGGTGCAAAAATGATTCATTTTGTCTGTCTTTTATTTGGAGCCGTTTCTTTTTTATGGTTTCCAATGGTGCAAAATCAATACATATTTTTTGCAGTAATTATTGGTTACGGAATTGCTTGGGCCAGTATGATGGGAATACCATATTTGATGGTCGTTGCTGTTATTCCAAAAGAGCGCTATGGAGTGTACATGGGTATTATTAATATGATGATTGTTATTCCAATGATTATCCAAAATCTCTCTTTTGGTTATATTTTAAAGAATTTCTTAGACAATGATGCTCGCCAAGCCATTACTTTTGCTGGTGTTCTGATGCTAATCGGTGCTTTTTGTACTCTTTTGATTAAAAGTAAAAATGTTTCAAGACAATAATATGAACAGTGATTTGAATTATACAAAAGCAATGGAGTTGCTTGAGAAAGTGTCTTCTTCTGAAGGATTTCTAGCCAGTGCTCAAAATATTTCCAACTATAAAAGAGTCTGGGCCCGAGATGGAGTGATTTGTGGATTGGCGGCTTTGGCCTCGGGAGATAAAAAATTGATCGAAACATTCCGTAACACATTAGAAACATTAGCTAGTAATCAACATCAAAATGGCACTATTCCGTCTAACGTGATGACAATTGGCGAGCAAGTTGAGGTTAGTTATGGCGGATTGGCAGGAAGAGTCGACGCCGTGACTTGGTTTGTAATTGGGATCTGCCAATATGCGTATTATACAAAGGACATTACTTTTGTAGCAAAATACGATACTGAAATTGAAAAGTGTTTTGCGCTCCTGGAATCCTGGGAATTTAACAATAAAGGCCTTTTGTATGTGCCATTATCAGGAAATTGGGCGGATGAATATATTACGGACGGCTATGTTTTGTATGATCAATTACTCCGAATTTGGGCCTTAAAAAGTTACAATCATTTTGCACATGACGAGGATATTACCGTAAAGATTGAAACAATAACAGCGCAACTAGAAATTAATTTCACTCCAAATTCAGTTGGTGAAAAATACCACGAACGTGCATATAATGAATTGAACTTCCAAAAATACATGCCGTGTTCTTTTTCACCGGCTGGTTACAAAACACAGTTTGATGCTTTTGCAAATTCGCTGGCTTTGTACTTAAACATTGGTTCCGAAGATTTTCAAAATTCAATTTTAGAATATTCAATTGCACTCAAAAACGAAATGAAATTGCAGTTGTTACCTGCTTTTTGGCCACCAATACAAGAAACTGATTTAGACTGGAATTTGCTTAAAAACAATTGCAAATACGAGTTCAGAAATTACCCTAATGAGTTTCATAACGGTGGAAGTTGGTCCATGGTCAATGGCTTTTATGGTCTGGCTTTGCTTTCGAAAGGAAATAATAAGGAAGCAGAGGCGCTTTTAACGGCTATAAATGAAGCCAACGCTATTGAAAATTTTAGTTTCTACGAAAATTTTAATAGCGAAACCAAAGAGCCAAACGGCGTTCCTTTTTGCGCTTGGAGTGGCGCAGCAACGGTGCTGTTGCACCAAAGTGTACATACAAATTTTAAATTTTTAGTTTAAGTGAAAAAGTCAATAGACATATTATGTGCAGGCGAAGTTTTGATTGATTTTATTGGTCATGAAATGAATACGTCTATAAATAGAACCAAAGATTACCATCGTTTTCTGGGCGGTTCGCCAACAAATTTGGCCGTAAATGCTGCGCGTTTGGGTCTGAAATCAGTATTAGTGGCCACCTGTGGAGAAGATGGTTTAGGCGAATATATTGTTCGAAAGTTAAAAGCAAATCATGTCATTACGTCACAAATTAGAATATCAGAAAGTCATCCGACGTCTGTAATATTTGTTTCAAAATCGACAAGTACGCCGGATTTTATTCCGTACAGAGAAGCAGATTGTCAGATTGAGCAAAGTCAAATACCGAATGATTTACTGGAAAGTGCTAAAATTTTCCATACGACTTGTTTTGCTTTAAGCAAAAATCCAGCTCGGACCACTATTGTGGAAAGTGCCAAACGAGCGAAAGCATTAGGATTACAAACGAGTATTGATATTAATTTTTCGGAGAGAATTTGGCCTGATCGGGAAGAGGCAAGTGAGGTTTTAAAGGATTATTTGTCAACAAATCCTTTGGTAAAATTAAGCGAAGATGACTGTTACCGTCTTTTTGCGGAAGAAAAAACCGAAAATTTTATTTTTGATTATTTTCATAGCTTGGGCGCTTCAACGATTTGTTTGACAAAAGGGAAAGATGGCGTAGTATTGTCTAATGTTGACTATGGAAGGTTTCATCAAAAAGCATTGCCGGTAGAAGATATTAAAGACACCACAGGAGCAGGAGACGCTTTCTGGACGGGTTTTTTATATGCACAATTGTTGAATAAAAACTTTGAAGAAACAATAACTATTGCACAGAAACTGGCAGTATTGAAACTTCAGAATGTAGGCAGATTGCCAGAAGGAATAGATATTCAGGAATATTTAAATTCCGATTTGTAATGTCTTTGAATAAAAATTAATTGTTATAATAGATAAAACATGAAAAAAAGCACTATAAAATTAGCTATGTATCTCAACTACTTTGTATTTGCAATTCTGCTGAACAGCGTGGGAATTGTGATATTAAAGGCGCAAAAAAATTATGGTGTAGATGAATTTCAAGCCAGTGTTCTGGAAGCATACAAGGATTTGCCCATTGCTATAGTTTCGTTTTTAATCGCTTCGTTTTTACCCAGAATTGGATATAAGAAAGCTATGCTTATTGGTTTGGCTTTGGTTTCAGCAGCTTGCGTCAGTATGTATTATGGAAATTCTTTTGGAACGGCCAAATTGCTTTTTGCTACCGTGGGCGTTTCTTTTGCATTGATAAAAGTATCGGTGTATTCACTTATTGGAACCATAACAACCAATCAACACGAACACAATAGTTTGATGAGTAGCATTGAAGGCGTGTTTATGATAGGGATTGCATTAGCGTATTTCTTGTTTCCGGCTTTTAATTCAGATGCGAATCCAGATGCTTGGTTGAACGTGTATTGGTTATTGGCCGGTATTTCGTTATTGTCTTTTGGTTTTTTATTTTTTACTAAATTCGAAAATAAAATTGAAATTCCGGGCGTTGATCTAGCTGATGACTTCAAACAAATGTTCAAATTATTTGCGAAACTGTTAACCATCGTTTTTGTAATCAGCGCATTCCTATTTGTAATGATTGAGCAGGGAATTATGTCTTGGTTGCCTACTTTCAATAATAAGGTGTTGCATCTTCCGGAGAATATCAGTATCATGATGGCGAGTATTTTGGCTATTTCATTGGCTGTAGGCCGACTTGTTGCTGGGGTAATTACTAAAAGAGTCAATTGGATTTGGGTACTCAGTTTTTGTATTATAGCAGCTATGCTCATTGTGATTTTTGTACTTCCTAAAACAGTTGGATTGAATGTCAAAGAAATCAATTCATTAAGCGATATTCCTTTGATAGGATTTGCATTTCCGTTAGTAGGACTTTTTATTGCACCGATTTATCCGCTTTTAAATTCAGTAGTTTTAAGTGCCTTGCCAAAAAAATTACACAGTTCTATGACTGGTTTAATTGTGGTTTTCTCAGCACTTGGTGGCACTTTGGGCTCTAGAGTTATTGGTTACTTATTTAAAAATGAAGGCCCTGAAAACGCCTTTTATTACACTTTAATTCCAATGTCATTACTGCTTGTTTCTTTCTTTATTTTAAAAAAACTTACCGCTAAACAATGAAATTCATACTCAATATAGACAAAGTATTCCAAGAACTATTGCTTCAAGAGGATACAGATCAGGATAAAAAAATCACGAAAGACGACAATGGGCCTAAAAAATTTGTTTTGGTTGACGAAAACACCAAACAGGAAGTGGCTATCATAGGTACATATCATTTGTCCAATTTATTACAGGAATTAGCGCAGCTTAAGGAAGCGAATTCAGTATTGGGTGAAGTCGATTTGAGTCGCATTCAAGAGAATCCAGTTCACCGAATTTCAAGAAAAATCAAGGATGATTATTGGGAGGAACTGACTCGTACCATTGATAAAAAAGGGTTGAAACAAATTATTGAAGATGAAAAAACGTCCAGTGATGTGGCAACACTTTATGTTGCTGCCAAAGACAAAACGGGAGTTGCTTATTTTCAAGAATTAGAAAAAGAATTGCCAAATTTTAAAGTTGAAATTCTGCCTGAGAATTATTCGGTGGAATATGTGGAAACTTTAAATGAAAAACCAGGAATTCTGGCTTTGGCTTTGGAACAAAAAATATACAGTCTGCAAGGTGTGCCTTTTGTTGTTCCTGGTGGAAGATTCAACGAAATGTATGGTTGGGACAGCTATTTTATTGGCGTTGGCTTGTTAATAGATGGTCAATTAGACAAAGCAATCGCAATTGCTGAAAATTTTAAATACCAAATTATACAGTATGGTAAAATTCTGAATGCGAATAGAAGTTATTATTTGACCAGAACACAACCGCCTTTGTATTCTTCTTTGCTAATCGAAATTGCAAAAAAGAAAACACCAAGTGTAGACTGGTTAACAAGTCATTTGGAAACGGTCATTTTGGAGTACAATACAGTTTGGATGGTGCAAGGAAATCGCTTGACCCCAACAGGTTTAAACAGGTATAAAGCTGATGGAATTGGAATGCCATTTGAAGTAGAACCGGGGCATTTTGATGATGTTTTAGAGCCGTATGCTAAAAAATACAATTTACCTATTCGAGAATTTGAAAAACAATATTTACAGCGAACGCTTGTTGATGACGAACTGGACATTTATTTTGTTCATGATCGAAGCATGAGAGAAAGCGGGCATGATACAACAAACCGCCTGATAAATACGTGTACTAATTTGAATTCAGTAGATGTCAATAGTTTTCTTTACAAATATGAAAAAGATGTCGCTTACTTGATAAAAGAATATTTTAGTAATGCTTTTCAAAGTGGCGAGATCCTTTACACTTCAGAAGAATGGGAGCAAAAAGCACTTTCCCGTAAAGATAAAATGAATGAATTGTGCTGGAACGAGGACGCAGGTATGTATTTTGATTATGATTTTGTGAGCCATAAGCAGTTCCCGTTTGAAGCGGCGACAACATTTTTTCCTCTGTGGGCTGGGTTATGTGATGAAAATCAGGCCAAAAAATTAGTGGAAATTGCTTTGCCGCAATTTGTGAAAACAGGTGGAATTACAGGAAGCACTAAGGCTAGTATTGCTAATGCTTCAAAAGAGGTGCCGCAACGACAATGGGATTATCCTTTTGGTTGGGCACCGCACCAAATGTTGCTGTGGGAAGGATTGATTAACTATAATTATCTAGATAAAGCACAAGAAATGGTGTACCGATGGTTGTGGTTGATTACTAGAAATGCAGTGGATTATAATGGAACAATCCCGGAAAAATTTGATTTGGAAATCAGTTCCCATAAAGTTTTTGCCGAATATGGTAATGTAGGGACTGAATTTGATTACATCGCAAAGGAAGGTTTTGGCTGGGTGAATGCGTCCTATCAATATGGATTACAAATTTTGAATGAAGAATTAAAAGCTAAATTAGGAGCGTTGGTTTCTCCTGATGCTATATTTTAGAGCTTAAAAAAAAGTTTTTGTTGTTTGAATGCATATTTTTTTTAACTTTATGATTCACTAAATGAATCAATTATGACAGTTAATCAAATTTTAAGTACTAAAGGGAAGGAAGTGTATTCCATACTTTCCACTAACACTGTTTACGAAGCATTGTCAGTGATGAGTGAAAAAAACATCGGAGCAATTCTTATTATTGAAGATACGATTTTGAAAGGTGTGCTGTCTGAAAGAGATTATGCTCGGAAAATTGTTCTGAAAGCAAAATCTTCAAAAAAAGCCTTTGTTTATGAAATCATGGAGACGGATGTGGTTACAGTAAGTCCATCGGATAATTTGGAGTACTGCATGGAGTTGATGAGTGCCAAAAGAGTGCGTCACCTGCCCGTTTTGGAAAATGAAATTGTAATTGGAATTATCTCAATAAGTGATGTGGTAAAGGCTATAATCGAGATCCAAAAAGAGACTATTCAACATTTAAACTCCTACATTACCCAATAAAAAAGATTCAAAAAAATAATAATTATTTAAAGCTGCATTACGTGTAGCTTTTTTTTTGGAATCAAATCAGACCTTTTTATGCAAAAAAATGGGAGAAAAGTCCTCTCTTTTTAAATCTAGACCCCTATCTTTACGCGCTAGAATAAAATCTAAAAACAATGGAAAAGAATAGCAAAAGAAGAGAAGCATTATTATACCACGCAAAGCCGACTCCTGGTAAAATTCAAGTAGTTCCCACCAAGAAATATGCAACACAAAGAGATTTATCTTTGGCCTATTCTCCTGGTGTAGCTGAGCCGTGTTTAGAAATTGCTAAAGACGTAAACAATGTTTATAAATATACTGCAAAAGGAAATTTAGTTGCAGTGATTACTAATGGAACTGCAGTTTTAGGATTGGGAGACATTGGTCCGGAAGCGTCAAAACCAGTAATGGAAGGAAAAGGATTGTTGTTTAAAATTTTCGCCAATATCGACGTATTTGATATTGAAATTGGGACAAAAGATATAGAAGAATTCATCCAGACGGTAAAGAACATAGCGCCAACTTTTGGGGGTATTAATCTGGAAGATATCAAAGCACCGGAATCTTTCGAAATAGAAAGACGGCTTGTAGAAGAGCTTAATATACCCGTGATGCACGATGATCAGCATGGTACAGCCATCATTTCTTCGGCAGCATTGCTAAATGCCCTTGAGCTGGCCGGCAAAAATGTAGAAGATGTAAAATTGGTAGTTTCAGGAGCAGGTTCAGCCGCTCTTGCTTGTGCAAATTTATATATTTTACTGGGTGTAAAACTAGAAAATATCCTAATGTATAACAGCAAAGGATTGTTGACCAAAGACAATCCGAAATTGTCTGATTTACAATTAAAATATGCCAAAGACATTTTACCTATCAGTCTTGAAGAAGCTTTAGTTGGTGCTGATGTCTTTTTAGGGTTATCATCAGGAGATATTATGACCCCTAAAATGTTACAGGGAATGGCTGTAAATCCTATCGTTTTCGCTATGGCAAATCCAGATCCGGAGATTGATTATAATTTAGCCATTGCAACTCGAAAAGATGTGATTATGGCTACTGGAAGGTCTGATTATCCTAATCAAGTGAATAATGTTCTTGGATTCCCTTATATTTTTAGGGGTGCCTTAGACGTGCGTGCGACCAAAATAAATGAAGCCATGAAAATGGCTGCAGTCAAAGCGCTGGCAGCTTTAGCGAAAGAGTCCGTTCCTGAACAAGTGAATATCGCTTACGGGGCTAAAAAGTTAACATTTGGACGGGATTATATTATACCTTCTCCTTTTGACCCAAGATTGATTATAGTTGTTGCTCCGGCGGTAGCTAAAGCAGCAATGGATTCTGGGGTTGCATTGAATCCTATAACGGATTGGGTCAAGTATGAAGAGGAACTTTTAGAGCGTTTAGGGAATGATAATAAAATGGTTCGATTGATTACCAATAGAGCTAAAATGGATCCTAAAAAAATCGTTTTTGCCGAAGCAGATCACTTAGATGTTTTGAAAGCAGCCCAGATAGTATTGGAAGAAGGAATAGGTTTTCCAGTTTTATTGGGGAATAAAGAAATTATTTTAGAATTGAAAGCAGAAATTGGCTTTGATGCCGATGTTGAAATTATTGATCCGAAAATCACTGAAGAAGAAGGTCGAAGAAATAAGTTTGCCACGACATACTGGACCTCCAGACAAAGACGAGGAATCTCATTATTAGATGCTCAGAAGCTGATGCGCGAAAGAAATTATTTTGCGGCTATGATGGTCAATGAAGGCGAAGCTGATGCATTGGTAACAGGATATTCCAGAAGCTATCCTACGGTGGTAAAACCTATTTTACAGCTTATCGAGAAAGCACCTGGTGCTTCGCTGGTGGCTACTACTAATATGATGATGACGGCTCGTGGGCCAATGTTTTTATCTGATACGGCTATAAATATTAATCCATCAGCAGATGATTTGGCAAAAATTGCAGTTATGACAGCTAAAACCGCCAGAATGTTTGGAGTAGAGCCAGTCATTGCCATGATTTCCTATTCTAATTTTGGATCTTCCTCAAATGAAAGTGCCACTAAAGTAAGACAAGCGGTTGCTTATTTGCATGAAAATCATCCGGAAATGATTATTGATGGAGAACTTCAGGCTGATTTTGCCCTTAATCCAGAAATGCTGAAAGAGAAATTTCCGTTTTCTAAATTGGCAGGCAAAAAAGTAAACACCCTTATTTTTCCCAATTTGGAATCGGCTAATATCACCTATAAACTGTTGAAAGAACTAAATAAAGTAGATTCTATTGGGCCAATCATGTTAGGGATGGGAAAACCTGTTCACATATTTCAATTGGGAGCCAGTGTTGAGGAAATGGTAAACATGGCAGCTATTGCTGTGATTGATGCTCAGGAAAAACAAAAGAAAAAATAAATTAAATTCAGAAAAGCGTCAAGAAGCTAACAAAGTTAAATTAATGAATTTACTAAAATAGTATGCTAATTTTGTTATATTTGTTAACATATTGTTAATTCATGATAGCACACTTACAAGGGAAACTAGTTGAGAAATCACCCACTCACATAATTATTGATTGTGGTGGCGTAGGTTACCACGTAAATATTTCCTTACATACCTATTCGTTACTTCCTAGTACAGATTTTATAAAAGTGTATACGTATCTTCAGATAAAAGAAGATGCGCATACACTTTTTGGTTTTATGGAAAAGTCAGAAAGAGAAATATTCAAAATGTTATTGTCCGTTTCAGGAATAGGAGCGAGCATAGCAAGAACAATGCTTTCCTCGCTAGATCCTAAACAAATCATACAAGCAATTGCGACTGCGGATGTAATTACTGTTCAGTCTATAAAAGGAATTGGAAGTAAAACAGCACAAAGAGTCATACTGGATCTAAAAGAGAAAGTATTAAAATTATACGACTTAGATGAAGTTTCTATGTCACAGAACAATACAAATCGAGATGAAGCGTTATCAGCTTTGGAAGTTTTAGGTTTTGTACGAAAAACTTCGGAAAAAATTATAGAAAAAATTGTTAAAGAAGATCCGGACGCCACAGTGGAAACAATCATCAAAAAAGCATTGAAAAATCTATAAAAAGGGATTCAAGAAACACGAGTTGTATGCATAAAATTTGTATTTTTTCACTTGTTTTATTTTGTGGTTTTATGTCAAATGCACAAGTAACTCAGGCAGTTCAGGATACCGTAAAAACCGGATTTTCTATAGGGAAGGTACAGTTAAAAAATCCTCAAAGTGTCCTTTCGGCATATACCTATGATCCTGTAACTGACAGGTACATCTATACAAATTCCGTGGATGGTTTTTCTATTAATTACCCTATTATTTTAACACCAAAAGAGTATGAAAATCTTGTTTTGAAGGAATCCATGCGGGATTATTTCAAGAAAAAAGTAGACGCTATTGACGGAAAAAAGGAAGGAAGTGAAATTGCTAAAAGAGATTTATTACCTCGATATTACGTAAAATCAGGGCTTTTTGAATCTGTTTTTGGTAGCAATACCATTGATGTAAAACCTACCGGATCTGTTGAAATGGATTTAGGAATGCGGTATACCAAACAAGACAATCCCTCATTTTCCCCGAGAAACAGGACTACTACTTCATTTGATTTTGATCAAAGAATTAGCATGAGCTTGATGGGAAAGGTAGGGACTCGGCTCAATGTAAATGTAAATTATGATACGCAGTCAACATTTGCTTTTCAAAACCTGATCAAGCTGGAATATGCACCATCAGAGGACGATATTATTCAAAAAATTGAAGTGGGTAATGTCAGCATGCCATTGAATAGTTCCTTGATCCGTGGAGCACAAAGTCTATTTGGTGTAAAAACACAATTACAGTTTGGGAAAACAACAGTCACCGGTGTTTTTTCGGAACAAAAATCGCAGACTAAAAGTTTAATCGCTCAAGGTGGAGGCACAATTGAAGATTTTGAGATGTTTGCCTTAGATTATGATAGTGACAGGCATTTTTTCTTATCCCAATATTTCAGAAACAGGTATGATAAATCCCTGGCAAATTATCCTTTTATTGACAGTAGAGTTCAGATCTCCCGAATCGAAATTTGGGTAACCAATAAGCAAAACCGTGTCACGACCACGAATAATAACCTTAGAAATATTATTGCACTTCAGGATTTAGGGGAAGGACAATTATCGGGTTTGGCAGACAACGAAGTAGTTGTTTTAGATCCATCAACAGGTATTTTTAATAATCCCTTAGATTCTCCTGCTGACAATTCAAATAATGATTATGATCCTGCACAAATTACTACAGGAGGAGGTTTGCTGAATCCCAATATACGTGAAATTGTAACGGCAAACTCCGGTTTTAATGTGACAGTAAGTGAAGCACAGGATTATTCTAAACTAGAAAATGCTCGAAAACTGAATCCAAATGAATATACTTTTAATTCACAATTAGGATATATTTCATTGCAACAACGACTGGCAAATGATGAGGTTCTGGCAGTGGCGTATCAATATACCATAGGCGATCAGGTCTATCAAGTGGGGGAATTTGGTAATGATGGAGTAGATGCAACGGTGGTTACGGGGAATGGTTCCTCAAATCAAGCGGTTATCTCGCAAAGTTTGATATTGAAAATGCTGAAAAGTAATTTGACTAACGTTAGAAACCCTATTTGGAACCTGATGATGAAAAATATCTATCAGATTCAAGGGGGCTATCAATTGAAACAAGAAGATTTCAGATTTAATATTCTCTACACGGATCCTTCGCCTCTAAACTATATTACGGAAGTATCCGGAAGTCCTTTTCCGGATGCTAACAATAAAAATGAAATTCCTCCAAAAGATTATACTGTTACCAGCACACCATTGTTGAAAGTCTTTAATTTAGACAAATTAAATTTCAATAATGATCCGCAAGCCGGAGGTGATGGTTTTTTTGACTTTATGCCAGGGCTGACTATAGATGCTCAAAACGGAAGAATTATTTTTACCACAAAAGAACCGTTTGGAGAATTATTGTTTTCTAAATTAGCAAACCCCGCTTTAATAGAAAATTATAACAATGTAAGTTCTTATAATGAGAATCAGAAAAAATATGTGTTCCGCAATATGTACCGCAACACCCAATCAGGGGCTTTGCAGGATAGTGAGAAAAATAAGTTCTTATTAAGAGGGAAATACAAATCTACAGGTGGTGATGGAATACCAATTGGCGCTTTTAATGTTCCTAGAGGTTCTGTTGTAGTGACCGCAGCAGGAAGGGTTCTGGTAGAAGGAATTGACTACAGTGTCAATTATCAATTGGGTCGCGTACAGATTTTAGATGCTTCACTTCAAGCCTCTAATACGCCTATTGAGGTGTCATTGGAAAACAACTCTGTTTTTGGCCAGCAAACCAGGCGGTTTATGGGTGTAAATGTAGAGCATAAAATTGCTGATAATTTTGTGGTTGGAGCCACTTTTTTGAAAATGAGCGAAAGGCCATTTACTCAAAAATCGAGTTTTGGACAGGAATCGGTCAACAATACTATTTTTGGATTTAATACTAATTTTTCAACCGAAGTGCCATTCTTGACTCGATTGGTAAATAAATTACCCAATCTGGATACGGATGTGCCTTCTAATCTTTCTATACGAGGCGAAGTTGCTTTCTTGAAACCGGATTCGCCTAAAGCAGATCAATTTCAGGGTGAATCTACGATTTATGTAGATGATTTTGAAGGAACTCAATCTACTATTGATATGCGAAGCCCATATTCTTGGAGTCTTGCATCAACCCCAGAAAAAAACACAACTAGTGCGTATGACTTTAATGCCAGTGCCAATGACTTAAGTTACGGGTTTAAAAGAGCCAAATTATCATGGTATTCTATAGATCCGATATTTTATACACAAAAACCATCCGGTGTTTCTAATGAAGACCTTTCATTTAATTCTACCCGAAGAATCTTTAGTCAGGAATTGTATCCCCTGACAGATATCGCCCAAGGACAATCACAAGTGATAAACACATTAGATTTAAGTTATTATCCTTTAGAACGGGGGCCATATAACAACAGCCTAAATGTTGGTGCAAATGCCAAAGACAATTTTGGTGGAATCATGCGAGCATTAAATTCGACTAATTTCGAACAAGGAAATGTGGAATACATCCAGTTTTGGATTTTAGATCCGTATGTAGGAAATGGTCAGGCAGCACAAACAAATACGGGTAAAATATACTTCAACTTAGGAGAGATATCAGAGGATGTCCTGAAAGATGGAAGAAAACAATATGAAAACGGATTAGGACCGGATCAGATAGTGGCAAATCCACAGCCAATATGGGGCGATGTCCCGGCTTCTCAATCATTGATTTATGCTTTTGACACAAATGTTGATAATAGAAAAAATCAAGACATTGGTTTAGATGGTTTGTCTAATGCTAATGAAGGATCAGTATATACTAATTTTGCTTCTGAGCTGGATCCAGCGGCAGATGACTATACTTTTTACTTGAATGCATCAGGCGGCATTATTGATCGATACAAAATGTACAACGGTACTGATGGCAACTCAACAGTAGATATCAATGATCCTAACAGAGGGTCTACCACTCTTCCTGATGTCGAGGATATCAATAAGGATAATACGATGAATACCATTAATGCGTATTATGAATACAGCATTACTGTCCAGCCCAATATGGCCGTGGGACAAAATTACATTACGGATATTAGAAATACGCAAGTGACCTTGCCCGATGGTTCAAATACAGAGGCCCGATGGCTGCAGTTTAAAATTCCGGTTTCGCAACCTGAAAACACAATAGGAAATATTTCCGATTTTAGATCTATTCGTTTCATGAGAATGTTTATGACCGGTTTTGAAGATCAAGTAACGGTTCGTTTTGGAGCCTTGGATTTAGTTCGAGGAGAATGGAGACGCTATACCAATACCCTTGATTTTAATGATACTAACATAGACGATGACAATACTAATTTAGATGTTTTAGCCGTAAATGTTCAGGAAAACAACCAAAGATGTCCTGTTAATTACATTACTCCACCGGGCGTAACGCGTGAACAACTGTTTAATAACAACACGGTAATTAATCAAAACGAACAATCATTAGCCTTGCGGGTATCCGGAAACGGACTGGAACCATTAGACTCCAGAGCCGTTTTTAAAAACGTTAGTATTGATATGCGCCAATTCAAGAAATTAAAAATGTTTTTGCATGCAGAATCTTTACCAAACGAAATTGCACTTCAAGAAAATCAAATGGTAGGTTTCATTCGTTTTGGAAATGATTTTACCCAGAATTTTTACCAAATTGAAATTCCTTTAAAAGTCACCACGCCATCATCAGCATCTAATTCTGATTGCTCACCTTTGAGTGCCGAAACAGTTTGGCCCGCAGAGAATGAAATTGATTTGTCACTTGCTTTATTAACGCAATTGAAGATTCTGGCTATGAGTATCGATCCTGCCACACTGCCATTAGATGGGATTTATTATCAAAATGAAGATGAATTGGATTCCTCCCTGGGCAATAAAATAAATAAATTAAGAATAGGAGTTAAGGGGAATCCTAATTTTGGGTTAGTGCGAACCTTAATGGTTGGGGTAAAAAACAATGATGCCCGCAACGATATTAAAGGAGAAGTTTGGTTTAATGAACTTCGCCTGGCCGATATGGATAACAAAGGCGGAATGGCCGCAGTGTTGAATATTGATTCAAATTTAGCTGATTTCGCCACTGTTTCAGCTTCCGGTAGAAAAAGCACTATTGGTTTTGGAGCATTGGAGCAAGGCCCAAATGAAAGAAGCAGAGAAGATACGCAACAGTATACTATTGTTGCTAATGTGAATTTAGGAAAATTACTGCCTCCAAAATGGCAGATTAACCTGCCTTTTAATTACGCTATAGGCGAAGAAACAATAACGCCGGAATACGATCCTTTTAATCAAGATATAAAACTAAAACAGTTACTGGATAAAACCACGGATCAAAATCAAAGAGATAATATTGCCAGTAGAGCTATTGATTATACAAAACGCAAAAGCATAAACTTTATCGGGGTTAGAAAAGAACGTGGTCCGGAACAAAAACAGCATGTTTACGACCCGGAAAACTTTACTTTTTCGCAATCTTTTAATGAAGTAGAAAGACATGATTTTGAAATCGAAGATTATGTGGATCAACAGGTAAACTCTTCTGTAGATTATGCGTACACATTTCAGCCTAAATCAGTGGAGCCGTTCAAGAAAACTAAGTTCATGAAAAACAGTAATTATTGGAAGTTACTGAGTGATTTTAATTTTAATTATTTGCCTTCAAATATTTCGTTTAACAGCAATATTATTAGACAATACAACCGTCAGCAATTCAGACAGGTTGAGGTAGAAGGCATAGGACTTGATCCGTTGTATCGTAGAAATTTTGCTTTTAATTACCAATATGGATTTAATTATAATTTGACAAAATCACTGAAATTAAACTATACCGCTTCATCCAGCAATATTGTAAAAAGCTATTTGAACGAGAATAATGAGCCTATTGATACGTTTACAATTTGGGATAGTTATTGGGACATGGGAGATCCAAATCAACACATGCAACAACTGGTTTTGAATTATGAAATTCCAATTAATAAAATTCCGTTGTTCAGTTTTGTAAAAGCAACGTATTCTTATACCGGTGATTACAGCTGGCAGCGTACTTCTAATGCTTTGTCAGAAATACAAATTGAAGGCGCTAATTATAATCTGGGAAATACCGTTCAAAATGCAAATTCCAATAATTTGAATGCAACATTCAATATGGATTTGTTGTATAAATATTTAGGACTTGCCAAAAACAGTACTAAGACAGTATCTAAACCTAGAATGACTGCTCCAAAACCGGGAGAAAAAATAGTAAATAGGAATGCAAACCAAGCTCCAAAAAACAATCCATTTGTAGATGGTTTGATTGGGATGTTGACTAGTGTCAAAAACATTCAGATGACCTATACACACAATAGCGGTACCGTTTTGCCGGGATACACACCAAGCGTGGGGTTTCTGGGTTCTTCAAGACCATCGTTAGGATTTATTTTTGGAAGTCAGGATGATGTTCGCTTTGAAGCAGCAAAAAATGGATGGCTGACCAATTATCCGGATTTCAACCAAAATTTTTCCCGAGTGACAAATAAATTATTTAAAGCTACAGCAAATGTAGATTTACTGCCGGATTTAAAAATTGATTTGACTTTAGACCGGGCCTACTCTGAAAATTTTTCGGAACAATATGACGTTACCGATGGCGTTTATAACGCAAGATCTCCCTACACTGCCGGGATTTTCTCGATATCGACCGTTCTGATAAAAACTTCCTTTTCGGGTAGTGATGAAAATATATCAGCTGCATTTGATGACTTTAGATCAAACAGGCTTACTGTGGCAAATAGACTGGCAACACAGCGCGGCATCGACATTAATAATCCGAGTAACCTGGATCCGGAAGGATTCCCTTTGGGTTATGGAAAAAATAATCAGGCCGTATTGTTACCAGCGTTTTTAGCTGCTTATTCCGGGGGAGATGCTTCCGCTGTTTCGCTGGGAATTTTTAGAAATTTTCCAATCCCAAACTGGGCTGTGAAATATAATGGACTGATGCGTTATGAAGTTTTTAAAAAGAATTTCAAACGATTCTCCCTGCAGCATAATTACAGGGCTTCATATACGATAAATGCATTCAGATCAAATTTTGAATACGACAAAACACCAGAAGGAATCGATGCAAGTGGTAATTTTTTTAATCAAACCATCATGTCTAATATCAATTTAGTAGAGCAATTTAATCCGTTGTTGCGAATGGATTTTGAACTGAAAAGTTCCTTGAAAGTATTGGCCGAAATCAAAAAAGACAGAGCGTTATCCATGAGTTTTGATAATAATTTATTGACCGAAGTCAAAGGAATTGAATATGTGGTTGGGCTAGGCTACCGTTTCAAAGATGTTATTTTTTCTTCCAGACTCGCAGATAATCCCACAGGAATAATAAAAAGCGATATTAATTTGAAAGCAGATTTGTCCTATCGGAACAATCAAACCATTGTAAGGTACTTGGATTATAACAACAATCAGCTGGCAGGCGGTCAAAATTTGTGGTCACTTACCGTAAAAGCTGATTATTCCTTTAGTAAAAACCTTACGGCTATTTTCTATTACGATCATTCTTTTTCTAAAGCAGTAATCTCGACTTCTTTTCCACTGACAAATGTTCGTTCCGGGTTTACACTTCGGTATAATTTTGGGAATTAATTTTCTTTAAATCTAAACCAGATTTGAATTGAGATTGCTACATTTGTCACATAAAATTCAAATTATCATTTAATAATTATCAATTACAATAATATGAACATACCAGCAAATTTAAAGTACACAAAAGATCACGAATGGGTAAGCCTTGAAGGGGATATTGCAACAGTAGGAATCACTGATTTTGCGCAAAAAGAATTAGGTGATATCGTGTATGTTGAGGTGGAAACTTTAGATCAGACTTTAGAGAAAGATGAGGTTTTTGGGACTGTGGAAGCGGTTAAAACGGTTTCTGATTTGTTTCTTCCTCTCTCAGGAGAAATTATCGCTTTTAATGACGCACTAGAGAACACTCCGGAAAGTGTCAACTCAGATCCTTATGGCGCCGGATGGATGGTAAAAATTAAAGTAACTAATGTTGCTGAATTTGATTCGCTTCTTTCGAGTGATTCGTATAAAGAAATTATTGGTGCATAAGCAACTATTTTTGTGGGCAGCTATTGTATGGGCTGGAATTATTGCCTTTTTTTGTTTAATACAATTGAACAATGTCCCTCTTGGGAATGTGTCAAATATAGATAAATATGTCCATGCTTTTTTTCATTTTGTACTAACGTCATTTTGTTATTTGTTTTTAAAAAAACAGATAAGCAGTTCGAATAGTTTAAAACCGTTAGTGTTTTCTTTTTTGTTTTCCTTTTTTTTTGGAATAGTAATCGAGATTTCACAAGAGTTGTTTACCCTTTCCAGACATGCAGACATATATGATGTTTCAGCAAATACATCCGGAGCGGTGCTGGCAGTAGCAATCGCGGTGCTGTTTAAGAAATAAAAACATAAAGATAAAGTCCCACTTCTTGTGGGATTTTATGTTTTAGGCACTAGAAGAGTTGCGGTTTTACGGAACAGGATTTTTACTATTTTTAAGGTAGTGAAAGTATCAGTTGTAGTATCAAAAATAATTAAATTGTACGATCTAGCACTAAGCTCATGTGCATATAAAATGTATTTTTGTCAGTCAGAGTTCACTATAATTATGAAATCAAAATCGCTATGGATATCAAGCAATATTTAGACTCAACCTATTTGAAAACTGCGGTACAAGCGGGTCTCAGTCATGAAGAAAATACGCTTGTGGCTCAGGGATTTATTCAGGAAGCCATTGAGGAACGCTTTAAACTCATTATGATACGTCCCGAGATGGTTCCTTTAGCTAGAAAAATGATTCTTTCGGCACATTCAAATCTGGAAATAGGAACTGTAATTGATTTTCCGCAGGGCAAATCTTCAATTGAACAGAAGTTGATTGAGGCCGGACAGGCTATAGATAATGGGGCTGATGATCTGGATTTTGTTTGTAATTATGAAGCCTTCAAAAATGGTGAAATTGACTTGGTCAAAGATGAAATTCTAAAGTGCACGCAATTGGGATTGGCCAAAAAGAAAGTTGTAAAGTGGATTATTGAAGTTGCAGCGCTCAATGATAAAGAAATCATCCAATTATCAAGTTTGATTAAAAATGTTATTGTTTCTAATTTTCAGCAAGAGTTGTTCGCTACGATTTTTGTGAAGTCTTCAACCGGATTTTATAAAACGGAAAATAATCTGCCCAATGGCGCTACGATTCCTGCTATAAAAATGATGCTCGAAAATGCGTCGCCTTTACCGGTAAAAGCTGCCGGAGGAGTGCGGACGTATGAGGAAGCTGTTGAAATGATCCGATTAGGCGTAAGACGAATAGGAACTTCGGGAGCTAAAATGATTGCTAACGGTCAAAATTCACACAATGAATATTAGATTTATAAAGGAAATTGAGGTAAAAAAAACAGTGTTTGTAATGCTTTTGTTCCTGTCTTCTTTCTATACAAACGCTCAGCAGATTAATAGTTTACTGCAAGAGTCAGGAAATTCAGCCGAACGATTTCCTGTTTTTCCAGATTGTGTAAACTTGCAATCCAAAACATTAGAAACGTGTTTCTATAATCAGGTTCAGGATTTTGTTTTTCAAAACTTTGAAATTCCAGAGCACCTAGTCCAAAATGATTTTCAAGGAGCGGTAAAAGTGCTCTTTGAAGTAGATAATACGGGGGTATTTAAAGTGATTTATGTAGATGCCATAGCGCAAGACCTGATAAAGGAAACCAAAAGAGTTTTTGCAAAATTGCCTAAAATTCAACCCTCAACCTACAACGGCAACCCCACCTATAATAAGTTTACAATGACGATTGCAATTCCTTTAAAAAACAGGGAAGAAGTTGTTGCTGAAGCTTTGGCGAAAGCCGAATTCCTGCCTAGTAGCAATAAAAAGGTAACAGAACTGGATAGCATCGTGTATAAAAAATTTAATAACCCTGAATTTGATAGCCATTTGAATGTGCCCTTTTCACACAGTTATTATGCGCAATTTGATGCTTCGTTAAATCAAGTGGGGAGCAATAATCATACGGCATCAAAACCATATACATACACGGAGGTGTCAAAATATTATGACTTAAAAGGAGCCAATGAAAAGCTGAAAAAGAATGTTTCCGGCTGGTGGGCCAGAAAACTATGGAATGAGAGTACAGTTGCAATTCAAGGGGAAGGCTATTGGTTTACAGTTAATCCTATTTTTGACCTGCAGCTTGGGAAGGCTACCCAAACGGAGGCTTCTTATACTTATGTAAATACACGGGGGATAAATTTTCGTGGTGGTATAGGAAAACAACTCAATTTTACCACAACCATTTTTGAAAGTCAGGGTCGTTTTGCGGATTATTACAATCGGTATGCTGAGTCAATCAAACCGGATGGAGGTAATCCTGCGATTATTCCGGGAATCGGAATTGCAAAAGATTTCAAAACGGATTCGTATGATTTTCCTTTGGCCGAAGCCAATTTGACTTTTGCGCCCAGCAAACATATTGATATGCAATTGGGTTACGGAAGAAATTTTATTGGGGATGGTTATCGCTCTTTGTTAGAAAGTGATGGCGCCAGTCCCTATCCTTATTTTAAATTGAATACTAATTTTTGGAAAATAAAATATACCAATACTTATATGTGGCTTAAAGACGTTCGCCCGGACGCTACGCTGGAAAGAACCTACGCTACGAAGTTTATGGCCAACCATTATTTGAGTTGGAATGTTTCGAACAGGCTGAATCTAGGTTTCTTCGAATCTGTGATTTGGACAAATACCAATGAGAGAGGATTTGACATGAGTTTTGTGAATCCCATAATTTTTTATCGTGCGGTCGAATTTGCTTCGTCAGCAAGAACCGGAAATGCGCTTTTAGGATTGACTTATAAATACAAATGGAGCAACCAGATTAACTTATACGGACAGTTTGTTCTCGATGAATTTTCGCTTGGTGATGTAAAAAAACGGGATAACAGCTGGAAAAATAAATACGGATACCAACTTGGAATTAAATATTTTGATGCTTTCAAAGTAGATAATTTACTATTGCAGTTAGAGTACAATCATGTTCGTCCGTATGTATATTCTCATAGTGCTCCAATCACAAATTATGGACATAATAATCAAAGTATAGGACATCAGTGGGGCGGAAATTTTAAGGAATTTATTGCAATTGCCCGATACCACAAAGGAAGGTGTTTTGCTGACGCAAAAGTTACTATGGGAACTCGAGGCCTGGATTTTGGTACAACAGAAGATGTTTTTAATTATGGAGGAAATATTTACAAGGATTATGATGAAAACAGGCCGTTTGACAGTGGTGTAAAAGTGGGTCAAGGAAATAAAACAGCTGTTTTTATTGCGGACTTTCAAGGGGGATATTTAGTCAATCCGGCAACCAACCTGAAGTTTTTTGGAAGCTATATTTACAGGAGTTTCGACCCTTCAAAAAATACGGCAACAACTTTCAATCAGAGCACTAATTGGCTAACTTTAGGATTAAGAGCTGATATTTTTAACTGGTATTTTGACTATTAGTTTTCATTTTCATTTTAAAAAAGTTTTTTATGAATTGTTTTTTGTCAAATCCCTTTTGATACCCTACTTTTGCAAAAGTTTTTACAAAGCAAATCATCTTTAGCATTGAGCACAACACAAAGTACCCTTTCATTAAAATCTATTTATATCGATTTCCGCGAAATCACTAAGGCTCGTTTAGCCGTTAGTGTCGTATTTTCATCTATTGCAGGATTTATGCTTGGGATTTATGATTTGCACTCTTTAGATTGGGCGGTGTTGTTCAAATTAGCTGTAGGCGGGTATTGTATGGTGGGCGCTTCGAATGTCTTTAATCAGGTAATTGAAAAAGATTTAGATGCTTTGATGGACAGGACCAAAAATCGTCCGGTTCCAACGGGAAGAATGTCTCAACGCACTGCATTGCTGGTAGCAAGTTTGCTTACCGTTATAGGAATTGCGATGCTTTATACGATCAACCCGAAGACGGCCATGTTTGGTGCTATTTCCATATTTTTATACACAAGTGTTTATACGCCATTAAAAACAATGACTTCATTGTCCGTTTTTGTGGGGGCATTTCCGGGTGCAATTCCTTTTATGTTGGGGTGGGTAGCGGCAACGGGAGAATTTGGAATAGAGGCAGGAACCTTGTTTTTGATTCAGTTTTTTTGGCAATTTCCACATTTTTGGGCTATTGGTTGGTTTCTATACGAAGATTATGAAAAAGCAGGGTTCTTTATGTTACCAACGGGAAAGAAAGACAAAGGAACCGCTTTGCAGGTTATTCTATATACAGTGTGGCTTATTTTGGCTTCCTTATTGCCGGTTTTAGGGTATACGGGACGTTTTTTTATCACGCCAATTGCAGCAATTGTTGTATTTTTACTGGGTATTTGGATGCTTTTTTATGCCGTTCGATTGTATAAATTACGAACCGCAAAAGCGGCTAAAACTTTGATGTTAGTTAGTGTAGCCTATATTACTTTGTTACAATTAGTCTATATATTTGATAAATTTTTAAGATAAATTATGGAAATGATAATGACAGCAGCCGAGCAAAAATCAAGAACGGCAAGATCCTATAAATTGATTTTGTTGTTTGCTATGGTGAGTATGACTATGATGTTTGCAGGACTAACGAGTGCTTTTGTAGTGAGTAAATCAAGAGCCGACTGGTTGAAGAATTTTCAATTGCCAATTGCTTTTTACTATAGCACTGCGGCAATTATAGGGTGTAGTGTGACTTTTTACCTAGCCAAAAAAGCGATTCAAAAAGACAATCAAACACGAACTACAATGTTTCTTTTAGCTACTTTAGCATTAGGAATATTGTTTGTTTTTTTGCAGTTTGCAGGTTTTGGAGAAATAGTCGAAAGCGGGTATTATTTCACGGGAAGTGGAAGCTCAATAACGACTACTTTTTTATATGTTGTAACGGTTGTACACCTGATTCACCTTGCTGGCGGTGTGATTTCACTACTAATTATAATTTATAATCATTTTAAACAAAAATACAATTCATCTCAAACCCTTGGTATAGAACTAGGTGCAATGTACTGGCACTTTTTGGATCTATTATGGGTTTATTTGTTTTTGTTTTTATATTTCTTTAAATAAGAAAAAAACGTAAATTTGGGAACTTTTTAACGAATAATTTTTATGGAAGCGACAGTTACTACTGCAAATAGTGAAGAGAAAACTTGGGGAGGCGGCAATGAGCCAATGAGGGCAAGTTATGGCAAATTGATGATGTGGTTTTTTATCGTATCGGATGCTTTAACGTTCTCTGGATTTTTAGCCGCGTATGGTTTTTCTAGATTTAAATTTATTGAGACATGGCCGTTGGCTGATGAAGTGTTTACACACTTTCCATTTATGCACGGGGTATCTGCTCCGATGTATTATGTAGCATTAATGACTTTTATTTTGATCTTTTCATCTGTGACTATGGTTTTGGCCGTTGACGCAGGGCATCAAATGAAAAAAAATAAAGTAATCCTTTATATGTTTTTAACTATTATTGGAGGTTTGATTTTCGTAGGGTCTCAAGCTTGGGAATGGAAAAATTTCATCAAAGGCGAATACGGCGCTATTGAAACAAAAGGAGGTAGTTTGCTTCAGTTTGTTGATAAAGACGGAAATCGTGTAGCTTTGGCTGATTTTGCTGCCAATCTGCACGAAGAAAGAGAGCAATTGACTCCAAATAAAGCCAAATGGTTTATGAGTGAGCCATCATTGCCTTCCTATTCTGTAGCCGAGGTTCAAGCCGGTTTCAAAGCACATCCTGAACTTTTGATTCGAACAGAAGTGATGACCGCAACCAAACAGAAAACAATTCTTTCTAGAGAAGAATCCGTATCTAGATTGGGTCAGGCACATTATGTTGTGGAAGGCGCAAATCTGGTCAGAAATGAATATGGAAGTAAATTATTTGCTGATTTCTTTTTCTTTATCACTGGTTTTCACGGTTTTCACGTTATTTCAGGAATAATAATTAATATTATTATATTTTTTAATGTATTAATTGGAACCTATGAAAAAAGAGGTAGCTACGAAATGGTAGAAAAAGTGGGGCTCTATTGGCATTTTGTCGATTTAGTTTGGGTGTTTGTATTCACCGTTTTCTATCTTGTTTAATTTTCAAAAAAAGTAATTATCATGTCACACGTACACGTATCTAACATAGGTAGAATCTGGAAAGTTTTCGGAATATTATCTGCCGTTACCATAATAGAAGTTATTCTTGGGATTTTGAAACCTGAAGTTCTTCACATGAATAATTTTATGGGTATGAATTTGCTTAACTGGATATTTTATGGCCTTACAATTTATAAGGCGTACTATATAGTTTGGGCCTTCATGCACATGGAGGGTGAAAAAAGTAGTTTAAGAAGTGCAGTTGTTTTGCCTTTAATTTTCTTGATCATTTACCTGCTTTTCATTCTTTTGACAGAAGGAGATTATATTCATGATGTTTTTAAAAATTCCACGATTAAATGGAATTTTTAACACGATATTAATTCAAAAAAGGGTGCGCATTGCGTGCCTTTTTTTATTTTTGTACTTTAATAAATAGCATTGTCACAATGAAAAAAAATAGTGTTCTTTTTGTTCTTTTTATTTTACCCATCGTTGCGTACCTCTTTTTTGCTTCTGGTGTAAACAGTTTTACAAAACTTCCTATTGTAACCCCTAAAACAGCTGATTTTGGAGATTGGTCTACTTTAGACGGAGGAAAAATCAGTTTAAATGATAAGGTTACCGTTCTGGGGTTTTCAGGGACAGATCTTTTGATAAACCGAGGCAACCTTTTTAACCTAAATCAGAAAATTTATCAAACGTATCATAAGTTTAAAGATGTCCAGTTCGTAGTAATTTGCCCTATAGGGACTGAGAAAGATGCGAAGAAAGTAGTTGATGCCTTGTCCGCTTTTACAGATATGGCACAATGGCGTTTTGTGTTTGCCTCAGCTGAAGAAATTCAAGCGTATCACAAGCAATTAAAACTGATCGAGAACCTTGACCAAAAGTTAGGGACTCCCAAAGTGTATATCATCGATAAAGAACGCAATCTTCGAGGGAGGAAATTAGTAAAAGATACCAAAGAGGGGTATAATACGTTTCACCCCGCTGAGTTAAGCAATGAAATGCTGGATGATTTTAAAGTCATTTTGTATGAATATCGCGCTGCTCTGAAGAAAAATAAGAATGCCAGTAGAAAAATTTAAATTTATAGTTTATGTTTAAGAATAAATCATATATCGGTATTTCGTTTATTATTTTGATTTTTGGCATCTATGCGATTCCAAAAATTGTAGATAGAATTAAAAATGACAAAGTGGTTCAGGGCGACCGTCTTGACAGTGTGAGGCCAGCAGTTATAGAAGGTGAGAAGCTAACTAAAATTGGTCCAGCCCCACAATTCGAATTGACAAATCAAGACAATAAAAAAATAACGAATGAAACCTACAAAGGAAAGGTCTATGTTTTAGAGTTTTTCTTTTCAACTTGTCCTACTATTTGTCCAAAGATGAATGAAAGTATGCTTCTTATTGAAAAAAGTTTTTTCGGAAATCCTAATTTTGGGATCGTTTCTATTACTATAGATCCAGAGCACGATACTGCAGAAGTATTAAAAGAGCATGCAGACTTTTTAGGAGTAAAATCTACGAATTGGAATTTTTTGACCGGGGATAAAGCCTACATTTTTAATCTGGCCAATAAGGGATTTAATCTTTATGCTGGGGAAAATAATAAAGCAGCAGGTGGATTCGAGCATTCAGGATTGTTTGCCTTGATTGATAAGAATGGAAATATTCGTTGTAGAAAAGATGATTTTGGGAATCCAATTTTATATTACGATGGTTTAGATAAAAAAGGAGTAAGGAACATCCAACAGGATATTAATATTTTATTAAAAGAGTAAATGGAAAACAGTTCTTTAGAAAAAAAATACAATACGCTAATTATAGCGGTATCGGTACTAATACCAGTAGTTGTGGCTATACTCTTTGGGGTCAAATTAAAAGATTTGGGATATAATGTAGCGCCTCTTTCTTTTTTGCCACCCATTTATGCTGCCACTAATGGGGTTACTGCGATTTTGTTAGTAGCAGCCGTAGTAGCAATTAAAAACGGAAAAAGAAAATTACACGAAAGGTTGATGACAGGCGCTATTGCATTGTCTATTGCCTTCTTGGTAATGTATGTTGCCTATCACATGACGTCCGTTTCTGCTGTTTTTGGAGATTCTAACCATAATCTTATATTAGAGGATTCTGAAAGAGTAGCTATAGGATCATTACGAATCGTTTATTTATTGATTTTAATCACGCATATTATTTTATCGATTGCGATTATTCCAATGGTTTTAATTACGTACGTTAGAGCATTAGCACAAAATTTTGAAAGTCATAAAAAGATCTCCAAAATTACTTTCCCAATCTGGTTGTATGTCGCCGTTACCGGAGTAATTGTTTATTTAATGATTTCCCCTTATTATGTATATTAAAAGTAAAAGTCAGATTTCAAAAACCAAGAGTATAATCAGAAAGTGGTCTGTATCTATATTTGTACTAATTTGTTTTCTTTTTTCGTCTTCTGTAAAGGCTCAATGTGCGATGTGTCGCGCGGCATTGACGAGTGAAGGAAATACCACTACAGCAGCGGCGGTTAATGACGGAATTGTATATTTAATGGTAATTCCTTATCTTCTGGTTGCAGGGATTGGTTACGCTATTTATCGAATGAAAAAAAACAAATCCAGTTAAACTGCACTTTTTATTTTTTTTAAAATGGAAAAATTATTTCAGGCCGTTTATAGCGACATTGATGGTTCCTTTTACTTTTATAAAGGCTAAGATGGCTTGATTTGTCAATTGGATTCTTTGAAATTGAATGTTTTCCATTTTTCCATTGATGAACACGCCTTGCATTGGAGAATAATTTTTTAGATAAGGCAGTATATTTTTTTGACCCTCTTCAAGATTTGGTATCAAGGAATATCGGCAAGATTGTTCCATTTTTCGCAATACAAATCCTTGTGCAAGCCAACTAGCAGTGCGCATCAATTTATTTTTGGTATCCAAAGCATAGGTCAATTGATCAAAATAGATCTCTTTTGTTTGTTCATTATATTTGGGTAATCCGGACAAATAGAGTGTTCCGTTTACAGATCCTGTTATTTCTAGCGCAATAATCATTTTTCCGGTTTTGTGCCAAATTGCTACATTTTGCACTTTTACTTTCTTTGGTCCTGAGCTAAATTCTTGGCCTGCAAAATTCCTGGTCATTATTTTTGAAGCCTCCTGATAGGTCGAAACAGCAATGATATTTGCAGTGATGGCTTCTGGAATTTTAGTAACTGGTTTTAAAATAATTTTTGAACCATCAAATTTAGAATCAGGTTCTTGTCCTATTATGGTTTCCATGTTGCATTTCATCCCCATTTGCAACACAAAAGTGTCTTTTTTTAGTTGGGCATTTGTAGAATAAATTTCAATAGGAACAATACGAAGCCAACTGTTGTAAGTTGTACTCATTTGAAAAGGGATGCAAATTTTTTCTAAAGCGGTCAACACATTCGGCTTGAAATCCATTGATTTCGCAATCGCGGCATCAATTTTATTTTCGATTTTGGATTTAAATAATTGGATAGCAGGATTGATTAAATAGGTAACTGGAACATTTTTTCCAAAAACACGCATCGTTGGGCTTTCATTCCAGTCCAATGATTGCAGTTGGGTTGTGGTATTCAGTTTCCAATTGGTTAAGCTAATTTCGCTTACTAAAGTGATCACGCCATTCAGGTTGAATTCCCGCGTATCATACAATTCAATACCCATTTTTTTAGTGCCAATTCGGTATTTCACAACCGCTTTTAAGGGTAAAATAGTTTTTATTTTTTCTCCTGAGTTCTCCGGGTCATTCACGATACTTATTGGTTCCAATTTCCAAACTTTCATTTCAATGCCATCATCGTCAATGTTGTTGTCTTCGTAAATCAAGCCGTTCATTAGAGTGTTGGTTTGGTTTTGAATTTCTTTCAGTTTGATACTGATGGGCAAGTTGATAAAGGACGGAGTATTTTCATAGACTAATGGTGTTGCGTCGTCAGGCTCAGGTTTCAAAGCTTCAATTTGATTTGTTGACGAACAGCTAAAAAATAAAATTATAGAACAGAGTGTAAGCAGGGTTGATAGCGTTTTTGGCATTTAATTCGGGTTTAAAGCGGTAAAATTAATAAAACTATTCTTTTTTAAGATTAAAGTGTAACATTTTATCTGCAACGAAGTCTTATGGTTAAAATCCTTGAAGTCATTCTTTTTATTTCCGTATAATTTACTGTTGAAACTAATTAAATAGTGTTTTAAAATTGCCAGATTATGATTGAAATTAAAGACCTGTACAAATCGTATAAAATATGAAGTTCTGATCTACATGTTTTAAAAGGGATTAATTTCAATATCAAGGAAGGCGAGCTAGTGGCCATTATGGGTTCCCCTGGTTCAGGGAAATTAACACGATTAAACATACTTGGAATTCTGGATGAGGCAGATTCCGGGAATTACAATTTAGATACTGTTCCCGTAAAAGTAGGGAATCAGGTTGTTGAAAGTAATAACTTCAATGAAGGGACAGCAATTGCAAGTGTTGCAGATGTAGGCCGAATGATATTTGTGGGAAAAATTGACGAGTCAGAAGTGGGCGAAATAAAAGAAAAATTACCCATCGAAATTACCATTGGCGCTATCGAGAACAAAAAATTTGACGCCGTATTGCAATACATTGCTCCAAAAGGTAAAACTGAAAATGGTGCCATCCAATTTGAAATCAAAGCATCATTAGCCAATAGTGAGAACACTTTTATTCGCGCTGGTTTGAGAGTAAATGTGTCAATTATACTTGAAAAAGTGGATAAGGTATTGGCACTGAAAGAGGCGCTGATTCAATTTGATAAGAAGACACAAAAACCATACGTAGAGATTCAAACGGGGACGCAGGAATTTATAAGAAAGGAGTTAATCTTGGGTATCAGCGATGGTATTTATGTCGAAATCAAAAGTGGAATTAAAGCTTCCGATACGATTAAAGTTTGGAATCAAGTCTTAAAAAGCGAAGAAGTGAAACCCTAAATCTGTACTTAAAAAAGAAATTCAGTTTTTTAAAAAATGTTAAATATGTGTAGTACCTTTGTTACACTTTCATCTAAAATATATGAAAAAAAATAGTTATATCAGTTTCGTTTTTATCACGCTGTTCAGTTTGTCTATTCAGGCGCAATCCAAAAAATGGACCCTCGAGGAATGCGTGAAATATGCCATTCAAAACAATATTTCCATCAAGCAATCTGAATTAGATAGTAAAACAGCTCTTATTGATAAAAAAGGAGCCATCGGAAATTTTCTGCCGTCTTTAAATGCAAATGCATCACATTCCTGGAACATTGGTTTGAATCAGGATATTACAACAGGGCTTTTGCAGAACCAAACGACGCAGTTTACTTCGGCTGGAGCCAATGTTGGAGTGGATATTTATAAAGGACTGCAAAATCAAAATACACTTCGAAGAGCTAATCTTTCAATTGTGGCGGCTAAATACCAATTGCTCAAAATGCAGGAGGATATTGCCCTGAATGTTGCCAACGCTTTCTTACAGATTCTTTTTAATAAAGAAAATCTAAAAGTACAAAAAGAACAGTTGGAAATTAATGAAAAACAATATGTACGCTCTGAAGAATTAGTTAAAGCAGGTTCAATTCCTCGTGGGGATTTATTAGATATCAAAGCTACAGTAGCATTGAACAATCAAAATGTTATTGCTGCAGATAATGCTTTATTAATTTCTAAATTAAGTTTAGCGCAGTTGTTGCAATTAAAAGAGTTTGAAGATTTTGATGTAGTAGATGATACTGACATTAGAGATAAAAATAATATAATGGTACAAACTCCAGCTGCTATTTATGACAAAGCATTGGAAAACAGAACTGAACTGAAAATTGCCAGAACAAATCTGGAGATTGCACAGAAAGATCTGGAGATTGCCAAAGGAGCTTTTCAACCTACTTTACAAGGTTTTTACAGCTTTAATAGCAGAGTTTCTTATGCTGATGTCCCTTTCTTTGATAGTATGAGGAATCTAATTGGCACTAAAAATTCAGCTCCGTTTTTCGAACAGTTTAATAGTAATAAAGGACAGTCTTTTGGAGCACAATTGTCGATTCCGATATTCAATGGGTTTTCGGTGAGGAACAATGTAGAACGTTCAAAAGTAAGTTTAGAACGGTCAAAAATTGCAGTGGAACAGCAGGATTTAGATTTGCAGCGTAATGTTTTTACTGCCTTTACAGATGCTAAAGGCGCACTAAATGCCTATGAATCCTCAGTTGTGGCACTTGAGGCGAGACAAGGCGCTTACGATTATGCCAAAGAAAAATATGATGTAGGTTTGATGAATTCATTTGATTTTAATCAATCACAAACCTTACTGACGAATGCACAATCAGAAATTATTAGAACCAAATACGATTATATTTTTAAAATCAAAATACTAGAATTCTATTTTGGAATTCCAATTATCAAATACTAATTTATCATGTCAAAAAAAACAATTTATATTGTATTAGGTGTTTCAGTAGCAGCTATTGTATTGTTAGTAACGCTTTCAAAAGCAGGTGTTATAGGAAATAAAGATGAGGGAACAGAAATTGAAATCGCCCAGGTCAATCCCTCAACTATTATTGAAACCGTATCGGCTACCGGGAAAATTCAACCAGAAATTGAAGTTAAAATTTCATCGGAGGTTTCAGGCGAAATTATTTCTTTGAATGTAAAAGAAGGACAGGCCGTTAAAAAAGGCGATTTATTGGTCAAGATAAATCCGGATTTGTATACTTCAGGATACAATCGTTCCGTTTCTAATTTATCAGGCACACGAGCTGCTTTGAGTCAGGCGGAGGCCTCTTTTAAAGAATCCAAATCAAATTACGAGAGAAACAAAATATTATTTGAAAAAGGCATTATCTCAAAATCAGATTGGGATAAAGCAGTTGCTTCTTATGAAGTTGCTAAAGCATCAAAACAAACGGCTTACTTTAATGTTCAAAGTGCTGCGGCAACCGTAAATGAGGCTAAAGATAATCTAGGGCGTACCACCATTTATGCACCCGCTGACGGAACCATTTCAGTACTGAATGTAGAGCTGGGCGAGCGCGTTTTGGGTACGCAACAAATGACCGGAACGGAGATTTTAAGAGTGGCCAATTTAAATAATATGGAAGTGGAAGTGGATGTCAATGAAAATGATATTGTAAAAATTAAAGTAGGAGACGAAGCAAATGTGGAGGTAGATGCCTATTTAAAAAAACAATTTAAAGGGACGGTAACTAGTATTTCTAATTCAGCCAGTTCCGCCTTGACAGCTGATCAGGTCACTAATTTTAAAGTAAAAGTTAGAATTTTGAAGGAATCTTATCAAGATTTACTTAAAGGGAGACCAGAAACATATTCCCCTTTTAGACCAGGAATGACCGCAACGGTTGATATTATTACCGATACAAAAATAAATATACTGACAGTGCCTATAAGTGCTGTTGTTATAAAGTCAGATACGGCTTCAGTCAAAGAGATTAAAGTGGCAGATCCAGCTGAAGAACAAAAAGGAGCAGCGCCTAAAAGTGATAAAAAATACGAATGTGTGTTTGTAAAAGTAGGGGATAAAGCAAAAATTAGAGTTATTAAAACCGGAATTCAGGATGATACTAATATTGAAGTTTTGACAGGTCTTAAAAAAGGTGATGTGGTCATTACTGGGCCATACTCTACAGTCGCTAAGGAACTGAATTCAGGAGATAAAGTGATGCTGAAAAAAGATAAGGAAATTAAGAAAAAATAAAAGCGAAAAACAGGATAAATAATGCGAATTTTGTAATTCAAAAATAAAACAAATTAAAGGTTTCGAGAGGAACTTTAAACTTTAAACTTTAAACGGCTTGTCTTACTTATTAAATATTGAAACCGCCACTAAAAATTGCTCGGTAGCTCTTGCAAAAGGAGGAAAAACGATTCTCTGCAAAGAAATAGCAGAAGAAGGATATTCCCACGCGGAACGATTGCATGTTTTTATTGAGGAAATTATCAAAGAAGCCGGAATTACGCTTCAGGATTTATCCGCTGTTGCCGTAAGTCAGGGACCGGGTTCATATACTGGCTTGCGAATTGGGGTTTCGGCAGCAAAAGGGCTTTGCTATGCACTGAACATCCCATTGATTGCTATTGATACTTTGCAAGCGTTGGCATCGCAGGTTACAGTTTCCAGCGGATTGATTATTCCCATGATTGATGCGCGAAGAATGGAAGTATATAGTGCTGTTTTTAACCCGAATTTAGAAAAAAAACGAGAAGTTCTTGCCGAAATAATTACGGAGAATTCATTTGAAGATTTGCAGGAATCCATCTATTTTGTTGGAGATTGTGCCGAGAAATGCAAGCTGGTTTTAACTAAAAAAAATCATATTTTTTTAGAGGAGATTAAATATCCTTCTGCCAAAGAAATGAGCGCTTTGAGTTATGAGAAATTCAAAGTAAGTGACACCGTTGATGTTGCGTACTTTGAGCCTTATTATTTGAAAGATTTTTTGATTACGACTTCAAAAAAATAGTTATTGCTTTTGTGGAATCTGGGTTTTAAAATAATAGTGTCGTAACTTCTGCCTTTATTATTATATTTCATTACTCTCCGTGTTATTCTTTTTTGACGACTCCTTAACATAAGGCTGAATAATAATTCCAGCAGTATCAAACGCTTGTTTGCAGTTTTCCAATGTATCGGCATAAACACCCCAAAAATCTTCATTTGTAGCCCAAGGTCTTACCGCTATTTGGATGGCGCTGTCGGTGAGGTTTTTTACGGATACTTCAGCAGCAGGTGTTTCAAGCACTTTTGGATTGTTCTTTAGAACTGCCGTGATCATTTCGCGTGCTTTTTTAATATCCGTATCATAAGAAATAGCAATTGTCAAATCAGCTCTTCTGATCCTTTGTAAAGAATAATTTATGATATTTCCATTTGATAAAGATCCATTGGGTATAAAAATAGTTTGATTGTTAGCTGTGATTAATTTGGTTACAAATATTTGTATCTCGTTAACAGTTCCAATGACCCCTTGGGCTTCAATTGTATGGCCAACCTTAAAGGGTTTAAAGAGAATAATCAACATGCCGCCTGCAAAATTGGAGAGTGATCCTTGGAGAGATAAGCCTACAGCAAGTCCCATTGCGCCAAGAATAGCCACGAAGGAAGACGTTTCAATCCCAAGTTTTGAGATGAAAGAAACAAATAAGATGATCCGCAAAACCCAAAGTAAGATATCTGCCAGAAATTTTGTCAGTGTAGGGTCTAGATTCCTTTTCACCATTATTCTTCTTATGAATCTATTGATGAGGCGGATGATATAAAGTCCAGCAAATAGAATTATAAAGGCAGAAATCAATTTTGGAGAATAATCTATCAATACTTTTAAAAAAGTATTAGCGTAACTAGAAAGTTGGTCTGGATCTAAATTCATTTTTATGTAATAAAAAACCTTCTCAAAAGGAGAAGGTTAAGTTTGAAAGACAAAAATACGAATAAATTAATCGGCATCTTCTTCTTCTATTTTATTTATGGTTTCTTTTTTGCTCTGTTTTAGTTCTTCATCGCCATCATGTGCAAGGGAACTTGCCTTTTCTTTTAGGGTATCAACAACTTCAGAAGCGGTTGTTTTTGCATCACTGGCTAAGTCTTCTGCTTTGTCAGCAGTTTCGCTTGCTTTTTCTTTTAGGGTATCAATAACTTCAGATACGCTTGTTTTTTTCTCAATGGCCATATCTGATGCTTTGTCAGCAGTTGCATCAGTTTTTTCTTTTATACTATTTACTAAATCCCCAAGAGCTTCTCCGGTTTTGGCTGAATACTCGCTTAATACTTCTCTAGTATTGCTGGCAAAGTGTTCTGCTTTTTCTATAATTGGCGCTGCCGTTTCTTTTGCTTTTTCAAAAGTATCTTCAGCAAAAAGTTCTGCTTTTTCAAAATAGGGTGTTGCGCTTTCTTTTGTTTTTTCAAATGTTTCTGCTACGAAATTCTCTGCTTTTTCTAAGTAAGGTGCCGCTGTTTTTTTGGCGTGATCAAAACTAGTTTCTGCTTTGTTCGCTAATTCATTAGTCGTTTCTTTGGCTGAGCCAAATAATTTTTTAAAAAATGATGCTAGTCCCATGGTATTTCTATTTGATTGGTCTTACAATAGTAGTGATTTTTTTCTATGATTACTTTATTAAATCATTAATAATTTGTTGATAATCAGTATTTGGCATTGAACAGGTATAGTTTTGACTCAAGGATGACAGCTTTTCTTGGTTTGAGATGCGTGCCTGTAAAAAAGATAATTTGATAGTTTTGTATTCCTGTTATTGCTGCAGTAGTGCCGTACAGGTTGGTTGTTAATGGCTGGGAAATTAGCGGTGTTTATAATGTTGGGTTTGTCTTTTTCTAGGATTGGTGCCAATGATTTTGAAATCAGAGTTTTCGGTTTACTGGATTTTTGGGGTGTTGTAATAAATAGGGACTGGTTTCAAAATGGAATTTATTCATGGAAATTTTTTTAGCCCCGGTAGAAGTGGAAATCCTTTTTCTTTTTTCTTTAAAAAGAAAAAGATTGTAACGGATAACGGGAAATTGCTCCTAAAAAAAAGCGCTTCTGATGAAACGCTTTGATTTTTTTAGCTACTCTATTCGTGTTCGAAAGTTAATTTTAGATTTATTCTAAATTCTGTTATAACACCATTACTGATGGTTACGCTTTGGTCATGGACATAGACGGACCGCATGTGTTTTACAGATTTTCAGGCTTTGGCTATTCTTTTCGAGCTCCATCTTGCCAACTTGTTTCAGAACTGCAAAGAATTTCAATTACTTTTAATATTGACCTGATTTCTAGGTATTAAGTTAAAGATTAAAATGTATTTTCAATTTAAAATACATTTTTTTAACGTAACTATATTTAAATCAATGTTTTGAATTATTTTTCCTTTTTATGCATTTATTGCCTCTACTTTGATGCTTTCGTCATTTAACATGCTTTTTAACATGTTTTCTATCCCGCTTTTTAAAGTAAATGTAGAAGAAGGACATCCGCTACAAGCACCTTGTAAAATCACTTTTACAGTTTTGTCGGCTTCATTATAGGAATCGAAGGCTATATTTCCACCATCAGCTTGTACTGCGGGTTTTACATATTCTTCTAATATATTAATGATTTGTTGCGAAGTGACATCCAGGGTGTCAAATTCTTTTACTTTTATTTTTTCTTCTGCAGTTACCGTGGCAATATAATTTTCATCTAAAACAGTTCCTCCATTTTCTATGTATTGCTTGATGAAACTTCTTAGTTCTAAGGTAATTTCTTGCCATTCATTGACTTCGTATTTAGTTACGGAGATGTAATTTTCATCAATAAAAATTTCTTTTACGTAAGGGAATTTGAACAGTTCTTTTGCCAATGGAGAAGCGCCAGTTTGATCGATATTTTTGAATTCAATAGCGTTTTTAGTGAGTATTTTGCTAACTACAAATTTCAAAGCTGACGGATTAGGAGTTGTTTCGCCATACACGGTCACCGGTTGTTTTTTAGACTTATTTTCTTCTATAGTAATGATTGATCCGCCATCATTTACAAATTTTTCTATTTGTTGCGCCACAGCATCTTTGACATCATCCCATTCAACAATATTATATTTTTCAACGGCAATAAAATTCCCGGAGATATAAATTGTTTTTACGAAAGGCAGGTAAAATAATTGTTGTGCTAAAGGGGATGTTTTTGCCTCGTCTATATTTTTGAATTCAAAACTTTCATTTTGAGTGATGAAATCGTTAAATTCAAATTTTAATATAGTTGGATTTTGGGTCTCTTTTATGGTAACTTTGTTCATCAGTTTTGAATTTTTTACAAATTTACTAAAGTTATTTTCTACGAATACCTATATTTGATTTTTTAATGAATAAATTAACTTTAATTTACGTGTTTGATTCGGCTTTTGCTTTTTTTTAATAATTTATATTGTTTTTTGATCGCATCCGTTTTACTAAAAAGTATTTGAATGTATAATAAGATTAGATTTCTAGCCATTATTTTTTTGATGTCACATTATTCCTTTTCTCAGGAAGGAATACCGGTGTACTCAGATTATCTGTCAGACAATTATTACTTGATACATCCTTCTATGGCCGGAGCGCCAAATTGTGCTAAAATTAGGTTAACCGGTCGTAAGCAATGGTTCGATCAGAAGGACGCGCCTGAATTACAAACACTTAGTTTTAATGGTAAAGTAGGTGAAAAAGCAGGAGCGGGTTTTATACTTTTTAATGATAAAAACGGGTATCATTCTCAAAAAGGAATAAAATTGACGTATGCGTATCACCTTATGTTTTCTAGAGACGAAATTGATTTAAATCAATTGTCTTTCGGGATTAGTGGTGGATTGATACAAAGTCAATTAGATGAAACCGCTTTTTTGCAGTCAGGGGATTTTGATCCAATAATTGACGGAACCGTGGTGCAAAAAGATTCTTATTTTAACGTGGACTTTGGAATATCCTATAATTTTTTAGATTTTTACGCGCATGCGACAGTAAAAAACGCAATTGAAACGAGAAGGAATATTTACACGGAATATGAAAGTGATAACTTAAGGAAGTTTTTATTCAGTGCAGGGTATATTTTTGGTAATTCAGATCAAATTTTATGGGAGCCTTCTGTTTTATTCCAATTGGTGGATCAAACAAAAGAGAAATCAATTGACCTTAATTTGAAAGCATATAAAAATTTAGATTTTGGTAGAGTTTGGGGTGGATTGTCCTATCGAAGAAGTTTTGATGGTGCAGAATATCTTGATGGCAATACAATTTCCAAACAAAAACTGCAATACATAACACCAATTGTGGGTGTGAATTTTGATCAATTTATGGTCGCTTATACGTATTCTCAATTGTCTGGAGCGGTTAAATTTGATAATGGTGGTTACCACCAAATTACCCTTGGGATTGATTTGTTTTGTAAACCTGTAAAATACGATTGCAATTGTCCGGCAATTAACTAATTTATCTTATCATGCTAATAAAATCTGTCAACGGTAAATCACCTTCTATTCCGAAGGATTGTTATGTTGCTGAAAATGCCACTATTATTGGGGATGTTACTTTTGGAACCAACTGTAGTGTATGGTTTAATGCTGTTATCAGAGGCGATGTTAATTGTATTAAAATTGGAAACAAAGTCAATATTCAAGATGGTGCTATTATTCATTGTACGTACAAAAAACATCCTACACTCATAGGAAATAATGTTTCTATTGGACATAATGCAATCGTGCATGGTTGTGAGGTTCACGACAATGTATTGATTGGAATGGGGGCGATAGTAATGGACAATTGTGTTATCGAAAGTAATTCTATTGTAGCTGCCGGTGCTGTTGTTACTCAGAACACTGTTGTAGGCTCAGGGACAATCTGGGCAGGAGTTCCCGCTAGAAAAGTTAAGGATATAGATCAGTCCGATTTTGCAGGAGAAATTGAACGCATTTCGAATAATTATGTTATGTATTCCAGTTGGTTCAAGGAGGAGTAATATTCAGCCGTTTTAGAAATTTTCCTGTTCTACCGTATACTTGTTTTCTAAAATTTCAGTCAATACTTTTGGATTGGTGTTGGTATAAAAAATAGGTTCGTTGTTTTGTGATGATGCGAAACCTATATTTTCCCGCAATATGTTTTGAGTTTGTTTGGCAACTGCTTCACCGGAATCTATAATGTGAATGTGTTTGGGAAGGATTTTTTTTATTTGAGGAATCAGATACGGATAGTGACTGCAACCTAATACTAAATAATCAATATTGGCATTAATCATAGGAATCAGGTAGGCTTGAAGTAATGTGGTCATTTCGGGCGAGTTGATCTCTCCATTTTCAATTAATTGCACTAATCCATGTCCCACCTGCTCAATTATTTTAGTGTCTTGGTACTTTTCAGTGGTTTTATTGAAAAGTTCACTGTTTAGTGTGCCTTGTGTAGCCAGAATTCCTATTATTTGTGTTTTTGAATGAGTGACTGCTGGTTTTATCGCAGGTTCTATTCCTATGAAAGGAACATTATATTTAGATCTTAATTCTTGAATGGCATTAGTTGTTGCCGTATTGCAGGCAACTACAATTAATTTACATTTCATATCAAGCAGAAATTCGGTATTTTTCATGCTTAATGCAACAATTTCCTCTTTTGTTTTTTGTCCGTAAGGTGCATTCCTGCTATCGGCAAGGTATATGGTTTTTTCGTTTGGAAGTAGTTTGTGAATTGCTTTCCAGATGGAGGTGCCACCTATTCCTGAGTCAAAAATCCCTATAGGTTGATCGTTGTTGTTCATAGAAACAAAGTTACGCGCTGAAATTTTAATTTCCTAGAATATTTGTTAAACAAAAAAAACTGCTCTGTCCTAATATAAGGTGAGCAGTTTTTTTGAATTTTGTTCTTTTTTTTAGAAACCTAAATCTTTTTTTACATCCATAGTCAAGTTTGGACCATCAGCAAGTAAAAGAGTTGAACCGTCTAAAACATATTGATACCCTTTTGCTTTACCCACTTTTTGGATCGAAGCTCTTACTTTTTCCATTAATGGTTTTACGATATCAGATTCTTTTTGTTGCAATTCTTTTTGAGCATTGTCTCTGTAGTCAACAATTCTTTTTTGCATGTCCTGAACTTCTTTAGAACGTTCTGTGTTTATAACTTCAGTAACTGTTGCTGCTTCTGCTTCGTACTTTTTTAATTTAGCTTGGTATTCTTCAACCATTTTTTTGTAATCAGCATCATACGTAGTACTCAATTTGTCTAATTGTTTTTGAGCATCTAACATTGCAGGCATTTTTGTCATAATTTCACTTACATCTACATGTGCTGTTTTTGTTTGTGCAGTAATTGTTTGATTTGCTCCTAAAATAACAAGGGCAGCAATTAATAGGGTTTTGATTTGTTTCATCGTTTTTAAAGTATTTAGTAATTAATTATTGTTTGTATTTTCTTTTATTTTTTCCTCTTTTGCTTTTTTGAGAGCTTCTCTGTCTTCCAGTATTTTTTTTCTTCTTTCTTCTAAAGCTTTCCTGCGATCTTCAATGACTTTTTTACGATCTTCCAATGTTTTAGTTCTGGCATCAGCTTGTTTTTGTTTGGCTAATTCAACAGTTTCTTTAGCATTTTCTTTTTTTAAGTCACTTACTGATGGTGCTGTAACGGTGTCAATTGTTTTGACATTTGCAGAAACCGTGCCAATTTTTTTAGCTTCTCTGTCAGCTATTATTTGTTTTCGCTTGTCGTTAAATTCTTTTTTTCTTTGTTCTTGAAGTAATTTTCGGTCTTCAAGCAATTTGTCTCGGGCTATTTTTTTATCGTTCAGGATTTTTTGTCTATCGGCTAAGGTAGGATTTTCATCTAACGCATCTTCCTTGCTTTCTCTGGCTTCTTCTTCCTGAAGTTGTTTTTTTGTCAGTTGTTCTCTTTTTTCTGTACGGTTCAATACGCGTAAAACTTGCTCACTGATATCAAATCTTTTTGCTGCAAACAGCATGGTAAGATCAGAGGCTTTATCAAAGATGAAATCATATTTTTTTGCTTCAGCAATATCCTGAACGGCAGTAAAAATTTGATCCTGTATTGGTTTTACCAAAATAGATTTTTGTAGGATCAAATCGCCATTGGGTCCAAATCTTTTTTGTTGATAGTCTAAATTTTCATTTTCGAGGAAACTAATTTCTGTTTCTCTTTCGCTAATGAGTTCTTTGGTTAATAGTGCTTTTTCGGCTTTTAACGCATCTTTCAATTTATTGATTTCAATTTTTTTAGTTTCAATTTCTAGTTTCCATTTTTGGGCTTTTTGCTCTAATTGAACTTTTGCTTCGGTATAATTTGGAACATTCTGTAAAATGTATTCCATATCAATATAGCCCAGTTTGGTTCCTCTAGTTTGCGCTTTCATAGTCTGCGCAACTGCTAAAATTAAAAAAAGATATAAAAATTGTTTTCTCATAAATAGTAACGTACTAGAAAAATTTTAAATCAATTTTTTAGAATTGTTGTCCAATAATAAAGTGAGTTTCCCATCCGTTTGGTTCTGCTTGTCCGGGCAGAGCGTCAAAACCATGGCCAAAATCAATTCCCAATAAACCAAATGCGGGCATGAATACACGCAATCCAACTCCTGCGGAACGATTTAAGGCAAAAGGGTTATAGCTCTTGAAATCACTAAATGACGAACCTGCTTCCATGAATGCCAAAGCATAAATTGATGCGGATGATTTTAATGTTATTGGATAGCGTAACTCCATTGAAAATTTGTTAAAAACCGTAGCTCCAATTTGATCTCCTGTGCTATTTACGGGTGTCAATGAATTATTAGGATACCCTCTTAACTGAATGGTTTCTCTACCATCCATAGAAAAGTTAGCCAGTCCGTCACCCCCAAGATAAAATCGTTCAAACGGAACTGAACCTCTGTCTTGATTGTATGCTCCAAGAAATCCAAATTCAGTCAACGTTCTAAGGACTAATTTTCCGTAAATCTTAGTATACCAGTCCGCTTTAAACTTTATTTTATAATATTCCAACCATTTAAATCGCTCTTGATCTACTTTACTAATGTTTGTTGCCGCCAGGTTAAAATCGGTCACTTTGTTTCCGTTGGTGTCAATATAATCTCCAATTTGAACAATATTCCCATTTCCATCAGGCACATTTTGTCGGTCTACAGTGTTTTTTAATTTGTATTCTTCTTTATCGCCTAGTGTGGCATAATCTATTCCATTCAACAATGAATAGGGTGGTGTAAATTTAGCGGTTAAACTAAATTCAGAACCGTACGTTGGAAATATAGGATTGAATCCTTTATTGGTATGCGTTAGTCCTATAGTATACGCTAAATTTCTGGAAGACCCGTTTCCAAAAGTAAATAATCCAGTGTTGTAATTATTTAAATCATAATGTTGGTAACTTACGGATTGAGATAAATACGTGTTGTCATCCGGCACCGTTAATCTTTTTGACAAGCCAACGGACAATGTAATGATATTAAAACTCTTACTTTTATCGGCTCTTTGTGTTATAAAATTATTCAAAAATTGTTTGCTGTATGACAATGAGGTACTAAAAGATACGGGTTTTTTACCTCCAAACCAAGGCTCGGAAAACGAGACGCTATACGTTTGAAAAAAGGTGCTGGCCTGTAAACGTAACGATACTTTTTGACCATCTCCCATAGGAAGCGGTTTGTAGGCTTCTTTATTGAGTAAGTTTCTGGCTGAAAAGTTATTAAAAGAAAGTCCTAATGTTCCAATGAAACCACCACCACCGTAACCACCTTGAAGTTCGATTTGGCTGGATCCTTTCTCCACCAGATTGTATTCAATGTCTACAGTTCCTGCTCCTGAATCTACATTCTTGAATTTTGGATCGATGGCTTCCGGATCAAAAAATCCTAATTGGCCAATCTCTCTAATGGTTCGTACTAACTCTTCTTTGCTATATTTCTCTCCTGGTTTGGTTCTTAATTCCCGGTAAATTACACGGTCATTGGTCTTGTCATTTCCTACTACTGTAATTTTATTGAAGTATGCAATTGGTCCTTCAGTAACTCTGATTTCAAAGTCAATGGTATCATTTGCGGTTCTTACCTCTACAGCATTGATATTAGAAAATAAATAACCGCTGTTTTGGTATAAATTCGTGATGTCCTCTCCGTCAGGTTTTGATTTGTCTGCAATTCTTTTCTCCAGAAGTACTCCGTTGTAGGTTTCCCCTTTTTTGACACCTAAAATTCTGTTTAGATATTGATCCGGATAAACGGTATTTCCTAAAAATTTAATGTTTCCAAAAAAGTATTTATTTCCTTCCTCAACATTTATTTTAATCATTAAGGCTTTTTTGTCTTTGTCATAGGTAACAGAATCCGAAAGTATTCTGGCATCTCTATAGCCTTTCTCTTTGTAAGAAGCGATTACGTTTTCTAAATCCGATTTGTGTTTTTCTTTTATGAATTTAGAGCCTTTTAAAACACGCAGGAAGTTTTTTTGTTTGGTATCCTTCATTGCTTTACGCAATACTTTATCGGATATTTTTGTGTTTCCTACAAAATCAATTTTTTGTATTTTTACTTTATTTCCTTTGTCTACATTGATAACCATGTTGACTTGGTTTATCGTAGCTGTGTCTTTGGCAGTATTTATGTTTACTTTGGTGTTGTAATACCCATCTTTTTTATACTTGTTCTCGATGTAGTTTTTTGTAGTGGTAATTAAATTTTCATTGACTACTTTCCCTTTGTTAAGGCTGTTGTCTTTAATTAAAGCTTCCGTTTTTGATTTTTTTACACCTACAAATTTTACACCACTCAATTTAGGTAATTCCACGATATTCAAATCAAGATAGATGCTGTCATTTTCTATTCTATTGATATAAAATGAAATTTCATCGAACAAGCCCAGTTTTCCTAGTTTTTTTATGGCGCTGCTTATTTGTTCACCAGGAATAGTTATCGATTGTCCTTTTTGCAGACCAGCAAAAGTAACTACAGTTTGAGTGTTGAAAGTGATATCGCCAACAACTGTTACATCTCCTAAGATGTATTTTTTTCCTTGATCAAAAGGAACTCTTTCTTGTGCTTTAACTTGTGTAAAACTTCCTAAAATTAAAACGGTGAGGGCTATTCTGATGCTTTTATTTAACACTAAATAATTATTTAATTTGTTCACTTGTTTTTCCAAATCTACGTTCTCTTTTTTGATAACTAATGATAGCCTCATATAAATCTTGTTCTTTAAAGTCTGGCCATAATACATCAGTAAAATATAATTCTGCATAGGCAATTTGCCATAACAAAAAGTTACTTATTCTATGCTCTCCACTAGTTCGTATTAATAAATCTACATCAGGTAAATTTTGCGTGTAAAGATGCTCATTAATAATGGAATCGTCAATAGTGTCTATTGAAATTATATTATTTTTAACTTTACTGCAAATGTTTTTTACAGCAGTGACAATTTCCTCCCTGGAACCGTAGCTTAACGCTAGGGTTAGTGTCATTTGCGTGTTGTCTTTTGTCTTACTAATAACGTCGAGGAGCTCTTTTTGTGCAGATTTTGGTAATTTTTCTAAATTACCAATAGCATTCAGTTTTATATTGTTTTCTTGTAAGGTTTTTAATTCCTTTTTTAAGGAGTTGATGAGTACCTTCATTAAGGTTTCTACTTCCAGTTTGGGCCTGTTCCAGTTTTCGGTAGAAAAAGCATAGAGTGTTAGAAAATCAATCCCTAGTTTAGCACTGGCTTCAATTATTTTTTTTACTGATTTTGTCCCGCTTTCATGACCTAAAGCTCGTAAGAGTCCTTTTTGTTTTGCCCAACGACCATTACCATCCATTATGATAGCCAAATGGTTTGGTAGGTTCGTTGCATCTATAGTGTCTAGTAAATTCATTTTTTTATTCTGCACAATAACAGGGTTTGTTTCCAAAGGTATACGTTAGCGTAACGCCTGTGAAGACATACCAATCATTATTATTTATATTTCCAAAATTCCCATTATAACTTCCTTCTATATCATCGGTCAGCGTATACCGTGCTCCGGTTTCTAATCCCAATATTAAACTGGGAGATAGCGTTGACTTGATTCCTAAAATCATCGGGATCGCTATTGATTTTCTTCTTTCTGATCTGCCTTCTGCTGTTGTACCTGCTTGCGTGTCTGTCAATTTGTACCTGCTCAGGAAATAACTGATTCCTGAAAACACATAAGGTGTAATTTTAGTTCGAGAGTCGTGAAGATTAAAGTCAAAAAAGTTGAATTCAAGTCCTAAAGAGACTTCTTTTAGATTGTTTTCAAAACGATATCCTCTTTGGTTTCTTGCTGCTTCTTTTGAATCTGAATCATCTGAATTTATGTTTGACTGCATGTATGAAAATCGGTAAGCATGTCTTGGACTTTTATTCCATTTGTATAAAACCCCAAAAGCAGGTTCGTTTGGCGCAAGGTAAGTCGTAGGACCAACATCGCCTACAAAGTTACTTCCACCTGCAAAAACACCAATTTCGTGGATCTGAGCCTGGGTGTTCGTAAATGGGAGTAAGCAAAACAATAAATAGAAAATCTTGTTCATTCAATCAAAAATTGCGTGCAAATATAATAATAATCAATACGATTCAATACCCATTCAGTTAAATGTGTGTTTTTTTGATTAATTGACAAGTAAATTGCGCAAAGTGAGTATTTTATTTATTCAAACGAAAAAAAAACATAGAATCGTATATTATTTATTAAAATGATTTAGTTACGCTTATCTTGTCCCCAAAGTAATTTGCTTCGAAGGGTTTTTAAAAAAGTTTCTTCGGGTATTTCTACCATATTGATTTGAAAGGGGGTTTTTTTTAAGGTCAGTATGGATTCGTTCTTTACCGAGGTAACTCTGGAGTCTAAGGACACTAAATAATTTTCCTCTCTTCCGGAAACTTTTAGTCTAATTTCTGTTTCATCCGGAACAACAAGAGGCCTGGCCGTTAGGTTGTGGGGAGCAATTGGGGTGATGACGATGCTTTTTACATCAGGTGTCAAGATTGGACCGCCACAACTCAAAGAATACCCCGTAGATCCTGTTGGTGTTGATATAATTAACCCATCGGCCCAATATGAATTTAAAAATTCGTTATTCAAGTACGTGTCTATCGTAATCATCGATGTAGTGTCTTTTCTACTGACCGTAATTTCATTCATGGCAAAATCCATTTTTTGGATGGATTCATTTGGTGGCGTGCAGGTTACGCTCAGTAATGTTCTTTTTGAGATGGTGTATTTTTTGTCAATGACAAATTGCATGAATGTTGCGATATTCTCTTTTTGGACGGTTGCAAGGAAACCTAGTCTTCCCGCATTTATTCCTAAAATAGGAACTCCGGAATCCCGCACTAAAGTGGCCGCTCTTAAAATAGTTCCGTCTCCTCCAATGCTGATGAGCATATCAAAACTAGAATCAAGTTCAGTGTGGGATGTGAAGGTTTTGTATTTTTTTTCTACAATTTTCCTTTCGTTGAGCATCAGCAAAAAATGAGACTCAATAATCATCTCTACATTATTTTTGTTAAAAAAAACAAAGATGTCGTTTATAATAGGTTCGGTACTGTTTTGATAATATTGGCCGTAGATCGCTACTTTCATCTTTTTGTGTAATCGTTTAATGTTGATATGTTTGTTTTAGTATTTAATCGATTAAACAAATAATCGGTTAAACGAGCACTATATATTAAGGTACTTGTCTAAATAATCAGAGCGTTCCTTCAAATTATTGATGTAATTGTCTTCTTGATGCTCGGATATAATTTCATAATCATATCTTCTGAAAGTCTGTATTATTTCATTAATAGCACCTAACGTTATTTTTAAGGTAACTTCAACACTCTCAACATCTAATTCGGAGACGAATACACCTAAAAGTTTACCATTGTTGCTTTCGACTATTTGGGTAATTTGACTCATAGAATAATCTAAAGCGGCTTTCTTGACAACGATAACGCCACCGGGTTCCTTTAAAAAAGGAGTTTCATGAAAAAACTTCATGATGTCTTCTATTTGATAATAACCCACGTAGGTGTTGTTTTCGTCTAAAACCGGAACTAAATTAGTCTGATTTTTTGCAAAAACTTCCAGCACATCAAGCCATACTGTATTAGTTCTTGTGAAAAACCCTTCCAGTGAATAGCGAAAATCAGATACTTTTTTAGTGCTGTCAAAAGTTTCTAGATCTTCGCGGGCAATACTGCCCAGATACACCCCTTCTTCGATTATTGGGAAATGTGAAAAGTGGACGTCATTGAAGAATTCTTGAACAACCGCAATAGTATCTTGGTTGTTAATCGCTTTAAAATCATTGGTTATATAGTCTGTAATTCCGATCATAAATAAGGCAAAAATATTTCATGCAAAATAATCAAAAATAAGCAAAAACTCCTAAGTTTTACTTTGTATTTTTGCTTCAAGAAATAGTACTGGTTTAATCAAAAAGGGTTCCAATGACAAAATTAAGTGTAAACATCAATAAAATAGCTACTTTACGTAATGCTCGTGGAGGAAATGTTCCTGATTTATTAAAAGTAGCTGCCGACATTCAAAAGTTCGGAGCGCAAGGGATTACCATACATCCCCGTCCGGATGAGCGCCACATTCGCTATCAGGATGCACGGGATTTAAAAACGACTGTTTTTACGGAATATAATATAGAAGGAAATCCAGAAAAAACCTTTATCGACCTTGTTCTGGAAATAAAACCGACTCAGGTAACTCTAGTTCCGGATGCTGTAGATGCCATAACATCTAATGCTGGTTGGGATACCATAAAGCATGCTTCTTATTTGACTGAAATTGTTCAGGAGTTTCAACGGAACGGAATTAGAACGTCCATTTTTGTAGATCCTGTTCTCGAAATGATTGAAGGTGCAAAAAAAATTGGAACCGAAAGAATTGAATTGTATACCGAAGCATTCGCACACCAATACAGTTTAGGAAATCAAAACGGAATTATGCCATACACACACGCTGCCATCCTAGCCAATGCGCTTGGATTAGGGATCAATGCAGGTCATGATTTGAGTTTGGATAATATTCAATTTTTTAAACAAAATATCCCGGGATTACTCGAAGTTTCTATTGGTCATGCGCTGATTTCCGAAGCTATTTATCTGGGATTAGACAATGTGGTGAATATGTATTTGCAAAAATTAAAATAGTTTTTTTTAACCATTAAGAAATTATGATGGATTAAGTTTTAAGCTTAATAGCTTTACTTTCTTAATGGTTTTTAATTTAAATCGTAACGTTAAAATCTAAAATTATATGCTTTTTTCAAAAATAGAAGGATCAGGACAGCCACTTTTAATTCTTCACGGATTTCTAGGGATGTCCGATAACTGGAAAACACTCGGAACGCAATTCGCAACTGATTTTCAGGTTCATATTCTCGATTTACGCAACCACGGACGAAGCCTGCACTCAGAGAATTTTACCTACGAAATTATGGCGCAGGATGTTTACGAGTACTGTCAAGCTCATAAATTAGAAAATATCAATATTTTAGGACACTCGATGGGCGGGAAAATAGCCATGTTTCTGGCAACGTTGCATCCTGAATTAGTTAATAAGTTAATTGTTGCGGACATAGGACCAAAATTTTATCCGCAGCATCATCAGGATATTTTGGCGGGATTGAATGCGGTTGATTTTTCAAAAAAACCAAGTCGAAGTGATGTCGAAGAAATCATGGAGAAGTTTGTTCCTGATTTTGGAACCAGACAATTCTTGATGAAGAATTTGTTTTGGCAAGAGCCCGGGCAACTTGCCTTTCGATTTAATTTGGCAGTTTTCAATACAAAAATGGATGAAATAGGAATTCCGTTGCCTAAGAATTCCGTTTTCGAGAAACCAGCCTTGTTCATTCGTGGCGGAAAATCAAATTATATTATAGACAGCGATTTTGAAATTATAAAACAGCATTTCCCGGATTCAAATATTGAAACGATTCCTAATGTAGGGCATTGGCTTCATGCCGAAAATCCAGCTGAGTTCTATCAAAAAGTCACTTCTTTTTTAAAATAAAGGAGATGGTTTCTAATTTTCACTACATTTATTAAAATTTAAAAAGATAAACTTATGAATTTACTCATCAAAATTCTTATTACCTCTGGTTTAGTATTGCTTATTGCGAACTTTATGCCGGGTGTGCGTGTAGATGGATTCGCCACGGCTTTGATTGTGGCAATTGTTCTTGGATTACTTAATATATTTATCAAGCCAATATTAGTGATACTAACTTTGCCGGTAACGATACTAACTTTAGGTTTGTTTTTATTGGTTATTAATGCACTGATGATTTTGTTGTGTACAAAAATTGTGGACGGTTTTCGCGTAGATACGTTTTGGACTGCCTTGTTTTTTAGTATTATATTATCCGTATCGCAGTCTATAATGAATGGAATTCTAGGCGAGGGAAAATAATAGGCTATTTTTAACACGTATTTATGACGTAATGCATTTGAAATTAAGAATCAATCAATATCTTTGTACTTTATTTAAACGATACTATGTCTAAAAATTTTTACATATTGTTACTAGTTACGCTTGGGTTCTTTATGACTCCAAGCGTAGCTATTGCGTGTGGAATAAAAGCAGAGAAATCGTGTTGCAAAAAAGAATTCTCTTCAAAAACGGAGCAAAAAGACTGTTGTAATAAAGAAAAAAAATCAAATAAAGGGTTGCATGATGGTTGTAACGGTGCTTGCAAGAGTATTTCTTGTGGCAGTACAGCAATTCATTTGGGTTTAACATCCATATTTAACACGGAATTAAACAAGCAAATTTTTAGTTTTTCTACTGAAAAACAAAATTATTATTACTCGGAAATCTTTATCTCATCCCATTTCCGTTCTATTTGGCTTCCACCTAAAATAAGCTAAATTTCTTTTTTGACAGCCAAAAAACTGTCTTGTTCAAAGCAGTATATGCTTTAAAAACCAATAAACGTAGTCAATTACAATTCAAAAAACAGAGCAAAATAAGCTGTTGTTTTCAATGTTTTGCGACTAATTCACTTCAAAATAATATCAAAATGAATTCAATAAAAAAAATATTGATGGCAACTACTCTGTTGCTTTCAATCACAATAAGCCATGCGCAAATTAAAAATGCTACAACAGAAACGGTAAAAATATATGGCAACTGTGAGATGTGTAAAAGCACCATAGAAACTACAGGTAACCTGAAAAAAGCAGCGAAAGTCGAGTGGAATAAAGACACCAAAATGGCAACACTCACGTATGACTCGACTAAAACAAGTCAAGACGAAATCCTGAAACGCATTGCTTTAGCAGGGTATGACAGTGATAAGTTTCTTGCTCCAGATGCTGTTTATGACAAACTACATGGCTGTTGCCAATATGAAAGAGAAGCAAAAGTAGCCGTTTCTCCAGCAACGAAAATGGAAACCGTCACTACAGAAAATCATGCAGGCCACGCCAATCACTCAGATAATGCAGTTCCAAAACAACAAGTAGATACTACATTAAAAGCTGTTTTTGATAGCTATTTTCTTTTAAAAGATGCTTTAGTGAAAACAGACGGAAACAGTACTTCCTTGAAAGCGAAGGATTTATTAACGGCAATCAATTCCGTGAAGATGGAAACACTAAAATCGGAAGAACATATTGTTTGGATGAAAGTTTTGAATGACTTAAAAGAACATTCTGAGCATATTGGTGATACAAAAGATATTTCTCATCAGAGAGATCATTTCATGGATTTATCAAAATCGATGTATGAATTGATAAAAGTGGCTAAATACGAGACTCCGGTTTATCTCCAGTTTTGTCCTATGGCAAATGGCGGTAAAGGAGCCAACTGGTTGAGCAAAGAAAATGCCGTTAAGAATCCGTATTACGGTTCGCAAATGATGACTTGTGGAAAAACGGTAGAGACGCTTCAATAATTATTTAAAGGAAAATAAAATGAAAAAAATAATTCTGGTAGTAAGTGTAATAATCAGTTTTTCAACGGCTAATGCCCAGATGAAAATTGGAGATAATTTACCTGATTTTGAACTTAAAAATAATAAAGAGGCCACTGTAAGTTTGGCTTCTGTAAAAGGGAAAACCGTCTTAATTGACTTTTGGGCTTCTTGGTGCGCACCGTGTAGAATGGCCAATAAAAAGCTGGTGCCTTTTTACAATCAGTATAAAACAGAAAATTTCGAAATTATAGGGATATCCCTGGATACGGATCAAGCGAAATGGATAAGTGCCATTCAAAAAGACAAATTAGAATATGAGCAGTTGATTGATCCCAAAGGGTTTGATGCGCCATCGGCTATAGTCTTTGGCGTAGAGCAGTTGCCTAGTGCCTATCTTTTTGATGCAACAGGGAAACTGGTTGCTGTAAATCCAACAGAAGAACAAATTTTAATGCAAATAAAAAAATAAAATAAGATGAAAAATATAAATATAAAATTCATTGGTATTGCTTGTTTGGTTTTGATGGCAAGCATGAAGTCCTATTCTCAAATTTCAAAAGCAGACATAATTGCAACGGGTTTAACGTGTTCCATGTGTTCCAATGCAATTAACAAACAGCTAAAGGCCATGACTGAAGTAGACAGCGTCAGTACAGAACTAAATACGAATACGTTTACCGTTTATTTGAAGGAAAATAATTCAATAAGTCCAAAAACTTTAAAAACGAGTGTCGAAAAAGCTGGTTTTTTTGTGGGATCCATGGTGTTGACAATGGCTTTCGATAATTTAAAAATAGAAGACAACCTAGCATTGAAAAAGGGTCAACACACCTTTATATTTGTTGATGTGAAAGCAAAGACAATGAACGGGGAAACAAAGTTAAAAGTGGTTGATAAAGGTTTTGTTACTCAAAAAGAGTATAAAAAAACACTTAAAACATTGTCGAAATACCCTAGTTATATGGTTGAAAATGAAAATAATTTTCACCTTAAAACAATTTAATATGAGTTATTTACGCTTTGCTGTCCTATTCCTGATATCGGCTCAAATGCAAGCCCAAGAATTATTTGTTGTTACGGACCCAGCCAGTAATATCCCTGCAAATTCATTGAGTGTAAGACTGTCACAATCCCTTTTTGAGGAGCAATTTAGTCAAGAGTACAACTATCATTTGATGCCGGAAGTAACCTATGGTTTGAATAAAAATTTGATGGTTAGGGCTACCGCATTTGTCAGTAATAGAAACAGTCAATTGGTTACAGAAGGAGGTGGTTTTTATGCTAAATACCGGTTTTTCTCGACAGATGATTTAAACAGTCATTTTCGTTTGGCTGCTTTTGGAAGGTATAGTTTTAATAACGCAGATATTCATCAGGATCAAATTGAAATAATGGGGCACAATACGGGTTTTGAGACCGGATTAGTAGCCACGAAACTGATAAAAAAAGTAGCAATTAGTTCGTCGGTAAGTTTTGAAAAGGCATTTGATAATAAACCAAATTATCCTTTTCCAAGTGAATTAGGCAATAACGCCACGAATTATACCTTGTCTTTTGGCAAACTGATGTATCCCAAAAAATACACCAGTTTTAAACAAACAAATATTAACCTGATGGTTGAATTTGTTGGGCAAACGATCAATGAAAATGGAAAATCGTATCTTGATGTGGTTCCGGCAATACAATTTATTTTCAATAGTCAAGCCCGTTTGGATTTGGCTTACCGGAGGGAAATTATGAGTTCTATGATGCGTACAGCACCCAATGGAATTTATTTAAATTTAGAATATAATTTTTTTAATATCATAAAATAAATAGATAAAGCTTAAATTTATAACAATGAATAATTGATTTTAAATAAAAGTAAATTTGTAATTATAAAAAAAACACAATGAAAAAAATAATGCTTTTGTCCTTAATAACGGTATTTATGACGGTTTCTTGTGACCAGAAAAACAAAGAAGCAGCAGCTACAAGTTCTGAAAAAACAGAAAAAGCTACGGAATTATATGCCTGTCCGATGCATCCGGAAGTTACTGGTGCATCCGGTGGAGAATGTTCAGAATGCGGGATGGAATTAACCGAGAAAGTGGTGCAAACAATCCCTACTGAAAAAGAGCTAACTCCTGTTGAAAACAGGGCAAAATCCGGTGCTGTGCTCAAAACGGAGAGTGCTGATAAAATGACTTTTCCAACCGATGCTATTGTATCTAATTATCTCAAAATTAAAAATGCATTAACCAAAGACGATTCAAAAGGAGCAGCCATCGCGGCAAAAGATTTGCATACTATATTGAATAGTTCCAGCGCAACTTCATTAGACACCAAATTAAAAAATAAATACAATGCTTTTGTGGCGGATGCCAAAGTAAATGTCAAACATATTGGGGATAATGCCGGTAAAATGGAGCATCAAAGAACGTATTTTTCGTTATTGAGCAAAGATGTTTTTGATTTGATAAAAGCCTTTGGAACCAAACAAACCGTATATCAGGATTACTGTCCCATGTATGGAGCAGGAAAAAACGGGTATTGGATCAGTGAAACCCAAGACGTGATTAATCCCTATTTTGGTGCGGAGATGCTAAATTGTGGCAGGAGAATAGGAACCGTTCAATAGCGATGAAATTCTATGTCAAAAATATGGTTTGTGGTCGCTGTATAATGGTTGTGAAATCCGAGCTCGAAAAACTTGGAATTTTTCCTGTTTCGGTGAAGTTAGGAGAAGTCGAAGTAGTAGAAAATAACAGATTGCAAATTGATAGGTTGTAAAACTTACAAATCATTTCCAAAATTCTACAACAAGTTAAAATAGAAGGTTATGTACCTTTGTTTAGTAGCAATGAATGTTTAGCTAAATATTTTAATAATAGAAAAAATGAAAACATTAATTATCGTACCAAGCGTATTCTTAGCAGTGAATTCCATAGCATCAGCTCAAGAAGTGGTGAAATCTTCCCAAAAGGAAACCCATAAAGCAATGTATTCTTGTTCAATGCACCCGAAAGAAATGAGTGATAAATCTGTAAAATATCCAAAATGTGGGATGCAGATGACTCCAAAAGCAAGTGATACAAAAGAAGAGAATCATCAACATTAAAGTTTTTTTAAATCGGTTCTATACTTTTATAGAACCGATTTTTTTTAAATTCAACATTATGAAACATACTTATACAGTCACTGGAATGTCTTGCGACGGTTGCCGTTCCAAAGTAGAAAAAACATTGAATGTTATTGATGGAATTCAAGCGAGAGTTACTTTGAATCCGCCAATAGCGACTATAACAATGGATCAACACATTTCCACAGTTCAATTACAAGAGGTTTTAACTGGCGCTGGAAACTACACCATAGAAATGAATACTGGTGTTGATTCTCATGGAATTACTGAAAAACCAATTGAGAAGTCATGTTGCAGTTCGAATAAACCACAAGAGAAATCAACCGTAATTTTACCCGCTACTGCGCAAGGCAAATACTATTGTCCGATGCATTGTGAGGGGGAAAAAGTCTATGATAAACCGGGAAGTTGCCCTGTGTGCGGAATGAATCTGGAAAAAGTTCCCGAATTGAGTGTTGCAAAAACAAGGTACACGTGTCCGATGCATCCCGAAGTAATCAAAGACGGTCCCGGTTCCTGTCCCATTTGCGGAATGGATTTAGTACCAATGGAACCCACCGCTTCTGAAGAAAACAAAGTGTACAATGACTTAGTCCGCAAAATGAAAATAGCGGTAGTTTTTACAGTTCCCATTTTTATTATTGCCATGTCAGATATGATTCCGAATAATCCAATAATGAAAATTATGGATTTAGAAAAATGGAATTGGGTACAATTATTATTTTCACTTCCTGTCGTTTTTTATGCGTGTTGGATGTTTTTTGAGCGTGCATGGAAATCTATAGTTACTTGGAATCTCAATATGTTTACGTTGATTGGAATTGGTTCTGGAGTCGCTTTTCTGTTTAGTTTGGTTGGATTGTTTTTTCCCGCTATTTTCCCGGATGAATTTAAAACGGATAACGGAGCGGTTCATCTTTATTTTGAGGCTACAACGGTGATATTAACTTTGGTTTTATTGGGGCAATTACTCGAAGCCAGAGCGCACAGTCAAACCAGTGGAGCGATAAAAGAATTATTGAAGTTAGCGCCAACCGAAGCTGTTTTGGTTAGCAATGAAGGGGATAAAGTGATTTCGATTCATGATATCAAAAAAGGAGATTTATTGCGGGTAAAACCGGGAGATAAAATTCCGGTGGATGGAAAAATTACCGATGGAGAAAGTACTGTTGATGAATCGATGATAACAGGTGAACCTATTCCTGTAGATAAAAAAACAGGCGATAGTATTAGCTCCGGAACCATTAACGGCAATAAATCCTTTGTGATGATTGCTGAAAAGGTAGGTTCGGAAACGGTGCTTTCGCAAATTATACAAATGGTCAACACTGCCAGTAGGTCTAAAGCACCAATCCAGAAACTAGCGGACAGAATCGCTAAATATTTTGTACCAATTGTAGTTGGGGTTTCCATAATCACTTTTTTTGTTTGGGCACAATTTGGTCCTGAACCCGCAATGGTGTATGGATTTATCAATGCGATTGCAGTATTAATTATTGCTTGTCCGTGTGCCTTGGGATTGGCCACGCCCATGTCCGTAATGGTTGGTGTTGGTAAAGGAGCGCAATCTGGAGTTTTGATAAAAAATGCCGAAGCGTTAGAGAATATGAATAAAGTAAATGTGCTGATTACCGATAAAACAGGAACCATTACGGAAGGAAAGCCTTCTGTTGAAAAAGTATTCTCTTTAAATAATGAAGAAGATTCTTTGTTGCAAAGTATTGCTTCTTTAAATCAGTATAGCGAACATCCTTTGGCGCAAGCCGTAGTCAATTTTGCGAAAGCGAAAGCAGTTTCATTAATCGAAGTCAAGGATTTTGAAGCGATTTCCGGCAAAGGAGTTATTGGAACCGTAGTCGATAAAAAAGTGGCACTCGGAAATAAAAAATTGATGGAGCAGGTAAATGCCACGATTTCCGAAGAATTAGAAAATAAAATTATCGCCGAACAGAAACTCGGAAAAACGGTTTCTTATATTTCAATTGACGGAATTGCGGTGGGATTTGTCTCGATTACAGATGCCATCAAAGCCACAAGCATCACAGGTATAAAAGAACTGATGCGTCAGGGAGTTGAGGTAATCATGCTTACCGGTGATAATGAAAATACGGCAAAAGCAGTGGCTCAGGAGTTGCATTTGAGTTCGTATAAAGCGGGTTGTTTGCCTGAAGACAAGCTCAAAGAAATTAAACGATTGCAAGCCGAAGGGAAAATTGTAGCCATGGCAGGTGATGGAATCAACGATGCGCCGGCTTTGGCACAAGCCGACATAGGAATTGCCATGGGAACAGGAACAGATGTGGCTATCGAAAGTGCCAAAATAACGTTAGTGAAAGGCGATTTGCAAGGAATAGTCAAAGCCAAAAACTTAAGTCATGCGGTGATGCGAAATATTAAGCAAAATTTATTCTTTGCCTTTTTCTACAATGTGCTTGGAATTCCAATTGCAGCGGGTGTTTTGTATCCGTTTTTTGGCGTGTTGCTTTCGCCAATGATTGCGGCTTTGGCCATGAGTTTCAGCTCTGTTTCAGTAATTGCAAATGCGTTGCGATTGCGTAATTTAAAATTTTAATTATGAAAAAATACTCCATAATAATTATACTCTTGCTTTTTGCTTGGAATGCTGAAGCGCAAAAAGTAGTTCGGTATGATTTATATGTTCGGGATACGATTGTCACTTTTGGCGATACACCCAAAAGAGCGATTGCCGTAAACGGACAGATTCCCATGCCGACACTCACGTTTACCGAAGGCGATATTGCCGAAATTTATGTACACAATGAATTAAATGAAGATACTTCACTGCATTGGCACGGATTGTTTTTACCCAATAAAGAAGACGGCGTGCCTTATTTGACTCAAATGCCAATAAAACCGCATACCACCCATAAATATACGTTTCCAATTATTCAACACGGAACACATTGGTACCACAGTCATACGGGGTTGCAGGAACAAATTGGGATGTACGGTTCCTTTGTTATGAACAAACGAAATGAGGATCCAACTTTTAGAGCAGGAATTGATGATTTACCAACCGTTCCAATCATTTTGAGTGAATGGACGGATTTAAATCCAAAAAATGTCCATCGGATGCTGCACAATGCAACCGATTGGTTTGCAATTCAAAAAGGAACTACCCAGAGCTATGCCGAAGCCATAAAAGCAGGACATTTTAAGACAAAAATTACCAACGAATGGAAACGAATGAATGCGATGGATGTAAGCGATGTGTATTACAATAAGTTTTTGATCAACGGCAAAAATGAAAGTAAAATAGATGGCGTTTCTTCTCCCCTTTCCTTTGGAGAGGGGTCTGGGTTGAGGAAGTTCAAAGCGGGAGATAAAGTGAGGTTGCGGATTGCCAATGGTGGCGCTTCTACTTATTTTTGGCTGACGTATGCCGGTGGAAAAATTACCGTGGTGGCCAGTGATGGAAACGATGTGGAACCAGTTGAAGTCGACCGATTAATCGTAGCTGTTTCTGAAACGTATGATGTTGTTGTAACGATTCCAGCAGATAAAACGGCGTATGAATTTTTAGTTACTTCGGAAGATAGAACTAAATCAGCTTCGTTGTATTTAGGAGATGGAATCAAGCAACTGATGTCGCCTTTGCCAAAATTAAAATATTTTGAAGGAATGAAAATGATGAACGGCATGATGAAAATGAATGGCGATTTAGATGATATGGGAATGAAAATGTCACTGAACCAAATGGATATGAATGTAGTAATGTATCCTGAAATCACGGGGCCTATAGATTCTAAAGAAGGAACACAACAAGAAGTGGAGATGGATCATTCGTCTCATGATATGGGAAAAATGAAAATGGAGGCAACCGCTCCGAAGATGGATGGTATGAAAATGACGGAGGAAGATTATAATAGTAATGCATTATCTGATATTACTACCTTAAATTATGCCATGCTGAAATCACCTACTAAAACAACGCTTCCAACTCCCCCTTCGGGGACTGGGGAGACAAAAGAACTGCGGTTTGAATTATCAGGAAATATGAATCGCTACGTGTGGAGTCTGGACAATAAAGTGGTTTCTGAAGCCGATAAAATTTTAATTAAAAAAGGAGAGAATGTTCGAATTGTACTCTTCAATGGTTCCATGATGCGCCACCCGATGCATTTACACGGGCATGATTTTAGAGTCCTGAATGGTCAGAAAGAGTTCGCTCCCATGAAAAACATCATCGATATTATGCCGATGGAAACCGATACGATTGAGTTTAATGCGAATGTCAAAGGCGATTGGTTTTTTCATTGTCACATTCTCTATCACATGATGGCGGGAATGGGTCGCGTTTTTAGTTATGAAAATCAAGAGCCCAATCCTTTGATTCCAAATCCAAAATTAGCGCAACGCAAATTATTTGCCGATGACAGAGCCTTCCATGTGATGGCTGAAAATGATTTTGCCACCAATGGGAACGATGGAATGCTGATGATTCAAAACACGCGTTGGAGTATTGGTACCGAATGGCGTTTGGGTTATACCGATCATCACGGGTATGAAACGGAAACGCATATTGGACGATATTTAGGGAAAATGCAGTGGCTAATGCCATTCATTGGTTTTGACTGGCGGTATCGAAAAATGGAAATGGGAGCAATGGAAGAGAATCTTTTTGGGCAAACCAATACCAAAGACAATCGCGCCGTTTTTAGTGCCGGAGTCGAATATACCATGCCAATGCTGATTAAAGCGCAAGCCGAAGTGTATACCGACGGGAATTTCAGGTTGCAATTTGAACGCATGGATATTCCGGTTTCTAAAAGATTGCGCATGAATTTAATGTGGAATACGGACAAAGAATACATGGCGGGATTGCGGTATATAGTCAAGAGAAATTTTGGAATTACCACGCATTATGACAGCGATATGGGAATGGGTTTTGGATTGAGTTTGAATTATTAAAAACGGAATACTTTGTTTTTGTAATTTTGGGAAAAATAGAGTGCTATGGTACAACTTTCAGAAATCTGGATTTATCCTGTAAAATCATTAGGTGGAATTAAATTGCAAAAAGCTCAAGTGACCGATCGTGGTTTGGAACACGACCGCCGTTGGTTGTTGATTGATGAAAACGGAATGTTTCTGTCGCAAAGGGAACATCCGGAATTAGCTCTTTTTCTACCTGAAATTATAGGGGATTTCCTGAAGATTACACATCGCGTGCAATTAGAAACAATACAACTTCCGCTGCAGCAATCTTTTTCGGAAGCCGAAACTAAAATTGATGTGATGGTCTGGGAGGACTCCATTCAGGCGTATGAAGTAGATTCGGTTGTTTCAGATTGGTTTTCTCGAATATTGGGATTTTCGGCTCGTTTGGTATACATGCCTGAGGAAAGTCACCGAAAAGTAGAGGCTAAATATGCCGTTACGCAAGCTGATATTAATTCTTTTTCGGATGGCTATCCTTTTTTGTTGATTGGTCAATCGTCATTGGATGATTTGAATTCCCGTTTAAAAAAAGCACTGCCGATGAATCGGTTTCGACCTAATTTTGTTGTTACAGGAGTTGACGCTTATGAAGAGGATTCTTGGAAAGAATTCACAATAGGTGAGCTGACTTTTTTTGGAGTGAAACCTTGCGGGAGATGCGTAATGACAACTGTAGACCAAGAAAAAGGAGTGACATCAGGAAAAGATCCTTTGCGGACTTTGGCAAAATACAGGACATCGGGAAATAATGTGTTGTTTGGACAAAACTTGATCGGTTCTGGAACTGGTCTTGTTACTGTTGGTGATGCTATTACCATTTTGATTTCTATTTAAATGGCCTTTTCTTTTCGTGAATATGAGGTAATCCGTTGACTAAGTTTCCAGATTTTTTACTCAAATTTATTGCTTACTGAAATAGTATTAATAGTCGGGAGACGCTGCAGAGCAACCCGACTTTTAATACTATTCTTGTTCATCTCTTGTGTGTTACAACGTATGTACAAACAATCAAATCAATTTTTTTTATGTTTTTATTCCGTGTGATTTTGGTTTCCGTTAATCATATGATCTTCCACGTTCATTCCGTTTGACCTTTCGATCATCAATGCAGTAATAATAGCATGATTTTTCTTTTAGCCAAAGAATTGGGCGTTTAGATTGTTCCAAACGTGTTTTAAATACTTTGACAATCTATTTAATTTGCATTATTGATATGTTGTTGAACGTTCTCAGGTTTTATTAGGATTTTGGAGCTCGAAGACCGTTTACTTCCGGATTATTAGTACCCAATTCTTTACTGTACTCTTGAACCTCTTTTATTTGAAAAACGTAAGTCGTTTGTCTTTAACGGCATCCAAGCGAAGCATTTTATAATCCAGCACATAATTTTGGTAAATACGCCAAGGTGCTTTGTTTCCCTGACTAGGAAGCGTATTCGCTGCTCTGTTAATGTAGCCGCTATTCAGGTTGAGTAGTGGAACCGGTTTTAAATTTGTCTCGACTACTTTTGACTGCACCGCTTTATAATGGTGTTTGTCCAAATAATTTAAAACCCGAGATATATATTCGCTGGTAAGGTCACTTTTCAACGTCCACGAAGCATTGGTATAGCCAACAAAAATAAAGAAGTTGGGGAGTTCGCTTAACATGAGGCCTTTATAGACAAAAGATTTAGAAACATCAAAAGGTTGCGAATCCAGTTGAATTTTTACGCCTCCAAACGCCACTAAATCAAGTCCAGTTGCGGTAATTATAATGTCGGCGGCCAGTGTCTTCCCCGATTTTAGTAAAATCCCATTTGTTAAAAAACAATCGATATGATCCGTAACTACCGCTGCGTTCCCTTTTCTGATGGCTCTAAAAAAATCTCCGTTTGGCGCAATGCAAAAACGTTGTTCCCATGGATTGTAATTGGGTATAAAATGAGGGTCCACGGGAAAGTTACCCAAAGCCTTTTCGGCCCCTTTTATAATGAATTTTTTCATTGCCTCTGGAAAGAACTTGCACAGATTAAAAAAGACAATAGCGTAAAAAATATTTTTATAACGAATCAGTCTATAAGCTACTTTTTTTGGGAACAGGCTTTTGAGGCGAGCAGCAATTTTGTCTTTATTGGGTAAAGCAGCAATATAGGTTGGCGATCGTTGCAGCATGACAACTTGTGCACCTTCGGCGGCAAGCTCCGGAAGGATGGTCACAGCAGTGGCGCCGCTGCCAATTATAACCACTTTTTTATTGGCAACATCTAATTTTTCAGGCCATTTTTGAGGATGGACAATTTTACCTTCAAAACGGGATTGGTCCTTAAATTCAGGAGTGTACCCTTTGTTATAATTATAATAGCCGCTACAGCTAAAGATAAACTGGCACCTATAAACTGTTTCTTCTTCCGTGACGGTATTTACGGTAGTGACCGTCCATGATTTTTTTTCTGTATCGAAGTTATAAGAAAGAGCGCGTTGATTGTAGATGATATGCTCTCGCACTTTATATTCGTCTGCGGCTTCATTGAGGTATTTTAATATAGAAGGTCCGTCGGCGAAAGACTTTTGATCCTCCCATGTTTTGAAGGAATACCCAAAAGTATACATATCCGAATCGGAACGGATTCCAGGGTATTGAAACAAACTCCAGGTACCTCCAAGTTCCGCTCTTGCCTCTAAAATAATATAGTTTTTGTCTGGATTTTTACGTGACAAATGACACGCGGCGCCAATACCGGATAAACCCGCTCCTATTATAATAATATCGATATGATTAGTATTCATGTTTTTATTTTAGAATTAAATGCTGTTGCAAAATACAAAATTGTAGCAATAAAAAAACACCATTACTTTTTCTTAAATAACGGTGTTTGTAATTGCTATGAAAACCTTTTGAAGTGAAAAAGAAGGGTTTTTTATTAGGATTAAACGACAGATTTATTTTTCAATAAACACGATGTAGCGTTGAGGTCATTCTTTTGTCCAACTAGTAATTTGGCTTTTAAAATTTCCAGGTCTATCAGATATGTCGTCACTAAGGTTAGCGCGGTTTTGTAAACCGTGGTCACCGGCGCATGCAGATAAAACAAGTCAGAAAAGCTATATCCTTAAAACGGCATAGCTTTTACATTTTAATGTCAGTTTTTTTATGGTTTTGTTAGCTTTATTTCTTCGGCTACCTACCGACTAAGTGTTATAATTACCAATTGGAATGGGCACGGTTTGCAAAACCGCTTTCTGTTAAAGAGAAAACTGAGTGTATTTCCGAGCCATCGGGTTATTCTGAATTAATTTTAAATTAATGCCGGTAACACTTTACATCAATTTATTATTTGCTCATTATTGTGGGCGCAAAGTCAGAGACTTTTACGCAGCTTTTACGACAAAGTTATGCTTTGAATGAACACTTTTCGGAGCTGGTATAAAATCTTAACTTAATGACATTGCGCTTGCGCTAGCGGAGATTTTTATTTTTAATCAGTACATAAAATGGCATATCCATAATTATCAGACCAACCTGATTTTAGAGGTAACAATTTTCTTGTATGCGCTTCCCTTGACATTCCAACTTTTTCTAAAACACTTATTGAGCCAATATTTCCGATCGCGCAACCTGCCTCAATTCTGTGAAGTTTTAATGTTTCAAAACCAAAAGCTATTATCTTTTTTAAACTTTCTGTAGCATAACCTTTATTCCAATAATTGGAATCAAATTTAAACCAAACTTCAGCATTTCTATACTTTTCTTTTCCTAAATTTATTCCAATTAATCCGATAAATTCTTTTTCTCCATTTAATTCGACCGCAAAAGAGAAATGCTTGTTATTCTCCAAATTATTATTAAAAATCCAATTTTCGACAATAATTTTGGTTTCGTTAATATTATTTGGAATTCCTAATGTATTAAATTCATCAGTTTCAGCCAAACTATGTAATTTGTGAATGTTATCAATGTCACTTTCCGCGATTGTTCGCAAATTCAATCTTTCCGTATTAAAATTTAAGTTATTCATTTCAGGTTTTTATTCTAATTTTAAAATTTTGGGTGAAATCTTCAGTTTTTTATTTGTTTTCTGAGTGATTTTTGTTTCGACTGTCCTTAAATTAGTATATAGCACTAATAAATTCATCTCAATCTAACCTAAATTGGGTTGCTTTGTCTGACAAGTGCCAGTGCCTATCTGTTTTTCAAATACATTAAAAATTTTTCTTACAAACTATCAAAACAACCGCATATTGTCGTGTACCATAGCCTGCGTGAAGGATGGCAGTGAAAATCCCCGCTCGTGTCACTTATGAAATTTGTCCTTTTGTTTTTCGTACTTTTGTTTGCGGGCACGAGCGGGGGCTGGCTTTATTTCTTTTCTATATACTTTTCTAAAATTGCAATAAACTCCTTTCCTTCAGACATAGTTTGCTCTCCTTTTTCATTTTCTATCACTGGTGCATTTCCTGTAATTTCTTTAATAATTCCATTTTCGTCTAAAAATATATTAACAGGGTAACCTTCAAAGCCCAATTTTTTAGTGAGTTTTAGTGAGTTTACAATATGTGTAAAATTAAATTTTCTTTTGAGTAATAATTTGCTAACTTTTTCCTTGTTATCGAAGGTTATTGCTACAAAATTAAACCTGTCTTTATTGTCGTTCATTATTTTATTCAGCACAGGTATTTCTTCAATACACGGTGCGCAATTCGTAAACCATAAATTAATTAATGTAGGTTTACCTTTTAAGGAATTTAAAGTTATTGATTTTCCATCAATTGTTATTTCATTTTTAAATGGATAAACTTTACCTATTAATGCCTTTTTTATATTTATTTCTTTCTCTGTTGCTTTAACGTCTTGCGTAAAATGCCACATATAATTATAAACAATAGAATCTTTATTTTGATATTTTAGGTCTATTTCTTCAAAAACCTTCATGTCTTTAGCAAACGATTTCATTTGCTCTAAAACCGTATTTCTATTTGCTAAATATTCCTTTTCGTTCAGAATAACTTTTGGATTTGCGTAATACTTCGCTTTTTGCGCATGAACTGAAAAAGTTAATAATGTCAAAATTGTTAGAAAATGTTTTTTCATATTTAATTTTATTTTTAAAAATTTGTGTGTGATTCTGCCAGATTGCCACTAACGTCAGTTCGTCTAAAACCCTCTAAACGAACTGTATTTGGTTAAACAGTGAGTAAATATATGTTATTTAAACTACAATTAAAACTCGTTCTGGCAAAACTCGCTTTATGATTATTAAAATAAAACAGTCCGTAAAAAGGGTTAAATATTGCTCTTAGTATCCCAAAATATAAATCCATTTGCACAGAATACGAACAAATCCGGAAAGAATTGTGGCGCAAGCCTTGGGTTGTATTTGCTAAGACGCCTTTTGGAAGTCCAAAGTCAGTGGTGGAATATTTGGGGAGATACACCCATAAAATCGCCATTAGCAACCATCGAATCAAGAACATTGACAATGAAAACGTGACTTTTACTTATAAGGATTACCGAGTAGCGGGTGTGAAAAAACAAATGACACTCACGCATCATGAATTTATCAGGCGTTTTGCGTTGCATATTTTGCCCAAACGTTTTACTTCGTCAGTTCGCCCTTTGGGCTCGGGTGTTAAGATCCGGCATTACGGTTTTTTGAGCAGCACTTGGAAGCGACAAAAGCTGAAACTTTTACAGGAAAAACTTAAGGTAAAAGTTTTAGAAAAAGTAGAAAAGAAGCCCTTTATGCCTAAGTGTCCGTGTTGTAAAACAGGGAATTTACACCGAATAGCAGTCTTTGACCAGCGTGGTCCACCGGCTTGGTATCTTGGCGGTAGCCAAAACACCATTCCTTGTAAAAACTAAATTACGGGTAAGGGAACTTATGTTCACAAGTGAAGGAACACACGAAAAAAACCAAGCAGAAAACACTCCAAAAAAAAAGAGGCTCGCTTGCCTCTTGTAATTCTCTCTAAAATCTTTACGATAAGTGCATAGGTTGACGGACGTGGAATCGGTTCCGTTCAACCCGGGTTTACCTCATTGAATTTATTTTTGTTGGTATTCGGTGATTATAATTCATTGTTTGTGCTGCGCACGCAACGAACCCTAGCTGTTGGGCGATGTTTTAAAATTTAATATTAGGATTTATTTCCTGAAATTTTAGTCGATCTCTTTCAATATTGTCTATTATTTTAATGATATTCTCTTTTACGTTATAGTTTATTTCTCCTAAATATTTTATTTTTCCTGCCATAATCTCAAATTTAATATCAACAGGTATTTTTTTTGTTGATTGCATATAACCAGTATTTAAAAAAGCTTCGATTTCATAGATTCTATATTTTCCTGCAGTTTTAACAATGTTGAAAAGGTAAACATTTTTATCATCTTCTGTAAAATCGCCATTTGTACTTCCAAAAGTAATTTGACCAGGATTGTAAAGAAAGTTTGTTTTTTTTTCATTCAATTTATCTGCAAACATATTAGTTGATGTTTCGCTTTCTATTTGCACATAGTTTATTTTATAAACTGGTGAAATAGTTTTTCTGTTTTCAAGAGAAAAACTTCCTGTAATCATACCTTCTTTGGAGAAAGTATTCATTTCACTTTTCATTGAAGCTGACGGTGTCGAACAACTAAATAATATATTTGTAATAATTAAGATTGATAGATTCCTTTTATTTATTTTCATTTTTAGATATTAGTTGATTCTTCTTGTATTAATTTAAATGGTTAATCTGATTTTCTGTGAGTAAATATTGCCCAACTTGTATATACCCGATACAAAGTAGCGCTTATACATTCAATTTGGGTTGGCTTTACGCTATTTTATTTCGTTTTATCTGTTTTCAAATATATTAAAATTTTTTCTTACAAACTATCAAACCCACGTCATAATTTTGAATCCTACGACCCGCGTGAAGGATGGCAGTGGAGCTCTTTTATGGGCTGCCTTTTTTTGGCAGGCGATAAAAAGCGGGAACGTACAGCCTGACCCGTAGTTGCGAGGAGGGACGACGAAGCAATCTGGAGGGACACGCCCAAATTAGTTTCCTTTTCCAACCTGTGATTTTGTCAAATAACTGCCTAAAATTCAATCCCGAAGGTTCGGGACTAAAAACTTGTTTGGGTTGCAAAAATTTTATAATTTTGCAACCCAATTTTATTATGTAAATTAAAGAAGAAGATGGATATCAAAAGAGTAGCAATAGACGCTGTGACGGAAACAATTGTAATGACTGTTGTTCACATGGATTACAAAGGACAAGTTGCAAAAAGAATAAACGAAAAAATGCCTTTGGCAACGGTTAAAGGATTTAGAAAAGGAGCTGTGCCTAAAGATCTTGTTGAAAAACAATACGGTAAAGCAATCAAACAGGAAGAGGTTCAGAAAGTGGTAGATTTAGCTTTGGAGCGTTTCGTACAATCAGAAAGATTAAACCTTCTTGGAACGCCACTTGCTAAAGTAAACGAAGACTTTGACTGGAGTGCTGAAGAATTGGTTTTTGAATATGAAATAGGATTGGTTCCTAATTTCGAATTGGATCTTGAAGCTAAAAATGACATCGTTAAATATGTGGTTTCAGCGGATGATAAAATGATTGAAGGCCAGTTGGAAAGAATCCAAAAACAATTTGGAACTGCAATTCCTCAAGAAGTTGTTGCTGCAGATTCAGATGTAACGGGAACTTTTACAAACGAAGAAAAAGGAATTAATAACGCAACGACTATTGCTGCTGATCTTTTTAAAGACAAAGCGACTTTTGATTTATTCATCGGTAAAAAAGCAGGAGATGTTGTGACTGTAAATACTAAAGGTTTATTTGAAGACGACCACCAATTGATGGACGTGATGAAAGTAAGTCATGATGACGTTCACGGATTAGAGGTTGAAGTGAACTTCACAATCGAAGCGATCAACACGGCTGAATTAGCAGAATTGAACCAAGAATTGTTCGACAAATTGTTTGGTGCTGGAACTGTTTCTTCACTTGAAGAATTGAAAGCGAAAATCAAAGAAGATGCCGAAACTCAATTTGCGCAACAAGCGGATCAAAAATTATTAGGGGATGTAACGGAGTTTTTAATCGAAAGCACCAAATTTGATTTACCTTCTGAATTCCTTAAAAAATGGTTGCAAACTGTAGGGGAGAAAAAATTATCTCCTGAGGAGGCTGAAGTTGAATATGCACGTTCTGAAAAAGGATTGCGTTTTCAATTGATCGAAGGTAGAGCAATGGCTCAATCTGACATCAAAATCACTTTTGAAGACTTGAAAACATTCACTACAAAAAACATCCGTCAGCAAATGGCACAATTCGGACAAACAAATCCTACTGACGAAGAAGTTCAAGGAATTGTAGCAAGAGTTTTGTCAAACCAAGACGAGGTGAAAAGACTTTCGGACCAAGTTGTTGCTGACAAATTATTGGAATTATTCAAAGAAAAAGCAAATCCTACCACTAAAGAAGTAACGTACGACGAATTTATTGCAGCGTCTTACGGAGAATAAATTTTAGTCGTAAAGTCAAATGTCATAAAGTCAAAAGTTGAAAAGACGGAAACAATTTCGTTAGTTGTTTCAAATTTTAAGATTCTGTTACAAATGCAAAACAATAAAAAATAAGTATATTTGAGCGTCAGAAAAAATATTTTTTGGCGCTCTTTTGTTTGAATTAGTTGCGGGAGCCAATCCAGCTGTACGTTACAAGTTTTTTCTTCCGTTTTAGTTTTTTAAATTCCTGCAAGAGCTTCTTTCAGTCGCTTTGCAAGAATAAAAAAACTTAAAAACGGAATTCAAAAAGCTTTTTACTCCCATCTGGGCTACAAATAAGACATATTGACATCATTTGTAAATAGGTATGACCTTTGCATTAAAAGAAATAGACAAGATATAACGTAAAACTTAGAACAAAAAAATATGAACTACGGTAAAGAATTTAAAAAATTTGCTACAAAGGACCACGGCGTAAACTCTATGTATTACGATAAAATCGTAGGCGCAATGACTCCTAAAAATATGACTCCCTATATCATTGAAGAACGTCAGTTGAATATTTCACAATTAGACGTTTTCTCCAGATTGATGATGGACAGAATTATATTCCTTGGAACAGGAATAGACGACCAAATTGCAAACATCGTTCAAGCACAATTGTTATTCCTTGAAAGTGCCGATGCTTCTAAAGATATTCAAATTTATTTGAACTCTCCAGGAGGAAGCGTTTACGCAGGATTAGGAATTTATGACACGATGCAATACATTAAACCAGATGTAGCAACGATATGTACCGGAATGGCAGCTTCCATGGGAGCAGTGCTTTTATGCGCCGGTGCAGCAGGAAAACGTTCGGCATTGCCACATTCAAGAGTAATGATTCACCAACCATCAGGTGGAGCGCAAGGAGTAGCAACGGATATGGAAATCAACTTACGTGAAATGTTGAAACTTAAAGATGAGTTGTATAAAATTATCTCTCACCACTCCGGACAAACTTTCGATAAGGTTCATACGGATAGCGAACGTGATTATTGGATGATCGCCGAAGAAGCAAAAGCATACGGAATGATTGATGAAGTTTTAGTAAGAGGATAAATTATTAGTCGAAAGTCAAAAGTTGGAAAGTCAAAAGCATTGCTCAGACTTTACGACTTTTGACTTTATGACATTAGACTATAAAAATGGCAAAAGTAGTATTAGAGTGTTCGTTTTGTGGAAGAAAGAAGCCAGAAACCCAATTATTGATTGCTGGGATCAATGCACATATCTGTGATAAATGTATTGAACAAGCGCACGGGATTGTTCTTGAAGAAATAAAATCTAGTGGAAGTTCAAAGCTGGTTGGAGATTTGATTTTAAAGAAACCAAAAGAAATCAGAGCGTTTTTGGATCAATATGTGATTGGACAAGATCAAACTAAAAAGGTGATGTCGGTTGCGGTTTACAATCACTACAAACGTTTGATGCAACAGCAATTAGACGATGAGGTTGAGATTGAAAAAAGTAACATCATCATGGTGGGACAAACTGGAACAGGAAAAACATTGGTGGCTAAAACCATTGCAAAAATGTTGGATGTGCCTTTAGCGATTGTTGATGCGACAGTTCTTACTGAAGCAGGTTATGTTGGGGAAGATGTTGAAAGTATCTTGACACGTCTTTTGCAAGCTGCTGATTATGATGTGGCCAAAGCAGAACGCGGCATTGTATTCATTGACGAAATAGATAAAATTGCACGTAAAAGTGACAATCCGTCTATTACGCGTGACGTTTCTGGTGAAGGGGTGCAACAAGCATTATTGAAATTATTGGAAGGAACGGTTGTGAATGTACCACCAAAAGGAGGGCGCAAGCACCCGGACCAAAAATTTGTGGAGGTAAATACACAAAACATTTTGTTTATTGCCGGTGGTGCTTTTGATGGAATCGAAAGAATAATTTCGAAACGATTGAACCGTCAAGCGGTGGGTTATTCTACTTCAAAAAATGTGGACAATATTGACAAAGACAATTTGTTGCAATACATTATTCCAAAGGATATCAAAGATTTTGGTTTGATTCCGGAGATTATTGGTCGTTTGCCAGTTTTGACACACATGGATCCTTTAGATAGAGAAACCTTGCGTGCAATTTTGACACAACCTAAAAATGCGTTAATCAAACAATACGAGAAATTATTTTTGATGGATGATGTTGAATTCACGATTACCAATGAAGCACTGGATTTTATTGTTGATAAAGCATTAGAATATAAATTAGGCGCTCGTGGATTGCGTTCGTTATGTGAAGCTATCTTGACCGATGCGATGTATGAATTGCCTAGTTCTGATGATAAAGTATTAGAAATTGACGTAACTTATGCTAAAGAAACGTTGAATAAAAATTTATTGAAGCGTTTGGAGATTGCATCGTAAAAAATGCATTTTTCTTAAAAATATAAACCTGTTCATTCATTTGAACAGGTTTTTTTATGGAGAAATTACACTATTTGTTATTGTTCAAAAAAAGGAACATTATTATTTTTTATCAACGTCAGATTGTCGATTTTTGTACATTCTAAATCAATTATATATAAAATGCAAAAAGACGAGATAGAGGTAATTTTATTAAAAGTTTCTGGACAAGATAAACCGGGAGTCACTGCTGGTTTAACATCCATCTTGGCTACTTATGATGCTATTATTTTAGATATTGGACAAGCGGATATTCATGATACGCTTTCTTTAGGTATTTTATTTGAAATAAAAGCGGGTTCTTCGTCTGGTCCAGTTTTAAAAGACTTGTTATTTAAAGCATACGAATTGGGTGTCAAAGTCAAGTTTATTCCTATATCCATTGCAGATTACGAAATTTGGGTCAAAGCGCAGCGCAAACAACGCTACACCATCAATGTTTTAGGAGAAACCTTAACGGCTGTACAATTGGCGGCAGTAACCAAAATACTATCCAACCAAAATTTGAATATTGATGCAATTAAAAGATTAACCGGCAGGGTATCTATTCTTGAGAAAGAAGAATTCCCTCGTTCGTGCATACAATTGTCGGTTACAGGAACGATTGTCGACAAAACGTTTATGACCGCCAGTTTTATGGAAATTTCCAGAACGTTAGATGTGGATATTTCTTTTCAAGAAGATAATATGTACCGAAGAAACCGCCGTTTGGTGTGTTTTGATATGGATTCGACGCTGATTCAAACCGAAGTAATTGATGAACTGGCAGAGTTAGCGGGTGTGGGAGAGCAAGTTAGAGCAATCACAGAAGCAGCCATGAATGGTGAAATCGATTTTAGCGAAAGCTTCAAGCAACGCATGGCCTTGCTTGAAGGCTTGAGTGAAGAGGTACTGCAAACAGTTGCTGAGAATCTGCCTATTACTAAAGGTGCACATCGCTTGATGAAGGCCTTGAAATATTACGGTTATAAAACCGCTATATTGTCCGGAGGTTTTACGTTTTTTGGGAAGTACCTGCAAAAAGAATTAGGTATTGATTATGTTCATGCGAATGAATTGGAAATTAAAGACGGAAAATTGACAGGTAACTATTTAGGTGAAATTGTGGATGGTAAAAAGAAAGCGGAATACCTTCAGGCAATTGCTGATAAGGAAGGCATACACATCAACCAAACTATTGCGGTAGGTGATGGTGCCAATGATTTGCCTATGTTGAATTTGGCAGGTTTAGGAATTGCTTTTCATGCCAAACCAACGGTAAAAGAAAAAGCAGAAAGTTCTATTTCCAGCTTAGGACTCGACGGTGTTTTGTACCTGTTAGGCTATCACGACAGACATATTGATATGATGGATTAGGAGTAAAATACTTTAATAATTATAAAAATAGGCTGTCCAAAAAATGATTTTTGGATAGCTTTTTTTATACTTTAATGCTAAATATTTTTTCAGGTTTTTCCAGTGTTTGTTTTTCGGAAGATTTACAAATTCCTCTGGCGCCACAACGCATTCTATGTGGTCCGCAGGAACTCAATAAAATTCCTGTCAACAGGATATAAAGAATTTTTTTCATCTCATCATTTTTATACGCTTTGAAACTGCATGCTTTTCAGTTGTTCTAAATGATCTCTTTGGTTAGAAAGTCTTGGAATTTTGTGTTGTCCGCCCAGGTTGGGCGTTCATTGACAATCAATATACGCAATTAATGTTACTCTTGCCAATAATCACTATAAAAATTAGCAGTTTCCATTAACTCTTCATGATTTCCCTTTGTCGAGAGAGTCCCATTCTCGAGTACATAAATTTTATCTGCAATTTTTTTCAAGGTGTTCAAGCGATGTGAAATAAAAAAAATGGCGCAATTAGGTTTTATTTTTGCTAATAATGCCATTGAGAAATTCTCAGTGTTCCTGTCCATTGCTGAGGTGGCTTCATCAAGAATCAAAAGTTGCGGTTTTTTATATAGGACTCGAGCTAAGGCTATGATTTGTTTTTGTCCTCCTGACAAATTAATGCCTTCTTCACCAACTATTGTGGTCAATCCTTGTGGTAATTGATTAAAATAAGTATCAAAGCCATATTCAGTAATGAAACCGATAATGTTTGCGGGACTATCATTTGAACCTAATAAAATATTGTCAATTACATTCCCGTTAAAAATATTAATTTCTTGTGGAACAACTCCTATCAATTTACGGTAGCTTTTTAACTCAATTTCGGATAATTGGTACTGATTATTAATCGTAATAGTTCCATTTTCAAAATTATAAAAACGCTGTAAGATTTGACCAATGGTACTTTTTCCGCTACCACTTTCTCCTACAATGGCAGTTAGTTTTCCTTTTTCAATAGCAATGTTAACATTTGAAAATAATTCGCTTCGTCCCGCAAAACGAAAAGACAAATTAGTTAGAGAAACACTTTTAATTTCATCTATTTGAATTCCGTCTTCCTTCTCCTTCTCAATTGAAGCAAATTCAAACATTCTGTTAAAAGCAATTTTAGCTTCATTGATAGGAATTGAAATTAAGGCTAGGTTAGCAATTGATGGCAACAAAGAGCCAACAATACCAAGGATCGCCATTAACTCACCTAATTTAATTTCTTTGTTAAAAACCTGAATCGAAGTGTAAATTAAAACTCCTGTCAAAAAGAAAACACTTGCCAGTCCTGATTGCCATGATAAGCGAATGTTTATTTTACCTAAATGAAATATTTTTTCTTGAAAATTGTCAAAAATCAATTCGTTAGTTTTACTGAAAACAACTTGTTTATTGTCGTTTTTTATAGTTGAAATTCCTTGAATCGTGTTGATATAATTACTCTCGTTAAAGGCGTAACTTTGCATCACTTCTTTTTGAGAATCGATAATGGCTTTGTTGCTTCTATAGATAATATAAAAGTAAACCGGCATGGTTAATAATGAAATTAAACCTATTTTCCAGGAATAGCCAAACAGGAAAATCAAGGAGATCATTGAAACCAAAACATCAATAACTAAAGACTCGCCAACATTTTAATAACTCTTTGAACTCTTTGCGGATCATTTAATCGAGCTACTAATTCTCCTATTTTTCGAGTATCAAAAAAAGGTTTTGGAAGATGTAGTAAAGAGGAAAAAAACTGATTATTGATGCGATTGTTGAAATCTTTAGATTGTTGCAGTAGAAAAAATTCTCTCAGCACCGAAATTCCAACTCGTGCCAAAAGCAATATAGCCAATAATACAATTCCGGAAATTAGTTTGTTGATATTGTGCGAGGGCAAAATGTCATCAATTAGTTTTTGAGAAAATAAAGACATTGCCATTCCTAAACCTGCCACAAACACTCCAAGCAGAACGCTGATCCAAAGCAGTTTGTAATCAGGTTCCAATAGATCTAAAAACCACTTTTTTTTATCATTTTTAACTGCGCTTTCTTTTATGAAATTCTCATTTGGGGCTAATGTTAAACAGCTTTTTGAAACCCAAATTTTGTCTAATGCAGAAGTGGATAAATAATAAAGTCCTTTCCCAGGATCGCCAATCAAGAATCCTTTTTGTTCATCATACTGGTAGCAAACTACATAATGTTGTAGTTTTTCTTCAATCAAAACGTGAAGAATAGCCGGTTGTTTGTGATCAATAAGCGCTTGTATATCGGCCTCGCAGCCTTCAGAATCAAATCCCAATTGGTTGGCAGCTTGATATAAACCAAGTAATGTTGTTCCTTGTTTAGTAGTTCCACTTAATTCGCGTAACTTTTCTATAATCTGTAGGCCACCATATAATTTTAAGATTGACAACAAGCAAGCAACACCACAATCAGACTGATCCAGCTGCAGTGTATGGGTTTTTTCGATATTTTTTAGGATCATTTTTTATTCACTTTTTGTCATTGCTTTGCCTGTTCGCTTTACTCGAATCCAACGAAGGAGGAATCGCATTTTATTTTTGAAGTTTCTTTACAAGCGTTTCTACTTTGGTTTGCCCTTTTATCTTCTCAATTAGTTGTTGATTTTTATCATATAAAACTAAACAAGGTAAAGACTGAACATCAAAGGTAGTAGCGAAAGTAACTTTAGTATCACAAACAAAATGAATGTTATCATAATTTAAAAGATTGTGTTTTTGAGCAAATGTTTTTATCAATTCTGGTTTCTCAAATGAAATAAAGACAAGTTGGTAAGGTCTAAATTTATATACGCTTTCCTGAATCATTTTAGTTTCTTCATTACAATACTCGCATTCACTATTATAATAAATAAAAATTGTAGGGGTGTCCGTTTTTAAATTTTTATTAGAAAAGGATTCTCCCTTTAAATTCTGATATTGAAAAGCGGGAATGGTTTTTATGTTTGCTGCGATCTCTTTTTTATGGTTGATTTTAGCAACTATTTTGTAACCCATAAAAGCCAGTAAGCTTACAAATACTAGTGGTATTATTATTTTAAGGTATTTTTTCATAGTTTAAAATATCAATTCCCCTTTTTGGGGGAGTAGGGGCTTAGGAATAATTCAAAGTAAAAAACATAATCACTACTACCCATAGTAATAAAGCACTACCATAACTAGAAGCCACAATTTTTAAACCACGATCCATATTGGTCTCCGTAATTTTGCCAATAAAATAAGCAAGAATGAGCCAGTAGGCCAACTCAAACACGTTAAGAACTTGAAAAGGATAAATCAACCAAGGTTCTAATCCTTTATAACCGACAATGTTTAATGCTGATAATGGGAAAAAATTTTGGATATCTTCAAGGGTGTAAGTTGTTTGAAAAAAATAAAGCCAGATGATTTTAAATAGAGGGACCAATATAAAAACAAACTCAGATTTTAGTACTGCATCCCATATTTGCAAAAATGTTACTTTTATTTTGCCGTAAAAAAAAGTTCCAATATAAAGTGCAGAAGTGATTAATAAACTTTTGATTAATAGAAACAACGGGATTATTGAATAAGATACCCATTCCCACTTATTTTGAAAATCCATTAAATTTTCTAATTCTGCATTAGATAAATTTTCTCCAAGAGTTGAAAATATTAATTTATCAACATTTAAAATAGATTGTAAAATATATCCACTAAATAAAGTTAATAAAGTTAAAATTAGAAAAATATACTTACTTTTTATTTTGCTCATCATATTTTAAAAATGAAAATAAAAGCAAACAAGCAGTGATTAAAAAACACATATTTTTTCCTAGACTATCTTTACTAGCAAAGTATATTGAAACTAAAATAAAAACTATAATTATACTATAAATTTTTTTCATTTGATTGGAATTATTTTGTGTATAACAATAATCTCTTATTTTTTTAAGAGATTATTGTTTGATAAATTACATTTTAACTAGTTGCCCACCTGACTGCACCATAGGTTCCGCAAGCTAATAAAATTCCACCCGCTATAGATGCTCCTGTGCCTGTAGCTGCTATGATTCCTAACTTCACTAAACCAGCACCAGCAGACATACCCATACAAAAGCCATCTGCAAAATCTATCCAACTTCCACCTGATACTAATTCTAGTTCTTTTAATTCTAAAGTTCTCATAATTCTAAATATTTAATTAAAACTTCCTCCATCACCACATCCAATCTCTGTAGCCATCCAGCCAACAACTGCAACTGATGAGATTGCTAAACCAGCCACTGGACCTGCCAGCCAGCTGTAAGTGACTGCACCTGCCCAAAAACCTGCCCATTTGTGAGAACATTTAACTCCCCCTTCCAGACTTTCCATCTGATTTAATTCTAATTTTTTCATAAAGTTATAATTTAATTGGTTAATAATAGTTTACTAACGAAATCTTTAATTACGTGCACTTAATTTTATCTTGTTAGGTTTTTTCAAACTTACTTCCTTTATCTTAAGACAGCTTACGGTTTTATTCATTAATTTAAAGTAATCCAATTTTTATAGCGTGTTCGATAAGTTCTTTATCAGATCTTTTGTCTTTTAACAGTTTGTTTTTGATAGCCGCTTTCCTTTTCTCGATGGCGCTAAGCGAAAGATTTAGGTGTTTCGTCATATCTTTGGTTTTTATTCCTCTAGAAATTAGTTCCAAAATTTGACAATCAATTGCATCAAAATTTAATTTTTTGAGAATGGCCTGACTGAGAACTTTGGTTATGGTGGCACTATAAAATTTGTGTCCTTGCATTATCGACAGATATGCCGTTACTAAGGAGAGTGCATTAATATCATTTTTTAAAATAAACCCCTCCGGGTTAATTTTTTTAATGGCATTATGTATTAACAAAGGTTCACTGTGCATTGTCAATAAGATGATTTTGCATTTAGGGAAATACTGACGAATTAGTGCTCCTAGGTCAATGCCGTTTTGAATGTTTTTAATTTCATAAGGAGGTAAGCTAATGTCCAAAAAAGCAAGGTCAAATGTTTTTTGCGATAAATACCTTTTTGTGATTTTTACATAAGCTTCTTCGCAGGAATAGGCTGTAGTAAAATCAATAAGTGTATCATGATCCTTACTGGTAGTTAGGATATTGACGTATCCATCAATTGTAATAGGATGGTCGTCAACTAAGAGTAGGTTTGGTCTTGTCATTAAATCGTTTACTTTGTAAAAAGGCTAATTTAACTTAATAGATAATACTTACAAATATTTTTAGAGTTTTAATTTTATTATTTTTAGTATTTGCTCAATAATTTTAAATAATGCTCACGTTTTTGTGTGCATTATTGTTATTTTTTTTAGTTATTTACAAAATATTTCAATGTAATAATGAATTTGGTAAATTGAACAATGACTTAAAGTCACGACTATTGTTTTATTCGTAAGATGTTTTTATATAAATACTTTCACACAGTTTGAAACTGCATGCTTTTCAGTTGTTCTAAATAATCTCTTTGGTTAGAAAGTCTTGGAATTTTGTGTTGTCCGCCTAGTTTGTCACGATCTTTTAGCCAGTCGTAAAATAAATTTTTTCGTGCTACATTGATCACAAGCGGATTTAATGTCATGTTGTTGTAACGCTTCGCTTCATAATCGGAGTTTAAAGATTGTATGGATTCATCTAGTGCTTTCTGGAATTGTGATACATCAGCAGGAGGGTTTTTAAATTCAATCATCCATTCGTGAGCACCTTTTTCTTTGCCTTCCATAAATATAGGCGCAACGGTGTAATCAACCACTTCCGTTTGGGTTAGTTTGCACGCTTTGGCAATAGCCTGATCGGTATTTTCAACCATCAATTCTTCACCAAAAACATTAATGTGATGCTTGGTTCTTCCCGTTACCCGAATTCGGTATGGATTCAATGAGGTGAAACGAACAGTATCACCAATCAAATAGCGCCACAAACCAGAATTGGTGGTAATGACCAAAGCATAATTTTTGAACAATTCCACATCTGCTAATCGAATAACTTTTTGATCCGGAGTCCCAAAAGTATCCATTGGGATGAATTCATAGAAAATTCCGTAATCCAACATCAATAATAAATCACTGGAATTATTTAAATCCTGAATGGCAAAAAAACCTTCGGAAGCATTGTATATTTCGTAATATTTAAATTCTTTTTTTGGGAGTATTTTTTGGTACTGTTCCCGGTATGGTTCAAAATTTACGCCGCCGTGAAAGTAAACTTCCAAATTTGGCCAAATTTCAAATAGATTTCCTTTTCCGGTTTCTTCGAGCATTTTATTCATTAAAACCAGCATCCAGGAAGGAACTCCAGCAAAACTGGTTACATTTTCGTTTTTTGTTTCGTTTATAATCGCAGCAATTTTGGTTTCCCATTCGCTCATCAAGGAAATTTTGTTGCTCGGGGTACTGCTATATTCAGCCCAAATAGGCATGTTTTCGATTAATATCGCAGATAAATCTCCAAAGAACGTATTGTTGTCTTCATAGATTTGAGAGCTTCCGCCAAGACGCAGGCTTTTTCCAAGAAACAGTTCTGAATCTTCATTATTATTCAAATACAAGCACAACAAATCCTTAGTACCTTTATAATGACATCCTTCCAGGGCTTCGTTGCTTACGGGTATGAATTTGCTTTTGGCATTTGTGGTTCCACTGGATTTGGCAAACCATTTTATCGGTGTTTCCCAAAAAACATTCTGCTCACATTTACGGGTTCTTTCAATCAATGGTTGTAATTCTTCGTAAGTAGAGATCGGAATTCTATCGGCAAAAGTGGCATAGGAATGAATCGAAGCATAATCATATTGTTTGCCTAAAACAGTATTTTTAGATGACTGAATTAAATTCATGAGCAATTCTTCCTGAACCTCGTTTGGATATTTCAGGAAAAGTTCGATCTGATGGATTCTTTGTTTGAGAACCCAAGAGGCAAACGAATTGATTATGGTTAGTGGCATTTTTAAATTATGAATTATGAATTATGAGTTATAACTTTACCAAAAATAACAAAATTTGTTTAACTAGATGTGTTAAACGGGAAACTTTAATCACAATGACATACGAAGGTGTACTTACAAAAATGCAAACTGAATTTGGAAATCCAATTCAATATTACTTGGTTTTTGAGAATAGTTTTTTAAACGTGAATCAGTTGTTGAATAAAGAACTGGAAATCAATTTTGTGGGATATCAATGTTTGAATTGTGGCAAGAAGAAAAAAATATTCCGTCAGGGATTTTGTTATGATTGTTTCTATTCCAGTGCAGCTGTTGGCGATTGGATTATGAAACCGGAATTAAGCACTGCCCATCTTGGAATTCAGGATCGGGATTTAGCGTATGAAGAAAAAGTACAATTGCAACCGCATATTGTGTATCTGGCTTTGTCCAGCGAAGTCAAAGTAGGTGTTACCCGCAAGTCGCAAGTGCCAACCCGATGGATTGATCAGGGCGCAACCCAAGCCATTTCTATTGTAGAAGTCCCTAATAGATACTTAGCAGGAATTACGGAGGTAGCATTGAAAAATTATTATGCCGATAAAACCAATTGGAGAAAAATGCTGACTAACAATGTGGAGCAAATTGACTTAATCGCAGAACGATTGAAGGTTGAGAATCTTATTCCAACCGAAGTTCAGGAATATTTTTATTCGCAAAAAAACGATTTGTATGAGATGCACTTCCCGGTTTTGCAGTATCCAAATAAGGTAAACAGTTTGAGCTTAGATAAAATATCACAGTTTCAGGGGAAACTTACCGGAATAAAAGGGCAATATTTACTTTTTGAAGACGGAACCGTTTTTAATGTCCGTGGTTCCGAAGGGTATATGGTTACAATTGCGGTTTAAGTAATATAATTTTGGGCGTATCCTTTTTTAAAATAAAAATTTTAAAAAAAGGTCAGGCTGTCCGCTGTATCTTTTACTCCGCTGCGCTTCATAAAAGGATGCCGCTACCATCCTTTACGCACGTACAGCTACACGAAAACACCATGCAGACAAATTACAAATCACAAACCCAATATTGCTAGCCAAGAAAAGAGGAATTTCATCACCTAAAATCCTCTTTATTATATTTTGTAAAGTTACTTTAGTTTACTTTTGTCGTATCTACTGCTTTACTTTTCTTATTAAAAAATCCGTTTAATAATGCTGCGGCCTTAGATTTTACTTCTTCCTTAGTTACCGGAATTTTAGGAGTGGCCGTTTTTGTCGTGTCTCCTGGCTTTTTGTTTTTATTGATGTAATCCGTCAAAGCAGACGTTCCTTGTTTTACCAGTCTGTCTTTTTGTTGGTTTACGAGTTGAGTGGTCAATTTAGCTACCGCACTGTTGATGTCCGTTGTGATTTTTGGATTTGTAAAATTACCCACCAATACAGCATTTATCGGAAAGCTTTCTAATTTTGCCGCATCTGCAGCAGATAATTTTGCTATTAAAGCATTGGCCTCTGAACCTAAATATTTAGCGGGAACATCAAATTTTAAATTATAATTCATGCTTTGGTCAAAACCGTGCGTTCCTCCAATGGTTGCCTTGATGTCTTTGTACTTGATATCAAAAGGTTTTACATTTACTTTTCCATCTTTGAACGTAACTGCCGCTTTCAAATCATTTAAATTGATTTTACTGACGTCAATGAATTTCAAGTTAGCACCTAAAGCGGTCAGCAAAGTCGAATTAGTTGAGTTTACAGTCGTGGAAAGCAGTTGTCCTAGTAAATCTCCAGTAAGGGTTTTCAAGTCAGGAGTCAGTGCTGTTGCATCAAGATTCCCGTTCAATTTGATGCTTGAATTTAATTTCCCGTTGATGATTCCGGAAATTGGAGCAATTTTTTTCAACAGATCCAGTTGGTTGAAGGATTGCGCAATATCGACTTGATTTAATTTTAAATCCATATTAAAAACCGGTGTTTTTCCTTTTGTGGAAACAGCTCCATTCACCGCAATAGTTCCCCCAAAAATAGATGTTTTTACATTTTCTAAAGTCACTTTTTCATCTTTCACAATCAGTTTTCCCGAAACATCTTTCAGAGTCAGATTATCATATAGCACCGTAGTCGCTTTTGCGGTAAGCGTACAATTTAAGAAAGCAGGAATCTTCATGGCATCTGCTTTTTTAGTTGCCGTTTTAGTCGTTTCACCAGTTGTCATAAAATCGTTAATGGCCAATTGTTTAGAATTCATATAAAAGTTTCCTTTCAATTCTTGATTTCTAAATATAAATCCGTAAAAGTTTTCTAATACCCCCGTTACACTAATGTCGCTTTTTCCGGTAGTCGCATTCAGTTCTTTCAAATTGACTTGACTAGGATTAAATTGGATCAAGGCATTGCTGATGTTCATGGTTTTGCCGTTTTCATCCGCATAATTAAAACCCGATACACTCATGGTTCCCGCATTTTTAATGTTTTCATATTGACTTTTCTCTACTGATTGCATATCAAATTTTGTAGTCACATCAGCCTTTAAAATCCCGGATAATGGCTTATCGAGTTTTATAGGATACGCTTTAGAAAGATTGGACAAATTGATAGTTCCTTTTAACATGGCATCAACTAGTGCGTTTTGAGTAATGTTTTTGATGTTGGCTTTGGCATTAAAAACATCTTGATCTATCTTGAAAGAAAGTTGGTCAATATTGACATACGTGTCATTTAAAATTCCGGTTTCATTGGTGATTTTTGTGTCAATAATGATGTTTTGAACCGTTTTTGGTAAGTCAGGGTATTTAAAGGAAGCATTATGGGAAGCGATTTCTATATTAAATTTTGGCACTGTTGTGTCAGAATACAAACCTTTTGCAAAACCTGCCACCGTAAAATCACCGGTTGTTTTTACGTTGTCTAAGCGTGAGGCATAGGCTGCAGGAATTATTCCCAAGAAATTTTTGAAGGAGGAAGTAGGCGTTTTAAATTTTAAATCATACTGTTGACCGGCTTCCACCATTTGAATAAATCCATCAAATTCCAGCGGCAATTGGTTGATTAACGCTTTATTTTCTTTGAAGGTGTATTTACTTTTTTCTAAATCGATTCCCAAAACGGCGTCCAGAGTCAAAGCAACATTTTTCATGTAATTGACTTGTTCCATATCCAGCGATATTTTTGCAGTAGATTTGGTTACCAAATCTAATTTTTGGGCTGCAAAATCTCCAGTTCCTTCGTGGTTCAAACTGTCGACAACCATTTTTATTTTTGAACTTTCGTCAAAATAACGAAACTTGAAATTTTCGATTTTATACTCTTGGATTTTTAAGGATAACGGACTGCTTGTTCCATCGGCTGCCGTTTTTTTCTCTTTCAATGCAATGTCATAATTCCCTAGTCCGTCTTTATTGAAAATGATATTTATTAATCCGTTTTTCGAAGTGATTCCGTCAATAACTATCGCTTCATTTTTGCCTTTAAAAAGTTCCTTAATAGACATTTTTAAATTCAATTCGCCCAGTGATAGCAATGTGTCGCCTTCAAAAGGAGCTTTGTTTATGATGACTAGTTTTTCCAGTGTTACATTTGCATTAGGAAAATTTTTGAATAAGCTTAAGTCCGCTTCCGCAAAGGTGACTTTGGCATCTACTTTTTCATTGATGACTTGAGAAATTTTGGCTTTTATTTGGTCTTTAAACAGAAAAGGAGCTGCAAATAAAGTCAAGACGAGCAGGATAACGAGTATTCCGATGATTTTTAAAACTTTCTTTAGCATGATTTGAATGTCTTTAGATTTATATCTTTGGCAAAAATGGTGCCTTGTATTCCTTTACAAAAATAGTATTTTTAGGACAGTGTAACTTTTATGGTGTTTTTATAAACAATACTTTAACTATATTGTATGAAAAAATCCGTTTAAGCAAATGCAAAAACGGATTTAATAGCAGCTTTATCTTTTTCTTTAATGCATGTTAATTTCAAACGGCATTAAGGCTTGAACGCCTTTTTGCATTTGTATTTTTTTAATTTCCTGCATAATACGATAATTTTCTTCCCCTATTTCTTCTTTTATAAAATCTGCTTTCGATTTTGCAAAAGGAAGATTTGCTAAAAGATCATCAAAGTTTTTCTCGTATTCTGGATAATTTTGAGTGCTGTAATTTTTTGTTTTCCCCAAGGAAGCCGCTTTCGCAATAGCATCGTCTAATCCTCCAATTTTATCTACGAGTCCAATTTTCAAGGCTTCTGAACCTGTCCAAACTCTACCTTGCGCAATAGCATCTACTTGTGCAAATGTCATCTTGCGTCCTTCAGCCACATGGGTTACAAAAGTTTTGTAAATGTGTTCCACACCTTCCAGCGTAACTGCTTTGAAGTTTTCATCAATGGGAACAAAAGGACTGTAATTGGCGGAATTTTCATGTGTTTTAACCTGTTCCGTATATATTCCTATTTTAGTGGCTAATGGCGTAAAGTTTGGCAATATTCCAAAAACACCAATGGAACCAGTGATTGTGTTCGCTTCAGCAAATATAGTGTTGGCATTACACGCAATATAATACCCGCCTGAAGCCGCATAATTACCCATAGAAACGACTACGGGTTTTACTTTTTTAGTCAGTTCAATCTCTCTCCAGATCAAATCTGAGGTCAAAGCACTTCCGCCCGGACTGTCAATGCGAAGGACAATTGCCTTTACATTTTTGTTTTTTCGAGCTTCTTGTAACGAGCGACGCATTGAACCTTCACCAATCACATTGACATCTCCTTCGCCACCCATAATTTCTCCTTGGGCATAAATAATGGCAATTTCATCCGTGCTGTCAGAACTTTGGGAAGTGGTAGCGATTTTCTGTGCATAATCAATTACAGATACTTTGTTGTATTCCTTATCTGTAGTTACATTAAGCACTTTTCGTATGGCATTATGGTACACATCTTCATAAGCAATGATATCTACTAATTTTTGGTTTTTTGCCATTTCCGGAGTTCTTGCAAGAAGTCCGTTGGCAATTTCATTTAATTTAGCCACAGAGATGTTTCTGCTTTTAGCAATGTCAGTGGTGATGGAGTTCCAAACAGAATTCAGTAAAGCTGTCGTTTGTTCTCTATTGGCATCACTCATTTTATTTTCTAAAAACGGCTCCACAGCACTTTTGTATTTTCCATGGCGGATTACTTCCATTTTTAGCCCTGATTTTTCCTGAAAGTCTTTAAAAAACATAAGTTCAGCAGAAAGTCCTTTGAAATCCATATCTCCCACAGGATTTATATAAATGGGACTGGACACAGAATTTAAGTAATATTCTTTTTGCGAATAGGAGTTGGCGTAAGCCATGACGAATTTTCCTGATTTTTTAAAGTGTTCCAAAGCATCTCTCAAGGCCTTACTCTGAGCCATTCCTAGCGATGAAACATTGTTCAATATAGAAATTCCTTTGATATCATCATCCGTTTCAGCTGCTTCAACGGCATTGATAATATCAGATAAACCTACTTTTTTGTTTTCTGAAAAAATAGTCATCCACGGATCTTTGTATTTTCCGGCATAATCATTCTGTATGTCTTCTAAATTCAGTTCAATAACAGTATTATCTTTTATCGTAACGCCTTCAGATTCACCGCCAAAAATGGCTCCAACAAGGATTATTCCAAAAAAGAATAACATGAAGAAAACAAAAATACCTATAATAGTCGCTAATACATTTCCTAAAAATTTCATAATTATATTTTTTTTATAAGTCGTACAAAACATTGAAATGTTACAAGCCGTGGGGAAAATCCCAAGTTTGATTAGCAACACCGCATACAAATATATTGCTAATTCTAAAATTCTTTAGTTAATTTGCATCTAATTATGAAATCACAGCATCAGGTCATTTTATCGATAGGAAGTAATCAGGGGAATCGATTGGAAAATATCGAACATTGTTTACAAGTAATACATAAGGAAATAGGGACGGTAATCAAAGTTTCTAAATTATATGAAACTCCTGCTTGGGGTTTTGAAAGTGATGCTTTTTATAATTGTGCATTGGTTTTGCATACTTTTAATTCGGCTCATAAAGTGCTAACACAGATTTTAAAAGTGGAAAAACGATTGGGACGTTTGCGAACAAAGGCGCAGGGGTATCAATCACGAACAATTGATGTAGATATGATTGCTTTCGACTCGGAAGTTATTGCTACTGAAAAACTCCAAATTCCACATCCCTTAATGCAGAACAGGAATTTTGTTTTGTTACCCGTGCAGGACTTAAATTTAGATTGGAAGCATCCCATTCTTCAAAAAAATATTTCGGAATTATTGGCTTTGTCTCCAGATGAAAGTGTTTGTACAGTCGTTCAGAATTTAGTGAATCCTTTGCAGAATGTTCCGTTGGAGCAATTTAATTATGTTGCTTTTGAAGGGAATATCGGAGCAGGAAAAACAACTTTGGCTACTAAAATTTCTGAGGATTTTAATGCAAAAACAGTATTGGAACGTTTTGCAGACAATCCTTTCTTACCTAAATTTTACAAAGATCAAAACCGGTATGCGTTTCCACTTGAAATGTCATTTCTTGCAGATAGATACCAGCAATTATCAGATGATTTAGCACAATTTGATTTGTTTAAAGACTTTCTGGTTGCCGATTATCATATCTTTAAATCGTTGATTTTTGCCAAAATAACATTGGCCGAGGACGAATACCGCCTGTATCGCAATCTTTTTGATATCATTTACAGAGAAATGCCAAAACCGGACTTGTATATTTATTTGTATCAAAATTCCGAAAGACTACTACAAAATATTAAGAAACGTGGCAGAAGCTACGAACAAAAAATCCCGGCTGAATATTTGGATAAAATCAACAGTGGTTATCTGGATTACATTAAATCCCAAACCGATTTGAATGTGCTGATTATTGATGTTTCTGATCGGGATTTCGTAAAAAATCAAGCAGATTATTTGTATATTTTAGAAGAAATCCAAAAGAAAATTAAGGTTTAAAATTTGAAAATTATCTTTTTAGCGAAAAGTGACCTTTTTTTTCTCTGCCATCTTCCAGTTTTAAGGTGAACCAATAATCATCTGCAGGTAAAGGGATTCCGTTAAAAGTGCCATCCCAACCCAGATTTACTGAAGGAATCCATTGTTTTATAAGTTTTCCGTATCTGTCATAAATGTAGATGATGGATTTTGAATTAAAAGTTTCATTCACTCCTTTTATATTCCAATAATCATTATAGCTATCACCGTTTGGTGTAAAAAAATTTGGCACACCTACAATTACAATTTCTTGAAAAACAGGACCACATCCATTCTTGTCATTAATATAAACAATATGAACTCCAGCTGGAACATTGGTAAAGAAGTTGGAGTCTTGCCAAAATCCATTGGGTTCATCAATGCTGTATTCATAACTTCCTTTGCCTGTTACTTCTATGGTTACTGTATTTATATCGGTTAAATCTACAATATCAATACTTTTGATATGTGCCAAATCAGAAGCGGTAACTTTTATGGCTCGAATTCTACTGCAACCTGACCTATTTGTTACTTGGACAGCATAATTTCCTTCGGTGTTTACTGAAAGAATTGGGGCTATTTCACCAATCAAGATAGTTTCGTCTTTTGACCAAATGTAGGTGTAATTGCTTGTGGGAGACCCATCCTGAATCCCAGCATCCAGAGTTACAAAAAAACTGGGAAGATTAGAACAAACCAATTCATTTTCACTACCATTGGCATTCAAGTTAATTTTTGGTATTGGATTAACAACAAAATTTAAAGTTGTGGTGGTAGTACAAGAAGTGTTTAGTGGATTTATTACTGTTGCTGTAATATTTTGAGTCCCTGTTATAAAAGGATTAGGCAATGGACTTGGTAAAAGGTCATTATTTTGGTCATAATATTTGATAATCATTCCTGTTTGTCCGCCTAAAATGGTGGATTCGAATGTTGAGGAGTCAAAGGCAAACTTCCCATCTTGATTTATTGGGTTCGCTTCGTCATCGCAAGCTGTTATCAAAGATGGAGAAATAGAAAATGCTTTTGGAGAAACATCTACGACAAAATTTATTATAGTTTTCTCAAAACATTGTTGCGGCGTGTTATTAGTTATCACAGCTTTAATGGATTGCGAAGTGGAAAGAAAATTTACCGGAAATGGACTCATGATCAAATCACCGTTGGCATCTTTCAAAGGATTATTGGTTTGATCGAAATAAGTAACCGTTACGTTGTTTTGGCCTTTTAATAAATCAGATTCAAGTGAGGAAGTGTTGAATAAAAATATTTCATCGTTGTTATCATCACATTGTCTTGGAATTGCAACAGAATTAGCAATAGGTAAAGCCTCGACTTTTAGAGTAATATAAGGCCCTAAACCAACGCAAGCGTTATCTAGACTACTTTCAACCCGGACCCAAATATCTTGAGAATCGCGATAACCAATATTTCTGTAATTTGAAATATCCGCAATCACATTGAGTTCGGCTAAGGCATCAGCTTGGTTTCTAAAATAGTTTATAGTGTAAACTTGATTTATGGGGAGTTGAGTTTGTATAGTGGCTTTTGTCCAAGAGAAATCAAAAGTTGCAATTCCGTCTCTATTATTGTTAATAACGTCTAAAAAATCATCACAAACAGGAGGAACTGTGATTTTATAGGAAGAAAGAAGATTGGTAGCTGGGACTTTTAATGTTAATTTGGCAACGCTATAACAACCGCTAATTTTATTGGCAACTCTCGCCCAAACATTCATTGTCGATGCTGTTGTGTTTTCGAAAGCCAAATCATTTGAAATTAAATCGGTTGAAAAACCACTACTAGCTCCTGATTGTGAAGTATAATAAGTGAAAAGTTCATTGGTATAATTTGCGGAAATTAGTTTGTTATTTACTGTCAAATTAAAAAGAGTCTTTCCGTCAGAAATCAAGTCAGTATCGCATTGAATAATTGTAACATCGTTGACAATTGGCAAAGGATTAACAACAAAATTCAAAGTTGTAGTTGCGGTGCAGTTTGTGTTTGCTGTATTTGTTACTGTTACTAAAATATTTTGAGTTGCAGTTACAAATGGATTTGGGAGTGGACTTGATAATGGATATCCATTTTTATCAAAATAGTTAACCATCATTCCGGTTTGTCCTTTTAGAATGAAAGCTTCAAATGTAGCAGTGTCAAAAGCAAATTTACCATCTTGATTTAATGGATTTGGTTCGTCATCACAAGTTGTGGTTAAGGATGCAGGAACGGCAAAAGCTTCGGGTAAATCGTCTGCGATAAATTTAATAGTTGTTTCTTTAGAACAGTGTAAAGAATAATTGTTTGTCAAAACAGCTTTTATGGTTTGTGATGTTGTTGTGAAACTAGCAGGAAAGGGACTAGTTACCAAATTTCCGTTTGAATCTTTTAGCGGATTATTATTTTGGTCAAAATAAGTGACGGTTATGTTTGTTTGATTTCCTAATAAAGTTGTCTCAAGAACAGCAGTATTAAAAGTGATTATTCCATCTTGATTGTCATCACATTGTCTAGGAATTATTACCGGATTTGCAATCGGCAATGGATTTACAGTTACTATAATTGGAGTTCTCGGAGTACAGCCGTTATCAATATAATAGGTTGTGGTGGTATAAAGTGGAGGAGTTGTAAAACTATTACCAGTCCCAAGAGAAACTCCATTTGTTTCAGCATCATACCAGTTTATTGTTCCAGTTGTAGAACTTGCTTGAAGTGTACATGTCGCTGAAGCACAAATAGGGCTTGGTGTTGTCGTTGTAATTTTTGCGATTGTAATTGTAGTACTTGTTGAAATTTGAAGTACAGGATCTTCGGGCATACCGCCGTATTCAACTATGTAACCATTAGGGTAGTAGTTCCCTGGTGGATCTCCTTGTTCCGGAAGATCGTTCCAAGTCCCTGGGTTTCCTACTGCCGAAGAAGTTATGTGAGCGTAATCTTCATTATTTCTGGAGTCATTTGGTTCGTTAGGTGAGTTCCAATTGGCATAATAAAAAGGAGCTGTTGTTGTTCCGTTATTTTTTCCCATCCAGAAAGTAGTTCCTGCTTCTGGTCCAGTAACCCATTTCCATGTTCCTTCAGTTTCGGCATCACTTCCGCCAATCCATCCTGTTCCTGGTGCTTGAGCTCCGGCTAATTGTGCTTCATCAGCGACTGTTAAAGTGGCTAAATAACCTTGTAGGCCATAATATCTTTTGACTGCGGCTTCATTTCGGGCTCTTGTCCAATTAATGCCAGAAGAAGCAACATATTCATAATAATGACCATTGCTGGGCAAGTAACTAAGTTGTCCTGTTCCTAAGCTGATTGAAAAAGTCCTATTTCCTGATGGAGAAGTATTGTTATTGTAGAATTTAATATCTTTGATTGCAGCTTCAAAATCAGCATAAGGAATTTTGCCTCCAGTTGTGCTTGACAATTTCAGCATTCCTTCTGATACAATCCAATTGTATGAAACAGATGGGTGAGAACCTGTTAGCGTTAATAAATCTCCAGCAGTATACCCAGAAGAAATTTGAATTGTAACAGCATCAGTAGTTGGTTCATCGGGGTCAAAACTAATATTTATTGTTTTTACAATATTTAATGAGGTTCCTGGACAATAAATTTGATTTCCTGTTGCTTTAATTACAGGGGGATCAATTGCATAAGCTGTCTTTGTTATGAAAAGTGAAAGTGCTAGAATTATTTTAAAAAAAACAGTTGTTTTCATTCTATAAAAGTACTAATTTTCTATTTTGGCCAATTCATTTTTTGAAATAAATCCCAAACCACAATGCCGGCACTTACGGAAATATTCAAAGAATGTTTGGTGCCTAGTTGTGGGATTTCGATGGAGCCATCGCATAATGCAACCGCTTCCTGTGAAACTCCGTAGACTTCGTTCCCAAAAACCAAAGCATATTTCACTCCTTTTTTAACTTTAAAATTTTGAAGAAAAACGGCACTTTGTACCTGTTCTATAGCTAGCGTGATAACGCCTTCTGTTTTTAATTTTTCGATAACTTCAAGAACATTATCCTGATGTTGCCAAGTTACTGTTTCAGTAGCACCAAGGGCTGTTTTATGGATTTCCTTGTGTGGCGGTGTGGCGGTGATGCCACATAAAAATATTTTCTCGACTAAAAAGGCATCGGCAGTTCTAAAAACAGAGCCAATATTATGCAGGCTTCGAATGTCATCTAATACCAAAATAAGGGGTGTTTTTTCAGATTGTTTAAAACCCTCAACGGATTTTCGATCCAGTTCACTATTTTCGAGTTTTCTCATGTGTGTAAAGTATTCAAAAAAAAAGCTTCCGAAATGAATGGAAGCTTTTTAATGTATTCGTTAAAATTTTAGCTTTTTGCAGGTTGTGCTGCTAAAACGTTTCCTTTTATAGTCAATGTTTTATTAGGAACAGTAGCATTTGTTGTCAACGTAACTGTTTTTGTAAATGCCTGACCTGCTCTTGAAGTATCATATTTTACTCCAATAACTCCTTTTGCACCCGGGGCGATTGGCTCTTTTGGATACGTTGGCACGGTGCAACCACAAGAACCTTGAGCATTAGTTATGATTAAGGGCTTGTTACCGTTGTTAGTGAATACAAATTCACGGCGGCCCTCAGCGTTGTGTGCTATAGTACCATAATCAATGGTTTCAGTTACAAAAACCATTCCTGCTCCATTTACTTTGGCAAGTGTGGCGCTAGTCGCTTTTATCTTTTTTGATGTTTCTTGTGCATTAGAAGTCGTTATTCCTAAAGCCACTAGTAATGCGAAGGCAATTATTTTTTTCATGTGTGTTTCAATTTAATAGAGTCACAAATCTAAAAAAAATAAATAAATTAGGCCTTAAATATTTCTTAAAAAAAAGGTTAATTTTTTAAGGAGGTTATTTATTTGCTTTAAAATCTATAAATTCGCTGATATTTTTTCATTTTTAAACACAAATACAATTGGCATCTAAAGATAAAGAAGTTAAAGAAACTCCGTTAATGAAACAGTACAACGAGATCAAAAGGAAGTATCCGGATGCGTGCTTGTTGTTTCGTGTTGGGGATTTTTATGAGACATTTGGGGAGGATGCTGTTCGTGCCTCTAAAATATTAGGAATTGTATTGACCAAGCGTGGAGCGGGCTCTGAAACCGAGACGGCTCTTGCCGGTTTTCCGCACCATTCCTTGAATACCTATTTGCCAAAATTAGTAAAAGCAGGACTTCGTGTAGCGATATGTGATCAGCTCGAAGATCCAAAACTGACTAAAACCATCCTGAAACGCGGCGTGACTGAACTTGTAACTCCCGGTGTTTCCATGAATGATGAGGTTTTACAGTCTAAAACGAATAATTTTTTAGCAGCTGTTTTTTTTGCCAATAAATCCATAGGGATTTCATTTCTGGATGTGTCTACCGGTGAATTTTTGACGGCACAAGGCAATGCGGAATATATTGACAAACTCTTACATAATTTTAATCCCAGCGAGGTTCTGATTCCAAAAAATAATAAAAATGATTTTCGGGAGATTTTCGGAGACGACTATCATAGTTTTTATCTGGAGGATTGGATTTACAAAGAAGACTATGCATTCGAGACCTTAACCAAGCATTTTCAAACGGTGTCTTTGAAAGGATTTGGAATCGAAGACCTGAAAGAAGGAATTATTGCTTCAGGAGCGATTTTATATTATTTATCCGAGACGCAGCACAATCGGGTGCAGCATATCACCTCGATTCAACGCATTGCCGAAGATGCTTATGTCTGGATGGATCGTTTTACGATTCGCAATCTGGAATTATACCATAGTTACAATCCCAATGCGGTGACATTGCTAGATGTTATTGATAAAACGCTTTCACCAATGGGGGGACGTTTGTTGAAACGTTGGTTGGCATTGCCACTGAAAGACAGTGCTAAAATAAAAAGTAGACATGAAGTAGTTTCGTATTTAAAAGATAATCAGGACGTCCTGAAAAACATCCAAAATCAAATCAAGCAAATTTCTGATTTGGAACGTTTGATTTCGAAAATTGCCGCCGGAAAAGTCTCGCCTCGCGAGGTTGTGTATCTAAAAGAATCATTAGATGCGATTATTCCAATAAAAACCTTGGCACTGGAAAGCCCGCAGGAAGCTGTAAAAGTAATTGGTGATAGTTTGCACAACTGTGAATTGTTGCGTGAAAAGATAAAAACGATTCTCAATCAAGATGCTCCTGTGGCTATTGCCAAAGGGAATGCGATTGCCAAAGGGGTCAATGCAGAGTTAGATGATTTGCGGGCAATATCAACTTCCGGAAAGGAATTTTTGGACGGAATCGAAAAACGCGAATCACAGTTGACAGGAATTTCCTCGTTGAAAATATCTTTCAACAACGTTTTTGGTTATTACATCGAAGTCAGGAACATGCACAAAGATAAAGTTCCTGCGGAGTGGATTCGGAAACAAACTTTGGTTAATGCAGAGCGTTATATTACGGAAGAATTAAAAGAATACGAAACTAAAATACTCGGTGCCGAAGAGAAAATTCATAAGATAGAAGTAGAGTTATTTGAACAATTGGTGAGTTGGATTGCCACGTATATAAAACCCGTTCAAATGAATGCTAATTTAGTAGCGCAACTGGATTGTTTGTGTTCTTTTACCCAATTGGCTATCGAAAATAAATATGTTTGTCCGGAACTGGACGAAACATTCGAACTGGAAATTAAAAACGGAAGACATCCTGTTATCGAAAAACAATTACCACTTGGCATGCCTTATATTGCTAATGATGTTTTCTTGGATAGAGAAACGCAACAACTGATTATGATTACGGGTCCAAATATGTCTGGAAAGTCAGCCATTTTACGTCAAACCGCTTTGATTGTACTCTTGTGTCAAATGGGGAGTTTTGTCCCTGCAGACAGCGTGAGAATGGGAATTGTCGATAAGATATTCACTAGAGTAGGAGCAAGTGATAATATTTCGATGGGAGAATCTACTTTTATGGTCGAAATGAATGAAACAGCTTCCATTTTGAATAACATTTCGGATAGGAGTTTAGTCCTTTTGGACGAAATTGGGAGAGGAACGAGTACGTATGACGGTATTTCAATCGCCTGGGCAATTGCGGAGTTCTTACACGAACATCCTTCAAAACCCAAAACATTATTTGCAACGCATTATCACGAGTTGAATGAAATGAGTGAATCACTGCCAAGAATTCAGAATTATAATGTTGCTGTCAAAGAATTGAAAGATACCGTGCTTTTTATTCGAAAATTAGTAAAAGGAGGAAGTGCCCATAGTTTTGGAATACATGTGGCAAAAATGGCCGGAATGCCTCAAATCGTTATTTTGAAAGCACAGAAGCTTTTAAAAAAATTAGAAAAGAATCATTCCAGCGATGTACTGAACGGAATTAAAGCTGCAAAAGATGGCTCGAGCCTGAAAGGCGAACAGGCGGAGCAAATGCAAATGAGTTTCTTTAATCTGGATGATCCTTTATTGGAGGAAATCAAAGAAGAGATCCTAAATCTCGATATCAATACCATTACGCCTATGGAAGCGCTGATGAAACTCAATGAAATTAAAAGAATGCTGACTAGAAAATGATTTTATTTGTTTTAAAGTTTAGGTTATCAGAACGTTAACTTTAATCTGTGAATTTTTCATAAAAAAGGCTTGTGTAATTCAATAAATGTCTTAAATTTGCATCCGCAATACAGAACAAGTATCGCGGTTCTTTCTAAGAATTGAAAATGCGAAAATAGCTCAGTTGGTAGAGCGCGACCTTGCCAAGGTCGAGGTCGCGGGTTCGAGCCCCGTTTTTCGCTCGACACCACATAATGCTCGGATGGTGAAATTGGTAGACACGCTGGACTTAAAATCCAGTGAACAGCAATGTTCGTGCGGGTTCAAGTCCCGCTCTGAGTACTAAACCGCTTCAACTGAAGCGGTTTTTTTTTGTTTTATGGTTTTTAATAAAACTAAATCTGTTGGAACCAATATCAACTCCTTGCTTTTTCGTGATTCATAATTTGAATTTTTGTTATTTTAATAAACTATGGGAGCTTTCGTAATAAGTAAACGATATAATGACGAATATAAATTTGTTTTTACTTCCAGAAAGGGGAAAATAGTTTTTACAAGTTTGAGTTATGAACTGAAATTTGAGTGTGAAGAAGATATTGAAAAATTTAAAGCAGCAATTGAAACTGCCGCCTTTTTAAAGTTTAAGTCTTCCGGTGGGAAGTTCTATTTCAAATTGATAGTAAGTGGTAATCATTTTGCAACAAGTAGAAAATATACCACATCGTTGCGTTTGCAAAAAGGAATTGATGAAATTGTTCGATATGGCTCAATTTCGGAAATACTAGATTTTTCGGGGAATGATTTTGTTTTTATAGCCTAATTTCTCAATAAAGGAATCTACAAAAAAGAGGGTCTTGGTTTAATAGCCAAGACCCTCTTTTTTGCTTTTGAAAATCTGTTTCTCGAAAGAGGAGGTTTTGCAAATTAAAAAAGCCATCTCGCATAGCGGATGGCTTTAAAATTTTTAGAATTTGAGTTCTAATTATTTTTTTGCAGCTTCAGTAGCAGTTGCAGCAGAATCAACAACAACAGCAGCAGAGTCAACAACAACAGCAGCAGAATCAACTACCATAGCAGCAGAATCAACAACAGCAGCAGCGTCTTCAGCAGGAGCGTCAGCTTTTTTACATGATACAACAGTCAAAACAGCAACAGCAGCTAAACTTAAAAATACTTTTTTCATCTTAATTTAATATAAAAGGTTAATTATTAATTCTTGGCAAAGATATAAATTTTTTAATATGTAAAATATTTTTTTATTTTTTTTTTAAAAAATATTATTTTTTATGCACGCTAGGATAAAAAGCAAATAGTGTGCCAGTCAAAGTAAATATTTAAGAAACGTTTAATATTGGTGCTATACTCTCGTTTTTTTTGCTATTTTTATTTTAAGTTTTTCTTTTTCAAGGAGTTGGTTTTCTTGGGGTGAACTAATTTTAATTCGGTGATTAAATTTTTTGCACCTGCGTATTTATCGATAATGAACAAAACATAGCGGATGTCTACCATGATATTTCTGCAGATACTGGGGTCGTAATAGAGGTCGCTCATTGTTCCTTCCCAGACCCGGTCAAAATTAAGTCCTACTAAGTTTCCGGAAGCATCAATCGCAGGGCTTCCTGAATTGCCCCCGGTAGTATGATTGGTGCCAATAAAGCAAACTGGCATTTTACCATTTTCGCTGTACGGGCCATAATCTTTTGTGTTGTAGAGGTTCACTAGTTTTTCAGGAACATCAAATTCATAATCTCCCGGAATGTATTTTTCCATAACACCCTCTAAATAGGTTATTGGAGTGTATACAGTAGCATCTTTAGGCTCATATCCTTTTACTTTTCCATAGGTTATTCTCAAAGTACTGTTGGCATCTGGAAAAATCCTGCTATCCGTGTTTAATTCTAACAGCGCTTTCATGTAAGTACGTTGCAGTGCTGTAATCTTCACGTTGATTTCGTCATATTTTGGAGCTACTTCTTTAGCGTATTTATCGGCTATTTCTTTAACTAACAGGAATCCGGGGTCGTTATTTAAATTTGTTAAAACAGTTCCGGCGTCACCTGACAGCAATTCTATTAGGCCGGCATAATTTTGAAGTTTGGATTTAGTATATATTTCCGAGGCCAAATTCCCTGCATTAACGTTGACCAAACTTTGCGGTAAAAATTGTTTTGGAGATTTTGTCGCATACAATTCGATCAATTGTTCAAAAACTTTTTCATCTACAGTTGAATTGAAGTTTTTATAAAAATTAGCCAATCCGGGTATTAAATTATTTTTTCGGTCTGTAAAAGATTGTTCTCCTTTGGCTTTATACACTTGTTCTAATTGGTATAACTTGTATCCAGTACTGAGCAATTCCGTATTGCGCAGAACTACTTCCGTAAAATAGTCTCTTGCTAGCGCATAAGGAGCTATTTCTGTGTAGTTTTTGTCAAAATCAGCCAATACTGTTCCATATTCTTTTTCTTTGCCTGCTTTTGTTATTTTTTGTTGAAACGTTTTCTCAGATTCTCTTTTTACAGTAACTGCATTTGATTTTTTTAATCCTTGTGTCTCGCCAATCCATTTTTTCCAATAATTAGCAGTACTTGCATATTTTGAGGCGTACTGAATTTTGATGGCGTTGTCTTTTCGCATAAAATTATCAGCTATTTTCAGGGCTTTGTCTCTGACTTCGATTTTTGCAGGATTCAGTTCGGTTATAATTTGCTCAATTGCAACAGCGGGTAAATATTCGTTTGTTTTGCCCGGGTATCCAAAAACCAATGTAAAATCATCCTCGGCTACGCCATCCAGTGAAATAGGCAAGAAGTGTTTGGGGGTGTAAGGCACGTTGTCTTTTGAATATGCAGCCGGACGATTGTTTTTATCGGCATAAATTCTAAACAAAGAAAAATCACCAGTGTGACGTGGCCAAACCCAGTTGTCAGTGTCAGAACCAAATTTTCCGATGGCAGTAGGTGGAGCGCCAACCAAGCGCACATCCGTAAAGGTTTCCGTGACAAAAAGCATGTATTGATTGCCTTCGTAAAACGTACGAATTTTATTTTCCTGCCAATTTTCCTTTGGCAACAAATTAGACAATGCCGTAATGTTCTCTTGAATTTTCTTTTGTTTTTCGGCTTCACTACTAAGGGAAGCAGTACCTTCCAGAATCGATGTGGTTACATCCTCAATTTTTACCATAAAAGTAACTGTCAAACCTTCATTTGGTAATTCATCTTCCATTTTGTATGCCCAAAAACCATCTGTCAGATAATCATGGTCAACGGTAGAATGCGATTGAATTTGAGAAAATCCACAATGATGATTGGTCAGGATTAGTCCTTTTGGAGAAATAACTTCAGCGGTACAGCCACCGTTAAAATGAGGTACAGCATCCTTGATGCTGGATTGATTTACATCATAAATGTCTTTGACGGACATTTTCATGCCCAGATTTTTCATTTCAGTTTCATTCATTCCTTTTAGCAACGAAGGAATCCACATGCCGCCTTGCTGGGCTTGCATCTGAATGACAAATAGGACTAAGAATAATTTTAAAAATTTCATAGTATTAAATTTAGAGTGTAATTTTATATGATTTTGTACTTCATTAATTGTCTGTTGTGCGATTCAAAACCGCTGGCGAGATACAATTTTTGTGCTTTTTCATTGTGCGGTTCCACTTCTAGATAAAGCAACTGTAACGATAGTTTACGACTTTCAGTTGTAATAAATGCAATGGCTTCGTTACCAATCCCTTTTCCACGTGCTTTTTCGGTGACATACAATTCGTCTAAAAAAGCAATTCTTCCTTGGTGTTCAAAACTAAAAACAAAGGTTAGAATAAGATAGCCCACAATTTCGTTGACGGATATAATGAGCCATGCTTTTCCTAAATTTTCATTGGAAATAAATTCTTGAAATAAAGTTTTGGACACATCAACAGAAATGGGATAATTATCTATGGCATAAAATTCCTGCATCAGCGAGACAATGGTTTCAATATCAGTAGCAACCAGAGGTTTAAATTCAATCATTCAAAATATGGTTTAAAATAATGGTGGTGGCGCCTTTATTCATTTGTACAAAAGTGCTGGATATATGACCTTTCTCCTGTCGGATATCATCATTATGAATCAGGTTTTCAAGGGCTTCGTCCAATTCTTTTTGGTTGTTGACGGCAACACAGGCTTCCATATTGACCAAAGCAATTGCTTCTGCAAAATGCGAATAGTTGGGGCCAATAAGGATTGGAACACCAAAAGTTGCCGGTTCTAAGACATTATGAACGCCGGGATTCCCAAAACCGCCACCCACATAGGCAATATCCGCATAACTGTATATTTTTGTCAAAAGACCAATGATGTCAATGATAAAAACATCGAAATCCTGTAGGGACAAGTCGCGACTTGTCCCTACAGTCTCCATTTCAGAGAATAAAACAGTTTTTTTGGTAATGCTGTTTTTTAAATTCTGAATTTGTTCCTCCTTTATATTATGTGGCGCAATAATAAATTTGACATTGAAAGTATTCGAATTTATAAAATTCACTATTAAATCTTCATCTTTTGGCCACGAACTTCCCACGACAATAGTGAGTGTGTTGTTTTTAAAATCAGAGATAAAATCCAACGAATTGTCTTTTTCTAAAATTGTAGCCACTCGATCAAATCGGGTGTCGCCAGAAACAGCAACGTCTGTTTTGCCTAACTGCTGCAGTAATTTTTTGGAAGTTTCATTTTGAACAAAAAAGTAGGTAAAGGCATCCAGCGCTTCTCTGTAAAAGCCGCCGTACCACTTGAAAAACAGTTGATTTTTTCTAAGAATTCCAGAAATCAGGTAGGTTTTAGTATTTGATTTTTTGAGTTCAAATAAATAATTGGGCCAATATTCGTATTTGATGAAAAACACTAAATCCGGATGAACGAGATTCAAAAATTGTTGTGCATTTTTCTTGGTATCCAAAGGCAAATAAACTGTAACATCAGCAACTGTATTGTTTTTACGGACTTCATAACCCGAAGGAGAGAAAAAAGTAAGCACGATTTTGTGCAAAGGAAACTGCTTTTTTATCTTTTCGAGCACGGGTAAACCTTGCTCGTATTCACCCAAAGAAGCGGCATGAAACCAAATTGTTTTGTCAGTACGTTTTATTTTTTGTTCCAAAATAGGGAAAACTACTTTCCTGCCATCCATGAAAAGTTTCATTTTTGGACTGAAAAGTGCTGTGATTTTTAATAAAAAACCAGCAAATTGAACCACTAAAGTATAGAGAAAAAGCATGATTAAAATTTTTGGGCTAAAATACGGTTTCTTTATTTTAATTTCTTCCACAGCAATATTTAAATTTTGGTTGTTAGGAATGTCATTTTTAGTTCATTTGAATGATATCTTTTTTTAATGTAGGTTGTATTGGTTTCAACTCATAAATAGCTATTTTTGTTCTTCGATTTAAGAAAGTATTTACTGTATTAAGAAATGGTATTCTTTCGAACATTAAACAAAAATTGTAATGAAAAAAATCCAAATGGTTGACTTAAAGAGTCAATATGAAAAAATAAAAGATACCGTTAACATTTCTATTCAGGAAGTTTTAGATACTAATACTTATATTAATGGACCTCAAGTTCATCAATTTCAAAAATCATTAGAAGAATATCTGGATGTAAAACACGTAATTCCGTGTGCAAATGGAACTGATGCGTTGCAAATTGCCATGATGGGACTGGATTTAAAACCAGGCGATGAGGTAATCACTGCCGATTTTACCTTTGCAGCCACAGTGGAAGTAATTGCTTTGTTGCAATTGATACCGGTTTTAGTCGATGTGGATCTATATAATATGAATATTTCTATCGAAGGAATCAAAAAAGCGATTACGCCAAAAACAAAAGCGATTGTACCGGTACATTTGTTTGGTCGTGCCGCCAATATGGAAGCGATTATGGCGATTGCAAAAGAATATAACTTATACGTTATCGAAGATAATGCGCAAGCGATTGGTGCCAATTGTAAATTTTCGGATGGCACTAAAAAGAAAGCGGGAACGATTGGACACGTAGGAGCAACTTCGTTTTTTCCTTCAAAAAATCTTGGGTGTTACGGAGACGGCGGAGCTGTTTTTACCAATGATGATGCTTTGGCGCACAAACTTCGCGGAATTGTAAATCACGGAATGTATGAGCGATACCACCATGATGTAGTAGGCGTAAATTCCCGATTAGACAGTATTCAGGCGGCCGTTTTGAACGCAAAGTTGCCTTTGTTAGATGAGTATGGAAGAGCCAGACAAGATGCAGCCAGGAAATATTCTGCGGCTTTTGAAGGGCATAAAAATATCGTTGCACCAACTATTTGTTCAATTTGTGACTGTCACGTTTTTCATCAGTACACGTTACGAATCATTGATGCTGACAGAAATGGCTTGATGCAGCACTTATTGGAAAAAGGAATTCCTTGTGCTATTTATTACCCAATTCCGTTGCATTTACAAAAAGCCTACGCTGATTCCCGTTACAATGAAGAAGATTTTCCGGTAACCAATCAGCTAGTCAGGGAAGTGCTTTCGTTGCCAATGCATACTGAATTAGATGACGAGCAAATTAAATTCATCACGGATTCGGTTTTACAATATTTAAAATAATATTGTTGTAGAGACGCGATTCATCGCATCTTTTTTATAAACGATTAGATGCAGTTTATTGCGTCTGTACAAAATTAGAAATCATGAAAATAGTAGTCACAGGTGGGTTAGGGTTCATAGGGTCTCACACCGTAGTGGAATTGCAAAACGAAGGGTTTGAAGTTGTCGTTGTAGATAATTTATCGAATACTTCCTTGAGTGTTTTGGACGGAATTCAGAATATTACGGGAAAAGTTCCGGCTTTTGAAAAATTAGATTTGCGCGAAAAAGAAAAAGTGCAGAATTTTTTTAAAAGGCACCCTGATATTTCAGGGGTCATTCATTTTGCAGCTTCAAAAGCAGTGGGCGAAAGTGTTGAGAATCCGTTGTTGTATTATGAAAATAACATCAATACACTGGTATATGTTTTGCAGGAATTACAGCTAAAACCGGAAGCAAATTTCATTTTTAGTTCTTCTTGTACGGTTTATGGTCAGGCCGAAACCATGCCAATTACGGAAAATGCATCTATTCAAACCGCCATGTCTCCTTATGGGAACACGAAACAAATAGGAGAAGAAATCATTACTGATACTGCCAAAGTTACTAATATCAATGCTATATTATTACGCTATTTTAATCCAATTGGGGCGCATCCTTCTACTGAAATTGGAGAATTGCCTATTGGAGTTCCTCAGAATTTAGTGCCGTTTATTACGCAAACCGGTTTTGGATTGCGAAAAGAACTTTCGGTTTATGGTGATGATTACCCTACTCCAGATGGAACGGCAGTACGCGATTACATTCACGTAGTTGATTTGGCGAAAGCCCACGTAATTGCTCTACAGCGCTTATTGAACAAAAAAAATACGGCTAAAGTAGAAACCTTTAATCTGGGAACCGGAACCGGCAGCTCAGTATTAGAGGTTATTCATACTTTTGAAAAAGTAAGTGGTAAAAAATTGCCTTATAAAATTGTAGGTCGCAGAGAAGGAGACATTACCTCAGCTTACGCCAATACAGATAAAGCCAATACTATTTTGGGATGGAAAGCACAATCCACGCTGGAACAAGCTATGGCAAGTGCCTGGAAATGGGAACAGAAGATTAGGAGGTGAAAAAATCACACCCGCTTCATGCCAAAAATCAAAAACCTTCAAAATCATTTGATCTTGAAGGTTTTGATTTTTGGGGTTCCTGCAGATTTGTTTGTGAATCATTTCAGGTAGGATTTGAATAAAATGACTCAGAGAAATCCTTTTTGGTTTAATTTGGAAAAAGTACTTTTGTATTGCTATCTTTTTGTATTAAAGTTGCAAAACTACCACAAGCGGTAAAACATTGAAGATATAAATTTCTCATGTTAAATTATATGAAAGTATTGAAAGACAGGTTCTGTACTTTATTAATAGCCCAACAGCAATAGTATTAGCTTCGTGTTCGTGTAGCGAAGAGTCAACATCAAGTGAAATAAAAAGGAAGTGAAAAAAGAGGAAGATGAAGGAGCATGCTGGGCTATTTGTCCGGAATGTCAGGGACGTGGCAAAAAAAGTCGTGGGATCAGCAAGAAAGCGCGACTCCGCTATCAACTAGCATTTGATCTATTTGAAAAAACAAAAGGCGAAGGAGCGGCTCCAGTGTATCCCAAAGGTCACTTATACTCCTGTTTGAACTGTTACGGATCCGGTTTGGTTCATTCGGATAGTCACCCGGTTGCGGATAAAAAAAACTTCCCACACGTTGCTATTATCGGTGGTGGTATAGGAGGAGTAGCTCTAGCGGTGGCTTGTTTGCACCGCGGGATTCCTTTTACGCTATTTGAACGCGACAGTAACTTTGATGCTCGCTCTCAGGGCTACGGACTTACTTTGCAACAAGGGAGTAAAGCGATCGAGGGATTAGGTATTTTTTCTTTAAAAGAAGGAGTGATTTCAACAAGACATCTGGTTCATACTGCAGAAGGAAAAGTGATTGGGGAATGGGGAGTCAGAAAATGGATACCGTCAGATACGAAAACATCTCCCAAGCGTTCCAATGTACATATTGCACGACAATCGATGCGTTTAGCCTTACTAGAGCAACTCGGCGGACAGGATGCAGTACAATGGGGGCATCAGTTGGTAGCGTTTGTGGCATGTAAGGATGGTGTTGATTTAAGCTTTCAAATAGACGGGAAAATAAAGAACTACAAAGCAGATCTTGTGGTTGGAGCCGATGGCATTCGTAGTTCGGTACGGACGCTACTGATTGGGGAGGATATTACTCCATTACGATACCTAGGTTGTATTGTGATATTGGGAATTTGTCCTTTAAGCCGTCTCGAAGATCGTACAAGCCATTTACTAGACTCTGCAACTGTATTTCAAACCGCCAATGGCAATGAGCGGATCTACATCATGCCTTATACGTCAGACTCAGTGATGTGGCAACTTAGCTTCCCAATGCCAGAACAAGAGGCTAAGACATTAAGCGCTCAAGGACCTCAAGCACTCAAGGAAGAAGCGTGTCGTAGAACGCAGTGGCACGATCCCATTCCTCAGATTTTAGCGGCGACCCTGGATGCGCAGATTTCTGGCTATCCTGTGTATGATCGAGAATTGCTCCAGTCAGAAATGATGGAGAAATGGGGGGCAGAGACTTTGATTGGTGATGCGGCTCACCCGATGAGTCCCTTCAAAGGACAGGGGGCAAATCAAGCCTTGCTAGATGCACTTTCGCTGGCTCGTGAAATATCAAAGGGATGTAGTCCTTTATCTCAATGGAGAAAAGGTGGAATAAGGGAAAGTGTGTTAACGAAGTTTGAAGCGGAAATGTTAGAACGCAGTGGGATCAAAGTGCAGGATTCAGCTACAGCTGCAGAGTTCTTACATTCTGATATCGTGCTTCAAGAGGGTAATGCGCCCAGAGGACGGAGTCTAAAGAAAAAAGACACTTAGATATAACTTGCAGAGATGGTTGCGTGTATTGCGGAAATAATTTTAATTCTAAACGAAGTGTTCCGTTAAGTAGTAAACATAAAAAAACTCCATTAGAAATAATGGAGTTTTTGTGGGCGATGAGGGGTTCGAACCCCCGACCCCCTCGGTGTAAACGAGGTGCTCTGAACCAGCTGAGCTAATCGCCCTAAACAACTTGGTTACTTTCGTTTCCGTTATTGCGTGTGCAAATATACGCCACTTTTCTAGATTTGCAAGTAAAAACCAAAAAAATTATAAAATTTCTGCTACTACAAAGGTGCTTCCACCAATGTATATAAAATCAGTTGCTCCGGAATTTTTCAGTGCGGTATGATAAGCTTCTGAAACAGAATTGTATATTTCCCCTTTTAGGTCAAAGCTAGCCGATTTTTGTTTTAGAATTAGAACATCCAGCCCACGAGGAATATTGGGTTTGCAGAAATAATAAATTGCTTTTTTAGGAAATAAAGGCAGGATTTCATTTAAATCTTTGTCATTTACAACTCCCAAAACAATATGTAATGCTTCAAAAGTTTGTTTTTGGATTTGATTCAACACAATTTCCAGTCCATTTTTGTTATGTGCAGTATCGCAAATAACTTTGGGGAATTCTCTTAATTGTTGCCATCTTCCCTGCAGTCCGGTATTTTTCACCACATTCAATAAGCCGGATTTTACATTTTCAGAAGTGATTTTAAATTCGTTCTGATTGTTTAAAACGGTGATGGTTTCTAATACTGTTTTTTTATTGTGCCTTTGATAATCGCCAATTAAATCAGAGGGATAGGTTTCTGAAATTAAATCAGCAGCAAAATAGATTTCCGAATTGCATTCTTTGGCTTTAACCAAAAAAACAGGTCGGGTTTCAGGAGTGTATTCTCCTATTATCACGGGAAGGTTGGGTTTGATAATTCCCGCTTTTTCAAAAGCGATTGATTCAAGTGTGTTGCCCAAAAATTGCGTGTGGTCCAATCCTATATTGGTAATCACCGAAACTAATGGAGTGATAATATTGGTAGCGTCTAATCGTCCGCCCATTCCCACTTCTATAACAGCGATGTCTACTTTTTCTTTGGCAAAATAATCGAAGGCTAAACCAACGGTCATTTCAAAAAAACTCATGTCATTGGATTCAAAAAAATGTTTGTGTTCATGGATGAAATTAGTAACAAATTCCTCGGAAATATCCTTTCCACTAATTTTTATACGTTCTCTAAAATCCTTTAAATGTGGGGAAGTGTACAAGCCAACTTTATACCCAGCTTCTTGAAGTATGGATGCCAACATGTGCGAAGTAGAGCCTTTTCCATTAGTTCCCGCAACATGAATGCATTTTATTTTTTCTTGAGGATTGTCAAGATGTGCTGTGAGTAAATGCGCATTGGTTAAATCTTTCTTGTACGCCGAGGCGCCCTGAAGTTGGTACATCGGGAGCTGGTTAAACATCCAATTGGTGGTTTCCTGGTAGTTCATTTTTGTAATAAAATAGTAATTGTTTGAAATATTTTTCGTTTTTTTTAGTTTAATAGTACATCGAAAAGTATCTTTAGTGCAAAATTGAAATAATTTTTAGAATTAATGATTAAAATACAATAATATTATATGTTTAGTTTTATACAATTACAGGCCGACACGATTACCAACGCTGCTTCAAACGTAGTAATTGAAAAAATTGCTCCAAATGCCGAAATATCCACTTTAGGATTCCTTTTAAAAGGGGGCGTGTGGCTTATCCCAATCGGGATTCTATTATTTTACACTTTTTATCTTATTATAGAACGCTATTTGTATATCAATAAAGCATCAAAAATTGATACTCTTTTGATGCGCGATGTACGTGATAATCTTAATTCAGGGAATCTTGATTTAGCTCGATCTATTGCAGAACGAAATAATACGGCTTCAGGAAATATCATAAAAGAAGGAATTCTGGTTATTGGGCGACCAATTATTGAAATTGAATCTAATATGGATCGTGCTGCAGATATCGAAATAGGAGAAATGGAAAAGCAGTTAGGTCACTTAGGCCTTATAGCCGGAATCGCACCTACGTTAGGGTTTGTTGGAACTATTTCTGGAGTAATTAAAATATTTTATAGTATTTCAGTTACTGAAAATATTAGTATCGGTAATATTTCCGGGGGATTGTATGAAAAAATGATCAGTAGTGGTGCGGGCTTAATCGTTGGTATCATTGCCTACAGCGGATATCATATATTAAACGGCAAGATTGATAATTTTGCTTTAAAAATTCAAAAACAAATCCTGGAGTTTGTAAATATTATTCAAAGATCGTAACATGTCTATAAAACGAAAAAGAAGATTTCATGCTGAGGTAGCCACATCGTCATTAAGTGATATTATGTTTTTCCTGTTGTTGTTTTTCTTGATTATATCAACGTTGGCAAATCCTAATGTGATCAAGATGACCTTGCCAAAAGCTCAGGCGAACGAGAAAACAAATAAGCAATACATTAGTTTATCTGTCACTGAGGATAAAAAATTCTACATAGACAAGCAAGCGGTTTCCTTTGAAGAACTCGAAACAACCTTAATGTCTAAGATGAATTTAGAGAAGGATCAAACGGTTATTGTTCGCATTCCATTCAATTTGCAAGTACAAGACTTAGTTGATGTACTGCAAATAGGAGTCAAAAACAATTTGAAGTTTGTGATTGCTACCAGTCCAAAGTAATACCGTCATTTTATTTACAGGATTATTTGGGCGTGACCGCAATAGAAAAAGGGGCTAATCAGCATAGTGTTGATTGGCCCCTTTTTCTATTGCGGTCGGGCTATCCGCAGTACTTCGGTACTTGCTACTATCCCTTACGCAAAGTTGTATCTCTGATGTTACGCAGTTGTCATTACTTTATTCCTCGCAATGATAAAAAGATACGCTTCCTAATTGCTCTAATTCAAATTGAAATTGTAAACAATTTTACCGACTTGTTTTTCCGGGGCATCGCTGCTGGCATCCCATCTCGTGCTCATTGCTGCAATTCGTGCTTGGTCTAATAAACATTTTGCGGTATTCGTGGTTCCTCTAACACCAGCAACGGCATTTACTGTCCGTCCGGATCTGTCTACAGATACTTCAACTACAACTTTGCCTTGTTCATTACACGTATATTTTGGTGCGGGTTTAGAAACAGCTTTTCTGTTTCCTAACGAATATCCCACTCCGCCGCCAGAGCCACTTCCGGTTCCACCCCCGCTTCCGGAACCATAGCCACTGCCAGTTCCTATTCCGCTTCCAGTACCGTTTCCGCCGCCTGTTCCTCCTCCAGAACCACCCGTTCCATAATAACCGTTTGAACTCAGGCTTCCGTTTGCTTTTCCTTTGTTTCCGGCTACTTTGTCATCGCCATCTCCGCCTTTATTGGAGCCTTTCATGAAACTGGATAAAGCATTATTGGTATTGTTAGAAACTTTAGGTTTTACAACTACTGGTTTTGCTGCTTCTTTTATAACTACTGTTGGTTTTTTAGTTTTTTCTTTTGTCGGAATCACAACACTTTCTTCAGTGCTGTTTTCCTGAGATAAAATAGCTTCCTCTGGAGTTGATTTAGCAGGCGTTTGTCTGGTTTGGTTTTTTACCTCCAAAACTTCGCTTTTATAATTCGCACCCGAACCTAAATCGCTGTCGCCAAAATTTACTGTAACGCCACCGCCACCACCGCCACCAGCAAGTTCATCCATGTTTGCAGGAGGCCAGAAACGGATAAAAAATAAAATTAACAACATTGTCGCATACAAAAGAATGGATAGTGCTAACGATTTCTTTTGATCTGATAAAATGGTGAAACTCATTTGTGTTTTAAATTTAAAAAAGTGTATTACTAAAAAACGTTGAAAAGTACTAAAAATTGTTAAGAGTAAAAAGCTACTGCCGGAATATAAATAAGATCGCTTTCGCTTAAAACTAAAAATAAGAAAAGGGATTAAATATATTATAAAATCTTCTTAATATCAGTTCCGAGATTAAAGAATAATGAGTTGGGTAATATTAATAAAAATTCAAATTAATTTTAAAAAAATCGAACCACATAGAAACATAGAAAAAAAGAGTCATATAGCCCAATTCTTGAGTTCACCTAGCCATGGTTTTTACTAAAAAGTGAAACGCCTTCCATAAAGTAAAAATCTATGTTTCTATGTGGTTAAAAAATTAAACAAATTGAATTACACCCAACGGGTTAAAGAATACGATTGTATTTTAAGTAAGCTGCTTCAATGCTATTTCAAAAGCAGTGGCGCTAATATTTGTTCTACTTGGATTCAAATTATGCGCTTTTTCAATCGCTTTTTTAATAATTTCTGAAGTGTCTTGAAAAATAGCTTCATCCGTCATTTGTACTTTCTTTTCCATGAAATAAGCAAAAACACGAGCCATACCACAATTAGAAATAAAATCAGGAATCAAACTCACTTTATGATCTACATCTTCCATAATTGGACCGAAAAATATTGCTGTGTCAGCAAAGGGAACATTTGCACCACATGAAATTACTTCAAGCCCATTTGCAATTAAGCTGTCAATTTGAGATTGAGTGACTAATCGCGAGGCGGCACATGGAGTGAATATTTCAGCACCGATTGTCCATATTTTTTGATTGATTTCTTCAAAAGGAATCATGTTTTCGGCCACCAGTTTGTTTCCGTCTTTGGCCAAAAATAAAGCTCTAATTTCTTCAAAAGTGAATCCTTCTTCCTTTATTAATCCACCATCTCTGTCGATAATACCAATTACTTTAGCACCCATTTCGGCTAAGTAAAATGCGGCAGCTGAACCGACATTTCCAAAACCTTGTACGATAGCTTTCTTTCCTTTTACATCGCCACCATAAATCGTGTAATAATTACGAACGGCTTCGGCAACGCCATAACCTGTAATCATATCAGCAATAGTATATTTTCTGGAAACATCTGGTGAGAATTTTGGATTTTCAATCACTTTCACCACACCCTGACGCAATTGTCCAATTCTGTTGATTTTATCTGCTTCTGTCGGTTTGAAGTGACCGTTGAAAACGCCTTCTTGAGGATGCCAAACGCCACATTCTTCCGTCATGGGAATTACTTCATGAATTTCATCCACATTCAAATCGCCACCGGTTCCGTAATAGCTTTTCAATAATGGAGAAACGGCTTTATACCAGCGTTGTAAAACGCCTTTTTTTCTTGGATCATTCGGGTCAAAATTAATTCCAGATTTAGCGCCGCCAATAGCTGGCCCGGAAACCGAAAATTTCACTTCCATGGTTTTTGCCAGAGACAACACTTCATTCATATCCAGCCCTTTTCTCATACGAGTACCGCCACCGGCAGCGCCACCACGTAGCGAATTGATGACTGTCCATCCTTCAGCTTCTGTTTCAGCATCTTTCCAATGGAAAACTATTTCAGGTTCTTTATTTTCGAATTTCTTTAATAAATCTTTCATTTGTTGCGATATATTTAATTTTGGCAAATATAAAAAATAGAATAATGTGAAATCTGTATTTTTAGTTTTATTTTGGAGAATAAATAATTCCCGAACTGTGATCTGATTTTGCACCTGTAACGCTGCTCAATACATTTATTTCGCCTCGTAATTTTAAAACGCCGAGTAATGCAAAAATCAACGCTTCTTTAAATTCCAGAATTTTAGTTGATGGAATAATAATTTTCATTTCCGGTAAATGACATTGAATGCGCTCCATCAGAAAATCATTGTAAGCGCCACCGCCAGTTATGAAAAGGCTTCCTTTTTTATTGGGTAAAGCCACCGCAATTTGCAGCGCCACGTGTTCCGTGAACGTGTGTAATTTGTCTTTTATGGGAATGGAATAGCTTTCTATAATAGGTAAAACGGTTTCTTTTACAAATTCAAAACCCAACGATTTAGGATGTTTCTTTTGGTAAAAATCCAACGCATTTAATTCCTGTACTAAATCTTTGTTGCAAATTCCTGTTTTCGAAATACGGCCTTTGTCATCATAATCTAATCCCAGTTGATTGGCATAAAAATTCAAAACAGTGTTTACCGGTGAAATATCAAAGGCAATTCTTTTGTTGTTTTGTTCAAACGACACATTCGAAAAACCGCCTAAATTCATGCAATACTCGTATTCAGAAAATAAAATGCGGTCGCCAATAGGAACCAAAGGGGCACCTTGACCTCCCAATTGCACATCCTGAACTCTGAAATCACAAACAACCGTTTGGCTAATTAAAGGGGCAATTTCCGGCAAATTTCCAATTTGAAGTGTGAATCCGTTTTGGGGTTGGTGCAAAATAGTATGGCCGTGGGAACAAACGGCATCGAGATTTTTTATTTCATGTTTTTCGATGAAATCAGAAATGATAGCAGCCAGAAGTTGCGTGTAATCTTGGTTTAATTTTTCGAGAGCAGTTTCAGAAAAACCGACAGCTATTTTCAATTTGTTTAACCAATCAATGCTATACGGAACTGTTTCGGATTCCAGGATTTGAAAGTCCCATTCATTGTTTTTGACAGTAAAGACAATATATGCCAAATCTACGCCGTCCAGTGAAGTTCCGGACATGACTCCTATAATTGTATACTTTTCTTTAAACATTGGCTAAATTTACGAAATCGTTTGAAATCTAATATTTAATAATTACTTTTGACGACAAATTTAAGAACATTTAATTTACAATAAAAATATGGATTTTAATCTAACCGAAGAGCATTTAATGATTCAGCAAGCGGCACGCGATTTTGCAAATGCAGAACTGTTAGCCGGAGTTATAGAAAGAGACGAACATTCAAAGTTTCCTACTGAACAGGTGAAAATGATGGCTGATTTGGGTTTCATGGGAATGATGGTGGATCCTAAATATGGTGGATCCGGTTTAGATAGTATTTCGTATGTTTTGGCTATGACCGAAATTTCAAAAGTTGACGCTTCTGCGGCAGTAATTATGTCGGTGAATAATTCATTAGTTTGTGCTGGCCTTGAAAAATATTGCAATGAAGAACAAAAAATGAAATATTTGGTTCCGCTTGCAAAAGGGGAAGTAATTGGAGCATTTTGTTTGTCAGAACCAGAAGCGGGTTCAGATGCCACATCTCAAAAAACAACGGCAATAGATAAAGGGGATCATTATTTGTTGAATGGGACTAAAAACTGGATAACCAATGGTTCTTCAGCGTCAACCTATATTGTAATTGCTCAAACAGATATTGAAAAAGGACATAAAGGAATCAATGCTTTTATCGTAGAGAAAGGTTGGGCGGGTTTTGATATTGGACCTAAAGAAAAGAAAATGGGAATTCGTGGTTCAGATACGCATTCTTTGATGTTCTCTGATGTGAAAGTTCCGAAAGAAAACCGAATTGGAGAAGATGGTTTTGGGTTTAATTTTGCTATGGCAGTTTTAAACGGAGGACGAATAGGGATTGCTTCCCAAGCATTAGGGATTGCAACCGGAGCGTACGAATTAGCATTGAAATATTCTCAAGTGAGAAAATCTTTTGGAAAGGAAATTTTCAAACATCAAGCGATCGCTTTCAAATTAGCGGATATGGCTACTCAAATTATGGCGGCAAAAATGCTAGTTCTAAAAGCAGCTTCTGAAAAAGACGAAGGGAAAGATATTACGCAATCGGGTGCTATGGCTAAGTTATTTGCTTCTCAAACGGCAATGGATACTACAATTGAAGCTATTCAAATTCACGGCGGAAATGGATATGTAGCTGAATATCATGTGGAGCGAATGATGCGGGATGCTAAAATTACTCAAATTTACGAAGGAACTTCTGAAATACAACGAATTGTAATTTCAAGAACATTAGTTTCATAATTATATTGCATACTATTTTACAAACCCTTTCAAGTTATGATTTGAAAGGGTTTTATTTTTCAAATCATTTTTTCAATACATTTACGAAAATTTTTTTTTATGTACGAAGATTTAAAATATTGGTATTTGCGCGATCATAAATTATTCCGGACGTTGAGTTTTGGACAAATCAGGGAATTGTGTATCATCACCGGTTTTAAAAAAGCACAGAAAGGCGAAATTATTTATTTTTCTTCTTCGGATTTGCCAAGAATTTTTCTTCTAAAAAAAGGGAATATAAAAATTGTGGCAGTTGATGAAGACGGCAATGAAACAATTAAAGATATTATTCAAAAAGGAGATTTATTTGGGGAACTGGCTTTGGAAGCCGACAGCCACTCTAATGAATATGCAAAAGTACTTTCGGATGATGTGGCTATCTGTAGTTTTCTAATGTCGGATTTTGAAAATTTATTATTGCAAAATCCAAGTCTGGCGTTGTCTTACACCAAGTTTGTAGGATTAAAGATGAAACGCATTAAGAACAGTTATTCTAATTTGATTTCTAAAGACGCCAGAACCAGATTGTTTCAGTTCCTGAAAGATTGGGCTGAGAAAGAAGGAAAAAAAATAGGTGATAAAGTAGTTATTGAAAATTACCTGACCCAAAATGATATTGCCCAAATTATATGCACTTCGAGGCAGACAACTACACAATTACTGAATGAAATGGAAACGAATGGTACTATTGTTTACAGCAGGAGAGAAATTATTATAACGGACATCAGTGCATTATAATTAATTTAGTGGAACTGTAACATAGCCGACAAATCAGTTCGAAATAGTACAGTAGTTTTACAACTTAAAAATGTAACACTATGAAAAAAATAATTTGTCTGGCCTTATTTACAATTGGATTATCCGCTTACGCTCAAAATAATTTACCAAAATTAGCCACAGAAATCGCTCCATTGCTTATTGGAGAAAAAATTCCTACTTTTACTTTGAAATCTGTAGAAAATAAGGATGTTAATGTAACGGAATTAATCAGTAAGAAAAGAACGGTTTTAGTTTTTTACCGTGGTGGTTGGTGCCCGTATTGTAATGCTCATTTAGCCGCTTTGGCCGAAGCCGAAAAAGAATTGTTGGATTTAGGATATCAAATTATCGCAATAAGTCCCGATGCTCCAAAAAGCTTGAAAGGTACAGATGATAAAGAAAAGTTAAATTATTTGTTATTGTCAGACAGTGCAGGTGAATTGTCGAAGGCGGTTGGGATTGCTTTTCAAGCACCAGAAAATTATAAAGCCATTCTCAATAAAGATTCTGAAGGAGTAAATAGTTCTTTTTTGCCTGTTCCGGCGGTGTTTATTTTAAATGTAAATGCGGAAATTGAATTTGAGTACATTACTCCAAATTTCAAAAACAGAATTTCAAATGATTTGTTGATAGCCGTTGCAAAATCGTTAAGTAAATAATCATGAAAAAGGTACTGTTTGTTCTAACCGTTTTGTTTGCTTTTTCTGGCTTTGCACAAAACGACAGCAAACGAATGGATCATTTTAATCTTGAAAAAAATGTGGCTATTCAAGGATATGATCCTGTGGCTTATTTCAAACAAGGAAAAGCAGTGAAAGGCAAAAAAGAAATAACAGCATTGCATGAAGGCGTGGTTTATTATTTTTCGATGCCAGTAAATAAAGACTATTTCTTAAAGAATCCTTCAAAATTTGAACCGCAGTACGGAGGTTGGTGTGCTTTTGCGATGGGAGATTCTAATGAAAAAGTGTCTATAAATCCGGAGACTTTCAAAATAAAGAATGGGAAGTTGTATTTGTTTTACAATGCTTTTTTTAATAATACATTGAAAAGCTGGAACCAGAATGAATCTGGATTGATGATGAAGGCCGATGTAAATTGGAATAAAATAGTGAATTAAAAAAATAGAAATCATGAAACTATCTCTGTTTTTCTGATTGCTGAGATTTACGACAGCAGTAATTTTAGTCCAAACGCTGAACTTCAAATTTACGGGGAGTGAAGAATCGGTTTCTGTTTTTTCTACTATGGGGTAGAACCTTATGGACGAATTGGCACTGGAATTGCCGAGTTGATTGTGGTAATTTTGATCTTAATACCAAGAACTTTCTTGTTTGACGCTGTATTGGGTTGCGGAATTATGGTTGGTGCGGTTTTTGCCCATCTGTTTGTGCTTAGGCTTGAAGTTAAAAATGATGGTGGGACACTTTTTATTTTGGCTCTAATTGCCTTTCTTTGTTGCGCTACTTTAATTATTAATGACAGAACTAAAGTGATGAATTTGTTGAATTAAAACGTAAATATGCTACTACCTTCTATTAATAATAGTTTAAACGAACTGATTGATTTGCTGAATCAATTGTCGCAAAAAGAATATTCAAATTCTTGTGCGGAATTAAGTAATGCAACTATTGGGGAGCATACCAGACATATTCTTGAAATGTTTCAGTGCTTAGAAAATCAATATGATTCAGGCATTGTGAATTATGACAAAAGAGAACGAAATTCCCGTATTCAAACGGATACGACTTTTGCTATTGAAAACATCGTCTTGATTCAACAAAATTTAAACAAGAAAAACAAAAATATCGAGTTGTTGCAAGTTATTGATGGAGAGGAAATCCGAATTGAGAGTAATTATTTCAGAGAATTACTGTATAATCTAGAACATTGCATTCACCATCAAGCACTTATAAAAGTAGCTATTTTACAATGTGAAACAGTAATTATTGACCCTAATTTTGGAGTTGCCCGATCTACCATCGAATACAGAAATCAATGTGCACAGTAAGTTTTGTAGCAACGAATGATACAATTATCATTACCTCCAATCGGGATGAAAAAACAGTAAGACCCAGTGCAATACCTCCAAAAAGTTATACCGTAAACGGGAAAAATATTATTTTCCCAAAGGATCCAAAAGCAGGAGGAACGTGGTTTGTGGCTAATGCTGACGGAGTAATTTTGGTGCTTTTAAACGGTGCGGATGAAAAGCATGAAGTACAGCTCCCATATCGAAAAAGCCGTGGCTTGATTGTTTTAGAGATGATCAGTAGCTTATCTCCAAAGGATTTCTGGAGCGAAATTGATTTGGAAAACATTGAACCTTTTACATTAGTTTTATTTCAAAACAACGCTCTTTTTCAATTGCGCTGGAACGGAAAAAAGAAAGAAACAATATCTTTAGACATACGTAAAAACCATATTTGGTCTTCATCAACGTTATATCCATTAGCCATGCGTGAACAACGTTTGCAGTGGTTTCACACTTTTATGAAGGAGAATCCTGAAATTTCCGAATCAAAAATGCACGATTTTCATCGCTACACCGAAGAAGGAAATGATGAAAATGGTTTGGTTATCAATAGAAATGACGAAATGAAAACGTTGAGCATTACACAAGCAGTTATTGAAAAAAATAAAGTTGCTATATTGCATTACGATTTGATTGCGCAACAGGATTTTTCGACCTCATTTATCACCGTTTAATACGTACACATTGACCCGAGTTATGACGAACAGGCGAATCAAACTATTTTTTTATAAAGTTACGCATTGGGAATACTGGCCTTTCCAGATTGTGTATATTCCAATTTATTTTCTTTGGTCCTATTATTCCATCAAGGCAAAATCTATTTTTTTCTTTAATGCGTCTAATCCAACCATAAAAAATGGCGGTTTTATGATGGAGTCCAAAAAACAAATCTACAATTTGATTCCACAACACTATTACCCAAAAACGGAATTAATAAAAGAAGGAACTACTCTTGAAGAAATTTTAAAGACGATTCAAGTATCAAAAATAAAATATCCTTTGATTGCAAAACCAGATATTGGACTGCGAGGCTCCGGAGTCAAAAAAATTAACAATGTTCAAGATTTAAAAGAATATGCTGAAAAAGCAAATTTTGATTATGTAGTGCAGGATTTAATTCCGTTTGACAATGAAGTCGGGATTTTTTATGTGCGTTATCCTCATGAAAAAACCGGTAGAATTACTGGAATTGTTTCTAAAGAATTTCTGATTATTACCGGAACCGGATTCTCTACCGTAGAAGAATTAATCAAAGAAAATCCGCGATACGAACTGCAATTAAAGGTTTTGAAACAAGAATACGGAAAAAAACTACTCGAGATTCTTCCAAAAGGAGAAAAATTGAATCTGGTGCCGTATGGGAATCATGCACGAGGCGCAAAATTCATTGATGGAAGCCATTGGGTCACACCAAAATTGACACAGACTATTAACGAAATGTGTTTGCAAATTCCTGGTTTCTACTTTGGGAGAATGGATGTGATGTACAATACTATTGAAGAATTAGAACAAGGATTGAATTTTTCAGTTGTGGAGCTGAATGGAGCTGCAAGTGAGCCCACCCACATTTATGATCCAAAAAATTCTTTGTTTTTTGCCTGGAAAGAACTTGCGCGTCACATTACCTACATGTACGAAATAAGTGTGGCAAACCATAAAAATGGCACTCCATATTTAGGGCATAAAGAGGGGATGAAAGAATACAGAATGCATCTGAAACAAAGCTATAAAATTGTAAATTTCTAAAATAATGAAGGCATTAAAGAACATTTTTGTTGGTTTTTTAGTGAGTTTTATCGGCTCGATACCCTTGGGTTATTTGAATGTTATTGGTTTTGAAATCTATTCAAAGCTAGGAATGAATAGCTTGGTTTTCTTTTTATTAGGAGTGATTTTCGTAGAGATGGTTGTAATTTATCTCACTTTAATTTTCGCAAAGCAATTAGTAAACAATAAAAAATTAATGAAAATTATTGATTTTTTTGCCGTTCTCTTTCTGTTGATTTTAGGGTATTCTTTTTATGCTAATTCCAGTCAAATAATGGAAGAACAAGGGATTTTAGAGAGTTATGCTATGTGTTCTCCTTTCCTTATTGGTGTATTGTTGAATTGTATCAATTTTCTTCAAGTGCCGTTTTGGACCGGCTGGAATCTCTATTTGATAAATGGGGATTATATTTCCATTGTAAATAAGCTCAAACTGTATTATATTGCAGGAACTTTGGTAGGCACATTTTTTGGGATGTTAAGTTTAGTTTTGATATTAAATACCTTATCTAAAAACACAACCAGTTTTTATCAATATGTAATGCCAGTAGTAATTCCGTCATTTTTTGTGGTTTTGGCTCTTGTTCAAATGGGTAAAGTCTACAAGAAATATTATCGAAATAAAACCCTTTTATAAAATAGAAATCTCAATATCATGAAAAAAGCATTCCTATCTCTTTTTTTAATTTTCTTAGGCTGTCTGTCAACTCAAGTTATTATTGCCCAAACAGCTAGTAAGACGCAAAAAAACCCAGTTGATATTGACTATAAAGTATCAGAAAATGACGTTGCTAAAACATTAAAATATTTAGCTTCGGATGAACTGGAAGGAAGGGAAACCGGAAAAGAAGGAATGGTAAAAGCGGCGGATTATTTAGAGCAGTTTTTTAAAGACAACAATGTAAAACCTTATTTCAAATCGTATCGCGATACATTATCCACTTTTAAGGGAACCGCTTTTAATATCGTCGGTTTTGTTGAAGGGAACGATCCGGTTCTTAAAAATGAATTTATAATGCTAAGCGCACATTACGATCATATTGGCTTGGATAAAAAAGGAGTGAAGGGAGATTTTATAAACAATGGTGCCAATGATGACGCTTCAGGAACAACTGCAGTTGCTGAAATGGCAAAATATTTTAGCATAACCAAAAACAATAAGCGAAGTATTCTTTTTGTATTTTTTGCAGGAGAAGAAAAAGGGTTATTAGGTTCTAAGCATTTAGCCAAAAAACTGAAAGCGCAAGATTTTAAATTGTATTCTCAATTCAATATTGAAATGATTGGTGTGCCAATGAAAAGAGCGTATCTAGCTTATATTACTGGTTTTGATAAATCCAATATGGCAGGAAAAATCAATGAATATACTGGAAAAAATACGATAGGTTTTCTTCCAAAAGAAGCCGAATATAAATTATTTTACAGATCCGATAACTTCTCTTTTTATGATGTTTTTAATGTGCCTTGCCAATCAGTGAGTACATTCGATTTTGAAAATTTTGACTTTTATCATCATGTTTCGGATGATTTCAAAGCGATGGATATTCCTCACATGACTTCTTTTATTCAAGAATTATTACCCGCTGTAACGCAAATGGCAAATACGCCAACACAAGAAATCGTATTGCTTAAATAGTTTTAGAAACCGGCTGATTCATATTATACGCTAATATAGAATAGTCATTATTATTGAACTGAAAATCCCCAATAATGGTCCATTTCAGTTTTTCGGTATGCGCTTTCATAGACGGGATATTTATTTTATTGATAAATGTCAAACCCAACGCATATTTTTGTGCCATGTGTGTTCTCATGAATTCAAACAATGGTTTGATCAATCCCCTGCCACGGTATTCCTTGTGAATGCAAATGGGTCCGTATTGAAAACTATTTGTTGTGGTGATTTTAAAATCTAAAAAGTGTAATTCAGGAAACAAGGAGCTCATGTAATTGAAAATGGGCCATTGTTGGAAAAACTCCCAACTTCCTGCAAAAATGTAAGCAATGATTTTGTTGTTTTTCTTGGCAATAAATAATTCTGATTTTTGAATAACTTCGGTTAGTTGTAGTATTGAAAATGGCGTAGTAACAAATCCAGAAGTTTTTTCTTCTTCGGATAAATTTACTACAAGATACAATTCTTGTAATACCAATACATCATCAATGTCACTCATTTTTGCAGTTTCGAATTGTATGCTTTCGGTCATTTTTCTTGAAATCTGATGTTAATTTGGTTTGTCAAAAATAAGTAAAATTCCTGAAATTTTTAATTTTTATTGTAACAACAATCCTTTGCCTAAAGCCTTACTTTTTTGTCGTTTTTGTTTATTTTTGCTACATGAAAAATATTATCATCACAGGAACGAGTAGAGGAATAGGATTTGAATTGGCATTGCAATTTGCCAATGCGGGACACCAAGTACTAGCCATATCCAGAAAGATTCCTCAAGCTTTATTGGGCAACGAGAATATTATCTGTCTTTCAGTTGATTTGTCCAATGAATCTGAATTAGTGAAAGTAAGTGATTTCCTTTCTAAGTCTTGGAAACAAATAGATGCAGTCATTCATAACGCCGGAAGTTTATTGTTGAAACCTTTCTCAGAAACGACTCAGGAAGATTTCGAAAACATCTATAAGGTCAATGTTTTTGGAGTGGCTAATTTGACTCGAATTTGCCTGCCTTATCTGCAAAAAGGAAGCCATGTAGTAACCATAAGTTCTATGGGTGGGATTCAGGGAAGTTTAAAGTTTGCCGGATTAGCGGCGTATAGTTCAAGTAAAGGAGCCGTGATTACGTTATCAGAGTTATTAGCCGAAGAATATAAAGACCGCGGGGTTTCTTTCAATGTTTTGGCTTTGGGTTCCGTGCAAACAGAAATGTTGGCAGAAGCTTTTCCGGGATATCAAGCGCCAATATCAGCGGGCGAAATGGCGAATTATATTTATGATTTTACTTTGACTGGAAATAAATATTTCAATGGTAAAGTGTTGCAAGTTTCTTCTACGAATCCTTAATTTATAATTCACGTCTATTTTGAGCGAAACCTTAGCCAGATTTATTCCAGAGCATGCGGTAAAACCCGTTTTTGAACTTATTGTTGCTAATCAAGTGCATCTTAAGATTGTCAACGAGCGTCAGACACGTCATGGTGATTATCGAAAAGGCTTAAACGGAAAGCATGAAATCACGGTAAATTCAAATCTCAATAAATACAAGTTTTTGATTACCTTGATTCATGAAATTTCACATTTGGTTGCGTTTGAAAAATTCGGTAGAAATATTAAACCGCATGGAAACGAGTGGAAATATTCTTTTCAAAGGCTGATGATTCCTTATATTCGACCAGAAATTTTCCCAAATCAATTGTTGCCTTTGTTAGCTAGACATTTCAAAAATCCTACAGCCAGCAGCGATACTGATGCTGCTTTGGCATTAGCCTTGAAACAATTTGACCAGCAAAATGACAAAAATTATGTGTTTGAAATTCCGTACGGTAGTGTTTTTAGAATCCAAAACGGAAAGATTTTCAAGAAAATTGCGATCAGAACCAAGCGTTTCGAATGTTTAGAAATGAGTTCTGGAAGAACCTATTTATTCAACCCAAATGCTGAGGTGGAGTTGTTGCCGGGTTGATGAATGTAACTCACTATTTCTTTTATGTCTAGTGTTAATTGGGAATACTCTCAAGGGAATGCTATATTAATAACCTGATTATTAATGCAGCATTCTTTTTTTTGTAAAATCAATTAGTTTTTATGGTAATTTAATGTAAATTTTATCTTACGTTTACATTGTTGTTCCACCTTTACAAAAAAGCTTAAACCATGAAAAATCTACTATTCCTATTTGCAACGTTATTCACAATAAGTAGTTGCAGTAAAGACGATAAAACTCCTGATTGTGGGTGTGATTCGGAAATTAGAACAACAATTCCTGAATCAGCGAACTTGATTGGTAAAATATCATATAAAAAACAACTTGACCAAAACGACAATTATTATAACGATAAATTTTGGATAGGTTATACAGAACAAAATTGCGTTAACTGTGTACACAAAATGATTGTTTGTAACGAAGAGATTCTAAACCAACAAATACTAAATCTTAAAAGCAATGGTCAAACCTTGAATATAAAATTTTCAGGACACCTGAAAGAAATTTGCGAAAAAACGTTTGATGTTGCTGATGTAACTTATGAAAATATTGTTTTAACAAAAATTGAAGTACAATGAAAAAACTAATACTTATACTAACCTTTCTTTCCTTTAATTTTTCTATAAAAGTTCAAGAAAAAATAAACTATACTGATAAAAGTAAGAAAATAGAATTCGAAATCTCTAAAGATGAATTTTATACGGAATTTTCACCTAACGACACACAGTTACTTGAAAATAAATCTGAAAACGATTTTCAAAAATTGAACAACAACTCTGCAATTGTGAAATTCAAAAATTTAACGGGTGATTTTACTTCAAGAAAAAATCAAATGAAAACTCAGATTTCAATCCAATTTGAGAGAATTGAACCCGTTTTAATTTAGAGAGATGGAACTAAGCAAATTGCAAAAGGCGAAGCAAACATCAAACTAAAACCCAACGTAAACATTCAGGATGTTATAAAGGATTTAGATTTTGGTTTTGAACCCAATTCTTTAATAGAAAATCTCTATTTAATTTCCTCAAAATCTTTAAGCACTTACGACTTATTCAAAACTATTGATAAACTTCAAGCAGATAATAGAATTGAATACATAGAACCGAATTTTATCAGATTGCTTGCCCCTCACACTAATGACCCATTATACTCATCACAATGGTCAGTGAATAATCAAGGTTACTATGGAGGTGTTATTGACGCAGATATGGATGTAGAAGAGGCATGGAGCTATACTACTGGCAACGATATAAAAGTTGCCATTATTGACGAAGGTGTTGATTTGAATCATCCTGATTTAATGGCTAATCTATTACTTGGATACGATGCTACAGGTGGAAATTCCAATGGTGGGCCAAATATAACAACTGATGATTCACATGGAACTGCTTGCGCAGGTATTGTAGCAGCTGTAGGAAACAACAATCTTGGCGTTGCAGGAATTGCTTATAATTCAAAAATTCTACCTGTGAGAATTGCATATACAAATGGTTATCCTCTCGGTGATCAGAGAAGAAAATGGATTTCAAGTGACACTTGGATTGCTAATGGTATTAGTTGGGCGGTTCAAAACGGTGCGGATGTGTTAAGTAATTCTTGGGGTGGTGGTAGTCCTTCGACTACTATTACAAACGCAATTAATAATGCGGTTACAAATGGTAGAAATGGTAAAGGTTGTATCGTCTTGTTCTCTTCAGGAAATGAGAATACTGCTGTTAGTTATCCTGCAACATTGCCTAATGTTATTGCAGTTGGTGCTAGTTCTATGTGTGATCAAAGAAAAACACCAACATCTTGCGACGGAGAGACTAGGTGGGGTAGTAATTACGGTACTGGAATTGATGTTATTGCTCCTGGAGTGCAAATTTTTACTACCGATATATCAGGTCTCTCGGGATACGGTACGGCCGACTATATCTCGGATTTTAACGGCACTTCTTCAGCATGTCCAAACGTAGCCGGTGTTGTCGCTTTAATTCTTTCTGTTAAACCAAGTTTAACAGGTATTGAAGCACGTCAGATTTTAGAGAGTTCAACAGATAAAATAAATGGATATTCTTATTCTTCAAGTATATCAGGTCAACCAAATGGAACTTGGAACAATGAAGTTGGTTATGGTAGAATTAATGCTTTAAAGGCAGTGTCGAATACTATAAATTTCAGTATAGTAGGTAATTCAAATATATGTGCGTCAACTAGCAATACTTACACTATACAAAACTACATAAATGGATTTAACACAATTTGGACTTCTACATCAAATTTAACACTCACAAATCAAACAAACAACTCAGTAAGTGTTATTGCTAATTCATCTTTCAATAGCGAAGGCACTGTTACAGCAACTTTTCAAAATGGTTTGACGGTAACCAAAACTATTTGGGTGGGTAAACCTAGTCTTCCAACATTTTTAAAAGGACCAACCACAGTCACTACTGGAGCATTGGTAAATTATAGTGGCGGTACTTCTCAAGGGGCGACTTCTTATGAATGGTGGCTACCTTATCCGTATGATACTGTAAATACGTTTGATTATTTTGGTCAGAACTGGCAAAAATTGACGAATTATAGTGATTCAAATTCAATTCAGGTTTTTACAGGTTACACCCAGAATGCGGGTTTAGTACAATTTATGGGTAAAAATGCCTGTGGTTGTGGTGGGGCAAAAACAATACAGGTAAGTCATGGCTCAGGTGGTGGAGGTCAAATACCACGAATGGCTAATCCAGAAGGATCTTCATGGTATACTATATATCCTAACCCATCAAGTGATTTTGTAAATATTGAGTTAAGAGATCAAAGTATGAAGCCTGTTACAAACTCAAAAATCATTGCCGAACTGTATGATTTGATGGGACACAAAAAAGCAAAGGTCGAAATTGTCAATAATATTGCAACAATAAATGTTGCCGGATTACCAAAAGGGATTTACGTCCTGAATATAAATATCGATGGGCAAATAGAAGGGCATCAGGTGATTGTTGAATAGAGTTTATAAATTCATTCTAAATAATAGCGGTTTTAGGGCAATCCTAATTACCGCTATTTTTTTTGTGTATCAGGTACTTTAGTTGATTGATTTTCATTTTTAAAAATCAATAATGAGGTCTCTTTGCAATTAGAAATTGCAAAATAAAGAAGGATAACATTGAACGATTGTTTCACTCTTTCAAATACGCTTCTCTTACTTTTTTGAATAAATTAGAGGAATAAACAAAGGCAACGACAGCCTCATTATCGGTTCTAAAAATTTCTTCTTTGTTTCCTTCCCAGGCTTTTAAACCATCTTTTAGGAATAGAATTTTCTCTCCAATTTCCATGACAGAGTTCATATCATGTGTATTTATGACCGTTGTGATGTTATATTCTTCTGTAATTTCTTTGATAAGATTATCAATCAAAATAGCTGTATTTGGATCCAATCCCGAGTTTGGTTCATCACAAAACAGGTATTTGGGGTTGTTTACAATAGCGCGGGCAATAGCAACGCGTTTTTGCATTCCTCCTGAAATTTGCGAAGGGAGTTTTTTATGGGCGTCAGTAAGATCGACTCTTTTTAATACAAAATCTACGCGCTGCTGAATTTTTGCTTTATTGTCTCTAGTGAACATTTTTAATGGGAAGCCAACATTTTCAGCTACAGTCATGGAATCAAATAAAGCACTTCCTTGAAAAACCATTCCAATTTCAGTGCGGAGTTCTCGTTTTTCGTCAGACGTTAATTCCGAGTAAATTCGGCCATCAAATGAAATTGTTCCAGATTCCGGAGTATGAATGCCTAAAAGACTTTTGAGCAAAACTGTTTTTCCGGATCCACTTTGTCCAATAATTAAATTGGTTTTTCCGGTTTCAAAAACCGTAGAAATACCTTTAAGAATTTTATTTCCACCAAATGATTTTTCTATGTTTTGTACTTCTATCATGATCCTAGTAACAACTGTGTTAGTATATAATTGAATAGTATTATGGAAACTGATGTCCAAACAAAAGAAACGGTACTGGCTTTACCTACTTCAAGCGCACCGCCCTTCATATAATAGCCATGAAAAGAGGGGATTGTGGCCAGTAACATGGCAAATATCAGTGTCTTTATGAATGCATAAACAATGTGGTACGGGATGAAATCCATCTGTGTGCCATTTATAAACTCAGTACTAGAGATAAAACCACCATAAACGCCTGCCATCCAGCCTCCCAGAACTCCCAGAAACATAGCAATTCCTATTAAGAATGGGTATAATAATAAGGCGATTATTTTAGGAAAAACCAAGTAATTTAAGGAGTTTACACCCATCACCTCTAAGGCATCAATTTGTTCGGTAACCCTCATGGTTCCTATACTGGAGGTAATAAACGAACCCATTTTTCCGGCCATAATCACGGAGATAAAAGTGGGTGCGAATTCTAATATTACGGATTGTCGTGTCGCAAAACCGATAAGATATTTTGGAATTAATGGGTTAGTTAGATTTAAAGCAGTTTGTATAGCAACTACACCTCCAACAAAAAAAGAGATAAAGGCAACAATACCAAGAGAGTCAATGATTAGGTCATCAATTTCCTTGAAAATTAAATTTCTCATCACAGACCATTTGGTCTGTTTATTAAAAATTTCTCTCAGCATTAGGAAGTATCTTCCTATCTGTGTTATATATCGAATGAGCATCATAAGTTTTGCGAATATGGGCTAAATTACAAAAATTGTAAGGAGTTATATCTTTCAATTTAGCAGTTTTTGATTTTGGAAGCTAAAAAAGCTTTTCCTTCATTTTTTTTAAACGATATTTTCTAATGAATTTTGCTTGTTCTTCTGTAACTAATAATGGAGTTTTAGCTACTTTAGCTTTCCAATAACCGCTGATGTAATCTACAAATAGTAGCGGTTTTTTCTTCATTATTGCCAGCTTTGCCGAAGCGATGGAAGTGATTAAAAAGCCGTAGCCTAAAGTATAAAATGCTTCGCCTTGTTTGTAACGTGCAGTTTTATTGTAATTGGCGCCAGTTGGTTTTAGGTGTTTTACCAGTAATGAAGTGTCCGTAATGACTTTCCATCCGTAAAATTTACATAGTAATTCATCTACGGTGTCCCAACCCATTGCCGGTTTTAAATTGCCTATTTGCTCGAAGCATGCTTTTCTATAGGCTTTGAATGCGCCACGAATATGGTCTTTGTCAGTAAGATTTTCCAGAATCCATGTGCCATTTTTTTCGATATAAGCAAATCCGCCTGCCATTCCTATTGTTGCATCTTTTTTGAAAATGTTTAAAATAGTTTCAAAATAGTTGTTGGGCAGAATTAAATCGGCATCCAGTTTCACGATTACGTCATAATTTTCATCTAATGTTTCATAACCTTTGTGAAAGGCCTGAATAACTTTACTTCCCGGCAAATGAATTGCTTGGGAGGTTTTAGTGACCAATGTGATAAACGGATTTTCTTTGGCAAAAGCCATAACGATTTCGGCTGTTTTATCAGTAGAATTGTCATTGACTACGACTACTTTTTTGGGCAAAATGGTTTGCGAAATCAAAGAATTTAGCGTTAAAGCAATAAATGCTTCCTCGTTATGGGCCGGAATAACAATGTAATAATTCATTTAAAATTTTTTAGATTTTAGATTTTAAATTTCAGATTAACGATTTGTTGCAAGTCGTTAATCTGAAATCAGAAATCAGAAATCGTTAATCTATTTGATTTTTTCAGCGTAAACAATATAATATCGGTTGGTTAACTTTCTTAATAAGGGACGAATTCCAAATTTTTTAACGGGATTGGTCCATTTTTGCCGGTCTATTATTTTCCAGCCTGTTTTTTCTAATAGCCAATCGAGTTGCCAGTCTTCAAATTCATGGTAATGCCTATCCCAGGGGTCTGTTTTACTGCGGTAAGCTGGAGAAAACCACAGTCGCAATGGTATAGAAATAAAAAGTTTATCCGATTTTATTTCGTTTAAAATAGTGAAAGGATTTAGTAAATGTTCAAAAATTTCGAAAGCGGTTACAACCTCTTTTTGTTCTCTTAAAAATACGGATTGGTCCTTGTCTAAGTCTTCTCCGGTTGTGTTTGTAATTGTAAATCCTTCGGATTTCATGATTTTAGAGAAAGGGTTTTCAACGCCTAAGTCTAAGATGGTCTCTGAGGAGGAGACATGTTTTTTTAGAAATTCTAAAGTATGTTTGAATCTTTTATTGGGAAACGTTTTTTCGTACATGTTTTTTTGATTTGTCCGCTGGGGAACGAAGGCACAAATATAGTAATAAATGTGTTTTTGAAGATTGTTTTTTAGCCCGGATGGCAATGAAAATCCCGGAGCTTCAAAATGTAGTTTTTCAAGGTGCAAAAAGCGACTAAAAGAAGCTTTACTGCACCTTAGAAAAACAAGTTTTGTAGTGAGGAATTGTAAAGGACAGCCGGATTAGCTCCTGATTACAATTTCCTAAAAAGAATTAATATCGGTAAATAAAGGCGTTGATGTTCATTCCTGCTCCAACAGAGGCAAAAATCATAACATCTCCTTTGTGTATTTCCTGATTTTCTATTTTGCCTCGGATGAGCAGGTCAAAAAGAGTTGGAACGGTAGCAACACTGCTGTTTCCCAGTTCATGGATGCTCATGGGCATGATGTCTTTAGGAACTGTTCTGTCGTATAATTTGTAAAAACGCTGTATGATTGCTTCGTCCATTTTTTCGTTAGCCTGATGGATAAGAATTTTTTTGACATCATCAATACCTAGTCCGCTTTTGTCTAAACAACTTTTCATGGCTGCAGGGACATGATTTAATGCAAATTCATAGATTTTACGGCCGTACATTTTTATGTAGCGAATGTCCGGATCTAAATCAGGATTGTAGGATTTTCCAAAGAATAAATAGTTGGCTTCGTCATTTGCATAGGTGGCACTTTCATACGCTAACAAACCGGTGTCATCATCTGAAGCTTCAATGATAGAAGCGCCAGCACCATCTGAGTAGATCATGGAATCCCTGTCATGCGCATCGACTACTCTGGAAAGCGTTTCTGAACCTATAACCAAGCAGCGTTTTGCCATACCGGATTTGATGAAAGCATTGGCTTGAAGTACGCCTTCGATCCATCCGGGACAGCCAAAAAGGATGTCGTATGCAACACATTTTGGGTTTTTTATTTGTAGCTTGTGTTTGACACGTGTGGCTAAACTTGGAAGCATATCGGACTGGCTTGTGCCGTATTTTACATCGCCAAAGTTATGAGCAAAGATGATGTAATCTATTGTTTCAGGATCAATTCCAGCATTTTTTATTGCTTTTTGAGCGGCAAAAAAAGCGAGATCGGAGGAGTTTAAATGATCCTCTGCATAGCGCCGGTGTTCAATTCCGGTAATTCCCTTAAATTTATTAATGACTACTTCGTTTGGATAACCAAAAGCGGTTCCATCCTCGTTTAAAAAAACATGTTCGCCAAAATCTGTATTGCTTATTTTTTTCTCAGGAATATAACTTCCTATTCCAGCTATTTTTATTTTCATTGCGTTAATTTTCCATAATTTATGCTAAATTAATCATTAAAAAATTAGTACAGTCACAATATTTACTATGCATGCATATAATTGTGAAATAATAATTTATTGGCTAAAATATTGAATTTTTTATTGTAAAAGGAATGTTTTGATGCGATTTTTATTTCTTACTTCTTTTAAGTTAAAAAACTGCTTTTTTATTTTTTTTATCAAAAGATTGCTTCTGGTCAGATAATTTTTTTGCGCAAAAAAAATGTCTCGATTTCTCGAGACATTTTGTAGTGGTTTAACTTTCCATATAGGCTTCAATTGGTGCGCAGGAACAAACTAAGTTTCGGTCTCCATAGGCATCATCTGCTCTTCGTACGGTTGGCCAGAATTTATTCTCGGCAATATAATCTAATGGGAAAGCGGCTTGTTCCCGAGTGTAAGGAAAATTCCAGATATCAGTAGTTAGCATGGCTAATGTGTGGGGCGAATTTTTCAAAACATTGTTTTTGTCTTCTAATGTTGCGTTTTCAATTTCTTTACGGATTGCAATCATGGCATCACAAAAACGATCTAACTCTTCCAGGTTTTCACTTTCTGTAGGTTCAATCATTAATGTTCCTGCCACTGGGAAAGAAACCGTAGGTGCATGGAAACCGTAATCCATCAAGCGTTTTGCAATATCAGTAACTTCAATTCCTTTTTGTTTGAAAGGGCGGCATTCTAAAATCATCTCGTGTGCGGCACGACCCATTTCTCCAGAATACAACGTATCATAATGACCGTTTAGTTTCTCTTTAATATAGTTGGCGTTTAAAATGGCATATTGAGTAGATTGTTTCAACCCTTCGGCTCCTAGCATACAGATATAGCCGTAAGAGATCAAACACACTAATGCGGAACCCCAAGGTGCGGCAGAAATTGCTGTTATCGCGTTTTCTCCACCAGTTGGAATTACAGGATTAGTAGGTAAAAACGGCACTAATTGTGGTGCAACGCATATAGGTCCTACTCCTGGTCCGCCGCCGCCGTGAGGAATCGCGAATGTTTTATGTAGGTTCAAGTGACATACATCAGCGCCAATAGTTGCAGGATTTGTCAATCCAACTTGCGCATTCATATTCGCACCATCCATGTATACTTGGCCTCCGTTATTGTGTATTAACTGTGTGATTTCTCTAATGGCACTTTCAAAAACTCCATGAGTCGATGGATAGGTTACCATCAGACAGGCAAGATTGTCTTTGTGTAAAACTGCTTTTTCGCGTAAATCTTCTACGTCAATATTTCCGTTTTCCAATGTTTTAGTTACCACTACTTTCATTCCTGCCATCGCTGCTGATGCAGGATTTGTTCCGTGCGCGGATGATGGAATTAAAGCAATGTTTCTGTGGTGATCTCCTCTTGACTGGTGGTACGCACGAATCACCATTAATCCGGCATATTCGCCTTGAGCACCTGAATTAGGTTGTAATGTTGTTCCGGCAAAACCAGTGATTACATTTAATTGTTGTTCTAATTTTGCGAGCATTTCCTGATATCCTTGCGCTTGATCAAGCGGTGCAAACGGGTGAATATTGTTCCATTGTGGCATGCTTAAAGGCAACATCTCTGAAGCGGCATTCAGTTTCATGGTACAAGACCCTAATGAAATCATCGAGTGATTCAACGCTAAATCTTTTCTTTCTAACATTTTGATGTAACGCATCAAAGCTGTTTCTGAGTGATGTTTATTGAAAACATCGTGTTGTAAAAACGTTGATGTTCTGTTTACGTTTTCAGGAAAATGATTGGTTTTTGATAACGTTTCAATCAGTGTAAGCGGAGTCCCATTTGCAGAAGCGAAAACAGCAATAATTTTATTCAAATCAGCAATGCTTGTCGTCTCGTTTAAGGAAATTGAAATCGTATTATCATCAATGTAATAGAAATTAATTTCGTTTTCTTCTGCAATTGTTTTTACTTTTTTAGCATCAGCCTTGACGACAATGGTGTCAAAGAAAGCAGTGTTCATTTGCTGGAAACCAGATTTTTCTAGTGCATTTGCCAATGTCGCTGCTGAAGCATGTACTTTATTAGCAATATATTGCAATCCTTTTGGTCCGTGATACACGGTATACATTCCGGCCATAACGGATAATAATACTTGAGCGGTACAAATGTTAGAAGTCGCTTTATCCCGTTTGATGTGTTGCTCACGGGTTTGCAACGCCATACGCAAGGCGCGGTTTCCATCCGTATCAACTGTCACGCCGATGATTCTTCCTGGCATACTTCTTTTATATTCGTCTTTTGTTGCAAAATAAGCGGCGTGCGGACCACCGTATCCTAGCGGGATTCCAAAACGTTGTGTTGTTCCAAGAACAACAGCAGCGCCTATTTCTCCGGGTGGTGTCAATTTAGCCAAACTCAAAATATCAGCGGCAACAGCTACTTTTATTTCGTTTGCAGCTGCTTTAGCGATAAAGGCAGTATAATCATGTACTTGCCCAAATTTTCCCGGATATTGAAGGATTGCTCCAAAATAGTCCGATGAAAAATCGAATGTTTCATGGTTTCCTAGTACTAATTCGACACCAATTGGCGTGGAACGTGTTTGTAAAACGGATAAAGTTTGGGGTAGTATTTCTTCAGAAACGAAGAATTTATTGGTGTTATTTTTCTTTTGATCCCGGGAGCGAACGTCAAAAAGCAGTGCCATTGCTTCTGCGGCTGCAGTTCCTTCATCTAATAAAGAGGCATTCGCAATTTCCATTCCGGTTAATTCGATAACCATCGTTTGGAAATTCAAAATGGCTTCTAAACGGCCTTGCGCAATTTCGGCTTGATACGGCGTATAGGCAGTATACCATCCTGGATTTTCAAATACATTTCTTTGTATCACTGCAGGAATAATTGCGGCATTGTATCCTAAACCAATGTAGGATTGAAAAACTTTATTTTTATTTCCTAATTTCTGAATGTGATTTGCAAACTCATATTCGGTCATTGCAGGTTCTAAATCTAAATCAGATTTTAAACGAATGTCACTTGGAATCGTTTCCTGAATCAATTGTTCCAGCGTTGCTGCCCCAATTGTCTTTAACATGTGTTCTAAATCATTTTCTCTAGGGCCAATGTGTCTTAATGCAAAAGCGTCTGTTTTCATTGTATATAAAATAGGTTGTGTGTTTCTTGTTTTAAAAGGCTGTAAAATTAAATATTAATATGCTATTAATGGCCTTTTTTAATCGGATTTTCTGTGAATTTTTCAACTAAAAGCCGTTCTTATTAACACTTTGATTAATTTTGTCTAATGAGGTTTTTTAAACAAATATTCGATTTTTATATTAATAGTAGTATTCACGTGGGTTTATCGTGTTATGCTTTGGTCCGAATGACGCACTATATGTTCCACATTCCAGTAGGTGAACCAGTTGCTAATTTTGTTTTTTTTGGAACTATTGTGGGGTATAATTTTGTGAAATACGATGCTTTGGCTCGATCCAAAAAGATAAAAATGCGCAAGGAACTAAAAGGGATTGCTTTGTTTAGTTTTTGCTCCCTTCTATTTGTAGGCTATTATTTCTTTATGCTGGAACGAGTGACGCAAATTACCGCTATTGTTTTTTTGAGTGTTACCTTGTTGTATACGCTTCCTTTTTTTCCAAATAAAAAAAATGCAAGAAATTGGGCTGGTGTCAAAATTTATATCGTAGCATTGTGTTGGGTGGGTGTCACGCTAGGACTCCCAATTTTAGATGCGGGCATCCCAATAACCATAGATTTCTATCTAAAATGCATGCAACGCTTTATCTTGATTTTTGTATTGGTGCTTGTTTTTGAAATCATTGATATGGTACATGACGATCCGCATCTTAAAACCGTACCCCAACAAATAGGAGCAAACCGTACCAAAATATTGGGACTGTTACTTTTGATTCCATTTTATTTATTGGAATTTTTTAAAAGTAATTTAGATAAAGATCAATTGATTGTAAACTTCATTTTAGTACTGATGATTTCATTATTTTTGATTTTTGCCAATGAAAAACGATCAAAATATTATACTTCTTTTTGTGTTGAAAGCATTCCGATAGTTTGGTGGTTGTTACTTTTATTATTTTAAAAAGCACTTAATTGGTGAGTACGTTCACTAATAATAGTATTAATTTGGTGAATAGGATATTTTTCTAGTGTTGATTAAAGATAATTTTTGAGAATTTTTGAAGTAGTTTGGTCTTTGTGTACGTAGTGTGTTGGTTTTTACTGTTTATTTTCAGACAAAGCTTTTAATACTTTGTTTCTTTCGAGGATAAAAGGAATAAGGGGTTTTTAGAAACCAAAATATTTACCGCGCCAGGTAACCGTTTCGTTGTAGTTAATTAATCCGTAAGTAATTCTTTTTCGTAAACGCCTTCGAAATCAATTACTGACTCGTTTTTCGTTACTTCAAATTGTTGCCATCGGGGATGCGTGACTTCGTATTCAAAAGTTGCATTTTCGTTGATTTTGGTATACCCAAAATAATGCTCCGTAATGAACTCAGCTTCGGAATCCGGTGCAATTGCAATGGGATTTTTTTGGGTTGTTACCTGAATCGTATTCCATTTGTTTTTTACTTTCCATTGGTAAATAAATTCTCTGGAGTTTTCATTTACTTTCAACGTATGTTTCATGGGTAACGTCTGGTAATGCTCATTGTGAAACGTATTAGCGACAAATGAAATGGCAAGTTTAGGGACAATTTCGCTGATAAAAACGGCACCTCTTTTCCATACACCATTTTCAAAACGCTTAACGTAAAAACGAAGATTGACCTCTTCAAAATCAGAAAGAAACGGGATCTTCATTCCTAAAACGCGCACGTTTTCGAACAAGAAACCAATAAAACTAACATAACATTTGCCGTTCCATCAATCGATTTATGTTCCTTTTGGGACATATTTCTCTAGAATTTCCGGATTGACCATATAATTAATTCAGGGCTAAATTATTCCACTCGGCTTATAAGAAACTCATTTTTTTGTTGGTTTTAATTTTTTGTAGGTATGTGAAATACTATTGAAAAAACCCGAAGCCTGTTACTTCGGATTTCCAATAAGTTTGTTTCTAAACCAATCCTGCTCTTCGTAACAAAGCTTCCGGTTTTGGTTCCTGTCCTCTGAAGCGTTTGTACAAAATCATAGGGTGTTCTGTTCCGCCTTTTGAAAGTATGTTTTCTTTGAAATTGGTGGCCACTTCTTTATTAAAAATACCTTTTTCTTGGAAATATTCAAAAGCATCAGCATCCAGCACTTCGGCCCATTTATAACTGTAATAACCCGAGGAATACCCGCCTTGAAATATGTGTGAAAAAGAAGTGCTCATCGCATTTTCTTTTACTTCAGGATACAATTGTGTGGCTGCAAATTGTTCGGTTTCAAAAGATTTGATGTCTTTGATGTTAGATGGATCTTGTGCATGCCAGCCCATATCTAATAACCCAAAACTCAATTGACGCATCGTTGCCATTCCTTCCTGGAAACTGGCACTTTCCTTAATTTTATGGACTAATTCCATCGGAATCATTTCGCCGGTTTCATAATGATAGGCAAACAACGCCAAGGCCTCCGGTTCGTAACACCAGTTTTCCAGAATCTGACTTGGTAATTCCACAAAATCCCAATATACTGAAGTACCGGACAAACTTGGATATGTCGTGTTGGCTAACATTCCGTGCAACGCGTGACCAAATTCATGAAATAAAGTTGTTACCTCGTTAAAAGTTAATAAGGATGGTTTTGTTTCGGTAGGTTTCGTGAAATTACAAACAATAGAAATATGAGGTCTTTCGTTAATTTCTTTTTTAACATATTGCGATTTAAAAGAAGTCATCCAAGCTCCGTTTCGTTTGCCTTTTCTTGGAAAGAAATCAGCATAAAACACCGCAACTAATTGATCGTCTTCATCTTTTACTGCGTATGTTGTTACTTCTTCATGGTATTTATCTACTTCGTAAACTTCTTCAAAAGTAATTCCGTATAATTTTTGCGCTACTGCAAAAGCACCGTTCAAAACTTTTTCTAATTGAAAATACGGTTTTAAAATTTCATCATCCAAATTGAATAATTGCTGCTTCAATTTCTCCGAATAATACGCACCATCCCATTTTTGAAGTTGCTCGATTCCGTGAAGCTCTTTTGCAAAAGCGGTCAATTGTGCAAATTCTTTCAAAGCTGCCGGTTTGGCTTTTTCTAATAAATCATTCGAGAAGGTTTTTACTTTCTCCGGACTTTCGGCCATTCTTTCTTCAAGTACAAAATGAGCGTGCGTAGCATAACCTAAAACTTGCGCTCTGTCAAAACGCAATTTGGCGATTTTTAGTACAATTTCCTGATTGTCAAATTCGTTATTTTGAAAACCTTTGGCACCAAAAGCGATTGCCATTTCCATGCGTAATTCCCGATTGTCGGCATAGGTCACAAACGGAACATAACTAGGATAGTCCAATGTGAAAATCCATCCTTCTTTTTCTTGGCTTTTAGCCAATGAACGAGCGGCTTCGATAGTTCCCTCTGGCAAACCGGCTAAATCTGTTTTGTTAGTAATATGCAGTTGATAGGCCTGTGTTTCGGCCAAAACATTTTCGCCAAACTGCAAGCTCAATTTTGATAATTCTTTATCAATTTCTCGCAATTGATTCTTTTTATCTTCCGGTAAATTCGCTCCATTTCTGGAAAAGCTTTTGTATTTTTTGTCTAAAAGCGTGGTTTGCTCCGGATTGAGATTCAGTTTTTCTCGTTGCTCATACACTGTTTTTACTCGTGCGAATAAATCCGGATTAAGACGCACATCGTTGCCAAACTCAGAGAGCAGAGGCGAAACTTCCTGAGCGATTTTTTGAATTTCGTCATTGGTTTCGGCTGAATTCAAGTTGAAAAAGATGCTTGAGATTCGGTCCAAAACATCGCCGCTGAACGCTAATGCTTCAATCGTGTTTTCGAAAGTGGGTTTTATCGGATTTTGTACAATCGCATCGATTTCGGCTTTTGCCAATTCGATTCCTTTTTGAAAAGCAGGAAGGAAATCTTCATTTTTAATTTTCGAAAAAGGTGCAGTATTGTACTTTGTATTGAAAGGGTGTGTTAGGATGCTCATTTGTATTTTGTAATAAAAATAATTTGATGTTTAAAGAAATCAAAGGTACGGATTTAATAAAAAAAATGTGTTTGTCCAAGGAATTGATTTGGGCCAAAATAGCGGATTCAAAAGTGTTATTTAAATGTTATTTATTTCATTTGGCAGTAATAAAGCCTTAAATTGTAAAAAATGATTGGTTTTGTAAAAAATGAATCGAAAAAAATATAATAAACTAAAAGAAAAGATGAATTATCAAATTACAATAAATAGAGCGAATACTGTTGATGAGGTTGAAGAATATTGGACAAATGAGGATTATATAAAACTCTTGGGAAAGTTTGATTATCCGGATGCTGCTGATGGGGATGCTGCCAGTTTAAGGGAATTATTGTTTATGGCAATAAGTGATTTCGAACCAAAAGATGCCGCTGCAATACTATTGGAATACAAATTATCAGAAGATTTGAATGAAGGTCAAATTCAGCAAATTTCAAACGATATGCTTTTAGATAAAGTATGTGAAGAATATCCCGAAATTGGATTGCATTCAACATTGTTTCATATCAATCAATTGCTTTTCAAAGCTTACAACGGTACTTTTCCTAATGCAAAAGCGACGATTGTTGAATGCAGTTTGGTCCCGGTCGAAGGTGAAAATGAAAGCGAATTGACTAAAGAAAATATTCTGAAATTATTAAACAACGGTTTGTCTGGCAGTAATTTGATCAAAAGATTGTTCGATCTGCCAATGACTGAAAACGTCCCTTTTTCGGAAGCGGAAGATATTTTATGGGATGTTAAGACCACGGATAATGTGAATTATACGATTACAACTTCTGAATACTGGTTAAGCAGAGAGGACATTATTGCATCAGAATTTGAAGGAGTTCTTGAAATTGTTGTTGATGCAGAATAAATTATTTCACTATTTGAATTCATAAAAAAAGCTCCGTAATGGAGCTTTTTTTATTTTTGGAGGCTTTGGGAAGCGATATTGACGGCTTCTTTCAATCCGGTTTTGTACTTAATTACTTTCTCTAGGACACTTTTGTTGTGACTTCCTATGATTTGAGCGGCAAGAATACCTGCGTTCTTGGCGCCATTTAAGGCTACGGTTGCTACGGGAACGCCACCTGGCATTTGCAGAATGGATAAAACGCTGTCCCAGCCATCGATTGAATTACTGGATTTTATAGGAACGCCAATTACGGGAAGTGGCGACATTGAAGCGACCATTCCGGGTAAATGTGCCGCGCCACCAGCACCGGCAATAACCACAGAAATACCGCGAGTATGTGCGTTCATGCTAAAATCAAATAATTTTTCAGGCGTTCGGTGTGCCGAAACGATATCGACTTCAATTTCGATTTCAAATGCTTTTAGGATATCTATGGCTTCTTGCATGATCGGCATATCTGAGATGCTTCCCATTATTACGGCTACTTTCATTGTTTCTTATTTAAAGATTTAAAGATTTAAGCATTTAAAGATTTTTGAGAAATTCAATTTAATTAATTTTTTGAATTTTTCAATCTTTAATTTTTTCAATCTTTTAATTAACTTATCACTCTAATCGTATTCTTTACATCCTCAGCAATTCTTCGGGCTTCGTTGATGTCTTCATTTACGATGGTTACGTGTCCCATTTTTCTAAAGGGACGCGTTTGTTTTTTTCCGTAAATATGTGGCGTAACACCATTCCATCCCAGTATTTTTTCGATGTTTTCGTAGACTACATCTCCTGAAAAACCTTCTTCGCCCACTAGATTTACCATGATCCCGGCTACTTTACTGTCTGTATTCCCTAAAGGCAAATCTAGAATGGCACGCAAATGATTTTCAAATTGCGAGGTATAACTGGCTTCAATCGAGTAATGACCTGAATTGTGCGGGCGTGGAGCCACTTCGTTCACAAGGATTTCATCGTCTTCGGTTTGAAACATTTCTACGGCTAATAATCCCACATGATTGAATTTTTTAGAAACATTCAATGCGATAGCTCTTGCTTTTTCGGCTACTGTATCATCAATTCGAGCTGGGCAAATCACATATTCTACTTGGTTGGCTTGGGGATGAAATTCCATTTCTACCACAGGATACGTTTTTATTTCACCGGAAGGATTGCGACAAACGATGACAGCTAATTCTTTTTTGAACGGAATCATTTCTTCGGCAATGCATTCTACATTGGCTAAATTATCCAAATCCGAAATGTGTCGAATCACTTTTACGCCATTTCCATCATAACCAAATTCCGTACATTTCCATACAAACGGTAGTTTTGTTTTCGAATCCAGAATATCAACAACGAGACTTTTTAAATTGTGAAATCGTTTGTAATTTGCGGTTGGGATGGCATGTTGAATGTAAAAATCTTTCTGAATTCCTTTGTTTTGAATGAGTTTCAACGTTTTTGGCGAAGGAAATACCTTTAACCCTTCTTCTTCTAGTTTTACCAAAGCTTCCAGATTGACTAATTCGATTTCAAAAGTCAAAACACTTACTTTTTTACCAAAGTTATATACGGTTTCAAAATCCATTAAATCCCCTTTGAAGAATTGGTCACAAGCTATTTTGCAAGGTGCTTCATCACTTGGATCCAAAACATAGGTTTGTATGTCGAACTTTCGGGTGTCAAACAATAGCATTTTGCCCAGTTGTCCGCCACCGAGAATTCCTAATTTGAAATCAGAAGAAAAATAATTCATGGTGTAATTGTATGTTTGAGCAAAGATACTTTATAATGATGGAATCCGAAAACACAATTTTATTTTCTTCGGAATTTTTATTATAACTTTTGTTGCTTTCAATACATTTTGAGGTCCTTTTATGTGAAATTTACTTAAAATTACAAATTAATTCTCATTTATCAATTCACAAATCCGAATTCTGTATCTTTGCACATTATTTTAAAAACGAAAATAATGATACAACTTCACGACAAACAATTTGTTCCGTTTATTTCTGCTAAAGAAATTGATTTTGCCATTGCTAAAATGGTGGCGCAAATAGAAGATGATTTCGCTGATGAAATACCAGTTTTTGTAGGTGTATTAAACGGAGCTTTTATGGTCGTTTCTGATTTTATGAAACAGTATAAAAAACCATGTGAAGTATCTTTTATAAAAATGGCTTCTTATGAAGGAACTTCTACCACAAATGAGGTAAAACAATTAATCGGATTAAATCAGGATTTGACTGGACGTAGCGTTATCATACTAGAGGATATTGTAGATACCGGAAATACTTTAGTGGAACTCAAAGAATTATTCAAAAAACAAAATGTAAAGCATTTCAAAATAGCGACACTTTTCTTCAAACCAGAGGCATACACAAAAGATATCAAAATAGATTATATTGGGATTCGAATCCCAAATAAATTTATTGTAGGTTTTGGTTTGGATTATGATGGTTTAGGAAGAAATTTATCCGAAGTATATAAACTAAAAGAATAATTACCAACACATTATGACTAACATTGTTTTATTTGGAAAACCAGGAGCAGGAAAAGGAACTCAAGCAGAATTTTTGAAAGACAAGTACAAATTAACGCATATTTCCACGGGCGACGTATTTCGTTTTAATTTAAAAAACGACACAGAATTAGGCAAACAAGCAAGAGTTTATATGGATGCAGGGGATTTAGTACCGGATGAATTGACGACAAAAATGTTGATTGATGAGGTAAATAAACATCCAGACACAAACGGAATTTTATTTGACGGATATCCAAGAACACTATCACAAGCCAAAGATTTAGATGCATTTCTTGTTTCAATTAGTTCGACTGTTGCCGCAACAATTGCACTCGAAGCTGATGACGAAATCCTGGTACAACGATTGTTAGAAAGAGGAAAAACAAGTGGCAGAATTGACGATCAAGACGAAGAAAAGATCAGAAATCGCTACCAGGAATACAACGAAAAAACAGTGCCATTAATGGATTATTATCAGGGACAAGGGAAATTTCACGCAGTAAACGGAATTGGTACCATTGCAGAAATTACCCAAAGAGTAAGTAACGTTATTGATCATTTATAGGAGCAGTTCCAGTGGTACGTTGTAAGTCCTCGAAATTTTTTTTTCTAAGTCCTAAAAAGGAGCTTCCTTAGGTCGCTCTTTTTTGACAAGAAAAAGGTTTTTTTGCGGGATTTTCACTGTTATCTGGGCCATAAAATTGAGGTTACAAACAACCGATTTCAAAACAAAAAATGGAGGAATCACATTTTAATACACAAACGAATCAACTAAGAAATTGGAAATACTAATAATATTTTTTCTAATACTGCTTAATGGAATTTTTTCCATGTCAGAAATCGCATTGATTTCGGCACGTAAAAATAGATTAGAAACTTCTGCAAAAAAAGGGAATAAAAATGCTCAAATTGCATTGGAATTAGCCAATTCTCCAAACAAATTTTTATCAACCGTACAAATAGGAATTACCTTGATAGGGATTCTAACCGGTATTTATAGTGGGGATAAAATCACATTTGACGTCGAAACTTACATCAATAATTTCGAGATACTCAAACCGTATGCCCATTCTGTTTCTGTTGGGATTGTTGTAGTGGTTTTAACTTTTTTTTCTATGGTTTTAGGAGAATTACTGCCAAAAAGAATTGGTTTAAATCATCCGGAAAGCATTGCAAAAACAGTGGCATTACCCATGAAAATTATTTCGGTAATTATGGCTCCATTCATTTGGATGTTGACGCATTCAACGGAATTTTTGTTGAGTATTTTACAAATAAAACCAACAGCTGACGGCAAAGTTACAGAAGAAGAAATTAGAGCGATTATCAAAGAAGGAACTGAAGGAGGCGAAGTTCAGGAAATAGAGCAAGATATTGTGGAACGCGTTTTTCATATTGGTGATCGGAAAATAAATTCTTTGATGACACATAGAAAATCAGTAGTTTTTCTACCTTTTCATGCAGATAAAGAACAGGTTAGAGAGTTTATGCTTAAAGAGTTGCATTCTATTTATCCTGTTTACGGTGAGAATTATGATGATATTGTAGGGGTTGTTAACCTAAAAAATATTTTTGCCCATTTTGAGAACCAAAATTTCAATTTGGCTGATATTATGACCGAAGCTCCCTTTATGATGGAGCAAACCACGGCGTATGTAGCGTTAGAGAATTTTAAAAAAACCGGAATACATTACGCATTTGTATCTGATGAATATGGTGTTTTTCAGGGTGTTATTACACTGAATGATATTCTGGAAGCGCTGGTTGGTGATGCTTCGGATTTTTATAAAGATGATTTTCAGTTAATTGAAAGAGAAGATGGAACATGGCTGGTTGACGGACATTATTCGTTGCACGATTTCTTGACGTACTTTGAGTTAGATGAACTAATCAATGATTATGAAGTTACTACGGTGAGTGGATTAATAATGACGGAACTATCTCATATACCCAAACAAGGAGAGAAATTAATTTGGCAAAAATTTGAGTTAGAAGTTATCGATATGGATGGCGTCAAGATTGATAAAGTGATGGTGAAAGCCTTAAAGGGTTAAAATTTGGTTTAAAGTTTAATGTGTAAAGTTAGTGTGCCGCTAATCTTTAATCTTTAAACTATAAACTTTTAAACAAAAAAAAATGACTGAAGGGAATTTTGTAGATTATGTTAAAATATATGTTTCATCCGGAAAAGGAGGAAAAGGATCTACGCACTTGCACAGAGAAAAATTTATTGAAAAAGGAGGCCCTGACGGTGGTGATGGTGGTCGTGGTGGCCATGTATATTTGGTAGGAAATAAAGCACTTTGGACATTGTTTCACCTAAAGTTTGCCAGACATATCAAAGCCGGTAATGGTGGAGATGGAAGTGGAGACAGGAGTACCGGTGCAGATGGTGACGATAAATTTATCGAAGTGCCGCTGGGTACTGTTGTAAAGGATAAAGAAACGGGAGAAATATTATTTGAAATTACTGATGAGGGTGAAAAACAAATTCTTTCTCGCGGTGGGAAAGGTGGTTTAGGTAACTGGCATTTTAGAAGCTCGACAAATCAAACCCCCAGATATTCTCAACCGGGATTGCCTGGAGCAGAGATGGATGTTATTTTAGAATTAAAAGTGCTGGCTGATGTAGGTTTGGTAGGTTTTCCTAATGCAGGAAAATCAACATTATTGTCAGTTTTGACTTCTGCAAAACCAAAAATTGCCGATTATCCGTTTACTACCTTGAAACCAAATCTTGGTATTGTAGCCTACAGAGATTTTCAATCTTTTGTAATTGCAGACATTCCCGGAATTATTGAAGGAGCAGCCGAAGGAAAAGGTCTTGGACATTATTTCTTGCGCCATATTGAACGGAATTCAACTTTATTGTTCTTAGTTCCAGTGGATACTCCGGATATCAAAGCGGAATATGATATTTTGGTAAATGAATTGACAAAATACAATCCCGAAATGCTTGACAAAGAGCGTTTGCTGGTGATTTCTAAATGCGATATGCTTGATGATGAGTTAAAAGCAGAGCTAAAAGTAGAATTAGACGTTGCTTTCAAGGATGTTCCGTATATGTTTATTTCTTCTGTGGCTCAACAAGGTTTGACAGAATTAAAAGACAAGTTGTGGAAAATGTTGAACGACTAATTTTCATAAATTTCACAAAAAAGGTGTTCTTTTAGAACACCTTTTTTGTTGCCATAATTTAAGAATTAGTTACTGTTGTAGGTGTCAAATAAGAACTGTAATGTGTCAGGGACTGTATTAGCTAGTATATTAGGCGTAGGAGTATCCTTATTAAGCCAGTTTTCTATGATTAAATCAAAATTATCACCTACTTCATAAACTACTGGAACCCCCATTTTTTTTAGTGCTGCAGCATTACACTCCTGCTCATAATGATTTCGTATAGGAATGCTGAGTATTTTTTTTCTAAGATACAATGCTTCTGCGGGTGTTTCAAATCCACCACCGGTTATGACACCATGACAGTTGATTAAGCTTTGATTGAACTGTTTTTGATTTACAGGATAATACGTGATGTTGCCAATGGTATGTTTGAGTTTTACATCATTCAAAAACCAGTGAAAATTAATTTCGGAGCGTTTATTAAACGCTTTTTCTAAACAATCTTTTTGGAAAGACGGTAAATAAACCGTTATGTGTTTTAAGTCTTTTGGTTCGGCTTGTATGATTTCATCTTTAATAATTGGAGGGAGAATGAAAGAATCGTATTTCTCAAAATGCAGTCCAATATACTGTGGAGAAGGAGCATAATGTTTTAGAATTATTTCTCCCATAAGGCTTTTTTTTTCTGGTCTTGGTGTCAATTTTGACGCAAAACTAGCTTGATGTCCAAATTGTACCGAATGTACTTTCTGTAATTTACAAGCAAGAGAAGTAATTGAATCAAAATCATTTATTACAACATCATAATTTTTTAAAGGTAGAGAGCTTGCATCTTTGAACATCTGTATTGGCCTAATGTTTTTTGCAATATTCCAGTAGTTCAAGCCACCACATTTACTGTAGTGCAAGCTGCAACCGTCGCTTTTGTATTTTACTGGTAAATCAATTTTTAGGCTAGCATTATTTCCACTCATGAAGAAATCTACAGTGCCAAATTTTTGTAAATAAGGATAAAGTTGCATAGCTCGACTGATATGACCGTTGCCAGTGGCTTGAATAGCATAAAATATTTTCATGTTTGTTATTTAGATTGGATTATAACTGATTTCTTTTAAATATGGATTTATTAGGATAAGATGATTTTTCCTCAGGGTTATTAAGATAAAATTTTGGTTACAATGTCATTTATAATTGCATCTTCTTTGTTCTCATGGTCTATATAGTCCGTTTTTTTATACTGGTAAATACTCCATTTTTCTTTTTTGTATTCCAATGCGGTAAGGTTTTCGACCCAATCACCGCTGTTTAAATACATAACCTTTCCATGTTCATTTTGTACTTCCCTCATTTGGGGTTTGTGAATGTGTCCGCAAACTACATAACTGTATTTTTTTTGAATAGCAATTTCGGCGGCTGTAGTTTCAAAATTTGACACAAAAGAGACGGCTTTTTTTACACTGTCCTTAATCATTTTAGAATAGCTTCTTTTTTCTTTTCCCAAAAGCACTAAAACCCAATTGATAAAACTATTTATCAAAATCAATAAATCATAGCCTTTTCCGCCAAGTTTAGCTAAAATTTTAGCATAACCTTTCGTAGAAGAATCGAAAACATCCCCGTGAAAAATCCAGGTTTTTTTTCCATCTAAGTCCAGGATCAATTTATCTGCCAATTCAAAATTCCCTAAAATAAAATCGGAATATTTCCTTAAAGCTTCATCATGATTTCCCGTAATATAAATAACTCGAGTTCCTTGATTCGACATTTTTATGATTTGTCGCAATACATTCATGTGTGAGGCAGGAAAATATCTTTTGCTAAAACTCCACATATCAATAATGTCTCCATTTAAAACCAACATTTTTGGCTGAATCGATTTTAAATATTGTAGTAATTCATTGGCCTGACAACCATATGTTCCTAAGTGTACATCGCTCAATACGACTAAAGGAATTTTTCTCTTTCTTTTCATAATTTGTTTTGACGAAATTAATTACTCTGTGTTATGATAATGTTTCGTATATATTATTATTACACGCTACACATATTGATTTGTTAACTTTTTTAAGATTAAAAAAGCTGTTTAATACTTTAAATTTTCCTTATTTTTGAAGCATGAAACATAGTATACTAGTTTTTTTATTGTTTCCTATTATGATTTGGTCACAATCCAATTTTGAAAAAGCGCAAAAACTCTTCAAAGAGGAAAAGTATGAGCAGGCACAAACAATATTTGAATCAATACTAAAAACGAATCCTTCAGATTTGAAGACGATAGAGTATTTAGGCGATATTGCCGGTTATTATAATTCATGGGAAAAAGCAATTACCTATTATAAAAAGCTAAAAACAGTAAAACCATCAGAAGCCAATTATTATTATAAATATGGTGGTGCGATGGGAATGAGAGCTAAAGAGAGCAGTAAATTTAAGGCGCTTGGGATGATTGCTGAAGTTAAAGCCTCCTTTGAAAAAGCCATCAATCTGAATCCAAAACATATAGAGGCGCGTTGGGCTTTAATAGAATTGTATATTCAATTGCCAGGTATTATTGGTGGGAGTGAAACTAAGGCAGTAAAATATTCTAATGAATTATTGCGATTATCTCCTGTTGATGGATATTTGTCAAGAGGTCATATTGAGGAATATTTCGAACGATATAAAGGTGCGGAACAGCAGTATAAAAAAGCAATTCTGGCTGGTGGTTCAAAAATAAGTTACCAAAAGCTGGTTAGCTTATATAATGATAAAATGAATGAAACTGAAAAGGCAAAATCTCTTTTAGAATCCTATAATAACAAAAAGGTTCAAAGTAGTTTTTAATTCACTTGAACTGTAAAACTCTAAATTAAAACAATTAATGCGTACACATTTTATAGCTGTCGGAGGTAGCGCCATGCACAATCTGGCTTTAGCATTACACAACAAAGGATATCAAGTTACGGGAAGTGACGACGCCATTTTTGAACCGTCAAAATCTAGATTAGACAAAAAAGGGATTTTACCGCCAGCATTAGGCTGGTTTCCTGAAAAAATAACATCAGCTATTGAAGCTGTAATTCTTGGTATGCATGCCAAAGCAGATAATCCTGAATTATTGAAAGCCCAGGAATTAGGACTCAAAATATATTCGTATCCGGAGTTTTTATACGAACAATCTAAAAATAAAACACGTGTGGTTATTGGTGGTTCTCATGGAAAAACAACTATAACTTCGATGATTTTGCATGTAATGCACTACCATGACATTGCTGTAGATTACATGGTTGGCGCTCAACTGGAAGGATTTGATACAATGGTGCATCTTACGGAAGAGAATGACTTTATCGTTTTAGAAGGAGATGAATATTTGTCCTCGCCGATAGACAGAAGACCAAAGTTCCATTTATACCAACCGAATATTGCTCTAATTTCAGGGATTGCTTGGGACCATATCAATGTTTTTCCCACGTATGAAAATTACGTGGAGCAGTTCGAAATTTTTATTGGCAAAATTACCAATGGCGGGATTCTCGTGTATAATGAAGATGATACTGAAGTAAAACGTGTTGCAGAAGCGGCTACAAATCCAATCCGAAAATTAGCCTATCATACCCCCAAATATACTGTTAATGAGGGTGTGACACTGCTGGAAACTCCGGAAGGCGACATGCCAATTGAAATTTTTGGAGCACATAATCTTAATAATTTGGCTGGTGCCAAATGGATTTGCCAGAATATGGGTGTTGATGAAGCTGATTTTTATGAAGCCATTGCCAGTTTCAAAGGTGCATCAAAACGATTAGAAAAAATTGCGGAGAGTAAAACAAAAGTGGCCTATAAAGATTTTGCACATTCCCCAAGTAAAGTGGCGGCAACGACTAAGGCGGTAAAAGAACAATATCCAAATCGTACCTTAGTGGCCTGTTTAGAACTTCACACTTATAGTAGCTTGAATGCAGAATTCTTGAAAGAATATGAAGGCGCACTTGAATATGCTGATACAGCAGTAGTTTTCTATTCGCCCGATGCCGTAAAAATCAAACAATTGGAGGAAGTAACACACGAGCAAATTGCTACTGCTTTTAACAGAAAAGATTTAATTATTTATACCAATCCAAAAGATTTCGCGGATTATTTGTTTAATTTAAACCTTGAAAATTCGGCTTTGTTGTTGATGAGTTCCGGTAATTACGGCGGATTGAATTTTGATGAAGTAAAGGAATTGGTAAAGTAAATAATGCTATGAAAGATTCTATAAGAATTGCTAAGACTACAAGCGAAAATCCTGATTTTATGGCTCTTATTAGCGCTTTAGATAAAAGTTTATGGGAGCGTTATCCCGAATTAAAAACCGACTATTGGGGTAATAATATTTTGGAATTAAACCCAAATGTTATTGTTGTATATCTAAAAAACGAAGCTGTTGCTTGCGGTTGTTTTAAAAAATATGATAAAAATACAATTGAAATAAAACGTATGTTTGTTTCTCCTGAGGTGCGAGGAATGGGATTGGCTCAAACTATTTTACGAGAATTGGAACTTTGGGCGCAGGATTCTGGATCATCATTTTCTGTTTTGGAAACATTATACAAGCAAAAGGAAGCCATTGCTTTGTATCAAAAAGCGGGATATGTTATTGTTGATAATTATGAGCCTTATGTGGGTTTAGAAAATAGTATTTGCATGCGCAAACAAATTTAAACAACAAGCGAATGGCTGAAAATTCCTTTTTTCCTATTACCAATTGGTCCGAAGACGATAAACCACGTGAAAAACTAATGCTGAAAGGTAAAAGTGTTTTGAGTGATGCGGAACTGATAGCTATTTTGATAGGTTCCGGCAGCAGGAATGAGTCAGCGGTGGATTTGAGTAAACGGATTTTGGCAAGCGTAGATACTAATTTGAATGCCTTAGGAAAATTATCACTGTCTCAGCTCATGCAATTTAAAGGAATAGGAGAGGCAAAGGCCATTTCTATTATTGCTGCTTTAGAATTAGGAAGACGCAGAAGAGGCGAAGAGGTTGTGGAATTGACAAAAATTACTTCCAGCAAAATCATTTTCGAAATCATGCAGCCTATTATTGGGGAATTACCACACGAAGAATTTTGGATTATTTATATGAATAACTCCAATAAGGTACTGTCGAAATCCCAATTGAGTAAAGGCGGAATCACCGGAACATTGGTCGATGTGCGAATCGTTTTCAAAACGGCACTCGAAATCGGAGCTACAGCATTGATCTTGTGTCACAATCATCCTTCCGGAACCTTGATTCCTAGTGATGCCGACAAACAAATTACAAGAAAATTGAAATTGGCAGGTGATAGTTTAGAAATAAAAGTATTAGATCATCTTATTATAACTGAAACCAGTTATTTCAGCTTTGCAGATGAAGGGATATTTTAAAATTACAAAATGAAACAAACACATATAAAGGACGTTTTTTTTGATTTAGATCATACCCTTTGGGATTTTGATAAAAATTCAGAGCTCACTTTTGAGACTATTTTTAACAGAAATCATCCAACGATAGCAATCAAGGAGTTTATTGAAAAATATGTTCCAATTAACCAAGCGTGTTGGGCACTTTATCAATACGATAAGATTACCCATCAGGAATTGCGGTACAATCGATTGAAACACTCGTTTGATGCGTTGAGTTATACTATTTCAGATGAAGAAATAGAGACTATTGCGGATGATTATATTCGGTTTTTGCCGGACAACAATCATCTTTTTGATGGGACAGTGGAACTTTTGGAGTATTTAAAACCTAAATACAATTTGCATATTATAACCAATGGTTTTGCGGAAGTGCAATTTAAAAAATTGAACAATTCAAAAATTGGAAGCTATTTTCAGACCATAACTAATTCAGAAATGGCTGGGGTAAAAAAACCAAATCCCATTATCTTTGATTACGCTTTAGATTTGGCCAAAGCCAAAAAAGAAAAAAGTATCATGATTGGTGATAGTCTAGAAGCGGATGTTCAAGGAGCACTGGATGCGGGACTGCAAGCTATTTTCTTTAATGAAAGTAAAGTTCAGGTAGAACAGCACATCATACAAATTAACCATTTATTAGAACTTAAAAAATATTTATAAAGATGAAAAAATCATTAGTATTCCTGCTGATATTAGTTGTTAGTTATTCCTATTCTCAATCGGTAAACGATTATAAAGCTGTGATTATTCCCGTTAAGTACGATTTCCTCAAAACAGAGAATCAGTATCGACTGACAACAATGTCTAAATTCTATCTAAACAAAGCCGGTTTTGAAGCTTTTTACAGCAAAGAAGCCATTCCAAGTGACTACAGTGACCGTTGCAGTTTGTTGTATATGGATGTTGTTAAAGAAAATGCTTTTTTGATGACTAAGTTATTTGTGACACTTAAGGATTGTTACGGGAAAATAATTTTCCAATCTGCAGTGGGGAAAAGCAAGGAGAAACAATATGAAACTGCGTATGGCGAAGCGCTTAACAAAGCTTTTGAATCCGTTAATGAGTTGCAATATAAATATAACGGTACTATAAATACAACTATGGAGCCAGAAGTTACCAAGCCCTTGGCCGCTCCGGTGGTGTTGGCTCAAAAAGTAGTCAGCGACTCAGTATCTGATGAAAAAGAAATGGATTTGCTTTATGCTCAGCCTACGACAACCGGTTTCCAGTTGATTGATAGTTCTCCAAAAGTTGTTATGAAAGTTTTTAAAACCTCTAGTGCCGAATCTTTTATCGCTTTCAAAGGAGATATTAAAGGTGTTTTAATTGCTAAGAACAACCAATGGTTTTTTGAGTATTATGAAAACGACAAATTATATTCTGAAAAAATAGCGGTAAAGTTTTAGTGCAATTATAAATTAATTATTTTTCTAAAAGGGATGTACTGCGGTGTATCCCTTTTTGTGTTTTAATAGCCATATTTATTTTTCCAGCGGTTTTTTAAGAATTCTCTTGTGATGTTTTCTCGGGAGTTATTTCCGGGAATATAAATGGGATTGTTGGACAGTTCATTAGGAAGGAATTCTTGTTCTGCAAAATTATTTGTGTAATCGTGTGCATATTTATATTCTTCGCCATACCCTAATTCTTTCATTAATTTAGTGGGCGCGTTGCGCAAGTGAATTGGTACCGGTAAATCGCCAGTTTGTTTTACAAGTTGTTGCGCAGTTCCAATGGCCAGATACGAAGCGTTACTTTTAGGGGAAGTGGCTAAATAAACGGCACATTGGCTTAATATAATCCTGCTTTCCGGATATCCAATTGTGGCAATCGCCTGAAAGGTATTATTGGCCATAATAAAAGCAGTTGGATTGGCATTTCCTATATCTTCACTACTCAGGATAAGCATTCGACGAGCAATAAATTTAACATCTTCACCGCCTTCAATCATGCGGGCAAGCCAATACACAGCACCATTTGGATCACTTCCCCGAATGGATTTTATAAAAGCTGAAACAATGTCATAATGTTGTTCGCCAGTTTTGTCATACAAAACGGTATTTTGTTGTACTAAAGCAAAAACACGTTCGTTAGTGATTATAACATCGTCTTCTTCGGATGCATGTACAACAAGTTCAAAAATATTCAACAGCTTACGTCCATCGCCACCGGAAAGGCGCAATAAGGCTTCTGTTTCTCTTAGTTTAATGTTTTTGGTCTGCAAATAAGCGTCTGTTTTTATGGCGCGTTCCAGAAGTGTTTCTAAGTCTTTTTTGCTAAAAGCGTTCAAAACATACACCTGACATCGAGACAATAGTGCTGGAATAACTTCAAAACTAGGGTTTTCTGTTGTGGCACCAATTAGGGTGATCCACCCTTTTTCTACCGCAGCCAATAACGAATCTTGTTGGGATTTGCTAAAACGATGAATCTCATCAATGAATAATATAGGGTTTTTAGCCGTAAACAAACCCCCACTTTGCTTTGCTTTTTCAATCACCTCGCGAATGTCTTTCACACCGGAATTGATGGCACTCAAAATATAAAAGGGTCGTTTTGATTCCTGTGCAATAATTTGCGCTAAAGTAGTTTTACCAGTGCCCGGTGGTCCCCAAAAAATTAAGGAAGGGATAATTCCTTTTGTAATTTGTTGTGTCAAGGAACCATTTGGTCCAACCAAATGGGATTGACTAATGTACTCTTCTAATTTTTGTGGTCGTATGCGCTCTGCAAGTGGTGCTTCCATTGTGCAAAATTAATATTTTTTTTAATCTAAGCCCATTTATGATTGTCAAATTTATTTTTCGGAGCTATTTCCAGCTGTACACTATATCCACGCAAAAAAGCGTGGGATGCCGTTTCCATCTGGGCTAGGAATTCATGTGTTTAATTTTACTCTTGGGTTGTACTATGACAAAATTGCATTAAATTGCTTTTGGAGAAGTTTTTGAATTAAGATGATAGTATAAACAAGTAGGATTCATGGACAAACATTTTAAATTCACGAATTTAGTTATTGGACTGCCTCTTTTTTTTGTAGTATTCCTGTGGTTTGTCTTTTGGCTCGAAATCCGATTTGATTTTGACTTTGTCCAAAACGGTATTTACCCTCGAACATTTTCAGGTCTGCAAGGAATCTTGTTCAGTCCTTTTATTCATAGTGATATAGAGCATTTGTACAACAACTCGATACCTGTATTGGTATTATTGGTCGCTTTACAATTTTTCTATGCGAAACAATCGTTGGCGGTTGTTGGGTATGGAATTCTATTGTCTGGATTTATCACGTGGATTATTGGTCGGGAGAATTACCATATTGGAGCCAGTGGTTTGATTTATGTGTTGTTTAGTTTTATTTTTTTTAAGGGAATTCAAACAAAGTACAATCGATTAATAGCCTTGTCTCTTGCCGTGATTGTTGTTTATGGAGGTTTAGTTTGGTATGTTTTTCCAAGTCCTGAGATTCCAGGTAATAAGTCTATTTCTTGGGAAGGTCACCTGGGAGGGTTGCTCTCTGGATTCCTTCTTACGTTAGTATATAAAACTCCAGAGTATAAAAAAGTCCTTAAGTATGATTGGGAACATCCGGATTATGATCCCTTGGCGGATAAATTCATGCAGCGTTTTGATGCCAACGGTAATTTTGTAAATCTTCCGAGAGACGAGCCTGAGGAATTTGCTTCTTTTTATTGGTGTAGTCTCCCGATTTGTTACACTGTTGTAGCGCATAAAAAAAATGAATCAAAACGGGAGTCTTGATTCATTTTTAGTGAATTTGTTTTGGTTCCCTATTCTTTGGGAAGGGTTTGGAAATTAACTTCTCTGTCTTACCGCTTCGTATAAAAAAGCACCACAAGCTACGGATACATTTAAAGAACCAATAGTTCCAAACATGGGAAGTTTAGCTTTTTCGTCAACAATCTTCAATACAGATGGGTTTACACCACGATCCTCAGATCCCATAATTATGGCAACAGGCTCGTTCAAAGAGATATCATAGATGTTTTGATCTGTTTTTTCAGTTGCAGCAACTGTTTTGATACCGCTTGCTTGCAATAAGAAAATAGCATCTTTGATGTGTTCTACTTTGCAAATTGGAATATTGAATACAGCTCCTGCAGAGGTTTTTACCGTATCACCATTCACAGGAGCTGAGCCTGCTTTTTGGACAATAATACCGTTTACGCCGGTGCATTCAGCAGTTCTGATGATAGCGCCAAAATTACGCGCATCAGAGATTTGATCTAATATTAAGAACAATGGTTTTTTCCCGTTTTCAATTACAGATTCAATCAACGTTTCTAAATCAAAAAAGGAGATAGGGGATATGGTTGCCACTGCACCTTGATGGTTATTAGGCGTTAATCTATTTAGTTTTTCAACCGGAACATAAGAAAAGTTAATATTACCGCGCTTCATCACTTTCATTAAGTCTTTCATCAGTTCGCTGCTCGCTTCCTTCTGAATGTAGACTTTGTCTACTGTTGCGCCTGCTTGTATGGCTTCGATTATAGCTCTAATCCCAAATATTTGATGTTCTTTTTCCATGGTGCAAATATATAAAAAAAAACCACCATCGTAATGATGGTGGTTTTAGATATATGGAAATTTATTTAATCTAAATTTTAACTAAGGTAAAAGTTTGATTTTGTGACGATCCACTGAAGTTTAATCTTAAGTTAATGTCCCCAGTACAAGAACCTACAGATCCTGATCCAGTCACTGTTACCTTCATCCAGCCTGTGTAGTCGAACTGCTCATTAGCAGTAACAGTTGCCACTGCATTTGAAGGGTTGATTGTTACTATCATATAGGATGTCGAAGGATTGTTTAAGTATGGATTGTTTGTATTTCTAATTCTAAATGTATACAATCCATCAGTGGATACGTATTGAACAGGCACTATATCTCCAACTGCGTAGTCAGCCCAAGCATCAGCGGTTACTTTGTAGTTACCATTGAAAGCAGCTGCACTAGCTAATGGACAAAAGAATTGAACTGAATATACAAATCCTGATGAGAAGTAAACTCCACCTACAACTGTACTAGAAGAGTTAGTATTAGTAAATGTTCTACCATCCGTTAACACTAATTCTAATCTCATTGTAAATTTATCGGATGTAGTGTAACCTCCGGTTGTAAGCCCTAATTTAGCCAGAGTCTCAGCAAGTGTAGCACTTACTTCACCTGTAGGTAAATTATTAGATCCTTTTGGAAAGGCTGTTGCGGAATATGATTTCACTAATTTTTCGGCACTTGTTACTCCATTTTTAGTGTGTTTTACATACAATCTAACTTCTGATAGAAGATCTCCATTTTTACTATCTTGTTCTTCAATATTTACTGACCATTTAGAAGTTGTATCAAAGAAATTAAAAGTAGATTGGTTTACTTTTAAAGTTCTTAAAATTGCGCCTCTTGTAGTGTTGGCAAGTACATTGTCTGCAGTACTTTCATCACTACTACAAGATTGTAATAGTACCATGCCCATTGCAAGTAAGCAATACGTTAAGTTTTTTATATATTTTTTCATGTTTAATATTTATTAGTTACCAATTGGAAATCCAGTTGTAGCATTGTTATCCCAGAATACTCTTGCTGAAACGCTAGTTTTTTGCTTCATATTTGAATTAGAAGAAGATTCATTTGCTGGATATAAAAATGATCTTATAAATTGCCCAGGATTTGGTTCTAGATTTGGTTGAATTCTTTGAGGGAATCCAGTTCTTCTATAAAAGTTGTATGCATCTGTTCCGTTTCCGAAAACCGAGATGAACAATTCTTTCGCAAGAATTTCTCTTTGACCTGTTAAAGTAGCAGCATCAAATTTATTTCCAACTTCGTTCATATAAGTTACATCTCTTGTTGTAGCAGGTACAGTTGATACTATAGCACCAGCATCTCTAGATATAAAAGCTCTCACTTTAGTGAATGATTTTTGAACTCCAGATAAAATAAATGCTTTTGCACTTCCTATACCTCCGTATAACGCAGCTTCAGCTCTGTAGAAATCCATAGTAGAACTTAGTAATATTGGTGTAATTCCATCTCCTTTAGCTCCACTTAAGTTATTTACAGTTTTAAATGTGTTATCATCAAAACGACCTCCTGCAGGATAAACTCCATAAGCAGTTTTCTTGTCAGCATCTGGTGGAATACCAAAATTGTCTCCATGATCTCTGCCCCAGTATCCATTAGCTACAGTACAGTAAGTATAACCTCCGGCTACGTAGTGAGCTGGAGCTGGTTCAATAGAACATTTTAATGTAGTAGGGTCAATTGGTGATTGTCCGTTTAACTGTCTGTAGAAGTAGAATTTCATTCTAGGGTCAGCTATAGACTTGTCACTTAGCATTAAATCCATAAACCAGTTTGATTGGTATTCAGAAGTACCTGTAGTTAAATAGTTGTCTCTGTATAAAGGACTTCTTCCATCAGGGTTGTTAACATTTGAATTCCAGTCAAATTGGAAATCATCTGAAGCAGTTTGCATAAAGTTTCCTGTTGCTACAATAGTATTAAAACTAGCGATAGCTGAAGGGTCAACTAATCTTCTTTGAATGTAGATTTTCATCTTAATAGAATTAGCTAACTTAATCCACTTAGTCCAATCTTTATTGTAATAAAAATCATTGAAAGTAGTTGTTGTTGGACTAGTTTCTGAAAAATTTACAATTGCTTTATCTAGTAAAACTAAAGCAGCATTGTAAATTGAAGCTCCAGTATCTGCTTTTGCATTTAGATTAGTAGCTCCTAATAAAGCTTCAGTATAGGGGACATCACCAAAAAAGTCAACTAAGTTAACAATAGTGTATGCTTCTAATACCTGTCCCATACCAATATGGCGTTTCAATCCTTTTTCTGCAGCTTTAACATTCATTAATTGGATGTTCTTTAAAACTGTTTGATAAGAAACTGCCCATTTTGAGTCTAATGTAGCAGGGCTATAAGCATTTTCATAACTTCTACCAAACATATTAGTCATCCTTGTTACTTCCATACTTGTTCTACCATAAGCTTGCATGTTAAGTGCAAAAGAACGTTGAACACCATTTAAATAGAAATCCACATCTGCCTTGTCAACAGATAATGCATTTGGATCCTCTTTCATATCCATGTCTATTGTCTCGCAAGAAGAGTATAATAATGCCCCTAAGAACAAAATTATTACACTTGCTATTTTTTTCGTATTGTTCATAATTGTTATTTTTAAATTTAGAAACTTGCTTTAATACTAAAACCATATCTTTTAGCCGTTGGGCCATTCAAGTGGTCAAATCCTTTACCATTACCTACTCCAAGACCAGCTACGTTAGGGTCGAAATTGATTCCTTTAGGAGTATTTATAGCATTGTAATACAAGTTGTTACCTGATACAGATATAGATAGAGCTCCAAATGGGGTTTTATCTAATAATTTACGTGGTATGTTATATCCAAAAGATATTTCAGAAAGTCTAATTACAGTTGCGTCATAAATTTTCATTTCGTCAGCACCAGCTATAATATTACTGAAATAATTATCTGAATTGTTGATTTGAATATCATTTACAGATCCATCAGCTTTTACACCAGGAAGAATATATGTATTTAATCTATCTACTGTATCAGTTGTAAGACCTCTACCTAACAAAGTTGCGATTGTTTGTGAAAACATATCTCCACCTGCTGTATAATTAATTAAAAATCCAAAATTAAAATTTTTGTATGAAAAACTATTAGAAACGTTTAATATATAATCAGGGTTTGGATTACCAATGTTAAAGATACCTTGTTCGATTTTATACAAACCAGTACTTTCTACAACTTTATTTCCATTAGCATCTCTTTGAATTCTACTACCTACAATTATACCAAATTGTTGCCCAGGAATTGCAGCGTTACCTAAGTTAGAATATCCATCATAAACAATTTGTTCTGTGTCAGGGCCTAAAGAAGTAACGATAGATTTAGATTTAGTTACGTTAGCACTAACATCCCAGTTAAATCCATTGTTTGCGTGATTTATAACGCTTACACCTAAATCAACTTCAAAACCTTCTCCGTCAATTTGACCGATATTTGTTTTTGTTGATCCAAATCCAGAACTTGGAGGTAATGGTCTGTCGGTAATTAAATCTTTTGTTTTTCTTTTGAAATAAGAAAAATCTAAACTTACTCTATTACTCAGAAATTTGGAATCAAAACCAAGTTCAATCTCAGTCAATAGTTCGGGTCTCAAATTAGGATTTCCTAAGTTATTTGAAGCTGATACAATAGGAAATGTAGTTCCTGCATCGTTTATGTTTCCTCTTGGAGCTAATGTTACGTTGTTTGAAACTGGATATCCTGTTGCAAATCCAGCAGAGGTACCATAACCCATTCTTAATTTCAAATAATTTAAACCCTTATCTGATGCTATTTCAGAGAATATTTTTGTTGGAATAAGCGCTAAACTCGCACTTGGGTAATCCAAAGTATTAATATTTGTATTAGATACCCAGTCCTTTCTTTCAGAAAGTGTCAAATAAGCCCATTTATTATAATCAAGTTCAACTTGACCATAGATACCTGCAATATTTCGGCTTTCTGAGTACTGAATTGGCGTTTGTGTTTTGAAGTTGAAGTGTCTAAATACTCCAAATCCTAATTGCTCTACACTATTAACTCCCTGACGGTCATATTTAGTAGATCTGGAAGTTGCCCCTACACTGAAATTCAGTCCTAAATTATCAGTAAGCGTGTACTGACCGGTTACTAATATGTTATGATCCCATATTGTATTAAGGTTATCAAATGTTCTGTAGTCTCCTAAAACCGGTCCAGAGGTAGATGCTCCTCCAGAACCTTTATTAGTTCCTGAAACGTTTCTTTCAGTATAATTATCAATACCTACTCTATACGTTATGTTCAAATTGTCGTTAATGTCGTATTTCAAAGCTGAATTACCAAAAACTCTATTTGTTAATTGTGATGTGAAAGCATTGTTTACTGTCCAATTTGGATTTACAATTCCACCATCATTTCTGTAATAAACACTTCCTCCTGTAATAGGATCTTGGAAAGGTAATCCCATCAGGTCTACGTTACGAGGTGTGTAAAACACATCTGAAAACACAGACAAACCTGTTCCTGAAGCTCCTGAGCCTGTACTTAAAGCAACTGGTGGGCTTTTAAAATTAGTATTTGAATAGTTTAAAGTTCCGCTAATTGTAAATTTATTGCTTAAAGCAGACTTACCACCAATAGAGATTGAATTTCTACCTAATTTGTTACCAGGTGTAAATCCTTCATCTTCTAAATGACCAAAGTTAAAGTTGAAACTAGTTTTTCCGTCAGCTGAAGCTCCAGCAATATTAACAGAAGTACTAGCAACTATACCTGTTCTAAAAAAATCTTTAACGTTGTTTGGTTTTGCAGAATAAGGTACTCTTTTACCAATATATTCTGGAAAAGCAGAATTTAAGTTTGCTCTGTCGTATGGGTGTTTGATTGTGCCATCAGCAGCAATTCCAGAATTTGGATTTGTGTAACCACCAATACCATTTGGATAAAATCCAGGACCCCAGTTACTGTAGAAGTTACCAAAAGCTTGGTCAAATCCGTTACCAAATTTATTTTGGTAATCTGGTAAAGATGCTATTTCGTTAGCAAAAAGGGATTGACTTACAGAAATCTCTGTTTTTTTAGGTCCTTTTTTTAAACTTCCACTTTTTGTAGTAATTAAAATTACACCATTTCTACCTTCAGTTCCGTAAAGTGTTGCAGCTGCAAATCCTTTTAGGATACTTACGTTTTCAATGTTGTTCGGATCTAAATCCAAGAATCTACTTGAACCAGAGTTACCATTAATGAATGAACCATTAGCATTCGTGTCTGAGCTAAAAGGAACTCCATCAACGATGAATAATGGTTGAGATGATCCACTAACAGAGTAGTTACCTCTAATGTTGATGTTTGTTGCGGAACCAGAAATACCACTACCATTAATGATTTGCACTCCTGAAGCCTTTCCGCTTAAAACCCTAGCTATATCACCTTCTGACCTTTGTTCTAGATCTTTTGCTTTAACTTGGCTAACTGCGTAACCAATTGCTTGTTTCTCTCTTTTTATACCTTGAGATGTAATTACGACTTCTTCTAGAGCTTGTGAGTCTTCCATAAGTTTAACCTTCAAGTTCTCGAAATTTGCTACTCTTTCCTGAGTTTTCATTCCAATATAGCTAAAAATCAAGATTTGGCTTGATGTAGCTTTGATTGAAAATTTTCCGTCAAAATCAGTTTGTGTCCCTGATTTAGTCCCTTTTACTAATACACTGACTCCCGTGATAGGCATTCCTGCATTATCAGAAACGATCCCTGAAACAGATCGTTCTTGTGCAAAGGTCAATTGCGTCACAAGTACTAGTAGTAGTACTAAGAATCCATTAAACTTTAGTTTCATAGTTATGATTTTTGGTTATATTCTTCAAAAATCTAAATTTTAAGTTAAAAATCCTAATCTTATCTTAATTTTTTATTTTATATAATAGTAATTAACCTTAAAAAATGTTTTTTGTTTCTTTTTAAAGCCAAAAAATTGAACTAATTATAATTTTAGTATTGTTTTTTATTTTATTGGGCTAATTAATTCTTTCCAAAGACGAATCAATTAATTGAAATTATTTTCGATAAAGGCCAGTCTGTTTTCTTGAAAAGATAGAATTCGATTTGTCTGAAAAATAAAAGGGAAGTCAAAAATCGCTAAAGTTTCATTGCGCTTTTTTAATAAAGTAACAAAAACAATCCAAAGGATGTAATTGGGGTGGTTTATAAATAGTTTTCAAAGGGGCAATCAGTTTGGAAAAGTATTTATTGGATAACAGCGTTTTTTTGGTGTTAACGTCTAGTCCTAAAAAAAATCCCAAGATTCAATTGTTTTGAATCTTGGGATTTTTTATGAAATACATTGTTTGGTGAGGTGAATTCCTCATTATAGCTATTCTCCTAAGAAAGGGTATCTGTAATCTACCGGAGTAACGAAAGTTTCTTTGATTGTTCTTGGAGAAGCCCAGCGCAATAAGTTCAATGGAGAACCTGCTTTGTCATTGGTTCCTGAAGCTCTTGCTCCGCCAAAAGGTTGTTGCCCTACAACGGCACCCGTTGGTTTGTCATTAATATAGAAGTTACCGGCAGCATTTTGTAATTTCACTGTCGCCACTTCAATGGCGTAACGGTCCTGACTGAAAACGGCTCCTGTTAATGCGTATTCAGACGTTGTATCTACCAATTCTAGTGTTTCTTCCCATTTTGCATCTTCATACACAAAAATAGTCATAACTGGTCCAAATAATTCAGTTGCCATGGTGGTATAATGAGGATTAGTCGTTACAATTACCGTTGGCTCAATAAAGTATCCAACTGATTTGTCATAGTTCCCACCAACGATAATCTCCGCATCAGTATCTTTTTTGGCTTGGTCTATAAAACTGACCAATTTATCAAAGGAGCCTTCATGAATAACGGCAGTAATAAAATTACTAAAATCTTCTGGAGATCCCATTTTCATTGATTTTACATCCGCAATAATTTGCTCTTTTACAGCGGGCCATAAGCTTTGTGGGACATAAGATCTAGAGGCTGCAGAGCATTTTTGCCCTTGGAATTCAAATGCGCCTCGAACAATTCCCGTAGAAACTTGTTTAGGGTTAGCGCTTGAATGCGCTATGATGAAATCTTTTCCGCCTGTTTCCCCCACGATTCTTGGGTACGTTTTGTAATGGTGAATGTTTGTTCCAATTTTTGCCCAGATATCTTTGAATACGTGAGTGGAACCTGTAAAGTGAATTCCAGCAAAATCCCGACTTGCCAGAATGGTATCGGTAATCATTAAAGGGTCTCCAAAAACTACATTGATAACTCCATCAGGAACACCAGCTTCTTTGAACACTTCGATTATAATTTGCGCAGAAAAAACTTGACTATCACTTGGTTTCCAGATTACAACGTTCCCCATCATTGCGGCGCTTGCTGGAAGATTTGCGGCAATTGCAGTAAAGTTAAAAGGCGTGATCGCATATACAAATCCTTCAAGAGGTCTGTACTCTAGACGGTTCCACATATCTGAGGTGGATGCCGGCTGGTCTCCATATATTTGAGTCATGAATTCTACGTTGAAACGCAAAAAGTCAATTAGCTCACATGACGCATCAATTTCGGCCTGATGAACATTTTTAGACTGAGCAATCATGGTTGCGGCATTAATTCTGGCTCTGTAAGGGCCAGCAATTAATTCAGCGGCTTTAAGGAAAATGGCTGCGCGCTGTTCCCAAGCCATGTTAGCCCAAGCTGTTCTTGACTCTAATGCATTTGCAATAGCTTTCTCGATATGTGATTTTTCGGCAAGATGATACGTTCCTACACTATGTTTGTGGTCATGAGGCGCTGACATTGTTTTGGTATTCCCTGTTCTAATTTCTTCGCTTCCTATATATAATGGTACGTCAATTTTAGAATTCCACATTTTAGTATAAGCGGCTTGTACGGCGGCTTTTTCAGGTGAATTTGGCGCATACCCTTTTACTGGTTCGTTTACTGCTTTTGGCGCATGAAAAAATCCTTTTAGCATGATATTGTAATTTGATAATCTGTTTGAAGAGATTAAGATTAGAAAATTAAAAAATAAATTACTCGATATTTTATCAAAAAATTACTGTACTGCAAAAGTACAAAGGATAATTTTAAAATTGATAAAATAGGAATAAGAAAAAGGAATATTTTAAGCGAAAAAAATTAATTTAAAGCAAAGGGAGCACACAATCGGAAGGTAGGTACAATGACTTTGAAGTTTTTTGTTGAGGTAAAATTAATCATGTTAAAATACCCTTTCATCGCACCATAAGGGGATGATAATAGACAACCGGAACTATAGGTGTGAAATTCGCCAGGTTTTAAAACAGGCTTTTTCCCAATTACCCCTTCGCCATCAACAATTTCGATATCATTTAAGGAATCATAAATTTCCCAATGACGCGAGATCAATTGAACGGAATCTTTACTGTGGTTTTCAATAGTAATTTCATAACTAAATGCAAAATGAAGCTTGTAGTTCTTAACGTACGTACCTTCAAAACTAGTCAATACTGAAATTTTTATACCTCTTGTTATTTGAGAAACCATATTAAATGGGTGTGTAGGAGTTTAATACTAACAAATTTACAAAAAAAGGGTATCGTTTTGTTGAATTTTATGAAAGTTTTTTTAATTGATGGTGTTTATTGAATTTGCCATTCCTTTGCCCACAGCCCTGTCATAACGACCTATGTTTTCTCTGTAATAGACTACTATGGTATATTCATTTTCTGTTTGATAAAAATTGCCATCTATCGCATTTTCTGGATCCAGAACTCCTTTGTCATCCGCAACAAGGTATTGAAAGTTTGTAAACCCTTGTTTTATTAAAATAGCCTTTTCATAAAGCCCTTTTTTAGGATTATAGTCCATTTTATATTCAGGGATTAATGCGTAGTTATTGAACATACCGGCAACATAAATATTTTTATTCATTCTGAAAGTGGGGGCCGAAAGACTGAAATAGACCCAGGCATAATCCGCTTCGAATTCGCTGTCAGCAGCGCTTATATTCTTGACTACAAAAGCCCCATTAACATCTTGGGTAAAAGAATACGGAAAATTGGCTCTAGCAGCATTAGTGTATAAAAAAGAACCATAAATAGGGGTGTCAAAGTCTACCCGACCAATGTTGTTGTTTGCGGCTCTGATGTCTTTATTTTCGAAAAACAAAAACTCATTTCCCGCCCAAAACTGCGTTTCAGTATCGTATTTGTAGATCAAATCATTTCCTATCGTATACTGCGGAATTATATTTTTTATACCGCTATTTAGTTGTCCGTTTTGAAGTAATAACAGTTTGACATTCCGCAACGGAGTTTGGAAAACAATGGAATTGGATTTAATCGCAAAATCTAAATTGTGTTTCAATTCGATAGTGCTGATTGTTCGTGCTCGTTTTACTTGAATGGGAACCGTGACCAGATCTTCGTATAAAATAAATTTTCTCGAAAACAGGATGTCTTTATTTTCATCTAAAACCTTTATCATGTAATTTCCGCTGATTTTTAATTGGAGCGTAAATTGATTTGGAATGGCTAATTTGTAATGCGAATAGATTTGTAAAGTATTAAAAGAGTTGGTGTACTCCTGAATTCTTTGGTTGTCAAAACCCTCTAAATATTCGTTTTTAGGTATTGCCGTTGGATTCCAGCTGTAATCGCAATGAATTATTTCGTAATAATAATTGGCTTCATTGCCAAAAAGATCATCAAATTGCAATTGAAATCCTTCGCCTAGTTTTAAAATTGGAATTATAGTTTGGTCATTTTGAACAAATGAAATGGTTTTAATGTGGTATGGCGGAGCAACTTCTTTTTCTATTTGTGCCAAAGAAACGCAGGAATAAAATGCAGTAAGCATAAAAGCGGCTATTTTGAGCAAAGGGTTTTCCATTTTATAAAACGTAAGATTGTGTAAATATAGCAATTACCTTTTGTCTTTGGTTCATCTAGTTTTTACATTAATTATTTCGAAAGTAATAGCTGTCAAAATCGTTTTAATTCGTTCCGGTCTTAAAGACTAACTGATTATTTTTATTACAAATAAACGGCTTATGAAAAAAATAAACTGACGCACTAATAAACTAAAAACCTGCTAAAAAGTAACTTTAGCAGGTTTTTTTATGGTGTAAATTTATACTTTGAATTATTTGAAACAAACCGGGATAATTTCCCCTTTGGCCAAACAATATTTTTCTACTAATTCAGGTGCAATTTTATTAGTATACTCTTCTTCGATTACTTTGAAGCCGATACTTCGTAATTTATCAAAATAATCGCGGCCATAAATACGGACATGATCGTATTGACCAAATATTTTAGCACGTTCTTTTTGATCCGTAATAGAATCATCTGCAAAAGTGGTGGCTCTGGATAAATCCTGTGGAATTTGTAAAATTGCCATTCCGCCCGGTTTCAAAACCCGATACAGTTCCTGCATTGCTTTGGTATCATCCGGAATGTGTTCTAAAACATGATTGCACAGAATAACATCGTATTGATTGTCCTCAAAAGGTAAATTACAAATGTCTGCTTTCACATCTGCTAACGGTGAAAACAAATCGGTTGTCGTGTAATCTAGATTTTTCTGGTTTCGAAACAGTTTATAAAAAGCTTGTTCCGGTGCAAAATGTAAAACTTTTTTTGGAGACGTAAAAAAATCAGTTTTTTCATTTAAGTACAACCATAATAAACGGTGTCTCTCTAATGAAAGGGTACTTGGTGAAAGCACATTATTTCTTTGTGTTCCGTAACCGTAAGGTAAAAAAGTTTTAAAGCTTCTTCCGTCAATTGGATCTGTAAAGGAATTCCCTTTCAAAGCCAATGCCAAAACTGGCCTAGCAACATAGCTTAAACGAATAAGTAATGGACGGGGAATTGTATTTAGTACGAGTTTGAAAAGTTTTTTCACAATTTGGAATAAATTAAAACACAAATTTCACAAATTTACACGAACTTAAGATGATGTAAAATGAATTTTATGAATCGTAGGTTGTTAAAGAATTATTCTTCTATATTTAAGACTGTCTTCACCAAAATTAACAAGTAGTCCAAGTTTATTTTGTGAAGCTGCTAAATAGTTTAATGTTTGTTTTATTTCTCCACTAGAAAGACTTTGTATGGCTTTTATTTCTAAAATAATTTTGTCGTAAATGACAAAATCAGCAAAATAGTAACTAGGTAAGATGATGTCTTTGTATTCTATATTATACTTTGATTCTCGTTTAAAAAGGACTTCATTTTTCTTGAATTCATACTCTAAAGCATCTCCGTATACTTTCTCACTGTGGCCTTTACCTGAAATTTTATGTACTTCCATACAGCGACCAATGATTTTATAGGATTCTTCTTTTAGGTAAATTTCTTCCATTTTTTATAACGATAGTAATCTTTAGTATGATATGAATTAGTGTAAATCCGTGAAATTCGTGTTTGCCATTTAAATAGTTACAATATTAAAGGCTCTCGTCTAAACTCATTTTCTTCTGTACTTACAATTCCTAACGATTTATAAACATAAGCAAAAGTGGATAAAATTTCTGGTTTTCCATCGATAATGGCTACGTCGTGTTCAAAATGGGCACTTGGTTTTCCGTCAGCTGTCGTGATTGTCCAGCCGTCTTTGTGTTGCTTGATGTTTCTAGTTCCCATGTTAATCATCGGCTCAATGGCAACAACCATCCCTTCTACAAAAAGTTTGCCTCTTCCTTTTTTGCCATAATTAGGCATCTCAGGATCTTCATGCATTTTTTGTCCTACGCCATGACCCACTAATTCCCGTACGACACCGTATCCATATGATTCGGTATATTTTTGAATGGCATTGCCCACATCTTCCACGCGGTTTCCTATTTTAAATTCTCGGATTCCGATATATAAGGATTCTTTGGTTATCTGTAATAGTTTTTTAGTTTCCGGAGCCACTTCGCCAATTTCAAAAGAGTACGCATGATCGCCATGGTATCCATTTTTGTAAGCTCCACAATCTACCGAGATTACATCCCCGCTTTCTAATGGTTTGTTATTTGGAATTCCATGGACTACTTGTGCGTTTGGACTCATGCAAAGGGAGTTTGGAAAACCATATAAGCCAAGAAAACTTGGTTCAGCTCCATGGTCGCGAATGAAGGTTTCGGCTAATTTATCCAGGTATAATGTGGTAACTCCTTCTTTGATTTCAGAAGCAATCATTCCTAATGTTTTTGATACGATCAGCGCACTTTCGCGCATTAATTCTATTTCTTCACGGGATTTTATAATAATCATAATTTCATTTTTTCAAGTTGCAAAAATACAATTTTATAAGTATTTAATCCGGATTGGCCATGATTTTAAAAAGGTCCGAATTAGAGATGTAAAAACGGTTTTCTAATGCTATTTTCGAAAGTTGTGCCGTAACTAAATTATTTTCCCGGATATTGATTAAAAACAACGAGCTTTCACCAAAAGAGAACAAACGTTCCTCTGAATTTAGCATGATGAGATTGTCTTGCACTAAATCTTTGATTAACTCCTGTTGTTTTAAGAGTGATTTGATTTCTAGTTTTTGGGCATTGATTTTATTAGTCAACTGCACTTTTTCCAAATCCAATACAAATTCAGATTCCTGTACTTTGTATTTTGCCAGTTTCAAACTACCGCGTTCTTTTCTAAGAAATAAAGGAAAATAGAAATCCAATCCAATTTTATAATCCTCAAATTGATAGTTGTCAATATAACTGGGTTCTGAAATATAAGAGTACCCCACATCAATTTTAGGCAAAAGCATGTTGGCTTTTAGTTTTCGTTCCACATTCAGCATATCAATTTTGCTTTGCAATGCATTTATTTTGGGGTGATTGGTGATGGAGAAATCTGAATTCAATAAGGCATTGGTTTTTAAACTTTCCTGAATGGTAAATTCTAATTGTATTTCAGGAATTAAGGCATCGGATAATTCCAGCGGAATGTTGTTTTCTAGCCAAAGAAAAGTTGCCAGTTCTAACTTGGCTTTAGCCAATTTTAGGTTTGAATCTTCCAGGCTCAGCTTTCTGTTTTTTACAATAATTCCTGCTTCAACACTATCAATGGAGGGTTTGTCCCCTTGAATGATTAACGATTGAATTCCTTTGAAACGAATTTGTGCATTCTGGTTGTATTCCTGGTACAAGGCAACTTCGTTGAAGTTTTTTTTCCAATTGAAATACGCCAATGAAGCATCATATAAAACCACAATGGCCTGCAGTTTTCGTTCTGCCAGACTCAGTTGCATTTGCATTTTGGCTTTTCGAACATCAGCCATCCTTTGATTTATAAACAAACCTTGCCCAAGCGGAATGGTCACTCCTAGCGAAGTTAATCCTTGATTGGGAAGCGTGTTTTGGGGATTCAAATACACGCCTTCACTATTATCGAAGCCCGCTTTAATCTCGATGCCATACCATGTAGGTATTTTGAAACTGCTGTTTAAAATGGAATAATATTCGCTGCCTTTGAATTGTTTTTCACTGAAATCAACTTCAATTTTTGGGTCAAAACCACCACGGGCCATCATCAAATTAGCTTGGGATTTACTGATCTCTAAATTGGCATTTTTCACTAAGGGATGGTACTTTTTTACATACCCCAGAAATTCAGTAAAGGTCAGTTCGTTGGATATTTTTTCTTGAGCACCCGCAGAAAGCCCGAAGAATAAAAATGCTAAAAATATCTGTTTCATTATTTTTTTTCTGTTGTTATTGTAGGCGAAGGTTTGTAATAATTAGGCGGAAATCCGTTCAAGGTTCTCCACAGCTCGAACCATACAGGGACATTGTCCAATAAAGCGATTGTTTGCGCACCAGCACCAATACTTAATTGAACAGGCCATTTGTCTTCGTTTTTATCTGGAGCAATCAAAACTCGGTATTTTCCATTGACGCTAATGAAATTTTCAATAGCTACAATTTCACCTCCAAAAGTTCCGTAAGACATATTAGGCCATCCTGAAAAAACAATAGTAGGCCATCCATCAAACCAAACGCGTACTTTTTCACCTTTCGCTAATAATGGCAAATCGATTGGATTTACAAATGTTTCCACAGCGATATCATAATCTGAGGGCATGATAGTGGCTATTGGAGTGCCTTCTTTCACTGTTTCCCCAAGGCCGGATTGCAAGGCCCTGTTGATATAGCCGTTTTGGGATGCTTTGATGTAATACATTCCATTACGGATGCTGTAGTTTGCGTATAGATTCTCCAGTTTAGAGACTTGAACATCTGTTTCAAACTGGCTGCTGAGCGCTGTGAATTTCTCACTATTTGCTTTAGAAACTTTTTCGGTATATTCCGCACTTATTCGGTTTATTTCTACTTTTGCATTGATCAACTCGTTTTTACTGATTAAGTACTTGTTTTCTTGAGTGATGATTTTAGCTTCAACTTCCTGCAGTTTTAATCTTTTTTCTTCAATATCAGTTAGCGGTTTCAAGCCTTCTTTGTTCAATTGTACGGATCGATTGTATTGTGTAGTTGCAATTTTTAGTTGGGTTTTTACCGCAACAAGATCCATACTGTCACTTTCTATTTTTAAAACCGATTGTTTTATTTTGTTTTGTGCTTGTTCTAGTTTTAAGACTTTCTCCCTTTCAATGGCTTGAATTTGTTCTAAAAGCGTGCTTACTTTAGACCCATAAGATTGCAAAGATTGTTTTTTGGCATCGATCTGACTTTTGGTATTTTGCACTAAATTTGGATCCATATAATCTTCTTTGATCTCTGAGATAAAGAGTATGGTGTCGCCTTTCTTGACAAAATCGCCTTCCTGAACGTACCATTTTTCAATTCGACCGGAGATTATACTTTGGATAGATTGTGGTCTTTGACTTGGTTTTAAGGTGGTAACAGCTCCAGTACCAGAAATATTTTGAGTCCATGGCAAGAAAAGTGCAATTATACCAATTATGGAAACACCCGCTATAATTTTATTTAAAATTTTATAATGCGGCCTGTTTGTTAGATTTTTGACCGCTTCGTATTGGTCTAGCTGTTGCAGTTTTATTTTGTTGTCTGAAATGTTTAGCATGACTAATTATTTTTTTAAATCAAGTTGAATATGCCCATTTTTCATCGTGATTTTTCGATTGCATTTGGTTTCCCAATACGGGTTTTTTGAGGATACGATAATCGTCCATTTATTTTTATCGGATGTAATAAAATCTATAATTTCATTAGCTACTTTTTCATCCATGGTGTCAGTTGGGTCTTCGTAAAAAAGTATTTTGGGTTTGTGAATGATGCTTCTGGCTAATAGTACTTTTTGCGCGTTAGACGAGGATAATTGTCGTCCTTCTGGGTAAATTCGGGTGTCTAATCCTTTAGGGAACAATTTGATAAAAGAGGTGAGTTGTACTCCGTCTACCGCCCATTTTATATCTTCGGAACTGACGGAAGGATCGTTAAAAGTAATATTTTCTTGCAAGGTTCCCTCAAAAGGTTTCTCTCCATAAATGACACTTCCTATTTGCGAGAGGTATTGTTTTATGTTTATTTTACGAAAAGTATCGTCATTTACATAAAAGGAACCGCTGGTAGGCTGCAATAAGCCGGATAATATCCTAATTAAAGTTGTTTTTCCAGAGCCATTTTCTCCATTTATTACAATTCGGTCTCCTTGTTCTATTTTTAATGAAATAGAGTTTAAAATTTCTTTTTCTGAATCTGGAAATTTGAATGTAAGGTTTTCTATTTCCATTGAGATTTTATTGTAACAGATGTCGCTGTTAACAATGGAAGAATTTTCTAATTCTAAGTCCGTTACCTCTCCAATTTTTTCAATAGATGTGAGTACGTCATAAAAAGTTTCCAATCCAATAATTATTTTTTCGACGGAATTGATAACTAATAAAATAATAATTTCAGCAGCTACAAATTGGCCAATATTCATTTGTTGAGATAAAACTAAGAATCCACCGATGGATAGTAAACTTCCGGTAATGATGACTTTGAAAATAATCAAATGCGTAAATTGTTTTTTGATCACATTAAAATGTTTATCTCGATACACCAGGTAATCGGTTACAATCATGTTGGTTTTTTTTAAAGCAAAATCATAATTTAGCTCGTTTCTAAAACTAAAATTATTGCGAGCTATTTCTTGTAGCCAACTCGCTACCTTGTATTTGAATTTAGATTCTTTTAAGCTCGTTTCCAGTCCGGATTTAAAAGAAAATTTAAAAATAAAATACAGCAATGCAAGCAGTAAAACACCAAATATGATAAAGTAAGGATGGTATAAGGACAATAATATTATCCCGAAAACAATTTGTAACAATGCTGCAGAGAAATCAGTTAGTAACTTTGAAGTCCCTTTTTGAATTATCATTGTGTCAAAGAAACGATTGGCTAGCTCCGGCGGATAGCTGTAGTATAATTCTTTTGATTTTATTTTAGGCAGTCGTGCAGCAAACTCAAAAGAGGAACGTACAAATATTTTTTGTTGTAAGTTTTCCGTAATCCGCAATTGCATGATGGATAAAATACCCACTAATGCCACACCAAAAATGACTAAAATGATTAGCACAATCCATGATGCGCTAACTCTTCCGGATTGGATAAAATTTGTAATTGCCTGTATTCCCAGTGGAAGGGACAAACTGAGTAGTCCGGCAAAAATGGCGTAAAAAAATATTTGATAGACGTCTTTTTTATCTAATTCAAGTAGATTGTAAAATCGTTTTAAGGGAGTCATAATGGGAGTGTTTTTTTTTTTTTTTTTTTTTAACTTAAAACTTTTTCTGCAAGATTTTGATAAAAATCAGTGGTGCTCTCAGAATCAGTACAATCTGTGATGGTTTTTAAATGATCCATTAAAAAATGTTGGTGCAAACTTCCTTCAACAATTGTTGAAATTAGGGATTTTGAAAAGGGGTATTCCGGATTTACTTCTTTTACAATAGCCACAATTCTATTGATTACTCTTTTGTAAATCAAGAAAAAACCTTCCTTGTTTTCCTGATCGATTTCTTTGGTATGTAGCGTTTTAGTAAATTCTGAAATGATAATTTTATTTAGAACGGCCTCGTTAATGTATAAGGCACTATTGTCATTCGTTATTTTTTCAGTAACAATTGTAATGGCTTTTCTGAGTTTTTCTTTGGGATCCAAAACATTTGTGGTTGCAAAAACTAGCTTGTATTCCATCCAACTCCAATGCCAGGACGATAAATAAACCAGTAATTTATGTTTGTTCTCAAAATACCGATAGATGGAACTTTCATTAGATTTGATTTTCTCTCCTAATTTCTTGAAAGTAAAATTATCAAAGCCAATCTCATGGATTAAAAGGATACTTTGCTCTATGATTTTTTTTCCTAAAGCTGATGTCTCAGGATCCTTTACATAGATTTTTTCGTTGATTTGTATTTTTAAATTGGAGAGAACCGTATTCATTTTATTGAAATTTTATATAAATATAGTAGCATTACCAGCTATAAAAAAGTGTTTTACTAAATATATTGTAAGCATTGAATTTAGATACATTTATTCTCTAATTTCTAGGGATAATTTCTTTAATTTCAGATCCTATATTTGGTTAAAGCGGATGCTTAGCGCACCATAATTAGCAGGATCATTCAGACGAACTGAATAAATTGCAATAGAGCTAGTCGTTTTTTGTACTGCCCAAGTTCTTTACTTTTGTTAAAAACAAATAAAAATGTAGCAACTACTCGTTTTAATACGGCCACCATACTAAAACGTTCAGTCCGTGAATGGTTGCTACTCTGTTTTTTCTGCCTGTTCTATAGATTTACTCTAAAACCAAAATTCAAATTTTCTGTAGACCGCTCTGGAACCATAATTTTATTATCTTTTATTTCGAGTAATTGTAAGTGTTTTAATTGTTTGATTTCTTTTGGAATTTCTTTAAATTGATTGTTGTTCAAATATAAAAATTCTAAATTTTTTAAACTACTGATGGATGATGGCATATTGTTTAAATTGTCATTTTCTAAATGTAATATTCGTAAAGATTTCATTTTGCTCATTATTTCTATATTCGCCTCTAAATTTAAATTTGTTTCATCGTTTAAAAAAAGTTCTTCTAAGCTTTTTAACTTCCAAAAATCTTCTGGCAATACTGAAAAATCATTTCCGCTTAATTCTAGTACTTTAAGTTTTTTTAGTAGTGTTATTTCTTTTGGAATTACCGTTAAATGATCATTTTTCAAACTTAAGTACTCAAGATTTATGAATTTTGACCAGTTAAGGCTGTCCAATTTTAAGGTTTGATTACTCAAATTTAGGCGGAACACTTTTTCGGGCTCCTTTAAAGCCTGTTCTATATTAGTAAACTCTTTTTTGATTTGAATCGAATCAACGATTTGCCCAATACTTATTTGGGTCATTAAAAAAAGGGTGATTGTGTAAAATATTTTCATTGTGTTTGAATTTAGTTTGATTCGTAGGGTTATTACCCATCTTTTATTTGCTATTGAACACAAGTACAGTAGAATTCATGCTTTCTTGTTAGTGATTGTTTCTTGTTTGCAAATATAATAGTAACGCTATCAAACATAAAAGTATTTAACTTTTTTTTGTAATAAAAAACTACTTGAATCAAGTAGTTTTTTATTGGGACATTTGTATGTAAGTAATAACCATGGTATAATGTCGTATTTTAAAATCAGGATAAAATTATGTAACAATCTGATTTAAAGCGGTTTTACTTAAAGTTAATTCTTTAGACTTTACGACTTTTAAACTTTCGACTTACTTAGTATCCTTAAAGTAAGGAATGACAGGTCATAACAGCAGGTTTTTCCACTCCCATTAATTCCAAGATTGTTGGAGCAATGTCGCCAAGAACTCCATCATGAATGGTTTTCAAGTCGTTGTCTACTAAAATAATGGGAACGGGATTAGTCGTATGTGCGGTGTTTGGACTTCCATCAGGATTGATCATCGTTTCACAGTTCCCGTGATCTGCAATGACAATGGTAGTGTAATTATGCGCTAATGCAGTTGTGATTACTTTTGCTACGCATTTATCAACGGCTTCACAGGCTTGTATGGCAGCACTCATAATTCCGGTGTGTCCTACCATATCCCCATTGGCAAAATTTAGGCAAACAAAATCTACCTCTTCTTTCTCTAGTTCACAAACTAAAGATTCTGTTAATTCAAAGGCACTCATTTCCGGTTGTAAATCATACGTGGCTACCTTTGGAGAGTTTTTCAGGATGCGGCTTTCGCCAAGAAAAGGCTGTTCTCTCCCGCCAGAAAAGAAGAAAGTCACGTGAGGATATTTCTCCGTTTCGGCAATACGAATTTGCTTTTTATGGGCTTTTTCTAAAACTTCCCCAAGGGTTTCCGTGATATTATCTTTGTTATATACGACTTTTATGTTTTTGTAGGTTTCATCATAATTGGTTAGCGTCACATAATACAAATTGAGTTTGTGCATGTTTTGCTCATGACAATCTATTTGTGTCAATACTTCGGTTAGTTCTCTTCCTCTATCCGTTCTGAAATTAAAGAAAATAACCACATCATCATCTTCTATGGTTGCTACAGGTTTGCCTAGTTCATCCACCATAACTGTTGGGTGAATAAATTCATCCGTTACATTGACTTCATAGCTTTCTTGGATAGAAGCTACTGCATTTGTGGTAGGTGTCCCAATTCCGTTTACCAATAAATCGTAAGCTAATTTTACTCTTTCCCAGCGTTTGTCCCGATCCATTGCATAATAGCGTCCCACAACCGAAGCCAGTTTTACAGTAGTATTCGCCATATAATTCTGTAAATCCTGAATGTAATGTGTACCGGATTTTGGATCCACATCGCGACCGTCCGTGAAAGCATGAACGAAAACTTTTTGTAATCCGTGTTGTTGTGTAGCATCAATCAAACCGCGCAAATGAGAGGTGTGTGAGTGTACACCACCATCAGAAACTAGGCCTAAAAAATGTACTTTTTTATTGTGTGTTCTGGCATACGTAAAAGCATCAACTAAAACGGGCTCCTTTGCTAAAGTTTCATTTGCAACAGCAAGGTTAATCTTAGCTAAATCCTGATATACAATTCTACCTGCGCCAAGATTCATGTGTCCTACTTCACTGTTTCCCATTTGGCCTTCAGGAAGTCCAACATTTAAACCGTCAGTTCGTAGTTGAGCACTGGGGTAATTTTTATATAGGCTATTAATAAAAGGGATATTGGCATTGTCGATTGCAGAAACTTTTGGGTCAGGAGATTTTCCCCAACCATCCAGAATCATAAGAATTACTTTTTTGTTCATGGAAATTTATTTTAAACAAAGATAAAACATTTCTAAAAAGGTTCGAATGAATAAAAAACACTATTATTCATTCTAAGGGGATCACCTGCAAATAATGATTATTTTGCTATAGAAAAGGGACTTTTTTGAAATAAACGTATTTTAGAATTTGTTCTTAACCTCATTGTAATCTATAAAATAGCGAATGCTTATCGAAAAAACATGACTTAGTGCTTCGTTGTTCAATAAATTAGTCACATTCTCACCAAATTCTTTATTAATATTTCTTTCAAATGCAGCTGCATTATTTCGATAGAGAACGGACACTTGGCTACCGGGGGCAAACCACCAGGAATAGGATAAATCCGTATTCCAGGAGTAAAAACTGGAATTTTTATTGCTAGTGTAGGCCATGAAATTAGCCAATCTGCCGTTTTGTTGCAATGACAATGCGTTTTTGTTTTCAGCATACGACCAGTATTGACGTATTGAGAGATTAAAAGTCATCTGACTGTTTAATGAATATTTCCCTGAAAGAGTATTAGAATACGTAATTACATTTCTATTGGCAAAAACAATTGTGTTTGGTGTGGTTGCATTCATGTCGTCATTCACACTGTCTACATACCCTTTGTTATTGTTTTGTCTCAAAAAGTTGAAATTGTAATTCAAAGATAATTTATCGCTAAATCGGTATCTCGGACCTAAAGAAAACCCATAAGAGTTTCTTCCGGTTTCATCAAAAATTGCAAATGAAGGGTTAAAATTAATTGCAAATGGATTATTATAATTTGAAGAAAGATAAACAAAGCCACCAATTTTGGTTGGTTTTATTACAAATCGATCTGCCGATCTGGGTTCATAATAATCAAATGTTTCTAATGGATTGGCATCAATTCCCATTCCAAAATAATGATTTTTTTTGTTATTTGAGTTAATCTGAAAGCTGATGTTGCTGGACTGCACTTTGCCAGTTTCTTTTTGAAATTGGGAATACATATTTATTCGAGCATTAAAAGTGTTGAAATACTTCGTTGGATTCAATATTCGATAACTGGAATTGCCATAAATGCTATAATAATTAGTCTCGAAATTGATTCCTAAATCATTGTTATCGAAATTTTTAGTTGTGATATCAGCGCCCAGCCCGTAACGAAATTTTCCGCTGGTTTCAGAGAAATTCAATTGGGAGTTAATCCCTGTTTTCTCTTCTGTATCATTTATGTAACTGTACTTAAAATCTCCCGAAATGTTGTAGGTGTTCTTTTTTGTATTCAAATCCCAAACTAATGCCGTAACATTCCCATCACGAAAATGTCCGTTCCGAGTTACATTGGTGTTTACAAATGCAACTGAGGAGTTTTTGCGAAAGCGCTGGTCTAAAACCAATACACTATAGTTAGCCAGAGGTTCAAGTTCAGTTCTTAATGCCCTGCTTTCATTGTTGAAAATAGTCGTTGGGGTATTTTTAGTAACAGCGTTCAAAATTCCTATTCCTAATCCGTCTTTAGTTCGTCCCGAAATTTTAAAGGCATTAATAAGACTAATATTTGGGGCTTCCGCAAACGATTCATTTTTATTTAGTTTGTAGGAGGGCGTTCCCCCAATCCGTCTGGAATATAGTAGATTGCCTTTGCTGAACAAATCCGTTCCCTCTGTAAAAAAAGGTCTGTTTTCGTTGAATTGCTGTTCAAAAGGACCGAGATTTAGAATTTTATCATCAAATTTTGTTTGTCCAAAATCAGGCACAAGGATCATGTCCAGAGTAAAAGCATCATTTATTCCGTACTTCAAATCCAATCCGCCTTTGAGTGTCCCGATAGTTTTTTCTTGGCTGTTTGCATTTACATAAAAGGAAGAATACGGCAAAAGAAAGAGTCGGGTAGGTGGTTTTATATTTTCAATTCCTTCCAGAATTCCGGTTTGCTGGGTAAAGGTGCCTAATTTAGAATCGATGAAATTCCAAGTGTATTTATGACGGTCTCGTCGTATTTCCCTAAAGAAATTAAGTCCCCAAGTTTGTTTCTTTTCTCCCGAAAATCGCAAGGCTGCATAGGGAATTCGCATTTCTACAATCCAGCCTTTTTTCGTAATTACTGCTTTGCTATTCCATACGGCATCCCAGGAATAATCTTCGCCATTGGTGTCTGTCATGATGCAATCAGCCTGACCGTCTGCTGCATTGACAAAAAATTGAAAATCTTGTTGCCCATCATTAAAACCATTTATAAAAACGCCAAATAGATCAGCAGTGCCAAAATTATCTCTTTGGGTAATTTCTCTCAGGATTTTATCAGGATTTTCATCATACATAGTAGCACCAATATACAGGGCATCATTATCGTACACTATGCGAACCTCTGTTCTTTTATTGTCAGGAATTTTTTTGCCGTTATCAGGTTCAAACATGATAAAATCAGTCGCTATTGCTGCGGATTGCCATGTCGCTTCATTTAGGTTTCCATCGATAGTAATTTTATCCGAAATAAATTTAGTGTGTAATACTTTTTTTTGGCTGTAGCCAATAAAAGAGAGTGCTAAAAAACAAAATAAGAAAGAATTCTTCATGAAATAGTTCAATGGTTGCAACAAAATTAGAAAAACTAAAATAGTTTCAAAGTGAAAATGCACCAATTCACACAATAGTTTATTCTACTAGACTTTCTTTTCAGTGGAATGTTACAGTTTGATTCAAAAAAATTAAAATTTATTTTTGATCACATTGTAGTCTATGAAATAGCGGATGCTAATAGAAAGCACATTGGTCAGGTCACTGTTGAATATATTTTTAAGATTTGCAGACAAATCTTTTTCCACCATATCTGTTCTTTCTATACCAAAATTCCGGTACAAAACAGAGATTTCACTTCCTGGAGCAAACCACCAGGAATAGGATAAATCGAAGTTCCAAGAATTAAAATTCCTGTCTTTATTTTGTGCGTAGGTATTGTTTGGAGTCAAATAACCGGAGTTTTGTAAGGTAAGGAATTTATGATTTTTTGAATAGGACCAATAATAGCGTGCGGTTAGGTTTACAGTCATTCTATTGTTGATCGCATATTTTCCGGTAAAATCATTTTGGGCAGTTTCTCTGCTGCGTTCTGCAAAAATTATCCCCGTAGGGCCTGAGTCTACCCAGCCACGATCATTGGTTTTATTAAAATAATCCAATATGTAGGTAATGGAAAGCCTGTCGTTAAATCGGTATTTTGGACTTATATACAACCCATAAACGTTTCGGTTCTTTTCATTGTATTTTGTGAAGGAAGGCTGGAGTACTAATGTAAAAGGATTGTTGTCGTTAGACGTGAAATTTACTGCTGCAAAAACTTTTTCCGGGAGAAATACATATTTGCCATATTCTCGTGGTTCATAAAAATCATAGGTTTTCAATGGAGAAAACTCTACTACAAATTCTAAAGCGTCGTTATTTAATGTTGTGGCCTTAGTTTCTGTTCCAAAAGCACCAGTCTGTAACTTACCGGAGGTGTTGTCTATTTCAAAATTGACATATTGATTGATTCTGAAGGTATTAAATAGTTTTGTCGGATTTACAATTCTGTAGCTTCCATTTGCATAGGCATTGTGGTAATTAGAATAAAAATTGATTCCTAAATCATTGATGTCATAGTTTTCGGAGACGTATTTTCCAGAAAATCCATACCGATATTTCCCACTCGTTTTGGCAAATCCTATTTCTGTTTTAAATCCGTCGTAATCTTCAGTCGTTTTGATGGAACTGTATTTGAAATCGCCATACAAACTATAGGTATTGGCTTTTGTATTCAAATCAAATAACAATGCAGAGGTATTTGCATCTCTGAAATCGCCATTTCTGGTGGTGTTTGCATTTATAAAAGAAACAGATGAGTTTTGGTTAAAACGTTGATCCACTACAAACAGATTATAATTAGTCAAAGGTTCAATTACTTCTTTTCTAATTTGGCCGGTGTCGTTGTTTAAAATAGTAGCTTTAGTCTTTTCCGTAACGGCATTCAGGAATCCAATTCCCAATCCTTTCTCGGTTCGGCCGGATATTTTTACGGCATTCAGTAAGTTTACGGTGCTGGGATAATTTGTTATTTCTTCTTGATTATCAAGGAGTAATTCTGTAGTGGATCCTCCGCCAATTCGTCTGGAATAAAACAAACCACCTTTGTTAAAAAGATCGGTTCCCTCTGTAAAAAAAGGCCGGTTTTCTTCTAATTGTTGCTCAAATGGTTCTAAATATAATATTGCATTATCAAATTTTGTCTGACCAAAGTCAGGTACCAAAATAGCATCTAATGTAAAGGAATCATTGATGCCGTATTTGATATCCAAGCCCGCTTTTAAAGTAATGCCAGAGCCTATCGCACTTTGTTGGTAATACGCCGATGAATACGGAATCAAAAAAAGTCGTGTCGGTGTCTTTATATTTTCAATTCCCTGCATGATTCCCGCTTGCGGAATTACGGCTCCAATTTTAGTATCAATCCTATTCCATGTATATTTTTGTACGTCGCGCTTGATTTCCCGCATAAAGTTTAACCCCCAGATTTGTTTGTCCGCTTTGGAAAATCGTAAAGCGGCGTAGGGAATCTTCATTTCTACAGTCCAGCCAAATTCAGTGAGCGTTACTTGGCTGTCCCAAATGGCATCCCAACTAAAATCTTCAAAATCTTCCGTTGCTATACAGTCCATTTGTACGCCTGCCGCACTTACAAAAAAACGAAAATCTTGCTGGCCATCATTGAATCCGTTGATGTAGACGGAAAAATGATCGGAAACGCCAAAAATATCTCTATTCGTAATTTCTTTCTGAATTTTATCAGGTTCGTCATCATATAGCAGTGCTGAGATGTAAATGGCATTATTGTCATACAATATTTTCACCTCTGTTTTTTTATCCGCACTGATTGGTTTGCCATTATCAGGCTCAAACATGATAAAATCCGAAGCTACTGCGGCGGTTTTCCATATTTCCTCATTAAATCTTCCGTCAATTATAATGTTTTCTGTGGTGGGTTTTGCCTGAAGCGTTTTTTTTTGACTTTGTGCATTCAAACTAGAGAATATGAAATATAATAAAGTGATAGGTAGTAATTTGAACATAAATCTGAAGGATAATTGAACAAAAATAGTAAAATTAACATATAAATGGTATTTTTTTTAAGTTTATTACTCAATATTTTGTCACTTTTTTCGTTAGAGTTAGAATAAACTTTGTTAAAAAGTGGTTTCTGGCTTGATTTTTAACGTACGTTTGCAATCCTCAATTAGTCCATAACTTAAAGACAATCAATGATTTATAACATATTTCTTACTATTTTTTTGCTGCTAGTTTCGTTTGTGCCAATCAAAAACAACTTTCCTGAACCAAAGACACACACGCCAGTGATTTACGCTGAAGCTGTGAAACCGAGTTTAGACGATAATATTACAGTGGCATATAATAATTTGCATTCCAATAAATTTGCACTGCCTAAATTAGAAAGTTTCTCCGAAGCGCTAAAAGGATACTATTTGTTGAAAGAAAAAGGATTAGTCAAGAAGGAAATTTTGACCTTAATTGATTTTAGTTTGTCTTCTAATATTAAAAGACTCTGGGTGATTAATCTGGGTACCGGTGAGGTCTTATTTAATTCTTTGGTTGCACATGGTAGAAATACGGGCGATGAATTTGCTTCTAATTTTTCAAATACTGCGGAATCCTTTAAGAGTAGTTTAGGCTTTTATTCGACAGGTGAAATTTACGCTGGTAAACATGGGATGTCACTTCGATTAGATGGTCTGGAAAAAGGAGTAAATGATAATGCCAGAGCAAGAGGCGTGGTGATGCATGCAGCAGAGTATGTTTCTAATTCATTTATAAAAAATAATCAAAGATTAGGAAGAAGTTTGGGTTGTCCTGCTGTTCCTGTAACCTTGTCTAAAGCAATTATCAGTGTTATCAAAGATAAATCCTGTTTCTTTATTTATCATCCTTCAAGAGTGTCAAAATTTGGATCCAAATCAGTTTTGTAATTTGCCGTATAAAGCAGCATCAAAAGTATCGCTATCATCTTTAAAAATCAATTTATTGTTCTCGCTCCAAGCAGTCCAATATAAGAGATGAAAGGCGACTTTTTTTTTGATTTTGACAAATTTTGTTCTTTCGTTCTGTAACGTTTCTTTGATTTATTCCAGATTCCAATTGAATCCGTCGTTCAGTAAATATTCCGTTACTATTAACTCCTTTGTAAAATATTCTGTTTTTTTGTAAAAGCCAAGGACTTCTTTTGGGTCGTTGAACTAAATTACATTTGGTTTCTGTTTGAGATGCCGTTTTTCTCCGGTAACAATTCGTTTTTTGCCTAAACCAGTTTGTTTGAACCTGTTTTAGAATGGTCATTACCCATATTTGAAATTGCTTATTTTGGTAAATAAATCATTTTTAGCCTTGAATACGAGGGCTATTTTTAAGAGATTATAGCAACATACTATTCAAAACGGCAAGTTGTTGCTCAAGTATCTTCGTCAAAACGACCGTTTTCTAGCGAGTTCTCCTCCCTAAATTTAGGATATTGTACTGAAAAAGTCTCCAAACAGCCCTTTTTTTGATATTTTGCTTTATTTTTTTTAAGTATTTTTTGAGTGCTATAAGGATATAATATTTTCATATTAAATTCTTTATGATTTGAATCCTCTTTTAAAAAAAGACTGTCGGAGTAAGTTTGAGACTTTTTAAGAAAAAAACTTGCATTGAAGCAAACTTATTAATTATATTTGCACCGTTGTTAATGCGAAAGTAGCTCAGTTGGTAGAGCTCCAGCCTTCCAAGCTGGTTGTCGCGAGTTCGAGCCTCGTCTTTCGCTCTGAATTTCAAATTTTAGTTTGAAATTTTATTTTACTGTTGTCATGCGAAAGTAGCTCAGTTGGTAGAGCTCCAGCCTTCCAAGCTGGTTGTCGCGAGTTCGAGCCTCGTCTTTCGCTCTTTCAAGCCAAAACATAATTGTTTTGGCTTTTTTTTGTGTCATTTATTTTAGGATTACTTTACAAAACTCAAATCAGTTCCGCTTTCTAGTTCTTCAGGACTTTGATTTTGTCGAAACAATCGTGCGGTCAGATTGCCTTTCAGGGTGATTGAATCTCCTTTTATATCCAGCCAGCTTCCTTCTCTCAATCCTAAAACCGGAACAGTATTAAATGCATGGTATTCTTTAATTCGGGTTTCGCGAGTTTCGCCCATGTGTGTTGAAGTAGTATCCGGATCTAAATAATGCGGATTCAAATTGAAAGGAACCAATCCCAGCGTTTGAAAACTTGGGGGATAAACTATTGGCATGTCATTTGTTGTTTGCATCGTTAATCCGCAAATGTTACTTCCTGCGCTTGTTCCAAAATACGGAGTTCCGTTTTTTACCACATCAGTGAGGGTTTCCATAAGGTTGTTTTTGTATAATTGTGATACTAAAACAAATGTATTTCCACCTCCTGTGAAAATTCCTTCTGCTTTTTTTACAGCTAATTTGGTGTTTTCAAACTCATGAATTCCAATTATTTCTTTATTTATTTTGGCGAAAGCCAAGCGTACCATTGCAGTATACTCTTTATGAGAGATCCCACCAGGTCTGGCGTAAGGAATAAAGAGAATTGTATTACAGTTTTGAAAATGCACTTGTAATTCTGGTAATAAATAGTCCAGATAGTTCTCGTTTGCAAGAGTAGATGTGCTTGCAATTAGGATGTTTTTCATTTTTTTGATACATAATTTGCGCTAAAGGTATTAAATCAGGCTTTTTTATTTCAAATTTTTAATTAACATTTTTTTACCAAGGCATTAGTAATTAATTTGGAGTGCATTAAGATACTTTTACGATAAGTCAATAAGGACTTCAAGAACGATGATTAGAATTATGTATTTGTTTTTGGCTTTTGCAACAACAGCGGCGATGTCGCAAGAAGGAAGCCGAATACAACTGAACGGAAAAGTGACAGCTGATGTTTCTGTTCCGGAAGGGGTTTATGTCATAAATAAAAAAACAGAGAAGACTTCTATTACGGGTCAGGATGGTAACTTTTCTATTATGGCTGCCGTTGGTGATACGTTGTTGTTTTCAGCAGTGCAGTTCAAAGATACCAAAATACTTTTGACCCAAGTCCATTTTGATCAAGGGATTCTTTTTGAAAAAATGACACCTATTGCGAATCAATTGCGGGAAGTTATTGTTCGAAATGGGATCAATGCAGTATCAATGGGGATAATTCCTAGAGAGCAAAAAATTTACACCCCTGCAGAACGCAAATTATATACTGCCAGCAATCTTAATGCCAGTGCTAATGTGGGTAGCATGATGGGAGGGTCCGTGTCAGCAGATCCGTTATTGAACTGGATTTCAGGAAGAACAAAAATGCTGAAAAAAGAACTTGAAGTGGAGCAGAAAGAATCCTATTTGAGGCAATTAGAGAACCTGTTTGCCGTTGACTATTTTGTGAGTAAGTTAAAAATACCGGTTGAGTATGTCAAAGGATTTGAATATTACAGCCTTGAAAACGAACGATTTGTGGCTGTTCTGAAATCTAAAAATGTGACGATGACCACTTTCTTGATGGGGGAATTAGCTATAAAATATAAAGAAATAATTGCCAGTGAAAATTAAAAATACCTTACAGTTGTTATTCTTTCTCGTAGTTCAAGCCACTTTTGGACAGGTAGAAATGGTAAAGGAAATTCGAGGAAAAATCACTTCGGATTCTGTTGCTGTTGACCGCATTAATATTGTAAATATATCAACAGGAAAAGCAACCGTGTCACAGGGTAATGGCTTTTTTGTTATACCTGCAAAAGAAGGCGACGTTTTAGTCTTTACTGCCGTTAATCTGGAAACATTACGCCGAAAAATTAATAAACAAGATGTATTAGAAACGGTTTTTTCAGTGATAATGATCCCAAAAAGCATTGTTCTGAATGAGGTTGTAGTCGGTGAATCTTCTATTTCAGCAGAGAGTTTAGGGATTATTCCCTACGGTCAAAAGAAATATACGCCTGCTGAGAGGAAATTATACACCGCAACTTCCGGTGGAGGAATTGATGGATTGCTCAATACTATTTCTGGACGAAAAGCCATGTTGAAAAAAGAAATTATAATTGAGAAGAAAGAACAGTTACTAGCGAGAATTGATGGGCTTTTTGAGGATAAGTACTATACGCAAACATTAAAAATACCCTCGGATTATATCAAAGGATTTCAATATTATTGTGTGGATAATGTAGCTTTTGCAGATGCGTTGCGCGCTAAAAATAAAACATTGGTTATGTATTTAATTGTAAGCCTTGCTGCAAATTATAACGAAATAATAGCCCTTGAAAATCAATAGTGTTTTATCGGGGATGTTATTTTTACTAAACCAAATTTCTTTTGGACAAACGCACCATGAAAAGCTGCTAAACAAGATCAATGGGAGAACGAAACGGCTTAAGAAATTAGTTGTTTTGGAGAAAAAAGAAAACGATATCAAATTAATTTCTGAATTGTACAATCCAGAATATTTTACGGTTCAATTGGGGATTACAAGTGATTACGTTACTGGTTTTAAATATTTTATAGTAGAAAATGAAATTTTTTTGGAAGTTTTAGCCTCCAAAAACAAACAAAAGACTACTTTTTTTATGGTAGCTTTGGCCGAAGAATATAAAGCTATACTTGCCAAAGAAAATAGACAACAGTCTTTAAAAAAATAATACTAAAAAAAATTACAATGAAAACAAGAATAAAAATCATTTGTTTAATTTTCTTTTGCCAATTTTCTTTTGGTCAAAATGAAAGCAGGAAGTCTTTACATGGTCAGTTTATTAACGAATCTGCTTTAGTGGATCACGGGTATGTTTTTAATTTAAATTCAAAAACCAGAACTTTTATAAGTAATCAGGGCTTTTTTGATATTTTGGCGAAAGCGAAAGATACGTTGCTTGTTTCAAGTAGTTTATTCAAGTCTAAAAAGATAGTTGTTGCGGAAAAAGATTTTGAAAAATCGTTGTTTGTAATTAATTTAGAGACGCAAACTACGCTGCTCAATGAAGTTATTGTGAAACGAAAAGCCGAAATTAAACCCATAGTAGGAGGTTCGCAGCGCATTGTAGATATGGAATTTGTAGATGACGAAAAATCATCTCCTATTAATAGAACAATGCCGTCAGACGGAACTATAGAAAACGGAATGGATTTTGTCAGAGTGTTCAAAATGGTTTCGAAATTATTTAAGAAAGATTCCGAAGATAAAGCAGGTTTAAATCCAAATGTAGATTTTTCGGATGTAGTCTCGAAAGGAATGGATGCTTATTTTTTTACCAATACATTGAGGTTGAAAAAGGATGAGATAGGTCTTTTTCTGGATTATTGTGAGGGTGATCCAAAAGCAAAAAACCTTTTGAAACAAGAAGATGAGTTTTTGCTGATTGATTTCTTAATTACCAAGAACGAAGAGTTTAAAAGAATTACTACTTTTGAAAAATGAAATCGCCATGATTCCAGAATACAAATAAGATTGAAGAATGGCGATACCATTTTCCGATAAAAAACAAATAGAATCTTCGAATGAAAAAAATAATTTTAATTTCCTTTTTTGGACTGATATTTTTGACGTTAACTTCGTTCAGTATGCACAAGTTTTACGTGGCATTGTATCAGGTGAATTACGCTCCCGAAAAGAAAATGCTCCAAATCACCTCGCGTATTTTTGTAGATGATTTGAATAGTGCTATCGGAAAAAAGTACAGTAAAAAAATCAACTTGGGTTCTGAGAAAGAAACCGCTGCGGATTTGGTTTTATTGAAAAAGTATTTCACCGAAAAGTTTTCCATAAAAATAAATGGACATCCCACCACGATGTATCTTTTGAGTAAAGAAATGGAAGGCGATGTGCTTATTTGTTATTTGAGCATAAAAGATATTCCAAAAATAACGACTCTTGAAGTGTATAATACAGTCCTTATTGAAGGAAATAACGAGCAGCAAAACATCATGCATTTTAAGGTTTTTGGGATTAAAAACACGATGCTGTTTACAGATTCTGTATCAACTGGAGTTTTAAAGTATGAATAAATTTTGAAACGGCTATTTAAAATGCTAATTTCACACAATTAAAGAACCATAAATTTACTATGAAAAAAATATTTTTATTTTTATTTCTTCCTGCGTTGTTAGTTGCGCAAGAAAAATCGACTACGGTATCGCCAAAACAAACCGGAAAGTACGATACCAATAAGTTTAGTCAAATGTATGATTTGTTAGCTACGCCTAACCTATTTCGTACGGCTTCAGGAGCTCCGGGTCCTGCTTATTACCAGCAACAAGCTGATTATAAAATCAATATTGATTTAGACGACAAAAATTCTAAGCTAACAGGCTCTGAAACTATTACGTATTATAATAATTCACCTGATACCTTAGAATATTTGTGGGTACAACTAGACCAAAATCAATCCGCTAAAAATTCGCAAACCCCTTTAGCAGAAAGCCAAAGAATGGAACAGGTTTTTCCGGCGGGAAACTTCACAAATAAGTTTTTAAAACAAGAATTAGAGCGTGGTTTTAATATTGACTTTGTAAAAGACGCGAAAGGAAATCCGTTATCTTTTACGATCAACCAAACCATGATGCGTATTAATTTAGAGACACCTATGAAACCAGGAGAGAAATTCTCTTTTGCAATCAATTGGTGGTATAATATCAATAATTACAGAGCTGAAGGCGGCCGATCAGGGTATGAATTATTTGAAAAATCAGGAAATAAATTATATGTAATTGCGCAGTTTTATCCTAGAATGGCAGTATACAATGATGTTGAAGGATGGCAGAATATGCAATTTTGGGGAACGGGAGAGTTTACGTTGCCTTTTGGTGATTTTGATGTGAACATCACGGTACCTGCAGATCATATTATGGAAGCTACGGGTGATCTTATGAATAGGAGTGAAGTGTTTACGGCGGCGCAACTAAAAAGATATGAGTTAGCACAAAAAACGTACGACAAACCTGTAGTTGTTGTTACGCAAGCAGAGGCGGAAGCTAGCGAAAAAGGATTTTCAGATAAGAAAAAAACATGGAAATTTAGCGCTAAAAACGTGAGAGATTTTGGTATTGCTACTTCTAGAAAGTTTATATACGATGCAATGGCCGTTAAATTGAATGATAAAACGGTAATGGCAATTTCAGTTTATCCAAAAGAATCCAATCCACTTTGGGGAGAAACGGCAACAAGAACCGTAGCACACACGCTGAAGAGTTATTCAGCGCATACTTTTGACTATCCTTATCCTAAAGCAGTTTCAGTATCTGCTGAAGATCAAGGAATGGAGTATCCAATGATTTGTTGGAATTACGGACGTCCAGATGAAAAAGGTGTTACTAGTGATCGCATAAAAAATGGAATGATAGGTGTAACAATTCATGAAGTAGGACACAATTTCTTTCCTATGATTGTAAATTCTGATGAACGTCAGTGGTCCTGGATGGATGAAGGATTGAATACCTTTATGCAGTATATGGCAGAGCAAGAAATGGGAACTAATTTTCCTTCCAGTCGTGGTCCAGCAAGTAAGATCGTTCCGTACATGAGCGGGGATCAAAAATTCTTGGAGCCTATTATGTCTAATTCGGAGACAATAGTTCAATTTGGGGCAAACGCCTACGGAAAGCCAGCAACAGGCTTAAATATCCTTAGAGAAACTATCATGGGAAGAGAGTTGTTTGATCATGCTTTTAAAGTATATGCAAACCGATGGAAATTCAAGCACCCAACACCAGAAGATTTTTTTAGAACTATGGAAGACGCTTCTGCAGTAGATTTAGATTGGTTTTTCAGAGGTTGGTTCTACTCCACGGATTTTGTAGATATAGGTATCAAGGAAGTTAAACAATATTATGTTTCACTGACTCCCACGAAAGATTTAAAAGACGCCACAGTACGAAGAGGTCGTTTTGGACAAGAAAAAGGACCCTTCCTTTATTTAGTCCCAGAAACAAGTGAAGAATTGTCCGCTAAAGATAAAAAAGCATTGGCAATTGCAGATGTAAATTTACTTTCGGAGTATGTAAATCAAAATTTTACTGCAGATGAAAAAGCTAAACTTAAATCGCCAAAGTATTTCTATGAAGTAGATTTCAACAAGCCAGGCGGTATGTTAATGCCAATCATTGTTGAGCTAACCTATGAAGATGATACAAAAGAAACCTTCAAATATCCTGCGCAAATCTGGAGAAAAAACAATGATACGGCTAAGAAAGTGTATGCAACTGAAAAAGCAATCAAAAAAATCCAGATAGATCCAAAATTAGAAACAGCTGATATTGATGTAACCAATAACACGTGGCCAAAAGAAGAAGTGAAGTCTAAATTTGATTAAATAAACGGTACTGCTAAAAAAAGACTCTAAAAAGAGTCTTTTTTTATGAAAAAATTAAAACGCAAAGTTTCAAAATTAGGTATCTTTGTAGCAACTAAAACAAAAAATATGTTTGGCATAGGCGGAGGAGAATTAATATTTATTATGTTTATAGTGCTCATGCTTTTTGGGTCAGATAAAGTACCTGAAATGGCACGTACGATGGGTAAAGCAATGGCGCAATTGAAAAATGCAACTAACGATATAAAAAGCGAAATTCAAAAAGGAGCAGAGGCGAATGGGTTTGACACCAAATCTTTGAGCGATTTTCGAGGTAATATTACGACTGAAATCAATAAGGCAAAGGACAATTTGATGGGGGATACCTCGCAATTTAAAAACATTACAGAAGGCGTATCGACCGAAATTAATAAAACTACTGAGAGTTTACGGGAAGAAACAACTTCGCAGATCAACACAACAAAAGAAATTATTGAAGATGCCGCAGGTCCCATAAAACGTCAGGTATAATGATAGAAAAAATAGTATCCCTTGATACCCAGTTATTTGTTTATTTGAATGGTTTAGGTTCGACCACTTATGATGGGTTTTGGCTGTTTATCACCAGTCAATTCAATTGGATTCCGCTTTTTTTGCTTTTGTTGTATTTCATTTATAAAAAATTAGGCCTACAGCAAACCTTATATGTATTGTTGTTTGCAGCTCTTTTAGTGACAATTACAGATCAGACAACGAACTTATTCAAGAACGGATTTCAACGATTGCGTCCCTGTAATAATCCGGAAATCAATTCCTTTATTCGTATTGTGCAAGTCCGCAATTCCTTTAGTTTTTTCTCGGGTCACTCCTCAAACACAATGGCTGTTTGCGTTTTTTTATACTTTGTTCTCAAAAAAACGACTAAATATATGGCCTTTCTGTTCTTATGGCCTTTAGTTTTTGCCTACAGTAGAATCTATTTAGGATTGCATTATCCATTGGATATTTTATCCGGCTATTTATGTGGCGTTATTTTTGGAACACTTATGTTTAAAGGATATACAATAGCACAGAAAAAATATTTCCCAGTTAATCCTATCAAGTAGCAGGAGTCGTTTCCTGCTCTAGACTGTATTTCCGATATAAAACTACGATTAAAGATCTTGTTTTTCTACATCGGGAGATGTCGTTCCTGCCGGGGCTAAGGCATTTGGTTTCAAAAAAAGATTGCTAACTAAAGCACTCTGCTCACTGTCAATCCATCACGAATAGGCAATAAAACAGTTTCTATACGGGGGTCATTTTTTAATAATTGATTGTAGGCTTGTAATACTTTTGTACTCACATCATTGGTTTGTAAGGGTTCCAGAACTTTTCCGCTCCACAAAACATTATCGGATAGGATAACGCCGCCTTTATTCATTTTAGGAACAATCATTTCAAAATAATTCAGATAATTTTCTTTATCAGCATCGATGAAGACCAAATCAAATTGCAGTTCTAAAGTTGGGATTATGGCTGTTGCTTCACCTAAATGTTGTACAATTTGCTTTCCCCAAGATGACTTGTCAAAATGTTTGCGCTGGAAATCAACTAATTCTTCTTTGATGTCAATCGTATGCAATTGACCATTTTCCCGCATGCCTTCGCACAAACATAAAGCGGAATACCCGGTATAAGTCCCAATTTCCAGAATGTTCATAGGTCGAATCAATTTTGATAGCATACTCAAAACCCGACCTTGAAAATGACCACTTAACATGCGTGGCAATAAAATTTTCTGGTAGGTTTCTTTATTTAGTGCCGCTAATAAAGCAGGCTCTTTTTCGGAATGTTGCTCGATATAATCTTCTAATTCTTGGGAAATGAAATGCATTAGTTGAGTTTTTTCAATTTGTGACAAAGTTATCAAATTATCAAATCAACAAATCAACAAATTGTCATTAACTTTGCACCATGCAAATCGAGAAAAAAGACATACGAGCGGTATCCAAAGAACAATTACGCGAATTTTTTATCACTAACGGAGACAAAGCCTTTCGCGGAAATCAGGTCTACGAATGGTTGTGGAGCAAGGGCGCGCATAGTTTTGAGGATATGACTAATGTGTCTAAAGAAACGCGTGCTATGCTTGAAACACACTTCGTGATCAACCATGTCAAAGTAGATACAATGCAACGCAGTGAAGACGGAACGGTAAAAAATGCTGTACGTTTGCATGATGGGTTGGTGGTGGAATCAGTCTTGATTCCTACTAATACCAGGACTACAGCTTGTGTTTCCAGTCAGGTGGGGTGTAGTTTGGATTGTAATTTTTGCGCTACAGCGCGATTAAAAAGAATGCGAAATCTGGAGCCAGCGGAAATTTATGATCAGGTAATAGCCATTGATAAAGAAAGCCGTTTGTATTACAATCATCCGTTATCAAATATCGTTTTCATGGGAATGGGAGAACCTCTTATGAACTATAACAATGTCTTGAAAGCTATTGAAATGATTATTTCTCCAGAAGGGTTAGGAATGTCGCCTAAACGCATTATGGTTTCTACTTCAGGAGTGCCTAAAATGATTAAGAAATTAGCGGATGATGAGGTGAAGTTTAAGTTGGCCGTTTCGCTACATTCAGCAATCGATGAAATTCGTTCCAGAATCATGCCGTTTAGCGCAAACTTTCCATTGGCAGAGTTGCGGGAATCATTAGAGTATTGGTACCGAAAAACAAAAAGCAAAATTTCCTACGAATATGTTGTTTGGAAAGATATAAATGACAATAAAGCTTCGATAGAGGCCTTAGTAAAGTTTTGTAAATATGTTCCTTGCAAAGTGAATCTTATTGAATATAATCCCATTGATGATGGGGAGTTTCAACAAGCCTCTGATGAATCAATAGAGGCGTACATAAAAGCGCTTGAGGCTGCCGGAATTGTTGTAAAAGTGCGAAGAAGTCGCGGTAAAGATATAGATGCTGCCTGCGGACAATTAGCAAACAAGGAAGCGTAAAAGGATTCGGTTTTTATGGAAATATCAAAATAATGGCAGGTTAATAATGTACCTTTGAATTCTAATGAATGTGACCTCTAAAATTAAACAGCCCATTTTTGATGAAATGGAACTTTTTGAAAAAAAGTTCTACGAATCGATGACGTCTCAAGTGGCTTTGTTGAATAGAATCACGTATTATATTGTCAATAGAAAAGGAAAACAAATGCGTCCCATGTTTGTTTTTTTGACGGCCAAAATGGTTTCGGCAGGAGTTGTAAACGAGCGTACATATCGCGGCGCTTGTGTTATTGAACTTATTCATACCGCTACATTAGTTCATGATGATGTAGTAGATGACAGCAACCGCAGAAGAGGTTTTTTCTCGCTAAATGCGCTTTGGAAAAATAAAATTGCCGTACTTGTTGGGGATTATTTGTTGTCCAAAGGATTGTTGCTTTCTATAGACAATGGTGATTTCGATTTACTCCGAATTATTTCCGTAGCAGTACGTGAAATGAGTGAAGGGGAATTACTCCAAATTGAAAAAGCCCGAAGACTTGACATTACAGAAGATATCTATTATGAAATCATTCGGAAAAAGACAGCTACACTTATTGCTGCCTGTTGTGCTCTGGGCGCAAGATCTGTTATCGAAGATGAAGTCCAGGTTGAAAACATGCGCAAGTTTGGAGAACTCATAGGCATGGCTTTTCAAATAAAAGATGATTTATTTGATTATACGGAGGAAGCTATTGGTAAACCAACCGGAATTGACATCAAAGAACAAAAGATGACATTGCCACTTATTCATGTTCTGAATACGTGTACTTCAAAAGAAAAAACGTGGTTGATCAACTCCATAAAAAACCATAATAAAGATAAAAAACGCGTCAAAGAAGTGATTGCTTTTGTGAAAAACAATAACGGATTGCTTTATGCGGAACAAAAAATGATCGAATTTCAGCAAGAAGCCCTTTTGATTTTGGATAACTATCCCAATTCTGAATTTAAAGAGGCACTTATTTTAATGGTAAATTATGTCATTGAAAGAAAAAAATAACTTTTTTTAAAATTATTTTTTCTCGTTAACTATCCATTTTATTAATTTTTTTAAACCTAAAATTTTGGCAGTGTTTTTCTTTTTAAGAACTCTTGCTGCGTTTCAAACTTGCAAAGGGTTTAGTTTTTAAATGACAGTCTTACTTTGTCTTTTTTTTATAACTTACGCAGTGGATTGGAGGACATAAGCACGGCATGAGCCGAATTTGATAGTACGGAGCGTAATTCAAATAGAAAGCTTAATCTGTGTCAAAGGAACTTTTTAAAAAAAAAAACAGTAGCGAACATTTGTTTACTACTGTTTAAAAATTATTTTTTTATTTAAAAAAAATTAAATGAGAATTAATTTTTGTCCCAAATCAATTTAGTGGTTAGTAAATCACCACCTATATTAGAGGATGCTTGTTGATAATTTTCGCCGTTTAACTGAGGGGAGTTCACGGGATAATTAAGGCGACTTGGCATTTCTGTCAAATTGTTTAAAGCTTTAAAGGTATAGGTTGTTGCACCTTCAAAAGGATTATTCAAGGCATAAGTACCGCCTGGTTTCAAGATTGTATTAGGGAATCCAGTTCGTCTGTGTTCTGACCAGGCCTCTGTAGGCTGCATGTAAAGCGCTATGTATTTTTGAGTCAATACATTTTCTTTTGATGGTGGTGCCAGGTTCGTTAAGTAGGTACTAATTTTAGCTGCTGTGACTCCCCAACGTTCCATGGAAGCTCTTACGCCATTGGTGTAATTTGTATTGTTCCAATTGTTATTTTCGGCCAATAAAAATTCAACTTCCGCATATTCCATAAAGTATTCAGTATAATTAGTTTTAAGAATATTAGAACTAAATCGCGATGTATTAGGTAACTGTGATGGTGCTGATGCACTAGGAATTCCATATGGCATTCCGATATATTGGGCTAAATCATCAGTTTCTGTATACAAGTTGTTACCCACATCTTCTAAGGATGCAGTTATTGGAGCTGCATATTTTTGCAACCTTGGATCCGCACCATTGTTTCCTAAAGTTCCTTTTAATAAGTCTACAAAAGTATTAGAAATCGTAAAATCATCTCTGTTGTTTATAAAAAAAGCAATATAGAGTGGGCTAGGATTGATGGCATCATTTTGATAAGTCAAGCCAACATTATCTGAATTTGAAAGCATAACGCCCGAAGCGATTGCATCAGTAATATGACCTTCGGCACCAGAAACAACTCCTTTTACTCTGTTTGCTATTCGTAAGCGCAGGGAGTTAGAGAATCTTTTTAGTTTTTGAGCATTTCCCTGAAAAAGTTGATCCCCTCGGGTAAAAACTACTTCAGTAGCTACAATCATTTCAGATGCTTCTTGTAATTCTTTTAGAATATCAGCATATATTTTTTGCTGACTGGCATATTTGGGTTTCAGAATGCCTTTTTCTAATTGCAAAGCTTGAAAATCGGCATCACTATTTCCGTAAGAGTAATAAGGGACATCACCATAGGTGTCTACTAATTGAGAAAAAGTATACGCCAGCATTATTCTTGCCGCAGCTATTTGATTGTCATTATTTCCATAAGATGACATTTCAGCTCTTGTTGCAGGATCTACATTCAAATCTATGACTAACTTATAATTATTGGCAGCTAAATAATAGGAGTTGTATAAAGCAGTATTGGTTTCCTGTCTGAATTGGAAACGATCCTCTTCTGTGTAATTTGTCTGTGCCGAATATTGAACCCATGGTAAAGTCATTCTAGCAGAAGAGAATGGGCCTCTGGTTCCGTCCATAATGGCTTTATTGGCAAAGTTGAATACTCCATAGCTAGGTACGGATACCGGTCTGTTTGGGTCATTGTTGATTTCTTCTAAATCAGCGGTGCAGCTTGTGGTTACAAGTATAGCAATAAATGCTAAGGCAGATATGATTCTTTTTTTCATGATTTTTTTATTAGAATTTAAATTCCAGGTTCATTCCGTAGGTTCTGGTAGAAGGCAATGAACCTCCTTCGATACCTTGTGTATTGCCACTTCCGTATGAAGCCATTTCTGGATCCATTCCTTTCCAGGCCAATCCCCAAGCAAATAAGTTTCTTCCATAAACAGATAGTTTAATACTGCTAAAAGGGCCTTCTTTTTTGATTGGCAAGTTGTATCCAAAAGATACTTCTCTTAATTTGATGTAATCAGCATCAAAAACATTTTGAGCATCTACAGTGTTGTAATGTGCTTGTGCCCATGTTCTTGCAGGAATATTTTGTGTATTTTGTGTTCCGTCAGCCAAAACACCATCTACAACAATTCCATTTTCTCTTATTCCGTTTGCTGCAGAATTTTCAAGCATTCCAGAATAAGTTCCCCACATGTGAGTAGTAGAGAAATAACTACCACCTTTTTGAATGTCAATTAAAGCACTCAAGCTAAAGTTTTTATACCGGAAAGCATTTCTTATTCCCATGTTATAATCCGGTATAATAGATCCGAGTGATTTTTGTTCAGAGGCTACGTAATTTCCATCTGCTCCCACTAGCTTGTTCCCATTGTTGTCATATACAAAGTCAGTTCCGTAGAGTTGACCGTATTTTTGACCTACAACAGCTAATAAACGTGCTCTAAAAGGCCCTTGTGCTAATTGTAAACTCGTTACATCTTCGAATAATTCGACTAATTTGTTGTCATTTTTAGCAAAGTTCCAAGTGATGTCCCAGTTGAAATCTTCAGTTCGTATCGGGTTAATGTTCAAGGTAGTTTCGATACCTCTGTTTTGTAATTTACCTGCGTTAATCAGTTTAGAGCTAAATCCTGTGCTCGTTTCTAATTGTATCGGTGTAATTAAATCAGTTGTAATTACGTCATAATAGGATACGTCTAAATTTACTCTTTTTTTGAATAAACTGAATTCCAGACCAATTTCTTTAGTAGTTTTCAATTCAGGTACAAGATCAGCGTTATTAGAGCTTAAAGCCGTACTATATCTTGGATCACCTTGAAAAGGAGAATAAACGTCAATATAATTTTGAAGACGGTAAGGTGATGTGCTGTTTCCGGCTTGTGCCCAACCTGCTCTTAGTTTACCAAAATCCAACCAATCAATATCAGTCAGTTCAGAAAAAATAAAACTACCCGTTACCGAGGCGTAGTTTACGGATTTGCTAGTGGTACTAAACCAGTCATTTCTATCCGTAACTTCAAGAAATAACATGTTGTCATATCCCACCGAAGCAAAACCATAAAGACTATTAGTGGTCATGAATTGTTGCTCATTAGTAGCTAGAGCTTGTTCAGAACTGTTGGATAAGTTATACAATCCTGGCAATACTAATCCTCCTACAGACTCTCCGCGAATGGAGTTGAAGGAATAATTTCTTCTGTTTGCACCTAAAAACGAATTAACACTAAATTTTCCTATTTTTTTGTCAAAATGGACTCTTCCTTCATAATTGAAATCACTTAAAGTTCTGGTTTGATCCGTATAACTCGATTGAGCCTGTGAGCCTATAGCGACTCTTTCACTTACTCTAAAAGTATAAGTGTCAGCATACACATTTCCTACTACATATAATTCATCAGTGATGTTATATGTCAATTTAGCGTTTCCAAAAAGCCGGTTTCTTTTGTCTTCGGATGTATTTTCATTGATGGTCCAATAGGCGTTGTCAGAATAATTAGGTGTAGCATCGTCAAAACCTTTTCTGTTCCAAGTTCTTTGGTCGCCATTGGCCAGTTTGTAATCCTTTAATTCATTGTAGTCCAATTGTCTTTGTCCCCATTGAAAGAATTTTTGTCCTAAACTATTGTCTCCATATCCTTGTTCGGGTCTGTTAAAACCTTTGGTCAACGTATAGGTAGCCATAGCTTCTACTTTTAATTTATCCGTTATTTTAGTACTCGCATTAAAAGAGAAGGTGTTTTTGGACAGTCTGCTATTTGGAACGATTCCGTCTGTACTTTGGTTCGCATAGGAAACTCTGATATTAGAATCTTCGGTTGCTTTCATGAAAGAGATCGAGTTGTTGCGTGTTACACCAGTTCTAAAAAAAGAACGAACATCGTTAGCAGGTGCAACCCATGACCTTTCTTTTAGAAAATCATTAGAAAATTCAGGATCAAAAGCATTCCAGGGAAGGTATTTTAAATTGGGATCGTATTTAGGTCCCCAGCTTTCATCTGTTCCATAATCAGGAACGTTGTATGTGGTTCCGTTTATGTTAGCTGTTCCAAAAGTAGTTGAATTACCACCACCATAAGAGTTTTGAAGGTTTGGCATGATGTTGATCGATTCGAGAGTGATTCCACTGTTGAATTCGATTACACCTTTTCCTTTTTTAGCTGATTTTGTAGTGTACAAAATGGCACCGTTACCGGCTCTATTCCCGTAAAGTGCGGCAGCAGGACCTCCTTTTAATACCGTAACGGATTCGATATCGTCTGGATTAATATCCGCAGAAGCGTCTCCATAATCCCTACCTCCGGCTCCTCTTTCGGTATTGGAGTCGTTATAATTACCATTGTCTAAAGGAATACCATCTATCACAATCAAAGGTTTGTTTTCTCCGGTTACGGATCCAATACCTCTCATGATAATTCTTGAGGAGCCTCCCATTGTTGATGGTGCAACTACTTGAACCCCTGCCACATTTCCAGAAAGAGCTGATACTGCATTGTTTTGACCACCTTGAGACAGTAAATCACCGCCTACTTCCTGAGTTGCATATCCTAGTGATTTTTTTTCTCTTTTGATTCCAAGGGCTGTAACTACAACGCCTTCTAATTGTACAGCATCATCTTTCAGTTTGATTGTCAAATTAGTTGATGAAGCTAAGACTTCTTTACCGATCATTCCAATGTAGGAAAAAACCAGCATTTGTTCTGGTGCTACCATGATTTGAAATTTACCGTCAAAATCAGTCTGAATTCCGTTTGTGGTTCCTTTAACCAGAATGTTAACTCCTGGAATTGGTAATCCGCTTTCGTCGGAAACCAACCCGGAAACCATTCTTTCCTGAGCAAATGTAACTTGCGAAATCAGTGCTATTGCCAGCACCAAAAAGCTATTAAACATTAATTTCATATTAAAATATTTTTGAATTAGATTTTCAAAATTCTTAATAAATTCTTAACATTCCTAATTAAAACCTATTAAATGTTAACGATAATTCAATATATTGAACAAATACTATTAATTATTCAATTTTTTTATTCAAAATAAATCAAGTATAATTGTGTTTTTTATCATAAAAAAGCACCTATTGATCTCAATATTATGATAATTTTTTGCGGATGCTTAATCTAGATATTATATATGGGAATGGAAGGAGTAGTTAAATATTATTAGTTTTTTGCTTCGAAAAAGAACGGTATTCGGCACAGTTATATTACTAGGATTGAAAAACTGATTTGTATGAAGATACCTAATGAATTAATAATTAGGGCTTTATTTTCATACTGCCTTGGAGATTGCAAGTAACGATACTTATTGCGCTTTTTTTTTTAATAATATCGAAGTTTTAAGTACTAAAGATGTCTTTGTCTTGTTTTATTTATCCTAAAAAAATACAGTATTAAATCAAACAAAAATACGAAAGAGGTTAGGTAGTTTAAACAGATTTAGCGGATACTAATGGTCTTTTATTAGTTGAGAAACTGCAGGATGCTTGCTATGTGTATCAGCAATTAGAGTCTAATGGAAGGAATATTTTAATGGTAGTGCCTTCATTCTCTTTTGAAACAATACTGAAAACACCATTTATTTTTTTTATAATTGTTTTGCTTAGATAAAGGCCCATGCCTAATCCTTGTTGTTCTCTCTCTTCTCTTTTGAATTGTTGCGCAGCACCAATTTTATTTAATTCAGCAGAACTAAACCCTATGCCAAAATCTTTAATAACCAGTTCATAGTATTCCTCATTATATTTTTGGCCGGAAACAATAATTGTAGGATCCTTTTTAGAAAATTTCAATGCATTATCAATTAATTCAAATAGGATGAATTTTAAGTGTCTTTGACTAATTTTTATAGTAGCTTCATCTATTTTGAAATTAATTGTATTGTTTTTTTTATCATAAATCTCAAAAATTTTGCTTGTAGTATTTACAAATGTCGTCGCTATTTCAGTTTTTGACTGGTGATCAAACTCGATTGTATTGTTTTTAAGATTTTGATAGAGTATTAAGTTTTGCATTGTTCTGTTTAATCGTTCTCCAGAGACCCTTATTGAATCATAAAATGTAGCGATTTCATTTTTTTTATAGTTTTCTGTAGCATCCATGAGCAATTCTATTGAACCTAAAATCCCGGAAAGAGGGGTGTTTATTTCATGTGCAAAATGATTTTTTTTGCCAATATATAAATTATTATTGGCATTCTTTATTTTTTCAAATCGTTCTATTTTTACATCTATTGTTTTTATTAACTCTTTGATTTTAAATGGTTTTGATAAAAAATCATCAACGCCTTTTAACAGGCATTTTCTCATCAAATTATTTTCTTTTTTTGCTGTCAGAAAAATAAAAGGAATGGGGCTCAAAGATTGGTTTTCTGAGATTGTTTTATGGAATACATGTCCGTCCATTACGGGCATCATTATATCGCATATAATTAAGTCAGGAATCCAGTATTCTAGTAGATCTAAAGCGTTTTGGCCATTAGAGGCAACTTTTACCTCGTAATTTTCATACCTTAGAAGTTCAGCAATGGTCTCTCTAATATTTGGGTCATCATCAACTAAAAGGATATTATTTTTTTTCATAAGGGAAAATTAATTTTATTCGAGTTCCAATGTTTTCTTGAGTTTTTAGTTCTATTTTACCGTTTAAAAAATCTGTAAATTGTTTTACAACTGCTAATCCTAATCCGGAACCAGTTATTGCCGTTGTATTTGAAGCTCTAAAAAAGGATGTAAATACATATTGAATATCATTTTCGGGAATTCCAATTCCAAAATCAATCACCTCTATTTCTAGTTCTTTTTCTAAATAGGTTATAAGGAGTAAAGGGTCTGGTTTTCCTTTGGAATATTTAAAGGCATTATTAATTAGATTCGTTAGAATGTGAGTCATTAAGATTTCATCAGTAATAAAAAAATGTTTTTCACCTTTTATTTTAACTTGAATTTTGCGTTTGTGATGTTGATTATTAAAATAAAGATTTAATAAGGAGTTAATGAATGTATTAAAATCTAGAACTTTTATTGTTTTTTGAATTTTTTCCGATTCGTATTTTCCAAAAATTAATATGTTGTTCATTAACTCGATCATTCGATCTACTTCATTTTTTATTCGTAACGTTATTTTTTCTAAGGATTGGTGTGTGTGTTTGTCAAAATGATCTAATTTAAGCTCAATGAGTTCCGCATTGGAATAAATAACCGTCAAAGGGGTTCTAAATTGATGAGACGCCATTGTAATAAACCTAGATTTCATTTCGTTAAGTTCTTTCTCTTTTTCAAATGCTATCTTGATTTCTTCGGTGGCTTTAATTCTATCGCTGACATCTCTGCTGGAAGTTTGTATACCAATGATTATGTTTTCATGATTTAATATTGTTTTTAAAGTGGTTTCCAGCCATATATAGGCATTGTCTTTTTTTCTAAAACGATACGTTACCGTTTTGTTTTTACTGCAATTAAGAAACGCTTTATAATAATTCAACATGTCTGTATGATCGTCAGGATGGATGTAATCAAATATTTTTTTGTTTATTAATTCATCAGGTGTATATCCTATTATTTCTTTTGAAGAATTTGAAATATAGTAATAACTTCCGTCCATTTTTTGTTGACAAATTATATCGGTTGTATTTTCTGCAATGAATCTAAATTTAGCTTCGGACAACTCTAATTGGTTTTCTTTTTCTTTAATCTCACTAATATCAGTATGTGTTCCAATGACTTTTGTCGGCTTTCCTTTTTTATTTTTTTTAAGTATTCCGGAATATTTTATCCATATTATATGTCCGTCTTTATGAATCATTCTTGAAGTTCCTTCATACCGATTTAATTTTTGCGTAACAAAATATTCTAAATCGATTGCAATTTGAATCATGTCCTCTGAGTGAATGCTTTTTTGCCATAATTCTTTATCTTGTATGATTTCTTCTTCAGTATATCCTAACATTCCTTCCCAATTATGAGAGTAGGTTGTTTTCTTAGTTTTAATATTCCATTCCCACATTGCTTGATTTGAACCGGCCATGTAAAAATCAAATCTTTCCAAAGTTTTTTTTAATTTTATATTAATTTTATCTTTGTAAAGCCTGTCTCCAATATTTTTAGTAACTGTGTGTAAGGTTTTAATTTGTTCCTCTTGCCATTTTCTTTCCTCTTTGCATATGGTGTAGCTGATCCAGCCCCAGAATGTAGTTTCCGAAAATATAGGGGTAAATAAATAGGATTTTATTCCTTTTGTTTCCATATATTTTTTAGAAATCACATTTTTATTGTCTCTGGCAAGACCATGCAAAGACTTGTTTTTTGATAATATTTCATAAAGTTCTGAAAAATTATCGTAATTATGGTCGTTTTGATTAGGATTGTTAATTTCATTATCTGGTCTTTTATTGACAGAATGAAAGGTTATTATGCCGTTTTTTGTTTTGTTCTTATAAATAGTATAGCTGTCGATTTGTTGTTCTTTGGCAATGTCGCTTAAGTATAAGTCTAAGGCGTCATTTATGGAGTGTTTTTTTAATACAGTATTAGTGACTTTAGAAATGTTTATTAAGAGATTTTTCATCAATCTAAGACGGTTTTATTTATTTGATTTTTTCAATATAATAAATCAATTTTATTAAGACTAATTTATTTCTAATAAAGCATACGCCTTTCTGTTGTATGCGCAAAATTATTTTATCAGATAAAAAAATAATTGTAAATCAATCGGTCTCTTTTGTTAGATTTTTTAGGTGTAATTGCTTCATTTGCGAGGTGTAGTTCTTTAATCATAAATAAAGATATTTTAATTTTAATTTATATGAATACTAGTCCTAATGATTTAAAAAATAATAACAATAATTTAAAATAAAAATAGTTAATTTAGGTGCATGATAAATCAAAAAAGCGGAATAGTATTGATTGAAGATGATGTAGCGCTTGGCAACTCAATCTCGGAGTTATTGAGCCTGAGTGGTTTTAATGTGAACTGGTTCAAAGACGGTATTGATGCACTGTTATACTTAAACAAACACATACCCGATATTATTATTAGTGACTTGATGATGCCTAATATGAATGGAGAAGATTTGTATTTTAATATAAAAAAAAATGGTAAACTAAACGCAGTTCCATTTGTAATAATCACTGCTAATATAGACGATAGCGTTCAGTATAAGCTACTTGAAAACGGAGTCAATGATTTTATAGTAAAGCCTTTTAAGGTTAGAGAGTTAATTTTTAAAGTCAATAATTTACTTGAATTCAAAAATAATATAGAAAAAAAATTCAAACCAGATCCGTTTTCAAAAGTTACTATAAAATTATCTGAAAAAGATTTTCTTACGAGTGTAAATGAACATTTGTTGAATAATTTGAAATTGAATGTTGATATAGATGAATTGTCCAAACAGCTTTTTATTAGTAAATCAACTTTAGATAAAAGAATCAGAAAACTGACAAATAAGAACATCAGCCAATATATGAGAGAGTTTCGATTGGATTACGCCATTAAGCTGATCCATCTTGGAGAAAGAAACATACAGTTCTTGGTTCATGAAACAGGATTTAATTCATTTTCATATTTTACCACTAGTTTTAAGTTATATAGTAATCTGACGCCCAGAGATTATATAAAATCCATCCATAATGACAGTAAATTGCTGGAGAATAACTAAGAAAATAAGGAATAATTAATTGTTGTGTTTTTTTAATTTATTAATAAAGGTCTGGACTTTTTACAAGTAAAAAAAATGAATTTACCGAAGTCATAACTCTTCTTTAGAAGAGGTTGTTACAATAAAAATTCTAAGATCGTTGTCTTGTCGCTTCACATAAGAAAGCACCACAGGCTACCGAAATGTTTAATGATCTAATGGTTCCAAACCATTGGAAGTTTTGCTTTTTTATCAACAATTTCAAGAAACGAAGGATTTACACCACGATCTTCAGATCCTATAATAATCGCTACGGGTTCATTAAGTAAAATGTCATATATATTGATCTGTTTTCTCAATGGCCACAACGTTCTTTATACCAGTAGCCTGCAACAAAAAAATAGTGTCTTTGATGCGTCCTACGGTACAAATAAGAATATTAAAAACGGCGCCTGCAGATGTTTTACCTTATCATCGTTTATTGGTGCTGAACCTGCTTTTTGAACGATGATTCCATTTACTCCTGTACATTCGGCCGTTCTTTTGATAGCACCAAAATTATGGGCATCCGATATTTACCAAAATTAATAACAAAGGTTTCTTTCCATTCTCTATTACGGATTCAATCAAAGATTCTAATTCAAAAAAGGAAATTGTCGGGATAGTTGCCACCGCACCTTGATGATTGTTAGGAGTCAATCTGTTTAGTTTTTCAACTTGAACACACGAAAAGTTGATGTTTCTGCGCTTCATCACTTTCATTAAGTTTTACATTAGTTTGCTTCTTGCTTCCTTTTGAATATAAACGTTGTCTACTGTTGCACCCGCTTATATAGCTTCAATTATCGCTCTAATCTCAAATATTTTATGTTCTTTTTCTATCATGCAAAAGATATAAAAAAAAACCACCCCAAAAAATGGGGTGGTTTTAATAATTGAATTAAGTGATAACTAGAATTTATCCCAGAAAAGTTTTGTTGTTTGTTTATCACCTCCAATTGCGGCAGATGCAGCAGTATAGTTGGCGTTATTTAAATTTTGTTCATTAATAGGGTAGGTGTATCTCGTTGGAACTGGATCTTCAGATACTGCTGGTAAGTTAAAGCCAGGGAAATCATAACTTCTCCAAGCAGTCCATGCTTCGTAACCTCTGTTATACATAGCTAACCAAAGTTGGGTGCCAATTTTTACTCTCCAAGTTCCTTGTGCTGTGGCATAATTTACTTTAGTACTTAATAAATAATTAGCTGCATTTGGAGCTCCCCAATAGTCAAATGATGCAGTAATACCTTTATTGTAAAAATCAGCAGCTGTAGCAGGTGTTCCTGATATAGAGCGCTCCGCTGCGTCCGCTAAGTAAAAGCAAACTTCTGAATAATCTATTAACGATGCTGGATTAGTTGGGTCTATTACTCTTGCGCTTACATGAGTGTAAGATGAAAAAGCATTATTATCACCATAAGGTCCGCCTTCGTAAACACCTGCCCCTTTATTTTGATCGAAGTAAAAAGGTCTTCTAGGGTCATTAAGATCATTCATTTTATCCACTAATGTATTAGCAATAACAAAATCCGATCTTCCTGATTGTACTAAATCAACCCAAACTGGATTAGTATTGGGAGTAGCACTGGAATAAGCTAAAGCAGCATTATCGGCGTTTGATGTGAATACTCCACCACTAACAGCCGATTTAATTGCAGCAGTTGATTGAGCAGTCATTGCCGAAACATCCGCAACTCTTACTCCCATTCTTAATAACAATGAATTACCGAATTTTTTCCATTTAGCTGTATTTCCTCCGTAAATATTATCTGCTGCTCCAAAACCGGTGTTAGATAAGTTTGGAATTGTAGCAGTTAAACGAGTAAGCAAATCGCTGTAAATTGTCGCTGCGTCATCATATTTGGGTAATACGTATTTACCTGCATTCAACGCTTGAGTATATGGAATGTTTCCAAAAGTTTCAACCATTTGCGCCCAAGTATAAATTGCCAAAATCTCAATTTGAGCATTTCTTGTTTTTCTGGTAGCCTCTGATATTGCAGTATCTGCATCATTATTTGTTTTTGCAGTTGCTAAATCCAATAAAACATCTCGGTACATTTCAGACCAGTGGTTTTGTGGGATATTACGAGTATTGAAATCATAATTGGCTTCATCTACATACGTTGTTTCAGTCCAATGTTGACCTAACATCCTAAAGATATTTGTATTTACATTGGTGCTGGTCATCTGATCGAACAAACTCTTGGTCGCAGCATTGAATAAAAAATCTGAACTAACCTGAGTAGGGTTCTTTGGATCTCTATTTTTATCTTCATATTGGTCGTCAGATTGACATGATACCATTAAAGTAATAATAGTTAATGTTGTTAATATTATTTTTTTCATAATTTAATTTTTTAAAACTGTAGTTTAAGACTTGCTCCGACTTCTCTTATTGATGGATAAGCTCCCGATTGGTATCCTTGAACATTTCCAGAACTTAGACCAGCTTCAGGATCTGAATATGGAGTATTTTTATCAATAATCCATAGATTTCTTCCAATTAACGATACAACAATATTAGTGAAAGGAGAATTTTTTAATGTTTTAGTACTAAAGTTATAACTTAAACTTGCCTCACGTAACTTCACGTAACCCGCATCATAAACATGAAGTTTATTAGGGGCTCTAGCGTAGCCCCAAGCTGTTGTATATACACTTCCATTAGCTCTAACTGCATTTGGTGTTCCATCAGGAGCCGCACCTGGTAAAATAAATCCACCACTATTAGCTCCATAGTTTCCTGGTGTTCCAACAATTGGATCTCTAACAGGGTTGCCTAATTCATTATTGGCAGCTGAGAAATCATACATTCCTGTCGCATAACCATACCATGTGTCAAGGGAGAAAACATCTCCACCTTTTTGCATGTCAATTAAGAAGCTTAAATTGAAATTTTTGTATGTGAAACTGTTGTTAAGGCCTGCTTTCCAATCAGCATTGATATCTCCAATAACTATGTTATTTGCACCTGTTCTTTGATACGTACCAATTCTAGATCCGCTTCCTGTCTGGTTAACGATTGGTTGGCCATTATCAGCATAAATAAAATCACTACCTCTGATGGTTCCGTAAGGTTGTCCAGGGGTAGCATTAATAGAAACGCCACCTTGTAATGAAGCTAATTGTAAATTTTCAATACCGTTCAATAATTCAACAACTAAACTCTTATTTTGAGACCAGTTCAAATTTAAATCCCATCTGAAATCATTTGTTTTTAGTGGTGTTCCATTAATCTGGACCTCAAGTCCTTTGTTTTCGATTGTTCCAGCATTTAAAACTGCTGAATTATATCCTGTAGCAGTTGATAATGGAATACTTGTAATTTGATTGATATTTAAGTCATTGTAATAAGACACATCAAATCCAAGACGTCTTTTAAAGAAAGTCATTTCTAAACCAAATTCATAACTTTTTTGTCTCTCTGGTAAAAGGTCCAAATTATTTTGAGCACCAGGATTTGAAGCAATACCAGTTCCGTTAAATGGAGTTCCAATATCGAATGTGTTGAACACACTGTATGGTGTCGTGTCGTTACCTACTTCAGCGTAATTAGCTCTTAATTTACCAAAGGATAACCAGTCTACATTAATATATTTAGAGAAAACTAAACTTCCAGAAACGGAGTAATAGCCGTATCTGTTATCTTGTTTTGGTAAATTTGATGAACGGTCACTTCTGTAACTTCCTTCTAAGTAAGCAAAATTATCATAACCTAAACTAGCTCTTATGTAAGCACCGTCAACCATACTACTTGCTTCATATTCTTGCGGTGCAAGAATTGGACTAACACTGTTTGAAAGTGAATAAAGACGCGATTTGTTTAAACCTCCGTTAGTAGTTGCAAAAATACTGTTTCTAATGTTGTTTCTAACATTATAACCTATGTTGCCTTCTAAATTTAATTTTTCAGTTAAATCTTTATTGAAGTTTAACATTAAATCGTAGTTGTATTCTGATACATTATTATTGTTTCTTGAATATTTAGATACGTCTGCACTTCCAACATTTGTTCTTTCCTCTTGTAATTCACTGTAGGTGTCAAAAGAGAATCTACCCATTATGCTCAACCAATTAGTTAATTTATCATCTAATGCTATATTACCAAAGTATCTTGATCTTGTATCTGTTTGATAATTTTCATAGAATGTCCAATATGGATTATCTGAATAAATGGGTTTTAAATTAGTAGAAGAGTTTGGATTCCAAGTGATGTTCTCTCTTGTAAGTAAATAAGCAGCTTTTTGTTCGTCGAAATCAACGTTCATTTGATTCCATTGTCTAAACTGTTGCATTACGTTTGTAGAAGAATAACCTGTACCATTTCTCCCTTTTCCATCAGTTTTGATAAAATTAAAACTTGCAGAAGCTTTTAATTTTTCAGTTAAATTATGAGTTCCTGAGAAAGAGATTGTATTTCTTTTAATACCACTGTTTGGTAAGTTGCCTTCTTGTAATAAGTTGGTAAAACCTAATCTAAAAGAACTTTTATCATCCCCGCCATCTAATGAAACAGAGTTTACAGCAGTACTTCCAGTACCCCATACAGAATTTGGAGTTGCTTTACCAGCAACCCAAGGAGTCGCTTTTCCGAAAGTTTCAGTTAATTGAGGATAAATAGAATTCCATTGGTAAATTAATAACGATGGGTTAAATGCTGCTCCATAAGAAGCATCTTCAGTAAAAGGAGTTGTTAAATCATCAACACCGTCTCCGTTAACGTCAGCCAATCCAAAATATCCATCAGCGGAGTCATAATAAGGACCATATCCAGCTCCGTATTTATTTTGATATCTAGGCAAAGTTTCTTTGTCTGCTCTCCCTAAAGTTAAACTCGAACTAATAGTGATTCCAATACCGTTTTGACTCTTCCCTTTTTTAGTAGTGATCATTACAACACCATTAGAGGCACGAGAACCATAAAGTGCAGTTGCAGCAGCTCCTTTTAAAACATTAATAGATTCAATATCATCAGGGTTGATATCGGATGCAGCATTACCGTAGTCATATCCACCTCTACCAGCTTGTTGATCCCTTGTGTTTGAGTTGCTGTTATCTATTGGAACACCATCAACTACAAATAATGCTTGATTATTTCCTTGTATTGAGTTATTTCCTCTGATAACTACTTGTGTGGACCCACCTAAGTTTCCTGAAGTTTTAATTTCTAAACCTGCAACTTTACCAGATAGCGAGTTTACAAAGTTTGAACTTTTTACTAGGGCTACAGCGTCACCTTTAACTTCTTGAGTAGCATAACCTAGAGATTTTTTCTCTCTTTTAATCCCCAAAGCTGTTACAACAACACCTTCAAGCTCCATGGCTTCACTAGCTAATTTAACCTTTAGGTTTGTAGAACTAGCTGCTACTTCTTTGGTTTTCATCCCAATGTAGCTAAATACCAAGACTTGGCTTGGTGTTGCTCTGATAGAAAATTTCCCATCAAAATCAGTTTGTGTTCCAGTATTTGTTCCTTTCACTAATACACTCACGCCTGGTATTGGCAATCCTGCATTATCAGAAACAACACCTGAAACAGATCTTTCTTGCGCAAAAGTAAGCTGCGCCATAAGTACTACAAGTAGTACAAAGAATCCATTGAACTTTAGTTTCATTTTATAAATATTTTGAATTAGTTTAGCAAATCTCTTAATAATTTGTTAATATTCCTAATTATTTATCGTTAAAATTTAACAATAATTTAATATTTTCAATAATTACTATTAATTAGTCAATATTTTTGTTTTTTTTAAACAAAAATCAGGAGATATCTCATGAAAACATAATATTGTTTAAATAGGAAGATAATTGTTTGCGGATATCTAGATTTTTTTTTACTGCTATGTTTGTCTGTAGTGTAAATGTTCTGTTAAAAAAAGTATGGGCTGGATATTGTGCCTTACTGGATGCAAAGAAATAGAGACGAAAACTGTTTGCCATGTCAAAAAATGTTTTCTAATTCTTTTATTTAAGTTTTGAAGTAAATTAGAAATTAATTTAAGATGCTGTTCGCAATGTTTTTTGATTATTATTTTTTTAATCTTGACTTTTTTTAATAGAACAAAAGTCGTGTAATCTGTTTCTAATGTTTTAAAAAGTGACATTATAGCTGATGTGTACAATTGTATTGTTGATTTCTATTGGTTGATTTGTGGAGCTCCCACTGGCAAGTGCTAATTTGAATAATCCATTTTTTGTTAGTAATCCCAATCCCATTCCAATGCCTATTAAGTTTTCTTTTTTGTCTTGTTGGTCTATTGCGGATTTATCTTTGTAAATACTGTAATCTAAAATTGAATGAACGTAAAGATTGGGAGATACAATATAGCGATACTCCGTGAGTAGTGAAGTCATGAGGTAGGCTTGCAGGCTATTTTCAGCAAAACCTCTTACGCTGTTGAATCCCCCAAAACGATATAATTCGTTTGTGACATAATTATTGCTTTGTAGATAATAATTTAGACTATTTACATAGATGGAATTTTTTTTATTCAGGTTAAAGTTGTGTACACCTTGAATGTTTATAAAAAACTGGTTGCTTTTTGTTGTATTTTCGGATAGGGTATAAAGAACTCTGCTTCCTATTCCGGATTGTAGTGTGAGACTTGATTTTATTGAAAAAATAGAATTGGCTGCGTTTAATTTGATATAATTAAAACTTGACGTTAGGAACGAATTATTGAAATCGCTAATTGGATTATTGTTTAAATTTTGGATAGCGCTGGATTCTGTTTTTTGGTATCCTAAATAAAACCGAGTGTTGTAATTGATGAAGTAGCTCAGGTCTATTGCGGTTTTAGTGTTTTGAAAGGTCGTGTCTTGTCGGAATAGCTGAATTTGTGCTTTTAGGCCTATTGGAGTTTTTAGCAAATAGGGCAATTCAACACTCGCTTTAAATGTTTTTTGGTTATTACCATCGCTTTTCCAATAGACTGAAAGTTGTTCGCCGGTGCCTAAAATATTTTGGAGTTGTACATCTAAATACCCATTTAATGTGATTTTTTGATTTTCATTGTTAGAAAATCCAATGAAACCGTCAAATGTGTTTGATTTTCTTTTTTGAAGATATACGTATACTTTTGTGGTATCTTTTGTAAATAGAATTTCCGGATATTTTATTTGACTGATGAATCCAAAATTTTCAAAATTAGTGTAAATCTGATCGAGTACTTTTTGGTTAAAAATGCTTGTTTTGTATTTTCTGTTTAGTTGAGCAAAATGTCCGGATGGGAATTTTGTAGTTGAATTTGTGTCTTCGTAATTTATGGTTATCGCATTTAAGATTCTTTTTTTGTCGGTTTCTATTTTTAAATTGGCGTACAAAACGGTATTTATTCTTTTGATGTTTGTCAGCTTTAGTTTAGCTAATGCAAACCCATTTTGTTCTAGTTCTTGTATTTTTTTACGCAAGTAAAAATCTATTTCTGGGTAAGGTAGTATAATAGTATCTTCTTCTTCTTTTAAAAGTATAGGAAGGTTTGGTTTTTTGTTGCTACCTATATATATATGTATCGCTTTTATTTTTTCTCCTAAATGTATTTTAGCAAGATAACTGGAGTCATTTATTTGGATTGGTGGTCCGGTAATGTTGTCAATGTATCCAATTCTTGAAAGATCTTCGGACAGCCTGTTTAATTCAATTTCAATTGATTTTGTGTTAGTGTGTTTTGGGTTATATTTTAAAGAGTCGATTGTCTTTGTTTCCAATATTGATTTTCCTGTAATGAGTACCCGAAAGCTTTGAGCAGAGCAGTGTAAGCCCAAATTAAAAAGGAGAATATAAATAAGGAAGTGCTTCAAGTGAATTTTGTTTTATTAAATAGAATGTAAATATCTGCTTTTTGCGATTAAAATCGAATGATAAAATAATCTTATTGAAAATTAGTGGATTAACGTTTGTAGAATAAAAAATATTTTCTACATTTGCAACCCCGTAAAAAGCGGGAATTTAATATAATAAGAAATTTTTAGTATTAATTATGCCAACAATTCAACAATTAGTAAGAACAGGAAGAACTCAGATAACTAAGAAGAGTAAATCGGTTGCTTTAGATTCTTGTCCTCAAAGAAGAGGGGTTTGTACGCGTGTTTACACTACAACACCAAAAAAACCAAACTCTGCAATGCGTAAAGTAGCGCGTGTACGTTTGACAAATGGTAATGAAGTAAATGCCTACATCCCTGGTGAAGGACACAATCTACAAGAGCACTCGATAGTATTAGTTAGGGGTGGAAGGGTAAAAGATTTGCCAGGAGTTAGATATCACATCGTTCGTGGTGCCCTTGATACGTCAGGAGTAGCAGGAAGAACGCAAAGAAGATCTAAGTACGGAGCAAAACGCCCAAAAGAAGCAAAAAAGTAATTTAAAAAGTTATTCTTGTAAAGCCGCGATTCGTCGCGACTATATTAGTATGACGTTTTATTAAAAAAAAGACATGAGAAAAAGAGCGGCAAAGAAGAGACCACTTTTACCAGATCCTAGGTTTAATGACCAACTGGTAACACGTTTTGTGAACAACTTAATGTGGGATGGAAAAAAATCGACAGCGTTTAAAGTATTTTATGATGCAATTGACATCATTGAGTCTAAAAAACAAGATGCGGAGAAACCATCATTAGAAATTTGGAAAGATGCCTTAACCAATGTTATGCCTCACGTAGAAGTACGTAGTCGTAGAGTAGGTGGAGCTACATTCCAAATTCCGATGCAAATTCGTCCAGACAGAAAAATTTCTATGGCGATGAAATGGTTAATTCTTTATTCTAGAAGAAGAAACGAAAAATCGATGGCTCAGAGGTTAGCTTCAGAATGTTTAGCTGCGGCTAAAGAAGAAGGAGCTGCTGTTAAGAAAAGAATGGATACTCACAAAATGGCAGAAGCTAATAAAGCATTCTCTCACTTTAGATTTTAATTCTTAAGAAATGGCTAGAGATCTAAAATATACAAGAAACATAGGAATTGCTGCTCACATTGATGCTGGTAAAACAACAACAACAGAGCGTATATTATTCTACACTGGAAAATCACACAAAATTGGTGAAGTACACGATGGTGCTGCAACAATGGACTGGATGGCACAAGAGCAAGAAAGAGGTATTACAATTACTTCTGCAGCTACAACTTGTGAATGGAATTTTCCAACTGAACAAGGTAAAGTTTTATCTGAAACAGCTCCTTATCACTTCAATATTATCGATACACCGGGACACGTTGACTTTACAGTTGAAGTAAACCGTTCTTTGCGTGTTCTTGATGGTTTGGTTTTCTTATTTAGTGCTGTTGATGGTGTTGAGCCACAATCAGAAACGAACTGGAGATTGGCAGATCAATACAGGGTGCCACGTATTGGATTCGTTAATAAAATGGATAGACAAGGATCTAACTTTTTGATGGTTTGTCAACAAGTAAGAGATATGTTGAAATCAAACGCAGTTGCAATCACTTTGCCTATTGGTGAAGAAAATGATTTCAGAGGTGTTGTGGATTTAGTTAAAAATCAAGCTATAGTATGGCATGAAGAAGGTTTAGGAGCAACGTATGATATTGTGCCTATTCCAGAGGATATGCTTGAAGAAGTGAAGGAGTACAGATCGATTCTTATTGAGGCAGTAGCTGATTATGATGAGACTTTGCTTGAAAAATTCATGGAAGATGAAAACTCTATTACAGAGGAAGAAATCAATATTGCATTGAGAGCTGCTGTAATGGATATGGCTATCATTCCTATGATTGCTGGTTCTTCTTTTAAAAATAAAGGAGTTCAATTCATGTTAGATGCAGTATGTAAATATTTGCCATCTCCAATGGATAAAGATGGTATTGAAGGAATTCATCCTGATGATGCTGAATTGTTAGAAGAAGATCAAACTAAAATATTGCGTAAGCCCGATGTTAAAGAGCCATTTGCTGCTTTAGCTTTCAAAATTGCTACTGACCCATTCGTAGGTCGTTTAGCTTTCTTCCGTGCTTACTCAGGACGTTTAGATGCGGGTTCTTACGTTTTGAACACACGTTCAGGAAATAAAGAAAGAATTTCTCGTATTTACCAAATGCATGCAAACAAACAAAACCCAATCGATTATATCGAAGCGGGTGATATTGGAGCGGCAGTTGGATTTAAAGATATCAAAACTGGAGATACGTTGTGTGATGAAAAACACCCAATTATTCTTGAGTCTATGAAATTTCCAGCACCGGTTATTGGTATTGCAATTGAACCTAAAACTAAGGCTGACGTAGATAAAATGGGTATGGCTTTGGCTAAATTAGCTGAAGAGGATCCTACATTTACGGTTAGAACAGATGAAGCTTCTGGGCAAACTATTATCTCAGGTATGGGTGAGCTTCACTTGGACATCTTAGTTGATAGAATGAGACGTGAATTCAAAGTTGAAGTAAACCAAGGTGAGCCTCAAGTTGAATACAAAGAAGCATTTACAAAGTCTGCTCAACACAGAGAAACGTACAAGAAACAATCTGGTGGTCGTGGTAAATTCGGTGATATCGTATTTAGATTAGAGCCAGCTGATGAAGTTGATGGTAAAGCTCCTGTTGGATTGCAGTTCGTTAATGCTGTCAAAGGTGGTAACGTTCCTAAAGAATATATACCATCTGTAGAAAAAGGTTTTAGAGAAGCTATGAAAACTGGTCCTTTAGCAGGATATCAAGTAGATAGTTTGAAAGTAACTTTATTGGATGGGTCTTTCCACCCTGTGGATTCTGATGCACTTTCTTTTGAGCTTGCAGCAAGAATGGGGTATAGAGAGGTAGCTAAAGCAGCTGGTGCTGTTATATTAGAGCCAATCATGAAAATGGAAGTGATTACACCTGAAGAAAACATGGGAGATATCGTAGGTGATATCAACCGTCGTAGAGGTCAGGTAAATGATATGGGTGATAGAGCGGGTGCTAAAACCATTAAAGCCGATGTGCCATTATCAGAAATGTTTGGTTATGTTACTACTTTAAGAACTTTATCTTCAGGTCGTGCAACATCAACAATGGAATTTTCACATTACGCTGAAACTCCTTCGAATATTTCGGAAGCAGTTATCAAAAAAGCAAAAGGAAACGCTTAATCTTTAAGAAAATGAGTCAAAAAATCAGAATAAAACTAAAATCTTACGATCACATGTTAGTAGACAAGTCTGCTGAAAAGATTGTAAAAACAGTTAAAAGTACAGGAGCAGTTGTTACAGGTCCAATACCATTACCAACTCACAAAAAACTTTTCACAGTATTACGTTCTCCACACGTTAACAAAAAAGCAAGAGAGCAATTTGAAGTAATGTCATACAAGAGATTGATTGATATTTATTCCTCTTCATCAAAAACTATTGATGCCTTGATGAAACTGGAATTGCCTAGCGGTGTTGAAGTAGAGATCAAAGTTTAAGTAGCTTACTAGTAAGAAAAGGACGCTGTTTTTAATCGAAAATTATTTTTTTGGTTTGTGTGTAAATAAGTTATACATTTGCACCCACTTAAAAAATAGGATTTGGTTAAAAGCTGCGTTCTATATTTATATTTAATAATTAATAATTAATAATTATGTCTGGGTTAATTGGTAGAAAAATCGGCATGACTAGCATTTTCGACGAAAACGGGAAGAATATTCCTTGTACAGTAATCGAAGCTGGACCATGTGTTGTTACCCAAGTCAGAACCAAAGGTGTTGACGGGTATGAAGCGTTGCAACTTGGTTTCGATGACAAAAACGAGAAACATTCCACAAAAGCGGCTTTAGGTCACTTTGCAAAAGCGGGAACTGTAGCTAAGAAAAAAGTCGTTGAATTCCAAGATTTCGCAACAGAACAAAAATTAGGGGATCTTATTGATGTTTCTATTTTTGCTGAAGGAGAATTTGTAGATGTGCAAGGTGTATCTAAAGGTAAAGGTTTTCAAGGGGTTGTTAAACGTCACGGTTTTGGTGGTGTTGGTCAAGCAACTCACGGTCAACACAACCGTTTAAGAGCGCCGGGTTCTGTAGGAGCGTCTTCTTATCCATCCAGAGTATTCAAAGGAATGCGTATGGCTGGACGTATGGGAGGAGACAATGTAAAAGTTCAAAACCTTAGAGTTTTAAAAGTAGTGGCTGAAAAGAACCTACTTGTTATTAAAGGATGTATTCCTGGATGTAACAACTCTTATGTAATCATTCAGAAGTAATGGAAGCAAAAGTATTAGATTTCAACGGAAAAGATACTGGAAGAAAAGTGCAACTTTCTGATTCAGTATTTGGTATAGAACCAAACAATCACGCAGTATACCTTGATGTTAAGCAATATCTTGCTAATCAAAGACAGGGAACGCACAAAGCTAAAGAAAGAGCTGAAGTAGCGGGAAGTACGCGTAAGATTAAAAAACAAAAAGGAACTGGTACTGCTCGTGCGGGTAGTGCAAAGAATCCATTGTTTAAAGGTGGTGGAACAGTTTTTGGACCAAGACCAAGAAGCTATTCATTTAAATTGAATAAAAGCTTGAAACGTTTGGCTAGAAAATCTGCTTTCTCTATTAAAGCTAAAGAATCGAATATTATCGTTCTTGAAGACTTTAATTTTGAAACACCAAACACTAAAAATTTCATCAACGTTTTGAAAGCTTTAGAGTTAGAAAATAAAAAATCCCTGTTTGTGTTGGGTGATGTAAATAAAAATGTATATTTGTCATCACGCAATTTAAAAGGCTCTAGCGTAGTAAGTAGCTTAGAGCTAAGTACTTATGCTATATTAAATGCTAATAATTTAGTGCTTTTAGAGAGTTCTTTGGAGATAATTGAAGAAAATTTAAGTAAATAATAGGATATGAGCATCATAATTAAGCCTATAGTAACGGAAAAAGTAACCAAAGAAAGTGAAGTTTTAAACCGCTTCGGATTCGTTGTTGATAAAAAAGCAAACAAAGTGCAAATTAAGAAAGCTGTTGAGGCTGCTTATGGAGTAACTGTTTTAAGTGTCAATACGATGAATGTAAGGCCAGATAGAACTACTAAATACACTAAAAGTGGTTTAATAAGTGGAAAGACGAATGCAACTAAAAAAGCAATTGTTCAAGTACAAAAAGGAGAAACAATTGATTTTTACAACAATATCTAAGATAGAAAAATGTCAGTAAGAAAATTAAAACCTATTACCCCAGGTCAGCGATTTAGAGTTGTGAATGGTTATGACGCCATTACAACTGATAAGCCGGAACGCTCTTTGATAGCGCCGATAAAAAACTCTGGTGGTAGAAATAGTCAAGGAAAGATGACCATGCGTTATACGGGTGGTGGTCACAAGCAGAGATATCGTATCATTGATTTTAAACGTACTAAAGAAGGAATTCCTGCTACGGTAAAATCAATTGAGTATGATCCGAATCGTACTGCATTTATCGCTTTGTTAGCGTATGCTGATGGAGAGAAAACGTATGTTATTGCTCAAAACGGATTGAAAGTTGGTCAGAAATTAGTTTCTGGTCCAGAATCTCAACCTGAAATTGGTAATACTTTACCTTTAAGTAGAATTCCATTAGGAACTGTTATTTCTTGTATCGAATTGAGACCAGGTCAAGGAGCTGTAATAGCTCGTTCTGCTGGAACATTTGCTCAATTAATGGCAAGAGATGGAAAATACGCAACAATCAAAATGCCTTCTGGTGAAACAAGATTGATCTTGTTGACTTGTTCGGCTACAATTGGAGCGGTTTCTAATTCAGACCATCAATTAGTTGTATCAGGAAAAGCTGGTAGAACAAGATGGTTAGGTAGAAGACCTAGAACAAGACCTGTAGCGATGAATCCTGTCGATCACCCAATGGGTGGTGGTGAAGGTCGTTCTTCTGGTGGACATCCACGTTCAAGAAATGGAATACCAGCAAAAGGTTATAGAACTCGTTCTAAGAAAAACCCGAGTAACAAGTATATCGTAGAACGTAGAAAGAAATAATAAGATATGGCACGTTCATTAAAAAAAGGACCTTTCGTTCATTATAAGTTAGACAAGAAAGTTCAAGAAAACATTGCAGGTGGAAACAAAGGAGTTGTTAAGACATGGTCTAGAGCTTCTATGATTACTCCAGACTTTGTTGGGCAAACTATCGCAGTTCATAACGGTCGTCAATTTGTACCAGTTTACGTAACAGAAAACATGGTAGGTCACAAATTAGGAGAATTTTCACCAACTAGATCTTTTAGAGGTCATGCTGGAGCAAAAAATAAAGGTAAAAAATAAGAAGCAATGGGAGTTCGTAAAAGAGAAACAGCAGATGCGAGAAAAGAGGCTAATAAGTCTATTGCTTTCGCAAAATTGAATAACTGCCCCACTTCACCTAGAAAAATGCGCTTAGTAGCGGACTTGGTAAGAGGTCAGAAGGTAGAAAGAGCATTGAACATCTTAAGATTTAGTTCTAAAGAAGCTTCAAGAAAATTAGAAAAATTGGTTTTGTCTGTAATTGCCAACTGGCAAGCAAAAAACCCTGACGCTAATATGGAAGAAGCAGGTTTATTTGTAAAAACGATTACAGTAGATGGTGGAATGATGTTGAAAAGACTTCGTCCAGCTCCACAAGGTCGTGCACACAGAATAAGAAAACGTTCTAATCACGTTACAATCGTGCTTGGATCTATTAATAACACACAAGCAATTTAATAAAGATGGGACAAAAGACAAATCCAATTGGAAATAGACTTGGTATCATCAGAGGATGGGACTCAAACTGGTATGGTGGAAATGATTACGGTGATAAACTTGCCGAAGATTATAAAATCAGAAAGTACATCCATGCTCGTTTATCAAAAGCTAGTGTATCAAAAGTAATCATCGAGAGAACTTTGAAACTTGTAACCGTTACTATCACTACAGCCAGACCGGGTATTATTATCGGGAAAGGTGGACAAGAGGTAGACAAGTTGAAAGAAGAACTTAAGAAAGTTACTGACAAAGAGGTTCAAATCAACATCTTTGAAATCAAAAGACCTGAGCTTGACGCGTATCTAGTTGCTACCAGCATCTGTCGTCAAATCGAAAGCAGAATTTCTTACAGACGTGCAATCAAAATGGCAATTGCCGCCTCTATGCGTATGAACGCAGAAGGTATCAAAGTTTTGATTTCTGGTCGTTTGAATGGTGCTGAGATGGCTCGTTCAGAAGGTTTCAAAGAAGGTAGAATTCCTCTATCAACTTTCAGAGCTGATATTGATTATGCTTTGGCAGAAGCTCATACTACTTATGGTAGAATGGGGATCAAAGTGTGGATCATGAAAGGTGAAGTTTATGGAAAGAGAGATCTTTCTCCACTTGCCGGAATGGACAAAAAACAATCTGGTGCTGGTGGTAAAGGTGGCGATTCTCCTAGAGGAGACAGAAAGCCTTTTAATAAAGGTGGTAAACCAGACGCTCGTAAACGAAAGTAAATTTTTAAATTAAAGAAAAATGTTACAGCCTAAAAGAACAAAATACCGTAAGGTACAAAAAGGTAAAATGAAAGGGAATTCTCAAAGAGGACATGAACTTTCTAATGGAATGTTTGGTATTAAATCTGTACATGAAGATGGAATGTTCTTAACTTCTCGTCAAATAGAAGCTGCACGTATCGCTGCAACTCGTTTTATGAAAAGAGAAGGGCAGTTATGGATCAAAATATTTCCAGACAAACCAATTACTAAGAAGCCTCTTGAGGTACGTATGGGTAAAGGTAAAGGAGCAGTTGAGTATTGGGCTGCCGTTGTTAAACCCGGAAGGATTATGTTTGAAGTTGGAGGAGTTCCTTTGTCAGTTGCTAAAGAGGCGTTACGTCTTGCAGCTCAAAAGCTTCCAGTAAAAACTAAATTCGTCGTTGCTAGAGATTTCGAAGCATAATCTATATTATATTATGAAACAATCAGAAATAAAAGATCTTTCTGCAGCAGAGTTGCAAGAAAAGCTTAGCCAAACTAAGAAAACATACGCTGATCTAAAAATGGCTCACGCTATTTCACCAATTGAGAACCCACTTCAAATTAGAAGTGTAAGAAGAACAGTTGCAAGATTAGCTACTGAACTTACTAAAAGACAATAACTGTAGTCTGCTGAAAGATGGAAGAAAAAAGAAATTTAAGAAAAGAAAGAGTTGGTGTTGTAACTTCGGACAAAATGGATAAATCTATTGTTGTTGCAGAAGTGCGTAAAGTAAAACACCCATTATACGGTAAGTTCGTGTTGAAAACTAAAAAGTATCACGCACACGACGAAATGAACGACTGTAACATTGGAGATACGGTAAGGATTAGCGAAACGCGTCCTTTAAGTAAAACCAAATGTTGGAGGTTAGTTGAAATCTTAGAAAGAGCTAAATAATTATGGTACAACAAGAATCAAGACTAAAAGTAGCAGATAATACTGGAGCAAAGGAAGTTTTAACTATCCGTGTTTTAGGAGGTACCAAAAGAAGGTATGCCTCTGTTGGTGACAAGATTGTAGTTTCTATCAAAGATACTGCTCCCAACGGAAGCGTTAAAAAAGGAGCTGTTTCGACTGCAGTTGTTGTACGTACCAAAAAAGAAGTAAGAAGAGCCGATGGTTCATACATTAGGTTTGATGACAACGCATGTGTGTTATTGAATGCTGCTGGTGAAATGAGAGGAACTCGTGTTTTTGGTCCGGTAGCAAGAGAACTTCGTGAAAAACAATTCATGAAAATTGTATCATTAGCACCAGAAGTGCTTTAATTCGTTTTAAGATGATAAAGCTAAAAATAAAATCAGGTGATATAGTAAGAGTAATTGCTGGAGACCATAAAGGTGCTGAAGGTAAAGTATTACGTGTTTACCGTGAGAAAAACAAAGCGATTGTTGAAGGTGTTAACATGGTATCGAAACATACGAAACCAAGTGCAAAAAGCCCTCAAGGTGGTATCGTAAAGAAGGAAGCTTCTATACAAATATCTAATATTTCTTTAATTGATCCTAAAACTAAGGAAACAACAAGAGTTGGTATTAGAGTAGAAGGAGATAAGAAAGTAAGATTTTCAAAAAAATCTAATCAAGTACTATAGTAATGGAGTATATACCTAGACTAAAAGAAGAATATAAGAGCAGAGTAATTGCTGCTCTTAAAGAGGAATTCGGATACGTAAACGTAATGCAAGTTCCAAAATTGGAAAAAATCGTTTTAAGTAAAGGAGTTGGTGCAGCTGTATCTGATAAAAAACTAATCGACTACGCGGTTGATGAGTTGACAAAGATTACTGGACAGAAAGCAATATCTACTATTTCAAAGAAAGACGTTGCGTCATTCAAATTGAGAAAAGGGATGCCTATTGGAGCAAAAGTTACTTTGCGTGGAGAAAGAATGTATGAGTTTTTAGATAGACTTATTACTTCAGCTTTACCACGTGTAAGGGATTTCAGTGGTATTAAAGCTACTGGTTTTGATGGAAGAGGAAATTATAACCTTGGAGTTTTGGAGCAAATCATTTTCCCGGAAATTGATATTGATAAAGTTAACAAAATTTCAGGTATGGATATTTCTTTTGTAACTACTGCAAAAACAGACAAGGAAGCAAAATCATTATTGGCTGAACTAGGTTTACCTTTTAAAAAGAATTAAGACATGGCTAAAGAATCAATGAAAGCCCGCGAGGTTAAGAGAGAAAAAACAGTTGCTAAGTATGCTGAGAAAAGAAAAGCTTTGTTAGAAGCTGGAGATTTCGTAGGTTTGCAAAAGTTGCCAAAAAATGCTTCACCAGTTCGTTTGCACAATCGTTGTAAATTAACAGGTAGACCAAGAGGGTATATGCGTCAATTCGGTCTTTCACGTGTTACATTTCGTGAAATGGCAAATAACGGATTGATACCAGGTGTTAAAAAAGCATCTTGGTAAAATTCAATTATGAATTTCAAATTATGAATTACCTTTTAAAAAGTAATTCGTAATTTGAAATTTGTGATTATAGAAATTTATAAATTGGTTTCAGGTTCGACAAATACTTTGTCGAAAACCGTTGCCGCAAATCAATACACATGTATACAGATCCTATTGCAGATTATTTGACGAGAGTTAGAAACGCTGTGGCTGCAAACCACAAAGTCGTTGAGATTCCTGCATCTAATCTAAAAAAAGAAATAACTAAGATCTTATTTGATCAAGGTTATATCTTGAGTTACAAATTTGAAGACAACGCTGTTCAGGGTTCAATCAAAATTGCTTTGAAGTATGATAAAGATACTAAAGAGTCCGTAATTAAAGATATCCAAAGAATTAGTAAACCAGGTTTACGTAAATATTCAAGTTCTTCTACCATTCCTAGAATCCTTAATGGATTAGGCATCGCTATTGTATCTACTTCTAAAGGGTTGATGACAGGAAAAAAAGCGAAGCAATTGAATGTAGGTGGTGAAGTAATTTGTTACGTATACTAATTTAAAGACTATAATAAGATGTCAAGAATAGGTAAAAGTCCGGTTGTAATCCCTGCTGGTGTAACTGTTGAAGTTGCAAATGGTATTATTACAGTAAAAGGAAAAAATGGTCAACTAACTCAGGAGTTTTCGGACGTTACTGTTACAGTTGAAGGGGATCTAGTTCAAGTAGAAAGATCTTCTGATCACAAAGACCAAAGAGCAAAACACGGTTTGTATAGATCTTTGATCAATAACATGATTATCGGTGTAACAGATGGTTTTACTAAGTCATTAGAATTGGTAGGAGTTGGTTACAGAGCTTCAAATCAAGGACAAAAATTAGATTTAGCACTTGGTTATTCTCACAATATTGTTTTAGAAATTGCTCCAGAAGTGACTTTAGAAACAATATCTGAAAAAGGTAAAAACCCTATCGTGAAATTAACATCATTTGACAAACAACTTTTAGGGCAAGTAGCTGCGAAAATCAGAGGTTTCCGTAAGCCTGAGCCGTATAAAGGAAAAGGTGTTAAGTTTGTAGGGGAAGTATTAAGAAGAAAAGCAGGTAAATCAGCTTAAAAAATAAGATTATGTCATTAACAAAACCTGAAAGAAGACAACGAATTAGATTCAGAATTAGAAAAACAATTAGTGGTACTGCTACTAATCCAAGACTATCTGTATTTAGAAGTAACAAAGAAATTTACGCGCAACTTATTGATGACGTAAACGGAGTTACTATATTGGCGGCTTCTTCAAGAGAAAAAGAAATAGGTAACGGTACGAACATTGAAGTTGCTACAGCAGTTGGAAAACTAGTTGCTGAAAAAGCTTTAAAAGCTGGGATAGACGTAGTAACTTTCGATAGAGGAGGTTATTTATATCACGGACGTATTAAATCATTAGCGGAAGGCGCAAGAGCGGCTGGACTTAAATTCTAATATAGTATGTCTAATAGTAAATACAAGAATGTAGAGTTAGTAAAACCAAGTGGTCTTGAATTAAAAGATCGTTTGGTAAGTGTAAATCGTGTTACTAAGGTTACAAAGGGTGGTAGAGCTTTTGGTTTTTCTGCTATTGTAGTTGTAGGTGATGAAAACGGAGTGGTTGGACACGGATTAGGAAAATCTAAAGATGTTTCTGAAGCAATTGCGAAAGCAGTAGAAGATGCTAAGAAAAATTTAGTAAAAATTCCTTTGAATGGTCAGTCAGTTCCTCACGAACAAAAAGGTAAATTTGGTGGTGCACGTGTATTCTTAATTCCTGCCTCTCATGGTACAGGAGTTATTGCTGGTGGAGCTGTTCGTTCAGTTCTTGAATCAGTAGGAATTCATGATGTATTATCTAAATCTCAAGGATCTTCAAATCCTCACAACGTGGTAAAAGCAACTTTTGATGCTTTATTACAAATGAGAAGTGCTTATACTGTTGCAAAACAAAGAGGCGTTTCTTTAGAAAAAGTTTTTAAAGGTTAATTCAAGGAAATTATGGCTAAATTATTAGTAAAACAAGTTAGAAGCAAAATCAACTGTCCTCTTACTCAAAAGAGAGGTTTGGAAGCTTTAGGTCTACGTAAAATGGGACAAGTTGTAGAGCATGATTCAAACCCTACAATCCTTGGGATGATAAATAAAGTTAAACACTTAGTTTCTGTTGAAGAAGCTAAATAACAAATACTGTTATGAATTTAAGTAACTTACAACCTGCTGAAGGTGCTACACACAATCAAAATAAAAGATTAGGTAGAGGAGAAGGTTCTGGAAAAGGTGGTACTTCTGCAAGAGGTCACAAAGGAGCCAAATCTCGTTCTGGTTATTCTAAAAAGATTGGTTTTGAAGGGGGACAAATGCCGCTTCAAAGACGTGTGCCTAAGTTTGGTTTTACAAACATCAATCGTAAAGATTACGAAGGTGTAAATCTTGATACACTTCAACTATTAGTTGATAATGGTGTTATTAAAGATACTGTTGATATGACAGTTTATGTTGCTAATCGTTTAGCTACTAAAAATGAAATCGTTAAGATTTTAGGTAGAGGTGAATTGACAGCAAAATTAAAAGTAACCGCTCACAAATTTACTGCTACTGCAAAAGCTGCTATTGAAGCTGCTGGTGGAGAAGCTGTAACAATGTAATTTTTCAATTAATATGAAGAAATTTATTGAGTCAATTAGTAATGTTTGGAAAATCGAAGAACTGAAAAATAGAATCCTAATTACATTGGGTTTGCTTTTAGTGTATCGTTTTGGGGCTCAAGTAACCTTACCAGGTATTGATGCTACACAGTTGGGTAATTTAGCCGGACAAACTAAAGAAGGAATTGGTTCAATTCTTGATATGTTTACTGGAGGAGCTTTTTCACAGGCTTCTGTTTTTGCCTTAGGAATAATGCCTTACATTTCTGCTTCAATTGTTGTTCAGTTGATGGGAATTGCGGTTCCATACTTGCAAAAACTTCAAAGCGATGGAGAAAGCGGTAGAAAAAAAATTAATCAAATTACACGTTGGTTGACTATTGGTATCACCTTGGTTCAAGGTCCTACTTACATCTACAATTTATATAGAACGTTACCTAGTAATGCATTTTTATTGGGATTCAATTCATTTGAATTCTTATTTTCGTCAGTAATTATTTTAGTCACAGGTACAATTTTTGCGATGTGGTTAGGAGAAAAAATTACAGATAAGGGAATAGGAAATGGTATATCTTTGTTGATTATGGTGGGTATTTTGGCAAGATTGCCTCAGGCATTCATCCAAGAATTTACCACGAGAGTGACTAATAATAACGGTGGTCCGATGTTGTTAGTTATCGAAATTATCATTTGGTTATTGGTTATTGTTTGTTGTGTATTGTTGGTTATGGCGATTAGGAGAATTCCTGTTCAATATGCCAGACGTACTACTTCAGGGGATTTTGAACAAGACATGTTAGGTGGAAATAGACAGTGGATCCCTTTAAAGCTTAATGCTTCTGGGGTGATGCCAATTATTTTTGCTCAAGCAATTATGTTCATTCCAGCTGCTTTGGCAGGGCTGTCTAAATCAGATGCTTCGCAGTCAATCGTTGGCGCTTTTAGTAATATGTTTGGTTTCTGGTATAATTTAGTTTTTGCAACGTTAATAATTGTATTTACTTTCTTTTATACTGCAATCACAGTTCCTACTAACAAGATGTCTGATGATTTAAAGAGAAGCGGTGGTTTTATACCGGGTATCAGACCAGGAGTTGAAACTTCTGATTATCTTGATAAGGTGATGTCTTTAATAACTTTTCCAGGATCTTTATTTCTTGCTTTGATTGCCGTGTTCCCGGCGATAATTGTAAGTGTTATGGATGTTCAACAATCCTGGGCAATGTTTTTCGGAGGTACTTCATTGATAATTATGGTAGGTGTTGCCATTGACACAATGCAGCAAATCAATTCATATTTGCTAAATAAGCATTATGATGGTTTAATGAAAAGTGGTAAAAATAGAAAAGCAGTAGCTTAACTTTATGGCAAAACAATCAGCAATAGAACAAGACGGATCGATCATTGAAGCATTATCAAATGCAATGTTTCGTGTAGAGTTAGAGAATGGACATATAGTAATCGCACATATATCTGGAAAAATGCGTATGCATTATATCAAATTATTACCTGGTGATAAAGTGAAACTAGAAATGAGCCCTTACGATTTGTCAAAAGCAAGAATTACTTATAGATATTAAAGGATATTCAAAATGAAAGTTAGAGCTTCAGTAAAAAAGAGAAGTCCCGAGTGCAAAATTGTGCGAAGAAAAGGGAGATTGTACGTAATAAACAAAAAGAATCCTAGATTTAAACAAAGACAAGGATAATTATGGCAAGAATAGCAGGGGTAGATATCCCAAAAAATAAGAGAGGTGTTATAGCACTTACCTACATCTTCGGATTAGGAAATAGTAGAGCTATTGAGATTTTAGAAAAAGCTCAAGTAAGCCAAGATAAAAAGGTTCAAGACTGGAATGATGATGAGATCGGAGCGATTCGTGAAGCAGTGTCCACTTTCAAAATTGAAGGAGAATTGCGTTCAGAAGTTTCTTTAAACATCAAACGTCTAATGGATATTGGGTGTTACAGAGGTATTCGTCACAGAACTGGTCTTCCATTAAGAGGACAAAGAACTAAGAATAACTCCAGAACAAGAAAAGGTAAAAGAAAAACTGTTGCCAACAAGAAAAAAGCAACTAAATAATAAGTAATATGGCTAAAGCAACTGCAAAAAAACGTAAAGTTATCGTTGAATCAACGGGAGAAGCTCATATTTCTGCTACCTTCAATAATATCATCATTTCTTTGACAAACAAAAAAGGTGAAGTTATTTCTTGGTCTTCAGCTGGTAAAATGGGTTTTAGAGGTTCTAAAAAGAATACTCCATACGCAGCCCAAATGGCAGCAGAAGATTGTAGTAAAGTAGCTCTTGAAGCAGGACTTAAAAAAGTTAAGGTGTATGTTAAAGGACCAGGAAACGGACGTGAGTCTGCGATCCGTTCTTTGCATAACGGTGGAATTGAAGTGACTGAGATTATCGATGTTACTCCAATGCCTCACAACGGATGTCGTCCTCCAAAAAGACGTAGAGTTTAATAATATTTTTTTAGTATAACCTAGATAGAATACCGATTATCGAAGGATAAGACCTGAATTCATAATCTCTATCTTAAACAATTTAAAATGGCAAGATATACTGGTCCAAGTACAAGAATCGCCCGTAAATTCGGCGAAGCAATTTTCGGAGACGATAAAGCGTTCGAAAAAAGAAATTATCCACCCGGACAACACGGGATGGCTAAAAAAAGAGGGAAAAAATCTGAATTTGCTATCCAGTTAATGGAAAAACAAAAAGCTAAATATTCTTACGGAATTTTAGAAAAACAATTCAGAGGTTTATTCAAAAAAGCATCAGCAACTAAAGGTGTTACTGGTGAAGTTCTTTTACAATTATGTGAAGCACGATTAGATAACGTTGTTTTTAGAATGGGTATTGCCCCTTCAAGAAGAGGAGCTAGACAACTTGTTTCTCATAGACATGTCACTGTTAATGGTGACGTTGTAAATATAGCTTCTTACCACCTTAAACCTGGTGATAAAGTTGCAGTTCGTGAAAAATCTAAATCTTTAGAAGCAATCGAACGTTCTTTGTCTAATTCAAGTCATGTTTATGAATGGATTACTTGGAATAATGATATCAAAGAAGGTACTTTCGTTTCTGTACCGGCTAGACTTCAAATCCCAGAAAACATTAAAGAACAATTAATCGTAGAGTTGTACAACAAATAATAATTGACTTAGTCGAAATTTATGGCAATATTTAATTTTCAGAAGCCCGATAAAGTTATCATGATCGATTCAACCGATTTTGAAGGTAAATTTGAATTTAGACCTTTAGAACCGGGTTACGGATTGACCGTTGGTAATGCACTTAGAAGAGTTTTGCTTTCAGCATTAGAAGGTTATGCTATTACATCTGTTCGTATTGAAGGTGTAGATCATGAGTTTTCTACTATTTCAGGAGTTGTTGAGGACGTTACCGAAATTATCCTTAATCTTAAACAAGTACGTTTCAAACGACAAATTGAAGATATTGATAATGAATCAGTTACTATTTCTGTTTCCGGTAAAGATCAATTAACAGCTGGTGATTTTCAAAAATTTATTTCAGGTTTCCAAGTTTTGAATCCAGAACTAGTTATCTGTAATTTAGATCCTAAAATTAAACTTAATTTCGATTTAACGATCGAAAAAGGTAGAGGATATGTTCCTGCTGAAGAGAACAAAAAACAGAATGCTGCAATTGGAACTATTTTTACAGATTCAATTTTTACTCCGGTAAAAAATGTAAAATATGCAATTGAAAACTTCCGTGTAGAGCAAAAAACAGATTATGAAAAATTAGTTTTTGAAATTAAAACTGATGGTTCTATCAATCCAAAAGATGCCCTTACTGAAGCTGCTAAAGTTTTGATTCACCATTTCATGTTGTTCTCTGACGAAAGAATTACACTCGAGGCTGACGAAATTGCACAAACAGAATCGTATGATGAAGAGTCATTACACATGAGACAATTGCTTAAAACTAAGCTTGTTGATATGGATCTTTCTGTAAGAGCATTAAATTGTTTGAAAGCGGCTGAAGTTGATACACTTGGTGATTTAGTATCGTTCAACAAAAATGACCTAATGAAATTCCGTAATTTTGGTAAAAAATCTTTAACTGAACTTGATGAACTTGTTGCAGTTAAAAATTTGAACTTCGGTATGGATTTAGCAAAATACAAACTAGATAAAGAATAAATTACTTCATATTTTGATCTCCAAAATGGATAGCATCAAGATGAAAGTATAAAAAAACACGTCATGAGACACGGAAAAAAATTCAATCACTTAAGCAGACAGACTGCACATAGAAAATCTATGTTAGCTAATATGGCTTGTTCTCTTATAGAGCACAAACGTATTAACACTACTGTTGCTAAAGCAAAAGCGCTTAAACAATTCGTTGAGCCTTTAATAACAAAATCAAAACAAGATACGACTCACAATCGTCGTATCGTTTTTGCTTACTTACGTAGCAAATATGCGGTAACTGACTTGTTCAGAGACGTAGCTGCTAAAGTAGGAGACCGTCCAGGTGGATACACGCGTATCATTAAAGTTGGGAATCGTTTAGGAGATAATGCTGATATGGCAATGATCGAGTTAGTAGATTTCAATGAACTTTACAATGGTGGTAAAAAAGAAGTTAAAAAAGCAAAAAGCCGTCGTGGTGGGAAAGCTAAAAAAGCAGATGAGGCTACTGAAGTTCCAGCTGCTGAAAGTGAACCAACTGCAGAGACAGCTGCTGAGTAATTATGAAAATAATCATTCAATAAAAATCAAGGATAAGCTATTTATAGTTTATCCTTTTTTTTTGATTTTTTCGGAACAAAAAACGTATTATTTAATTGTGAATTGTCTTGCTGTTCACTGTATCTTTTGCTTTTAAAGAAAAATCAAAAAGATGCCTCCAGACGCTCCAAGGTCATCAGGGCTCTAGGGTAGAATTTTTATTATACAATAAATTTCAAAAACTTGCATCCATTGCTTTAAACAATTAAATTTGCACAATATTTAACTATATATGAAACCCGCTTTGCGAGTTCCATGAGACTATTAAAAATAACATTAGATAGCAACGAATGAAATATACAACAAGACAAAGTGCCATTCTTTTATTGAGTGACGGAACCATATTCCATGGTAAATCTATTGGAATCAGCGGAACTACCTTTGGGGAAGTTTGTTTTAACACCGGAATGACAGGTTATCAGGAAATATTCACTGACCCTTCTTATTTTGGACAATTAATGGTTGCCACGAACGCTCATATTGGAAATTATGGAGTAAACGATTCAGAAATAGAATCAGGTAGTGTCAAAATTGCCGGGTTGGTTTGTAAAAATTTTAGCTTTAATTATTCTCGTTCCGATGCTTCAGGGAGTCTAGAAGATTATTTTATTAAACAAAACTTGATCTGTATATCTGATGTAGATACGCGTGCCCTGGTTAGTTATATTCGGGAGAACGGTGCTATGAATGCTGTAATTTGTACAGATGATACCTCTGTAGAAGAACTAAAAATTGCTTTATCAAAAGTCCCTGATATGAAGGGTTTAGAATTAGCATCTAAAGTTTCTACTACGGAACCTTATTTTTTTGGTGAGGAGAAGGCAACGTATAAAATCGCAGCACTTGATTTAGGAATAAAAATGAATATCCTTCGTAATCTGGCTAAAAGAGATTGTTATATCAAAGTATTTCCTTTTGATTCTTCGTATCAGGATTTAGCTGCATTTAATCCAGATGGATACTTCTTATCTAATGGTCCTGGGGATCCTGAGCCTCTTTCGGGTGCGATTCAAGTGGCTAAAGAAATTCTTGACAATGATAAACCTTTATTTGGAATCTGTCTTGGACACCAAATAATTGGTCTTGCTAATGGAATTTCTACTTATAAAATGTTTAATGGGCACAGAGGAATAAATCATCCTGTAAAAAATATCATCACTGGAAAAGGGGAAATAACTTCTCAAAATCATGGTTTTGCGGTTAATAAAGAGGAATTGGACAATCATCCAAATCTTGAAATTACGCATCTTCATCTTAATGATGGAACTGTTGCAGGGATGCGCATGAAAAACAAAAATTGTTTTTCTGTTCAATACCACCCTGAAGCAAGTCCTGGGCCCCATGATTCGTCGTATTTATTTGATCAGTTTATTGAAAATATTAAAGGATAAAGACAGTTATTTAATTGTGAAAATTTTAAAACAGAAGGGTTTGACTTTAATCATAAAGTCAGGCCTTTTTTTATGCGAAAAAAATTTTTATACTACTATCTATGATATTTTAGTCCTATTTTGCGCTGTCTCGATGCAATACGCATCTTGACTGTGAATTTTAAAGAAAAAAAGCACTTTCAAAAGTGAATATAATTTCACGAATATATAATGAAAAAAGTAAAATTAATTTGATACTGCAAAATAAAATTTTAATAAAGTAGAAAAGTGTTATTTCTAAAATAATTATAACGTTTTCGTTAATAACATTCATTATTTTCATAATGTCATTACAAAAGATAGAATATATTTGTATTACTAAATAAAAATTAGAAAATATGAGTATAATTATCAAAATTCACGCAAGACAAATTTTTGATTCAAGAGGAAATCCTACAATTGAAGTAGATGTAATTACAGACAATGGTGTTTTAGGAAGAGCAGCAGTTCCATCTGGAGCTTCTACCGGTAAACATGAAGCAGTGGAGTTACGTGACGGAGGAAAAGCTTTTCTTGGTAAAGGAGTTTTGAATGCGGTGAAAAATGTGAATACCCTTATTTCGGAAGAACTTCTTGGAGTTTCCGTTTTTGAACAAAATGTTATTGATCAAATGATGATTGATTTAGATGGCACGCCTAATAAATCAAACTTGGGAGCAAATGCAATTTTGGGTGTGTCTTTGGCTGTTGCCAAAGCGGCAGCAAATGAATTAGGATTGCCTTTGTATCGATATGTAGGCGGCGTTTCTGCGAATACATTGCCCGTTCCTATGATGAATATCATCAATGGAGGTTCACATTCTGATGCGCCAATTTCGTTTCAGGAATTCATGATCATACCAGTTAAAGCAACTTCTTTTACGCATGCAATGCAAATGGGGACTGAGATTTTTCATAGCCTTAAAAAAGTATTACATGATAGAGGTTTAAGTACAGCTGTTGGTGATGAAGGTGGTTTTGCGCCAAACCTTGCCGGTGGTACAGAGGATGCATTGGACACGATCAAAAAAGCAGTTGAGGCTGCTGGTTATACTTTTGGAGACGAAATCATGGTGGCTTTAGACTGTGCGGCTTCTGAATTTTTTGTAAACGGAAAATACGATTATACGAAATTTGAAGGCGAAACGGGTAAAATTAGAACTTCAGAGGAGCAAGCTGATTATTTAGCTGAATTAGCAGCTAATTACCCTATTATCTCTATCGAAGACGGAATGGATGAAAATGACTGGGATGGTTGGAAATACCTGACGGATAAAATTGGTAATAAAGTACAATTAGTAGGGGATGATTTATTTGTTACTAATGTGGAACGATTGTCAACAGGAATCGAAAAAGGAATTGCAAATTCAATTTTGGTTAAAGTAAACCAAATAGGTACTTTGACTGAAACTATTGCAGCGGTCAATATGGCTAAAAACGCAGGCTTTACCTCGGTAATGTCACACCGTTCCGGAGAGACGGAGGATAATACTATTGCAGATCTAGCAGTAGCATTAAATTGTGGACAAATCAAGACCGGTTCTGCTTCTCGTTCAGACCGTATGGCTAAATACAATCAATTATTGCGAATTGAAGAAGAATTAGGCGATACCGCTTATTTTCCGGGAAAAAACGCTTTTAAAATAAAATAAGTTCTAATACTATCTTTTTTAGCCATTCACTTCGTGTGAATGGCTTTTTTTTGGTAATATTTAACATTTTCATTGTATTATTCTCTTTTTAATTAGTGTTTAATTCCCTAGATTTGATAAATTATTATTTTAAAAGTTTATTTTCAAATATATTATGTCAAAAACAGCAACATTAGAAATCGACGGAAAAAAAATTGAACTGCCTATAGTAGTAGGTAGCGAAAATGAAGTTGCCATCGATATTAACAAATTACGTGATTTATCCGGTATAATTACTCTTGATCCGGGCTATAAAAATTCAGGTTCTTGTAAGAGTGATATTACTTTTCTGGACGGAGAATTAGGAATTCTTCGCTACAGAGGATACGCTATTGAAGATTTAGCAGAAAAAGCTGATTTTCTTGAAGTGTCTTATCTTTTAATTTTTGGAGAATTGCCTAATACTAAACAGTTGGCGCAATTTGAAACGGATATCAGAAAATACACGCTGGTCAATGAAGAAATGAAAAACATCATTGATGGTTTTCCAAAAACAGCCCATCCAATGGGTGTTTTAGCTGCTTTGACGAGTGCATTGACTGCGTTCAACCCTAAATCGGTTAATGTAGAGAATGAAAAAGAAATGTATGAAGCAGTTTGTAAAACCATGGGGAAATTCCTGGTTATTGCCACTTGGACCTACAGAAAAAGTATGGGTTATCCTTTGAATTATTATGATAACACTAAAGGGTATGTGGAGAATTTCATGCATTTGATGTTTGAATTGCCTACAGAGCCGTATACGCCAAACCCTGTGGTAGTAGATGCATTAGACAAGTTGTTTATACTTCATGGCGATCATGAGCAAAACTGTTCCACTTCTACCGTTAGAATGGTGGGTTCCTCACATGCGGGATTGTTTGCATCAATATCTGCCGGAGTTTCAGCTCTTTGGGGTCCTTTGCACGGAGGTGCCAATCAGGCAGTTCTTGAAATGCTGGAAGAAATCCATAGAAATGGCGGTGATGCAGATAAATATATGGCTAAAGCCAAAGATAAAAATGATCCTTTTAGATTGATGGGTTTTGGACATAGAGTCTATAAAAACTTTGATCCAAGAGCAAAAATCATCAAAAAAGCAGCAAATGAAGTTTTAGCAACTTTAGGAGTTGAAGACCCAATTCTTGCTATTGCTAAAAAGTTAGAAGCAGCGGCTTTGGAAGATGAGTATTTCAAATCAAGAAATTTATATCCTAATGTAGACTTCTACTCTGGAATTATTTACAGAGCGCTAGGAATTCCTACCGATATGTTTACGGTTATGTTTGCCATAGGGCGTTTGCCGGGTTGGATTGCACAATGGAAAGAAATGCGAGAAAATAAAGAGCCTATCGGAAGACCAAGACAAATTTACACAGGACATCCTTTGCGAGAATTCAAGACCTCTGATAAAAGATAAAAGATAAAAAGCTTCACAAATTTGTGAAGCTTTTTTTATATTTGCTAAAAGTTAAAGATACATGTTAGAATTAAATGTAAATAATGAAACTTCAAGACTAAGGGCAGTTGTTTTGGGTTCTGCAGTACATAACGGGCCAACGCCAAAACGAGAAGAGGCCTATGATCCAAAATCGTTAGAGCATATATTGGCAGGGACTTATCCGATCGAGATAGATATGGTTCGAGAAATGGAAGCCTTCAATCGGGTTTTTGAAAAATATGATGTAACGGTGTTTCGTCCTGAAATGATTGAAAATTACAATCAAATATTTACCAGAGATATTGGCTTTGTAATTGGAGATGTTTTTGTAAAATCGAATATATTGCCGGATCGCGAGCGGGAATTAGACGCGATTCAGTACGTAATAGACCAAATTGATCCTCAAAAAGTAGTGCGCCCCCCAGAAGAAGTACACATAGAAGGAGGAGATGTGATGTTGTGGAATGACTATGTCTTCGTTGGTACTTATAAAGGGAGTGATTACCAGGATTATATTACAGCACGGACGAATCTTCAGGGTGTGCAGTACATCAAAGACCTGTTTTCTACTAAAATTGTAAAGGGATTTGACCTAGTAAAGTCTAAAATTGAAGCAAGGGATAATGCCTTGCATTTAGACTGTTGTTTTCAGCCTGTTGGAATTAATAAAGGGATTATATACAAAAATGGATTTCGAGAAGAAGCCGATTATTTATTTCTGGTTAATCTTTTTGGGAAAGAAAATTTATTTCACGTCACTAGAGACGAAATGTATCACATGAATTCTAATATTTTTTCTATCGATACCACTGTTGTGGTTTCCGAAAGAAATTTCACCCGACTGAACAATTGGTTGCGAGCAAACGGTTTTCTGGTAGAAGAAATTCCTTATGCCGAAATTGCAAAACAAGAAGGGCTATTGCGCTGTTCGACCTTGCCTTTGATTCGAGATTAATTCAATTTTAAAAACGTATTGTGGTAGAGACGCACTGCAGTGCGTCTCTACCACAAAAATAAAACACAAAAACCCATGAAACAAACAACAAATTCGATATTGATGATTCGCCCAGTAGCGTTTAGAATGAACGAACAAACGGCAGTAAATAATTATTACCAAAAAGTAGTAGACGGTCTTTTGCCTGCAACGGTAAACGCTAAAGCACAACAAGAATTTGATGCTTTTGTCGAAAAACTAACAGCAGTCGGGGTTGATGTTACGGTTGTTGATGATACCCTGAATCCAGATACACCAGATAGTGTTTTTCCAAACAACTGGATTTCTTTTCACGAGAATGGAGATGTGGCTTTATATCCTATGTTTGCTGAAAATCGCCGTCACGAGCGCCGCGAAGATATTTTAGATGTTCTGGAAGACAAAGGATTTGTGATTCATAATATTGTTGATTATACATCGGCAGAGGAAGATGGATTCTATTTGGAAGGAACAGGAAGTTTGCTTTTGGATAGAACTAATGCTAAAGCATATTGCGCTTTGTCACCAAGGGCTGATGAAGAGTTGTTTATCGAATTCTGTGAGGATTTTGACTATGCTCCAGTTATTTTTGAAGCATTTCAAACCGTCGGTTCGGAACGAAAATTGATCTACCATACCAATGTGATGATGTGTCTGGGGGACACTTTTGCTGTGATTTGTTCGGAGTGTATTGATGATAAAAAAGAACGTAAAATGGTCCTGGATAGCCTAAAAGAAAACGGGAAAGAAATCATTTTAATTACGGAAGCCCAAATGAATACTTTTGCAGGAAACATGCTTGAAATTCGTGGGGCAAAGGACAAACGATATTTAGTGATGAGTGCTGCTGCACATCAGAGTTTGACTTCAAAACAAATTGAACAACTGGAGCGACATGCTGAAATTTTGAGTTCGAGCCTGGATACTATTGAAGCATGTGGGGGTGGCAGTGCCAGATGTATGATGGCTGAGATCTTTTTGCCAAGAAAATAATTGTACAATTCAGGCAAATACACTGCGTTTTGCCTGAATTTAATCTTAGATCAAATTGCCTTTAATAATATTGATAATCGCACTTACAATATATTGGATTCCTATAGCAATTACAATAAAACCAATGATTCTGGAGATCGCTACAATTCCGGATTCTCCAAGTATTTTTGCTAAATAATGAGCACTTTTCAAGATGATGAAAATAGCAACTGCGATAGCAAGAATGGCAAAGGATGAAATGATAATTTCGCTAGTTGTATTGTGTTCCTGATAAAAAGCAATCAGCAGCGAAATAGATCCAGGTCCGGCTAGCATAGGGATAGCTAGTGGAGTCAGAGCGATGTCATTTCTTTTTTGAGCATCGTTTTCTGCTTTTTTGGTGATCCCCCTCTTTTTGTTAAATTGTCCCGAGAGCAATGAAAATCCCGAGTTTACTATGATAAGTCCTCCGGCAATTCGAAGCGCATCGATGCTAATGCCAAAAAAAATCAGCATATATTGCCCAATAAAAAAAGAGACAATTAAGATGATAAACACATTTATCGCTGTCCACAATGAAATCCTGGAACGTTCTTTTTTTGTGTCATGTTGTGTAAGTCCTACAAAAATAGGAACAGTACCAATAGGGTTCAACACGGAGAAAAGTGCGACAAACAGATAAATAAAAAGATCCATATTTTATATTTAAGGGTGTAAAAATACTCTTTTTTTACTTTTTAATGTTAGGGAAATGTTTTTATTGCATTGATAACTAAACTTGAAAATTCCGAAACGGACAAACCTTTTTGATTACTTTTGCTGCATATACTTATAGAAAATGACAAAGAATAAAAAAACACTAGTTCTGGGAGCAACTACTAAACCAGAGAAATACGCCTTCAAAGCGATCACTATGTTGGTAGACAAAGGACATTCGGTGCTTGCTTTAGGACAAAATGCTGGTGAAGTGGCCGGTGTGAAAATCCAGACCAAAGCCATTCCCATAAAAAATATAGATACCGTTACCCTTTATTTGAACCCTGCACGTCAGCGCGATTATTACAATTATATCGTCGAGGCTAAACCTAAACGTGTTATTTTTAATCCGGGAACTGAAAATCCAGAATTGTACCAATTGCTGAAGCTGAATGATATCAAAGTAGAAATAGCCTGTACCTTAGTATTATTGACTACTAACCAGTATTAATATTTTTTTTGGAGCTACCTCCAGCTGTTCGCTATATCTTTTCTTGTCCCGTTTTTAAAACGGGACAAGAAAAGGATGCCGCTGCCATCTGGGCTAAAACTAAAATCGTGTTTCTGAAGCCGCTTTTTTGCTAATTAACCACAATCCAAGAAAAGTAATAAGCCCGTTTACAATGATCAGCTCATTGTCAAAGACGTATCCAAAAAACAATGTTTTTGAATGTTCGCTGATAAGGTATGTGAGTGCAGGAGACAACAAACAAATTATCGGGACCAGTTTGTCTTTGACCGTTTTTGACTGTGCAAACAGCCCGAAACAATACAATCCTAAAAGTGGTCCATACGTGTAGGAGGCCACCCTGAAAATCATTCCTACTACGGAACTGTCATTTATGGAATTAAAGAAAATAATGACCAGAAACATCAAAAAGGAAAACGCAACATGAACCAGATGTCTGTCTCGGACTACATTAGGTTTGTTCAGATTCTCCGCTTTGTCCATTCCTAAAAAATCCACACAAAACGAAGTCGTAAGCGCTGTTAATGCAGAGTCAGTCGTAGCAAAAGTTGCGGCCGTCAATCCCAATAAGAATATAACTGAAGGTATCAGAGCCAGGTGATTAAAAGCAATTTCCGGGAAAAGCAAATCGGTTCTGGGCTTTCCGGTGTTTAAATCGGTGGGGATTTCAACCCCGTTTTTAGCGGCATAAACATACAGTAGCGCACCTACGCTCAGGAAAAATATATTGATAAGTACAAATATTCCGGTAAATGTGAACATGTTTTTTTGAGCTTCACCAATGGTGGCACAACTCAGGTTTTTTTGCATTAAATCCTGATCCAGACCTACCATGGCAATGGTTACAAAAATCCCTCCCAGAATTTGTTTGATAAAATGGAACTTACTCGACACGAAATCCTCAAAGAAAAATACTTTCGAATAGTTACTGTTTTTTACGGTTTCAAAAGCTTCAAAAGCATTTAAATTCAAGCTTCTGCAAATAAAGAAAAGAGTCATAAAAACAGAGGTCACTAAGAAAAAAGTTTGTAAGGTATCCGTAATGATAATGGTTTTGAGTCCGCCACGATAGGTATATGCAAAAATTAAAGCCAGCGAAATCAGCACGGTAAAGGCAAAGGGAATGTTGTAAAAGTCAAAAACGTAGCGCTGTAAAACGATCACCACAAGATACAATCGAAACGCAGAGCCTATTGTTCGGCTGATCAGGAAAATTGTTGCGGCAGTTTTATAGGAATACAACCCCAATCGCTGCTCGATATAGCCGTAAATCGAAGTCAGATTCATCCGGTAGTATAGAGGCAACAGCACTTTTGCAATAACTATAAAGCCAATGGCATTTCCCAGAACAAATTGAAAATACTTGAATTGTTCTCCGTTTGGCGCACCCACTTCTCCCGGCACCGAAATAAAAGTTACCCCGGAAAGCGCAGTCCCAATCATCCCGAAAGCCACTAAATACCATTTTGAGTTTTTATTGGCTTTGAAAAAAGCCTCATTGCCACTGTCTTTTCTACTTACAAAATAGGAAATCAAAAATAAAATCCCGAAGTAGATTACAATTAACGATAGAATGGTGAATGGTGTCATTTTTTTGAGTTTACAGGCAGCAAAATACGATTTTTTGTTTAATGAGTCATTTCTGGATCCGGATTCCCTTTGGCATATCACGAATAGCTACTGCTTAATTGGTTTGTATGCAACATTATAAACGATTTTATTTTAATATCGCCTACTAAAAGTATTGCTTTACGTCCAAAGCACTTCTGTTGAAAAAGGATTCTTTTTTATATAATGGCTTTTGCAAGCGACTCTATTTGTCAGTTTGGGTGTAGCCGAGAACCCTTGTTGCCTATCGACTGCACTCGATAAAAATGGCATTAAGTTTTTTTCATCAGTTCGAGTTGAGAAAAATTTGCGACAGGAAAAAGTTCCACCAGGCATCAAGAATCCTAACGTTTTGATAGCTTCTCGACACAATTTTAATCAGTAACGCTTTCGCATTACTATTCAAAAGTACTCGAAGTGAGGGCAGAAACAGCGCAGTCTTGATGACATTGCACCCAATAGTAGAAAAAACGGCGGACTAAAATCGAATAACTAAAGTATACAATCGATTCAAGAAATAACCGATTAAACAAATAAACAAATTGCTACATTTGCAGTTATGGAATTTTCTTCAAAATTAATAGAAAGGGCAGTCAATGAAATGTCTCAGTTGCCAGGAATTGGTAAGCGAACTGCACTGCGACTGGTGTTGCATTTATTAAAACAGCCCAAAGAGCAAACAGGATTTCTAGCGCAAGCCTTGGTGGCAATGCGGGAGGATATAAAGTATTGTGCGAGTTGCCATAATATATCGGACAGTGCGTTGTGTGAAATTTGTGCCAACAAAAACAGAAATCATCAAATTGTTTGTATTGTGGAGGATATCCGTGATGTTATGGCGATCGAGAATACAGGACAATTCAGAGGAATTTATCATGTTTTGGGCGGTAAAATTTCACCTATTGACGGCGTGGGCCCCAGTCAGTTGAACATCAATACTGTAGTTGAAAAAGTAAAATCCGGTAGTGTCAATGAGATTATATTTGCGTTAAGCTCCACAATGGAGGGAGATACTACCAATTTTTATATTTACAAACAAATTGGGGATTGCGGGATTATTATATCAACAATTGCCCGAGGAATTTCAGTAGGAGATGAGCTGGAATATGCAGATGAAGTTACCCTGGGCAGGAGTATTTTGCAAAGAGTTCCTTTTGAAAAGACTTTTAAAAATAATTAATTTGTTTAATGAATAATGTTGCTTTTTAAATCGTAAATGAAAAGTTATATTTGTCGCTTAAAAATATTGTAAATGAGCAAGTCGGTACTCTGTTTGTTGTTAGTTATAAGTGTGTTGCTTTTTTCCTGCATCCCTACTAAAGATTTAATTTATCTTCAGAAAAAGGATACCTCAGCACAAGAATCTACTATTGCTGTGGTAGGATCTAAGCCTTATCGGTTGCAAACAAATGATGTGTTGAGTATTACTATAAAAGCGATAGATCCTAAATTAGTTGCTATTTTTAGTCCTACAAGCGAAGTCGGTTCTGTAGGAAAATCAGAATCCGCATTGTATTTTGATGGATTTACAGTAGACGATCATGGAAACATAAGGGTTCCGGTCTTAGGAGAATTAAATGTTATTGGTTACACGCTGGATGAAATCAGAGTGAGAATCGAAAAGCAATTGTTAGCGGAGTATTTTAATGCCGAAGCTAATATTTTTGTAACCGTAAAATTATCGGGGTTTAGATATACGATCAACGGGGAAATTGGCAGTACGGGAACAAAAACATTATTTCAAGAGCAGGTAAATATAATGGAAGCCATTGCAAATGCCGGAGATATCTCTATAACAGGAGACCGAAAAGCAGTTACCATCATGCGAAAAACACCAACAGGAGTTCAAATGCATGATCTGGACTTGACGGACATCAATGTGATGCAATCGCCTTATTATTACTTACAACCTAATGATTATGTTTATATCAAACCGCTCAAGCAAAAAACCTGGGGAACCGGGAAAACAGGAATTGAATCCTTAGGAACTATTATTACGTTGCTGTCTTTGGCCACAACGACCTTTCTACTATTAAGAAATTAAAACAGCATTCAGAAAATGTTAGATATAAAAGATTTTTCGATTTTTGAAAATCAAGTCAGTTTTGATTTTAAGGGATTTTTAATGAAAATCGGAAGTTATTGGAAGTGGTTTTTACTTAGTTTAATAATCACTTTTACTATTGCCTATCAGGTCAACATCCGTAAAGAAAAAATATATGGCATGGAGACCCTCATTGCCATAAAGGAGGAAAGTAACCCTCTTTTTACTTCTAATACCAGTTTGGTTTTTAATTGGGGCGGTACCTCTGATCAGGTTCAATCCATCTCTACAACACTGCAATCCAGATCACACAATGAGTTAGTGGTAGATAAACTGCAGTATTATATTGATTACTTAGTTCAGGGCGAATACAATATGGTAGATGCCTACGGAGCAGTTCCATTCTATGTAAATATTGATAAATCGAAAGGGCAGTTAGCAGGAAATTTAATTGGAATTACGTTTCTAAGCGAAAATGAATATGAAATCAGAATTCCATTTGGGAATCAAAACGTCTCGGTCGTCACGTACTCCAATAATTCCTATGGCAATACAGCAGTCGAAATTGGTGATTTTGTAAAAAGATACAAAGTAGGAGAGTCTGTTTCATTACCCTTTTTGAATTGGAAATTACAAATAAAAGACAATCCCGGTTTTTACAAAGGAAATGAATATTTTGTGCGGTTTAATGATTTTGACGGAACAGTAGCTGGATATAAAGGGATCAGTTTGCGCTCAGATGATAAAGGCGGTTCTATAATTACCCTGGGAATGCAGGGTACTAATAAAGCCAGAATGGTCGAATATTTGAATTCGACTGTTGAAATGCTGATCAAAAGACAGTTAGATAGTAAAAACCAGTTTGCTACCAATACGATTGCTTTTATAGACAGTACACTTATTGCCATGGAATCCCAGCTCAAAGAAACCGGGAAAGAGCTAAAAACATTTAGAAAAGATAAAAATATTTATGATATTGAAGCGGGTGGTGCTAAATTCTCGGATAAGATTCTGGAATTTGATGTAGTCAAAGATGAAGTGACCCGTAAACTGTCCTATTACAATTCGTTAAAGGCTTATTTGAAAAACAGCACTAATTATGCAAAACTTCCAGCGCCATCTGTAGCGGGAATAGAAGATCCTAATATTGTAGTTAATGTTTCAAAATTGATCGCCTTGTCTACCCAAAGATCCGAAATGGCCTATGCCGTAAAAAGCGAGAAGATATTTAAGGATTTTGACAATCAAATGGAGGCGGTCAAAAATGTACTGTTAGAAAATATAGCTACTGCAAAAGCTTCGCTGCAATATGATTTAGCGATGGTGAGCAGTAAAATTAATGAAACCGAAAGTACCATAAAACAACTCCCGGAAGACCAGCAAGAGCTCGTTAAAATCAAAAGAAAATATGATTTGAGTGATAATATTTACAGCACCTTTCTTCAAAAAAGAAGTGAAGCAGATATTGTCAAAGCAGCGAATCTATCGGATGTTCAGTTTATAGATCCCGCAAAGGATATTGACGGCGGATTAATAGGCCCTAAAACATCCGTCAATTATATATTGGCCTTATTTCTGGGAATACTTGTTCCGTTGATTTTTGTATTTGGCATTTTTTTTGTCAATAATTCGATTCAAAATACGGAGGACATCAGTAAGTTGACAAAAATTCCTTTGATAGGCGTAGTCGGTGTCAATAAAGAAAATACAAATTTAGCAGTGTTTGACAGGCCTAAATCATCGTTGTCGGAATCTTTTAGAGCCATTCGGTCCTCGCTCCAGTTTTTGTACAAACAACAAAATGTAGATGGTGCCAAAACACTGATGATAACCTCCTCCGTTAGTGGTGAGGGAAAAACATTTTGTTCCATAAATATCGCTACCGTATTTGCCCTGAGCGAGAAAAAAACAGTTGTTATTGGCCTTGATTTAAGAAAACCAAAACTGGCTACTGAATTTAATTTATCTAATGAAGCCGGGATTGTAAATTACCTGATCAAGCAAAAAACGGTTGATGAAATTATAAATCACACCCACATTCCTTTTCTGGATGTGATTCTCTCCGGACCGGTTCCTCCCAATCCATCGGAGATGATCATGAGTGACGGAATGGGAGAGCTGATTGAAGAATTAAAGAAAAAATACGATTATATAATATTAGATACACCTCCGGTAGGGTTAGTGTCAGATGCACTAGAATTAGCACAATATTGTGATGTTACCCTTTATATTGTGAGGCAGAATTTTACTAAAAAAGACATGATTACCTTGTTGAATAATCGTATAAAACGAGGGGAATTAAATAATGCCAGTATAATTTTGAATGGTCTGGAGAATAAAGCTAAATACGGAACGGGGTATGGGTATGGCTACGGATACGGTACCTATACCAATGACTATTACGAAGAAGACAAACCCAAAAGTATGTATGAAAGAGTGGCTCAGAAAATACTTAATAGACCCAGAAAGTAATTTATTGATTACAGATATAGTTAAAACGATGCATTTTAGGGCATTTACTTTTTAGATTCAAAAACTTTTACCACGAATTTCACAAATTTTCACAAATTAATTCGTGATAATTTGTGAAATTCGTGGCAAATAAATAAGGGATACCACCGTGTAGACTTTAAGTCTGCCAACAAAAACTATGAACTTTTAGTTTATAGTGGTTTATTTTTTTTAATACAGAAAAATCAAATGAAAGAAGATATAAAAAAAACAGTGTTAATCACTGGAGGAGCGGGATTTATAGGCTCTAATCTGTGTGCCCATTTTTTGTCTAAAGGCTATAAGGTGGTTTGCCTGGATAATTTTGCCACCGGGCACCTGCATAATTTAAAAGACTGCATAAACCATCCTGATTTTCGTTTGATAGAAGGCGATATTCGGAATCCGGAAGAGTGTCAAAAAGCAGTCAAAGGCGCAGATTATGTGCTGCACCAGGCGGCTTTGGGATCTGTTCCCCGTTCTATCAATGATCCGGTGACCACGAATGACGTGAATGTATCCGGATTTTTGAACATGCTGGTGGCAGCAAGAGACGAAAAAGTGAAGCGATTTGTGTATGCGGCAAGTTCCTCTACCTACGGCGATTCAGAAGCGTTGCCCAAAGTAGAAAATACTATTGGGAAGCCGCTTTCTCCGTATGCAATAACAAAATATGTAAATGAATTGTATGCCGAAATTTTTAGCACAACCTATGGTTTAGAGACCATAGGACTGCGTTATTTCAATGTTTTTGGACGGAAGCAAGATCCCAATGGCGCTTATGCAGCCGTTATCCCGAAATTTGTGATGCAATTCATGCAACACGAAAGCCCAAAAATAAATGGTGACGGGAATTATTCCCGCGATTTTACTTATATTGACAATGTTATTCAAATGAATGAGTTGGCGATGTTAACTCAAAATCCAGAAGCGATCAATACGGTGTATAACACGGCGTGTGGCGATAGGAATACGTTGAATGATTTAGTGGGCTATTTGAAAGATTTTTTAACAAAATACGATTCTGAAATTGCAAACGTTACTGTAGTGTATGGTCCTAACAGAGCGGGTGATATTCCACATTCCCTGGCTAGTATTGATAAAGCAAAAGCCCTACTGGGATACAATCCAAAATTTGGTATGCAAGAAGGATTGAAAGAGGCGGTGCACTGGTATTGGGATAATTTATCGTAATACCGTATACCGTAGAGACGCGATAAATCGGATCTACATTGCGGATTTGATGCATTGCGAAATGTAGAGATGCGATAAATCGCGTCTGTACTGGGATTAAAAAAAATAAAAAAATATATAGATGAAAATCACAAAAATTTGTTGCATTGGAGCTGGGTATGTTGGTGGTCCGACGATGGCGGTTATTGCTCAAAAATGTCCGGAGATACAAGTTACAGTAGTCGATTTGAACGAAGAGCGCATTGCGGCTTGGAATGATACCGACACGGCCAATATTCCTATATATGAACCCGGATTGGACGTTATTGTTGCCGAGGCTCGGGGAAGGAATTTGTTTTTTTCTACGAATGTTGATAAAGCCATAGACGAAGCCCAGATTATATTTATCTCCGTGAATACCCCCACTAAAACGTATGGTAAGGGAAAAGGTATGGCGGCTGATTTAAAATACATAGAGCTTTGTGCCAGACAAATTGCACGTGTAGCCAAAGATAATAAAATAGTAGTGGAGAAATCGACACTACCGGTGCGAACTGCAGAAGCAATTAAGAGTATACTTGATAATACCGGGAATGGAGTACAGTTTCAAATCCTGTCAAATCCTGAGTTTTTAGCAGAGGGAACAGCTGTTACTGATTTGTTGCATCCGGATCGGATTCTTATTGGAGGCGATCCTTCGGAGGAAGGTAAAAAAGCGATTCAGGCCTTAGTCGATGTCTATTCGAATTGGGTGCCTGCCGCTAAAATATTGACCACTAATGTTTGGTCTTCTGAATTGTCTAAGCTTACCGCCAATGCTTTTTTGGCACAACGTATTTCTTCCATCAATGCCATGTCAGAACTGTGTGAGAAAACGGGAGCCGATGTCAATGAAGTCGCTAAAGCGATTGGAATGGACAGCAGGATTGGATCTAAATTTCTAAAAGCCTCCGTTGGTTTTGGAGGTTCTTGCTTTCAAAAGGACATTTTAAATTTAGTGTACATTGCAAAATCCTATGGTTTGAATGCCGTTGCAGATTATTGGGAGCAAGTTATTATCATGAATGACCATCAAAAAAGACGTTTCTCCAATTCTATAGTTCAAACGCTTTACAATACGGTTTCCGATAAGAAAATTACTTTTTTGGGTTGGGCATTCAAGAAAGATACGAATGATACCAGAGAATCAGCAGCAATTTATGTAGCTGATGATTTGATCAATGAACACGCAAAAATTGCGGTGTATGATCCTAAAGTTTCTAACAAGAAGATCTTGGGGGATTTAAATTATTTGGAAACCAGAAATGCAGAGGCGAATGCGAACAGTGTGCGTTCCTTTTTGGACCCGTACGAAGCCTGTCAGCAGGCACACGCTATTGCGATACTGACAGAGTGGGATGAATTTATCCACTACGACTGGCAAAAAATATATGATTCGATGCAAAAACCCGCTTTTATTTTTGATGGTAGAAATTTGCTGAACGGCCCGGAATTAAAAGCGATTGGTTTTGTGTATCAGGCGATAGGTTCGTGAGGGGTTAAGCGGTTAAACGATTAAACGATTAAACATTTAAAAGCTGATTGTGCTCAGCGGATTGCTAGTAGTTTTCAAGTAATGAAATAGAACAAAACGTCTCGCTACGCTTCGCACTCGAAGTGTCGTGTATTGAGAACCGTTTTTAAATAAATAATTCAAAAAGTGTATTCTGAATTCGGATAGGGAGAATTAATTTTATGGCAATACAAGATAAAAGATGAATTGGTATGTAGTGTATACAAAACCCAAATGGGAAAAAAAAGTGGCAGAACAATTACAAAAGATAGGTGTGGAATGCTACTGTCCTTTGGTAACCCAAATGCGACAATGGTCTGACCGCAAGAAAAAAGTGGAAGTACCTCTTTTTAATTCCTATGTTTTTGTACAATTAGAAGATTCGAAACGGAATTTGGTGTTTCAATCCGTTGGTGCAGTCCGCTATTTGTATTGGTTAGGAAAACCAGCAATTGTGCGTGATGAAGAAATTGAAGTCATCAAGAAATGGCTCAACACTTCGGATTGTGTTGATCTCACTGTGGCCTCATATCAAATTGGGGAAACGATACAATTAGAATCGGGACCTTTTGCCGACCAAAAAGCCACAGTTCAGGAAATGACCAATACCCATTATGTGCTGGTTTTGGAATCTTTAGGATGTGTGTTGAAAATGAAACGATGAGTTTTTAGTGTGCGAAGTGAGGAGAAGAAAATAGAGAAAAGAATAAGCTGTTTCGTCCGTCACTTCGAGTAATTTAGAAGAGTAATGCGAATGCTTTACTATTCTAAATTGTATCGAGAAGCCTGAAAAACGGAAGAGTTCTCGATACTTCGCCGCAATTTTCTATCGCAAATTGCTACTCCACTCGAACTGACGAATCTTTATAGTAATTAATTGCGGCAATTAGTGAGTAGTGAAGTTCGTTTATAGTACAACCTAATGCTCATTAAAAGGCCCATTTAAAAAAAAGATTCCAAAAAATGAAAGACATTATATTAAAAGCCGAAAACATCTCCAAGCAATACCGACTGGGCCAGGTAGGAACGGGTACTATGGCGCATGATTTGAACCGCTGGTGGCATCAAGTGCGTGGCAAGGAAAATCCGTATCTCAAAATTGGCGACACCAATGACCGCAGTACCAAAGGTACGAGTGATTATGTCTGGGCATTGCAGGATATTAATTTTGAAGTAGAACGGGGAGAGATTCTTGGGATTATTGGCAAGAATGGCGCAGGAAAGTCTACTTTGCTCAAAATATTATCCCGCGTTACAGCACCTACAACGGGAAGCATTAAGTTTGGAGGCCGTGTGGCTTCCTTGCTCGAAGTAGGAACCGGATTTAATGGCGAAATGACCGGCAGGGAAAATATTTATCTCAATGGGGCTATTTTAGGGATGACCAAAAAAGAAATAACCTCCAAGATTGATGAAATTATTGATTTCTCCGGTTGCGAACGCTACATTGATACCCCCGTAAAACGCTATAGCAGCGGAATGTATGTTCGACTGGCTTTTGCTGTAGCCGCATTTCTGGAGCCTGAAATTTTGATTGTAGATGAGGTTTTAGCCGTGGGAGATGCCGAGTTCCAAAAGAAAGCGATTGGCAAGATGCAGGATATTTCCAGAACTGGCGGCAGAACGGTTTTGTTTGTGAGTCATAATATGGCGGCGGTGAAGAGCTTGTGTACGAGGGGAATTGTGTTAGAGAATGGGAAGGTAGTGTTTGATGGGGGGATTGAGGAGAGTGTTGATTTATATCATAATGTTTCTTCAAATTTTGAATCTTTTTATAAAAGAGATATTTCGAAAGACTTTAGCGAAATTGTAATAGATGAAATAAATATCAATAATGAGGGAGGAAACTTAGAAAGCCGTTTTTATTATGATCAAAATATTGTAATTGATTTTAAATTGAATTCAAAATTTGAAATAAAAGATAATAATCGGTACAAAATGTTTTGTACAATTGTCAGCAAGAATGGTCAAAGAGTATGTTCATATGAAACCAATCTGATTAAATCTGAAAAAATACGATTAACTATTGAAGCAGAATTTTTGGTAAGAGGCGAGTATTTTTTAAATGCGTTTATACATGTCCCTCAACAATTAAGAATTGATGAAGTAAATGAAGTTTGTCTGTTTGAGATTTTAGATGAAAAATCTAGTTTGAGCATTCATGGATTATACAATTACGGACAAGTATTTGGAAAAGGGAAATGGGATTCTATTTTTTAGATGAAAAATTTTTATAAATTGTAATTCTGTCTCAAGACCTAATTGGTTTAAAAGCATTGATAAAATAAAATGAAAAAAACAATTAAGATTATATTTAAACATATCAAATATTATTTTTGGTATTCTTCTTTTCAAAGAAATCTTTTAAGTAGTATTGATAAAATGGAAGGTAGGATAAAATTAAATGGCAATTTTTTTTATTATCATTATGGCAGACCTTTTTATGATACTTATATAGAATTATTTGTTAAAAACATCTACGAATTTAAAACAAATAATCAGTGTCCAGTTATTATAGATTGTGGCGCTAATATGGGTTTAAGTATTTTGTATTTTTCAAAAAAATATCCTAATGCAGAAATTATTGCATTTGAACCTGATGAAACAGTTTTGCCTTTTTTGGATAAAAATATTATTTCACAAGAAATCAAAAACATTAAGTTGTATAAAAATGCTGTATGGACAGAGGAAACAGAACTTTCCTTTTATACCGATTATGGGTTAGGTGGTCGTGTCGGAACGGAATATAAAAATCAAACCCCCAAAATTATCAAATCGGTAAGACTAAAATCTTTTTTAGATAAACCGATAGATATGCTTAAAATTGATATTGAAGGAGCAGAATATTTAATTTTGAAAGATTGTGAGGATGTATTATTCAATGTTGAGAATATTTTTATAGAGTATCATAGTTTTTATGAGGATGAACAACATTTAGAAGATATTTTGAGTATTTTAAAAAGACAAGGATTTAGATATCATTTAAAAGAATCTTTTTCACAACAAAGACCATTTATTGATAATGTTCTTGTTTGTGAAAAATTTGATATGGCAATAAATATTTTTGCTTATAAAAGTAAAAAATAATTTTAGGTTGATTTTTTTACAATTTCAAAGCTATTTTCTATAACAAGTTATTATAAAACGTTTCTGGAAAAAATAAAATAAATGGAAAATAGCCTACCGCTAGTCTCAGTGATAGTCCCTAGTTACAATCACGATAAATACTTGGAACAACGTTTGAAGAGTATTTTTAATCAAACGTATCTTAATTTTGAAGTGATTTTATTAGATGACTGTAGCACTGATTCCAGTGGAAAAATTCTCGCAAAATATGCTAAAAATCCAAAAGTAAGTCATTGTGTTTTTAATGAAATTAATTCTGGAAATACTTTTATACAATGGAACAAAGGAATAGAATTAGCTAAAGGCGATTATATTTGGATCGCTGAATCGGATGATTTTTGCGAACTAAATTTTTTGGAAGAATTAATACAATCCGTTCTTCAAGATTCTGAAATAATGTTGGTTTATTGCCAATCCAATAGAGCTGATGAAACCGGCAAGATTACAGGAAATTGGCTAAATCATACTGATAATTTGGATGCTGAATTGTTTTTAACAAGTTTTGTAATGGATGGAAACGAATTCATAGAACGTTTTTTAATTTATAAAAATGTGATTCCAAATATCAGTGGAGTTTTGTTTAGTAAAGAGTGTGCCGTTCAATTAGGTACATTGGATATGGATCCAGGAATGAGAACATGCGGAGATTGGTTGTTTTATTTTAAATTAATCAACAATAACAAAATATCGTATATTAATAAATCTTTGAATAATTTTAGATATCATTCACAAAGTGTTATTGCTAATGCAGTTAAAAAATTAAATTGGGCAACAATTATTGAGATAGATTTTTTAATGCGAAAAAAAATGTTTGATTTTCTATCTATAAATAAGCCTCATAATTACGTGCCTGTTTTTAAAATTAATAAAAGTATTATTAAAAAATTGGAATATGAACGGGGAATGTTTTATTATAAAAAGGGTAGAAAAATAAAAGGAGGACTAATTTTATTTTCAGTGATAGATATTTTTATTAAAAAATATAATTTCAAAAAGAATTTTAAATTGAAGTGTAACAGATTTTTTAAATTAAGGATTAAATAAATAATGATTTCAATTATAATCTGTTGCCGAACCCAAATAATCAGTAACGACTTATCCGATAATATCAAAAAAACGGTTGGTTGTGAATATGAATTGATTGTTATCGATAATTCTGAGAATACATATTCCATTTTTGAGGCTTATAATTTAGGAATTGATAAGAGCACGGGAGATTATTTATGTTTTATACATGATGATATTTTAATTCATACTATTGGTTGGGGTAATACTATAGAGGGTGTTTTTAAGAATGACAATCAAGTAGGATTGATTGGAGTGGCGGGAGCTAAATTAAAAACAAAAATGCCATCACCATGGTGGAACTGCCCAGAGGATCAGAAAGTCATTTGTATAATTCAACATCATGCAGATAAGAAAGAAGAAAAAATGATATCAGGATTTGATAATGATGCTTTAGTTGAGGTTGTAGTAATTGATGGTATTTTTATGGCTATGAGAAAAGATGAGCATGTTTTGTTTGATACTACTTTGAAAGGCTTCCATAATTATGATCTAAATATTTCTTTTGAATATAAAAAACGAGGATATAAAGTTGTTGTAACAAATCAAGTTATTATTGAGCATTATTCTACAGGAAATATAAATGCACAGTGGGTTAAATCAACTTACAAAATTCATAAAAAGTATAAAAATAGTTTGCCTTTAAAAAATGAATCAAGTACTATAAAAAAAGGGACTGAAATTGCAAATGCAATAAATTTCATTGAAGAATCTGTAAAATTTAAAAAATTTAATATTGCTTATTTAATCTGGTGGAAACTTTTTTGTTTGTATCCCAATATTAAATATCATATTAAATTTTGGAGAAATGTATTAAACAGAAAAAGATGTTAGCTATAATTATTCCGTATTATAAATTTACTTACTTTGAAGAAACGCTAAAATCGCTATCTAATCAAACAGATAAACGCTTTAAAGTATATATTGGAGATGATGCCAGTCCTGAAAATCCATTGGTATTATTAAGTGGTTATAAAGATAAATTTGATTTTACATATCATCGGTTTGAAAAAAAATTAGGAGGAATTTCACTTACAGAGCAATGGGAAAGATGTATTGCCTTAAGTAAAAATGAAGAATGGCTTATGATTCTTGGAGATGATGATTATCTAGAAAATACGGTAGTTGCTTCTTGGCATGAAAATTATAATATTTTTTATAAAAAAGCTGAAGTAGTTAGGTTTGCTTCTAAAATAGTTGTTCAAGAAAATAATAAAATTTCAGATAAATTTGAACATCCTATATGGGAAAAAGCGACTGATGCTTATTTAAGAAAATTCAATCATCTCACTCGTAGTTCTTTGTCAGAATATGTTTTTTCTAAAAAAACATATAATAAATATCATTTTTATAATTATCCAGTGGCATGGAATAGCGATGATCAGGCGTGGCTTGATTTTTCGGATAATAAGTCTATTTTTACCATAAATGAATGTGTGGTGTATATTCGTTTATCAAGTTCAAATATTTCTGGGAAAACAGATAATTTTTGGTTAAAAAATAATTCTCAAATCTTATTTTATAAAAAATTAATAAAAGAGAAGCTCAATTATTATGAACACTCCCAGCGTTTACTTTTTTTAAGGAGGTACGAGAATGATATTCTTAAAACAAGAAAATTAACTTCTGCAGATTGGTTTTTTTTGTTTGTTTATTATGTAAAATGGTTTGGTTATGAAGATTTTAAAAAAATATTAAAAAGATTTTTAAATACTGTTTTGAAACGCGATGAGCTATAAAAAAGTTTCCATTATTGTACCCTGTTACAATCAAGCACAGTACTTGGATGAATGTTTAATTTCGGTTTTGAATCAAACATACTCGAATTGGGAATGCATTATTGTTAATGATGGCTCACAAGATGCGACAGAAACCGTTGCAATGTATTGGACAGCAAAAGACAACCGAATTAAGTATATTCAAAAATCAAACTCAGGACTTAGTGCAGCAAGAAATTCAGGGATTACTTTGGCTCAAGGAGAGTTTATTTTACCCCTAGATGCTGATGATAAAATTAGTCCGGATTACGTAGCGCACGCAATACAAGTGTTTGAAAATGATAACTCTCTTAAAGTGGTGTATTGTTTTGCAGAAAAATTTGGTGATGAGAGTGGACGTTGGGAACTACCAGATTTTAGTTTGTACAACCTGAGTCAAAACAATTTGATTTTTTGTACCGCTCTATATCGCAAGATAGACTGGGCATTTGTTGGCGGATATGATGTTAATATGATTTTTGGTTGGGAAGATTGGGAGTTTTGGATCGCTATGCTTAAGAATGGTGGTAACGTTAAAAGAATTAAAGAAGTTGGTTTTTATTATCGAGTTAAATCAAATTCTATGTTGAATACTATTAATGATAAAAATGCAGATTATTTATCGGACTATTTGAGTGTGAAGCACGCAGATTTTTTTGTGAAGTATTATGGGTCTTTTAAAAAAATGAAACAAGAACTACTTCAAAATAAAAATGAATATGAGCATAAATTAAAGAGCGAAAAATTTGCAATTGATGTTTTTTGTTCTGTTTTTTTTGGATTTTCTATTTTTGGGAAGTATAAAAAACCAAAAAATAATTAATTATTATTTTAATCCGATTGAGATGCCCGAAGATAAAATACAATTTTTAGTGTATTACTTACCACAGTTTCATCCTATTCCTGAGAATAATGCATGGTGGGGAAAAGGTTTTACAGAGTGGACTAATGTAGCGAAAGCGAAACCGCTATTCAAAGGGCATGAGCAACCTATTTTGCCGGCTGATTTAGGATTTTATGATTTACGTTTGCCAGAAGTTCAACTCCAACAAGCACAATTGGCACAACAATATGGTGTAGATGGTTTTATCTACTATCAATATTGGTTTGGAGATGGTAAAATGTTATTGCAACAACCAGCTGAACAAATGTTGAAAAATAAAGATATTACATTACCGTTTTGTTTTTGTTGGGCCAATGAAACTTGGAAAGGGATTTGGCACGGATTAGATAATCCAGAAGTTCTGATAGAACAAACGTATCAAGGAGAAATGGGATATAAAACTTATTTCGAATATTTGCTTCCTTTTTTTAAAGATGACCGCTATATAAAGATTGGAAAAAAGCCGATGTTTCATATTTATAGAATAGAAGATATACCCGATTTAGAGGTATTTACAGAAACATTTAATTTATTGGCAATACAAGCAGGATTCGATGGCATATATTTGATTTCTACAGTAATTTCAAATCCGGATTATGTTTTGAAAAACCCGAGTTTTTATGGTCAGGTAGGTTTAGATGTTTTTTTTAAAATGCGATACGCCAAGCTATCTATTTTTAAAACAAAAAGTTTTTTTGGAAAAATAGAAAATAAACTCAAAGATAAATTAACGCGATCTTATAAAATAGGAGTAAGAACCAAACCGTTGGTGTTTGATTATAAAAAAGGAGTATCTCATTTTAATGTAAAATTTCCTCATGATAAGTATATAACGTGTGTTTTTCCTAATTGGGATAATTCAGCTCGTAGCGGTAAAAAATCTTTAATTTTTAAGAATGCAACCCCTGAAGCTTGGCAACAACATTTACAAATTGCATTAGATGAGTTGCTGAAAAAACCTACCAATCCTCCATTTATCATTATAAAATCGTGGAATGAATGGGCTGAAGGAAATCACTTAGAACCTGATGCAAAATATGGATTGGATTGGCTTAAGGCAGTAAAAAGAGTAAAGGATAATTTGATAATAGTAAGATAATTGAAAATAAATTTAATTAGTATTGTACTTCCTGTTTATAACGGTGAAAAGTATTTAGCATCCTCTATCGAAAGTTGTCTGAACCAGACTTATCAAAATATTGAGTTAATTATTGTTAATGATTGTTCAACTGACGGTACATCAGGAATAATTAATAGATTTGCCGAAAAAGATAAGAGAGTTAGAATCATAAATAATACAATAAATATAAAGCTTCCTGCGAGTCTAAATGTGGGTCATGTAGTAGCTAAAGGTGATTTTATAACTTGGACAAGTGATGATAATTATTATGAAGCAAATGCAATTGAAGAGCTTTTAAAAAGTCTTTTAGAAAAGCAAGTTGATATAGTTTATAGTGATGTTTTATTAATTGATTATGAGGCAATAAAAGTAAGAGAAGTCAATTTTTTAAATTTTGAAAATATAATTTTCGGTAATTTTGTCGGTTCATGTTTTCTTTATAAGAAGGAAGTCTTTGAGAGAAATAATGGTTACAACGAAGAATTATTTTTGATTGAAGATTATGATTTTTGGTTACGGGCGATTATCCATAGTAAATATAGCCATTTAAACAAAACACTTTATAATTATAGAAAGCATGAAAATAGTTTAACCAATCAAATTTATATAAATGATGAAAAAGAAAAAATATTTTTGCAGAATATAAAAAAAATGTATGATAATTTTTGTTTTTTAATAATGGATAGGCAAAATACAATACTTTCTGAATTCTGTACAAATGTTATGACGCATCAAAAAATAGAATTTAATTGGATTATTAAAAATGATTTAGTCCTTAAAATGTTTAAGAAACAACTTTTATTGAATAATAATTTTATCAATAAAATATTGTTAGAAAGAGTTTTTTTAAATAAAACAATTCAAATAATGATTAATCAAAAAGATTCACAAATTTATCTTATAAAATCATTGTATATAATAAAAAAATATTTGTTTTTTTTAGATAAAAATTCTATCAAGACATTAATAAAGTATTCGTTTTTTAACACACATAAATGAGACCACTAGTTACCATAATTATGGCAACATACAATAGAGCTTCTTTTATTGAAGAAACATTACATTCAATACAAAATCAAATTTTCAAGGATTGGGAATGTTTGATTATTGATGATGGTGGGACTGATAATACAGCAGAGGTTATTGCTTCAATTTTAGCCAAAGACAATCGGTTTGAGTATCTAAAACGTCCTGATAGTTATCATAAAGGATTACCTGGGACACGCAATTACGGGTTGGACTTAGCGAAAGGTGACTATATTATATTTTTTGATGATGATGATATAGTACATCCGCAAAATTTAGAATTATGTATTCTGGAATTATCTCGTAATGGGGTTTCTTTTTGTAGATACATAAGAGAAGTTTTTTATGATAAATTTGATCATACATTTGATTATTCAACAGAATACAAAACATTTTTTATTGATAAAAAGGATGTTTTTAGATTATTGAATCAAGACCTCCCTTTTAATTCTTGTGCAGTTCTTTGGAAAAAAGAGTGTTTCTTTCAAAATAGATATACAGAACATTTGCTTCATGCAGAAGAATGGGAATTATATTCTAGAATTTTATCTACTGGAGTAACAGGAATATCTATTGAGAAAACATTGTTTTTTGCAAGGAAACATAGTAATTCGATGACTGGTCAGTATTTTAGATTAGATCCTAAAAGAACACAATCCAATATTGATGCCATTTTATTGGTTATAAAGAATCTAAAAGAAATGAGCTTAATAAACTATTCAGTAATCCGTTATTTTGTCGCTATGTCTCGTGGATATCAAGAGTATGGTTTATTTGATAAACTAATGAAGGTATTAGAATTTAGCGAATATAATTATTTAAAATGGCGGCTATTTTATTTTGTTTTGCCGTTACGGTTTAAAATTACTAAATTAAAAAAAAAGAATTATAAAAAAATAATCCATGCAAATTCTACTTTGTTTTGGCACACGTCCGGAAGCGATAAAAATGGCACCGCTGTATCACGAATTGAAAAAAAATAATTTTGATGTAAAAGTCTGTGTCACGGCACAACATCGAGAGATGCTGGATCAAGTGTTGGAATTTTTTGTTATTGCTCCCGATTATGATTTAGATTTGATGCAACCCAATCAAAGCTTGAACGGATTAAGTGCTAGTATTTTGTTAAAGATGGATGGCGTATTTGCTGATGCAAAACCAGATTTGGTTTTGGTCCATGGAGACACAACAACTTCATCGATGGTGGCGTTGGCCGCCTTTCATAATGGCATAACCGTAGGACATATAGAAGCTGGTTTACGTACGTATAATAAAAAGGCGCCCTTTCCGGAGGAAGTGAACCGGCAGTTGACCAGCAGAATAGCCGATATTCATTTTACCCCTACCGCTGCAGCCACACAGAATTTACTGAATGAAGGCATTCTGCCAACTGCTATCGTCGAAACTGGAAATACCGTTATTGATGCGCTATTGTGGACCGTTGAAAAAATTGGAGCAGAAGATTACATCAATCCTGAAATTGAACGATTGAAACGTTTGCTTCCTACCGATAAAAAAATGGTTCTGGTTACAGGGCATCGCAGAGAAAATTTTGGAGCAGGTTTTGAGAACCTGTGTGATGCGCTTTTATCTGTTTCAGAACGGGATGATGTTACTATAGTTTATCCTGTACATTTAAATCCCAAAGTGAAAGATGTTGTATATGAGAAATTGTCCAACACTAAAAATATTTATTTGATACCACCGGTTTCCTATCCCGTTTTTGTGTGGTTGATGCAACAATCTTTGTTGATTGTCACAGATTCCGGTGGTATTCAGGAAGAAGCCCCTTCCTTAGGTAAACCTGTTTTGGTTACTCGTGATGTTTCAGAAAGACCTGAAGGGGTTACTGCCGGATTTTCTATTTTAGTAGGTACCGATCAGCAAAAAATCAGTACTACTATTTGTTCTTTTTTAGACGGATTCACGGGATTTGGGCATTCCATCAATCCTTATGGAGCCGGTGATGCCTGCCAAAAAACAGCAGCATATTTATTAAAAACACTATTAAAATGAAAATACTGATAGTTGTTGATTCCATCAACATAGAAGACAGCAGTGGTTCAAAAGCCAATGTAGCTTTGATTAATAACTTAGCCGAGGCGGGTTTCGAGGTTTTCGTGTTTCATTATACTTTGAAAAATATTCAATTAGAAGGAATACAGTGTATTGCAATTACAGAGATAAAGTACAGTACTCTGTATTTTTTGAGTCGACTGCAAAGGATTTTGAGCAGAAGTTTTAATATTAGTGTTGCGCCATTATTAGAGAAGATATTTGGTTTTTCCTTTACCTTCTTTAATGATACGAGCAGTATCATTAAATGTTTAAAAAAAATGACTTTTGAACCGGATTTAGTACTTACATTAAGCAAAGGGGGAAGTTTTAGACCACATTATGCAGTTTTAAAATGTCCTGAATTACATCGTAATTGGATGGCTTACATACACGATCCTTATCCGTTTCACTTTTATCCAAGACCTTATACCTGGGTTGAATCTAGCTACAAACAAAAAGAGATATTCTTTGCAAAAGTTTCCGAAAAAGCAAAATATAGTGCTTTTCCTAGTCAATTATTATTGGAGTGGATGGGGAGTTTTTATCCTAATTTTTTAAAAACGGGAGTTGTGATTCCGCACCAAAATGCTAGATATGAAATTCAAAATCAAGATTTTCCATCCTATTTTGATCCGTTAAAATTCAATCTGCTTCATGCAGGAAATTTAATGAAACCGCGATCTCCTGAAGGCTTGATTGAAGGGTTACTGTTGTTTTTTGATAAAAACAAAGATGCTAGGGATGAGGTTAGACTTCTTTTACTAGGGCCTTCTTCAAACTATTCGGCAATGCTTGATAACTATGAAAAAATCATTCCTGAACTGATAGTTTATAATAAAAGTTTTCTTTTTGATGACGTTTATAATATTCAAAAAAATACTTCCGTGAATATAATTATTGAAGCGAAATCAGAAATTAGCCCATTTCTACCCGCAAAGTTTCCACATTGTGTTGAAGCTAATAAAACGATTCTTTCGTTGTCACCTTATCTTAGCGAAGTTAAAAGACTATTAGGTGTTGATTATGAATATTGGTCCGAAGTAGATGATTGTCTTAAAATTTCGGAACTTATAGAACAGTTATATTATTTATGGAAAGTAGATCCAGATAAGCTTCTCTTAAATAGAGTTGATTTACAGGATTATCTATCGGTTAATTATTTAAAACAAATTATTAATAATTTGGAAAATAATAATATTGTTTAAAAGATGAAAAAATTAGCTGTTTTATTGCCTACATATAATACTGAACTTTATATCAAATCGAGTATTGATTCTATTTTGGATCAAACTTTTTCAAATTTTGATTTATATATCTATGACGATTGCTCAACAGATAATACCACGAAAATTGTTTTAGGATATAATGATAGTAGAGTTTTTTATAAAAAAAATGTAGAAAATATAGGTATTGCTAAAACATTGAATAAAGGGTTGGATGAATTGCTTCCACATTACGAATATATAGCTAGAATGGATGCTGATGATTGGGCATTTCCTGAAAGATTTCAAAAACAAATTAATTTTTTGGAAGGAAATCAAGAAATTCTTCTGTGTGGAACACAAGGGTATTGGCTGAAAGACATTACTAAAAATCCTGCAACAGAATGGGAATATCCTTTAAACAATGAGTATATTAAGGTTTATTTGCTTTTTACAGCTTCCTTTGGTCATTCATCTATTGTTTTTAGAAGTGCTGTTTTACAGCAACAGAATATAAGATATGATGAAACTATTGAAACTTGTGAAGATTGGGACTTATGGAGTCGGGCAGTAAAAAAGTGTAAAGTAGCTAATTTACCTGATTTTTTAATGAAGTATCGTGTTTTAGAAGACAGTAACCATCGTTCTTTCCATAAAGCAACAACGCATTTGAAAGAACGATCAAAAATCATTTCTAGATATTGGGCTGATTTTAATATTATACTTTCGGTTGACGAAGTGTATGAATATTATTACGGAAATAAATTATTGTCTTCAGCAGATTTTATTAAGAAAATTAAATTCTTGATAATTCAATTTAATACTTTGTATTTAAAAGAGTTACAGATGGACCCTGATGACAGAAAGAAATTTAGGTATTCATTAGCCAGAAGGATTTTAAGTTATTGGAAACGATCAACAGTAAATAGATTTAATCCTTTAATCTGGTTTGTAATAATAAAAGAGGTGAAGTTCATGAGTAAAATAAAATTAATAAAAAGCCTAATCCGATAAACACTTTATGCAAACATCTATATTAATTGTATCTAAAAATAGAAAATCTGAATTGGAATATACGTTAAATATTTTAGCTCAGATAATTGATTTTTCTGAGAATGAAGTTTTGGTATTTCTTGATGGTTGCATTGATAATTCTAAGATATTAGAAGAAAAATTCTGTTGGGTTGGATGGTTTTCTTCTGAAAAAAGCATAGGAGCTTCTGCTGCCAGGCATCAACTATATCCAAAAGCCAAAGGACAATTTTTAATAGGTTTTGATGATGATGCCCATCCTTTACAGTCCGATTTTATTACAAGAACTCTTACTGTTTTTAAAAGATATCCTACTGTTGGCATTGTTGCCTTTCAGGAAATAAAAGGTGTTTTTGGATCTGATCAAGAAGCTTTGAGTCAGGTTAACTCGATAACGGAAGAATATTTAACCAATGAATTTATAGGCTGTGGGTTTGCTATCCGTAAAGATGTTTATAAAGCTACCAATGGTTTTCCGGTCTGGATTGATATTTATGGAGAGGAATCGTGCGTTGCTATAGAAGTTTTATCTAAAGGTTTTGATATTATGTATTCAAATAAAATTAAAGTGAATCATCGAGTTGATAGAGAAGAACGAAAACTTATGGGACAAAATTACTTTAGATTTGGAAAGCAACTAAAAAACACTACTTATTATTATTTAGTCTATTATCCATTTCCCGTAGTTAAAATTTTAAAACTATATTGGCATAACTTTATAAAATATGCATTAAGCGATATTAAATGTTTTAAAATATTTTTTAATGTAATTTTTGAAGTTTTATTAAATATTCGTAAAATTTTAAAATATAGAAAACCAATAAGTGAGACTATAATAAATAAAATACAATATTTATTAGCTCTCAAATATTAATGCCTTAGACATAAAATATTTGTTTTTTAGGTTTTATTTAAAAATATTAATTTAATTATTTAACACTAAATGGATTGTAATCCAATTGTTTCTGTCATAATTCCAACTTACAATAGAGAGTATGTTATTGGGGAAACACTTGACAGTGTTTTAAATCAAACATACTCAAATTGGGAATGCATTGTTGTTGATGATGGTGGGATGACAAAACAGATGAATTAATCGAAAAATATATAACAAAAAATAATCGTTTTAAATATGTTAAAAGACCTATTGATTTAATAAAAGGTGTTAGTTCTTGTAGAAACTACGGAGTAGATATCTCAAAAGGAGAATTTATCATTTTTCTGGATTCAGATGATATTTTAGCAAGTAATGCTTTGAAAAATCGAATCAAATATTTTAAACAATATCCAGATAATGATTTTTTAGTGTTTTCTACCCAGTTTTTTGATAATAATATATTCAATAAGAAAGATGTTTTCAATATAGATCCTATAATTGAAAACAGAGAGAATTATTTGTCATTATTCTTAAAGCATCAATTTCCATGGCAGACAATGAGTCCAATTTGGAAAAAAAAATATGTAGAAAATAATAAATTTAGAAATGATTTACACTTATTGGAAGACATTATTTTTCATATTGAAATATTATTTAATAGTGATGTGAAATTTAAAAGAATTAAAGAAATAGATAATTTCTATAGAATTCCAAATTGGGGGAAAAACAATACAACAGAAAGCATTGATAGGATGTTTGAGAGTGTAAGTTATTTGTTAAAAAATTATAACTGTAGAATAGCTCAAGACAAGAAATTAAAAGATAATTTCTCTCGTTTTGTTAAAATTATTTATAAAATTATTTTACAAAGTGAGAAGGTGAATCAACAAAAGAGAGAAATGCTAAATTTCTTTGTAAAGTACAATTATATTACATTTAAAGAAAGATTACTTTTTAAAGTGTTTTCTATAGTTTATAGGTGTAAACTTAATAGAATAAAAAATATTGGGATGTTTAAAGCAATAAATTATTTAAATAAATCCCTCATTCAATAATAAAACTTCTTTTTTTCTTGAAATTTATATCATTAAATCGATTCAAAAAAGAAAGCTAAAAATAAAAATTATGTCTTCAAAATTGTATATCATAGCCGAAATAGGTCAAGCTCATGAGGGAAGTTTGGGTATTTTATATTCCTATATTGATGCAATTGCCCAAACAGGAGTTGATGCCGTAAAATTTCAAATGCACATTGCTGAAGCGGAAAGCAGTGTATATGAACCTTTCCGAGTGCCGTTTGCTTTGGAGGACAGTACCCGTTTTGATTATTGGAAACGAATGGGTTTTTCATTGGAACAATGGAAAGGTATCAAGCAACATTGTGACCGTGCAGGGCTTGATTTTATATGTTCCCCTTTTAGCAATTTAGCAGTGGATTGGCTGGAAGAAATTGGAGTTGACAGTTATAAAATCGGTTCCGGAGAAGTAAACAATTTCTTGATCTTAGAGAAAATTGCACTTACAGGGAAATCAGTAATTTTGTCTTCCGGGATGAGTTCTTATACTGAGTTAGACCAAACAGTACAATTTTTAAAAGACCGAAAAGTCAATTTCTCTATATTGCAATGTACTAGTGCGTATCCTACACAGCCGGAGGAATATGGGCTGAATGTGATTCAGGAATTAAAAAATAGATACGATGTTCCGGTTGGTTTTTCAGATCATTCTGCTAAAATAGAAACGAGTATTGCCGCAACAGCGCTGGGAGCGAGTATTCTGGAGTTTCATGTTGTTTTTGACCGACAACTTTTTGGTCCGGATGCCAAAGCCTCGTTAACGATTCTGGAAACAAAGAATTTAGTCTTGGCTGTTCGAAACATAAGTGTCGCTTTGTCGCATCCTATTGATAAAAATAACAATACTAATTTTTCGGAACTCAAACAAATTTTCGAAAAATCATTGGCAGTCAATAAAAAATTGCCCAAAAATCATGTTGTTACTTTTGATGACTTAGAAGCTAAAAAACCAAAAGGGTTTGGAATCGACGCTATGCGATTTCAAGAAATAATAGGGAAGGTTTTGAATCGGGATTTGAATCAATGGGATTTTTTGAATGAGACAGATTTGTTTATGTAAGGGTTCTATATACTATTTTAAAACAAATCTTTTACTTTTAAAATAAATATTTATCTACCTTTAAAATGCTCGAACTGATGTGAGGTTAAAGCCATAACTTTTTTACCTTTACTGTTTTTTGTTTATTTTTAAACCGAAGAATAATATACTTAAAATGCCAAAACGAAAAATAGCCGTAGTAGTTACTGCGCGACCCTCTTACAGCCGTGTAAAAACAGTTTTGACCGCTATTCAGCAACATCCGGACTTAGAATTACAATTGATAGTGGCTGCCTCCGCTCTGTTGGATCGCTACGGATCTGCTGTCAATTATATTGAAAAAGATGGGTTTGTCATTGCCGCTAAAGTATTTAATGTTTTAGAAGGAGAAAATTTGACTGCCGCTGCAAAGACTACCGGAATTGGAATATTGGAATTGTCGACTGTTTTTGATAATTTAAAACCGGATATTGTTGTAACAGTTGCCGATCGATTTGAAACGATGGCTACTGCCATTGCGGCTTCTTATATGAATATTCCTTTAGCGCACATTCAGGGCGGTGAAGTTACCGGTAATATTGATGAAAAGGTCCGTCACGCCATTACTAAATTGGCCGATTATCATTTTGTGGCATCCGAAAATGCGAAAGAAAGGGTCATCAAATTAGGGGAAAATCCTGAGATGGTTTTTAATACAGGGTGTCCCTCAATCGATTTGGCAGAAGAGGTCTTGCAGAGCAAAGTACTTCCTTTTGATCCGTATGAGAAATATGGAGGCGTAGGTGCCAAACCGGATTTATCGAGTGGTTATTTAGTAGTTATGCAACATCCGGTAACGACAGAATATCAAGATTCACGGAAACATATTGAAGTAACACTCGAAGCGATTTATAAATTGAATAAACCAACCCTTTGGTTTTGGCCCAATGTGGATGCAGGAGCGGACGGAACTTCAACAGGCATTCGTGCTTTTAGAGAGCAGCATCAATTGCCAAATGTGCATTTCTTTAAAAATATGGAAGGCAAAGATTTTTTGCAATTGCTGAGACACAGCGAGTGTTTGATTGGTAATTCAAGCGCAGGTATTCGGGAATGTGCTTTTTTAGGGGTGCCTGTGGTTAATATAGGGTCTCGTCAAAATAAAAGGGAACGAGGCGGAAACAGTATTGATGTTATACATTCACAAGAACGAATAGAAGTAGCTATTTTAGATGCTATAAAAAAAGGCAAATCAGTCTCGTCTGCTATTTATGGAGATGGGAATTCGGGTGTTCAAATAGCGGAATTATTACAAAAATTACCTTTGCAGTTTCATAAAACCATAATGTATTAAAATGCGAATTTTAGGTATTATCCCAGCACGAGGAGGTTCTAAAGGAGTCCCAGGAAAAAACATTAAATTGCTCAACGGGAGACCGTTATTGCAATATACTGCTGAAATTGCTTTGGAATCAAAGCTGTTAACTGCTGTGATTTTGTCCAGTGATGATCAACAAATAATTACGGTGGCTAAAAGCTTGGGAATTCAAGTGCCATTTATACGACCAGAGGAATTAGCCCAAGACGCAACACCTACTATAGATGTTATTATTCATGCTTTAGAATGGTATGATAAACAAGACATCTCCTTTGATGCTGTTTGTGTACTTCAAGTGACAAGTCCTATTAGAACTGTTGAATTCTTAGATGATGCTATTCAAAAATTCATTACAAGCGATTGTGATTCTCTAGTTTCTGTTCAAAAAGTGCCACATGAATATAATCCGCATTGGACGTTTGAACTTAATTCCGAAGGAAATTTAAAAATCTCTACCGGAGAAGATCAAATAATCAGCAGAAGACAAGAACTCCCCAATGCCTATCATAGAGACGGAAGTATTTACATAATGAAAACAGAAGTGCTATTGCAACAACATTCTTTGTACGGAAAAAGTATTTCATTCATCGAATCTACTCCTGAATTTTATGTAAATATTGATACGTTAACCGATTGGGATAGGGCGGAGCAAATGATAAAAAACAATCAAAAATAATGTGCGGTATTGCGGGAATAATTGGGAATTTCGAAGCCTATCAGTTGGATGCCATGCTGATGAGTCAACACCATCGAGGTCCTGACTCCACAGGAAAATATAGTGATAAGAATTTTGCTGCTTTAGGACATAATCGATTGGCGATTATTGATTTATCCCCAGAATCCAATCAACCTTTTTTGGATCCTTCTGGTCGGTATGTTCTTATTTTTAATGGTGAAATCTATAATTATATTGAGCTCAAAGCCGAATTGAAAGGACACTATACTTTCACAACGGACTCCGATACCGAAGTTTTACTAGCTTCGTTTCTTGTTTACGGGCATCACTGCCTGCAAAAATTGAACGGTATGTTTTCTTTTGCTATTTGGGATAATCAAGACAAAAAATTATTTGCTGCAAGAGACCGATTTGGTGTCAAACCTTTTTTTTTCTGTAAAGAAAAGAACTCGTTTTATTTTTCATCAGAAATAAAAGCGCTTCACGCTGCGGGTATTTCAAGAATTCCAAACGAAAAAGTCTGGGCTTCTTATTTTGCTTATGGTTCTTATGGAAATCCCGACGAAACTTTTTGGGAGGAGATCTTGCAATTGCCCGGCGGCCATTTTTTAGAATTTCAAAACCAGCAATTGATCCTAAAAAAATGGTACTTTTTTGAAGAAGAAGTAGCAAAGCAACCTAAGAATTTAACTTTTGAGCAGGCCAAAGAACATTATGTTACTCTTTTAAAAGATAGTATTAATTTGCGTTTTAGATCCGATGTTCTTGTTGGATTTAATATTAGTGGTGGATTGGATAGTTCCGTATTATTGGCTTTAGTCAATCTTCAAAAGGATAATTCTAAAATTAATGGTTATACTTTTTACACGAATAATCCTGACTACGATGAATTGCCTTGGGTAGAACAAATGGTAGCCAAAACCTGTAACCCGTTAACTAAAATTCTGTTTCAAGCAGATGAAGTTCCCGATTTTACTAAAAAAGTAGCATTTCAACAAGACGAGCCTTTTGGTGGAGTTCCAACCTTGGCTTACGCCAAAATCTTCGAACAAGCTCGAAAAGATAACGTATTGGTATTACTCGATGGTCAAGGGATGGATGAACAATGGGCGGGCTATGATTATTACGTCCAAGAAAACGACACAACCATTCAAGGAGTTACGGATTCACCATTCAAAAGGTATATGCTTTCGGATACTTTTTTGGCAAAATCCGAAAAACCAAACTATCCCAAACCTTTTGATAATGAATTGTTAAATAAGCAATATCGCGATTTGTTTTATACGAAAATCCCAAGAGCGCTACGATTTAATGATCGAATTTCGATGCTATTTTCCACGGAATTAAGAGAACCTTTTTTGGATTATAGATTAGTAGAATTTGCTTTTTCATTACCATTGGATTTTAAAATAAAGAACGGAATAACTAAATTTATGTTACGAGAAATCGCCTCAGAATATTTGGTGAATGATTTGGTTTTTGCACCTAAAAGACCTTTGCAAACGCCACAAAGGGAATGGTTGGCTTATGATTTGAAGAATTGGGTAACCGAATGTTTTGCGTCGATCGAAAATTCAGAATATTCAAAATGGTTTGATATAAAAGAACTAAAGAAAGAATTAGAGCGCTACGTTGAAGGTAATATCCAATCTAGTTTTCATATTTGGCAGTGCATTAGTCTGTTTGAAATGGTTCGCACAACTAAGGAGTAATTCCAATTTCTTTTTTCAGGTATAATAAAAAACGATATTACGATATTAAATAAAAAAAAATTTAATGAAGAAACTAGGTATAGTAATCACTGATGGCGTTGGATTCCGGAATTTTGTAATGAGTGACTTTTTAACAGAAGCCAGACTCCAATTTGATACTATTATCATTTATTCGGGGTTGCCTATCAGTGCTTATCCTGCGGATTTACAGTCTACAAGTACTATAAAAGAATTGGATGTTTTTGTAGAAGGCAAATGGACCTGGTTTTTCAGGAAATGGAAAGAGCTAGCTCATCTACAACACTATAAGTCTTTTTATGGTATGAAAGACAACCTGGAATCCGGGTATCCCAAAACAATCTCTGCCCGATCTCTTTTAGTCAAAATTATTTATTTTTTTACGCAGAGAGTGCACTCTTCTGCCAGTATTCTGTTTGTAGAAAAATTACAGTTTTTGTCTTTTTCTAAACATAGAATAGCAAAAGGGTATCTTCGATTATTGCAAGAAGACCAACCGACTCATGTTTTTTTCACCCATCAAAGACCCTCGTATTTAGCCCCTTTTTTATATGCAGCTATCCAATCTCAAATACCAGTCAGCAGTTTTATTTTCAGTTGGGATAATTTAGCCTCCAAAGGAAGAATGTTAGGGACTTTTGATTATTTTTTGGTTTGGAGTGATTTAATGAAAAAGGAACTGTTGTATTTTTATCCGAATGTAAAAGAGGAACAGGTAAGAGTGGTGGGAACACCTCAATTTGAGCCTTATGTGATGGACAAATACAAAACAGAAAAACAAGATTTTTATGCTAAATTTAATTTAAAGGAGAGTCAGAAAATAATTTGTTTCAGTTGTGCTGATGCCAGTATCGGAGCGAATGATCCTGTTGTGATTCGGACTATTGCCAATGCCATGCGAGAAAATAAAATAGGAATTCCATGTCAACTTGTTGTACGGACTTCTCCAGCAGAAGAACCAGAGCGTTTTGCTGCGATACAAAAAGAGTTTCCTGAAATTATCTGGAATACGCCCAAATGGATTTTGACTCGGGAGAATCATGCTGAAAGCTGGTCTCAACGCATTCCTAGTGAGGAGGATATCATGGATTTACGTTCTTTGTTGGAATATGTTGATTTGAATATTAACATGTGCTCTACAATGAGTTTAGATTTTATGTTATTTGACAAAGCGGTAATTAATACTGTTTTTGGAAATCCTGAAAATGGTTTGTATGATGACCAACGTTTTTTAGGATATGATCATTTCAAAAAAGTAGTCGAGAGCCAATCCGTGACCATCGCTCAAAATCCAACCGAATTAATTGACCAAATCAAGGAGGCTTTAATCAATCCTTTGGCACGAACTAAAGAAAGAAAGGCTATGATTGACTTACAAATAAGCAAAAAATTAAACGGAACCAGTCAGCGTATTGCTACAACTTTATCACAATGGAATGACCGAAAATAAAAAAATAGCAGTGCTTTGTAATTATGAACTATTACCCGAAAGAGTAGGCGGAATGGATTACTTTTTTTGGGCGTTTGACAAGAAATGTGCAGCAAATAATATTCAGGTAGATTGGTTTTTTCCGAATCAGTCCGATCATGGCGAATATGTTACTTTAACGATTTTTGAGAGTGGATATCAATCCGTAGAAAATCATTTTCTTAGTTTTTGTACCACCAATGCAACAGCGTACACGCATATCATTACCCATTTTGTCGAATTATGTACTCCTTTTTTTTATAAAATAAAGCAGTTCAGCGGCGCTAAAATAATTGCCGTGGATCATAATCCAAGACCTCTTTCCGGCTATCCTTTAAAAAAGAGAATCGAGAAAAGAATCAAAGGAATTTTATTTTCCAGATATATTGCTGTTTTTATAGGGGTTTCTGATTATACCGTCAATGAAATTATTCATGATTTTGGTTCTCATTTGAAAAAGAAGACATTGACTATTTATAACGGGGTTGTGCTAGAAAATATTTTACAACGAATGAATCGAAACACATTGCATCCCATCTTTTTGACGGCATCTCACCTACGTGAATCTAAAGGGATTCAGGATTTAATTGCTGCTGTCGCACTGCTTCCTACATCGATACAGAAGGAAATTAAAATTGATCTTTACGGAGATGGGCCTTATAAAAGTATTTTGGTTGAAAAGATGAAATACTATGATGTAACCCATTGTTTTGCTTTTATGGGCAGCATTTCTAACCTGAAAGCGTTATTTTCGGAATATGATTATATGCTGCAACCTACCCACATGGAGTGTTTCAGTTTATCGATATTAGAGAGTTTAGCTGCCAATGTTCCTGTAGTCACAACAAATGTTGGTGGTAATGAGGAGGTTATTGTTTCCGGGGAAAATGGGTTTATTTATAAAGCAAAAGATGTTATGGCTCTAAAGAATATTCTTGAAGCCGTTTATTTGGGTCATAAAAGAATTGAAACGAATACCAGAACCCTCATTGAAAACCGTTTTTCACTGGCAAGAATGGTCGAGTACCATTTAGCATTGGTATTAGAGAATAAATCTTAATTTTACACCGTCAAATCCGTTCCCGTACGTATGTTTTTTAATTCCTTATCCTTTGCCGTTTTCCTGCCAATCGTATTTGTGTTGTATTGGTTTGTTTGTAATAAAACCAAAAGTGCTCAAAATGCAGTGCTCATTATAGCCAGCTATTATTTTTATTCCTGTTGGGATTGGCGTTTTTTGTTCCTGTTGGTGTTCTCGACGTTTTTAGATTATTATACCGGTATTCGGATAGAAAAGGCCAAGACGGTACGGAGTCGGAAATTTTGGTTTTGGCTGAGTATCAGTGTAAATCTGGGCTTCCTGGGAATTTTTAAATACTATAATTTTTTTGCAGATTCTTTCTCGGAGTTGTTGAATGGGTTTGGGTTACAAACGAGTCCTTTACTACTCAACGTGATCTTGCCGGTGGGTATTTCCTTCTATACGTTTCACGGATTATCATACGTCATTGATATTTATTTAAAAAGAATTAAGGCAGAATATAATTTTGTCGATTACTCGTTGTTTGTCAGTTATTTTCCACTGCTTGTGGCGGGACCCATTGAAAGAGCCACACATTTATTACCACAAGTGAAAGTGAAACGCAGTTTTGACTATCAAAAAGCCAAAGAAGGAATCTTTCAGTTTGTCTGGGGATTGGTCAAAAAAGTGGTAATTGCGGATACCTGCGCTACATACGCCAATGCGATTTTTGATAATTATGAATCCATGAATTCTTTGTCGTTGGTTCTTGGGGCCGTTTATTTTGCTTTCCAGATTTATGGGGATTTTTCGGGTTATTCTGACATGGCTTTGGGAATGTCTAAATTGTTTGGAATCGATTTGCTGCGCAATTTTAACTACCCCTATTTTTCTCGTGATATCGCAGAGTTCTGGCGGCGCTGGCACATTTCTCTTTCGTCGTGGTTTCGGGATTACGTATATATTCCTTTGGGAGGCAGCAGTGGAGGTATGGGAATGAAAATCCGCAATACCTTTATTATTTTTTTAATCAGTGGTTTTTGGCATGGTGCCAATTGGACTTTTATTGCCTGGGGTTTTATTAATGCCCTGTATTTTTTGCCATTGTTGCTCTTGAAGCGGAATCGATCTAATATGGAAACAGTGTCCTTGCATTGGGATTTTGCCTCCGTCACAGTTTTCTTTAGCATTATCAGTACATTCGCATTAACTTGCCTGGCATGGATTTTCTTCCGGGTAAAATCGATAGGAGATGCTTTTGAATATATTGGGCGTATTTTTACCAATGGAAATTTTGCATCACAGTATTTGGATAACGAGCGATACAATTATGAAATCATCATTTTAATACTTGCTTTTATTGTTGTGGAATGGAATAGCCGAACGCAAGTGGAACCTATTTCTGGACGCTACAGTTATTTAAAGTTGGGATTATGCCTTGCAGCAATTGTGGCATTAGGAACGTATTCCGATTATAAAGAATTTATTTATTTTCAGTTTTAGTGTGGTATTTTCGTTTTACCCCAACCCTAAAGGGAACCGAAAATTTAGAATACTCTTGATTAGTAGGTCGTAGTCTTTCTTTTTCCCACCCTTTAGGGATGGGGAAAGAAAAAGGAATAGGAGAGGTTGATTTCCGTTTTACCCCAACCCTAAAGGGAGCCGAAAATTTAGGACGTTCTTGATTAGTAGGTCGTAGTCTTTCTTTTTCCCACCCTTTAGGGATGGGGAAGGAAAAAGGAATAGGAGAGGTTGATTTTCGTTTTACCCCAACCCTAAAGGAATCTTGAGTTTTTGAAATAAAAATATAGTTTGAGTTATGGATAAAAAAACGCTTCAGTCTGAGAATATGTGGAAAGGTGCATCTCCGAAAATTTTTTCAAATGCAAAGAAATTAAGAGATAATGCAACAGAAGCGGAAGAAAAACTTTGGTTAGCAGTTAAAAACTATCAAATAGAGGGATTTAAATTTAGGAGGCAGCATCCTCTTAGTTTTTACGTTGCCGATTTTTATTGTCATGCCTTAAAGTTAGTAATTGAAATTGATGGAGGATATCATCTGACTGAAGAACAACAGCTATTAGATGAAGAAAGAACAAAGCATATTGAATTTCAAGGATTAAAAGTAATCCGATTTACAAATGAGGAAGTACTAGCGCAGTTGCCGGAAGTTATAGATAAAATAAAAGCGTTTATTGCTGCGGGATAAATTTCCGGTTTACCGTGACCCTAAAGGGAACCGGAAATTTAGAATGCTCTTGATTAGTAGGTCGTAGTCTTTCTTTTTCCCACCCTTTAGGGATGGGGACGGAAAAAGAAATTATTTAGAATAAAACTATAAATACAATACAGAACAAAACAACAATGAAGCAGTTTTTAATTTTTACAGTCAAAACCCTCGTGCTACTATTTTTACTGTTAGTAGTATTGGATTTTCTATACACAACAGTTTATGTACAGTCGTCGAATAGAGGGAAAATTGATTATGTTTACAATTCAGCAGCGCGCAAGTATGATGTGGTAATTTTAGGATCTTCCAGAGCCAACAATCATTTTGTGGCTCCAATGTTTGAAGAAAAAGGATTGAAAACATTTAATTTTGGGATGAGCGGAGGACATTTGTTTGAAGCATCCCTACTGTTAAAATTAATGGTGGAACGAAAGTATACTATAAAAAATGTGATACTCGAGGCCGATTTGAATTTATCAAATGAAAAGCGAGATGAGGGTGTTTCTTCTCGTTTTCTTCCCTTTATCCATGATTCTAAAACAATCAGAAATCATTTTTTAAAAGAGGCCGATTTTAAAGAATTGTATTACATTCCTTTTTACAGGTATGTTGCATTTGATTCCAAGATTGGGTTTAGAGAACTCTATAAAACGGTATCGAAAGAGCCTACTACAAATTTGGCTCATTTAGGATATTATCCGTTAGTCAAAAAAAAGGGTAACATGAAAAACAATCTGACTAATTTAAAACCGTTACGGAACAAATATTATGAAGAAATTAAACAGCTTTGCAAGGACAACAACATCAATTTGATAGCTGTCATGACCCCGATGTGCACCAATACTAAAGGATTAAATTATTTTGAAAAAGTGCAACAATGCTATCCTGAAATTTACAATTATGAAAATACGGTAGAAGGAGATCAGTATTTTTCGTCCTGCGGGCATCTGAATGATACTGGAGCACGACGGTTTACCAGTGTAATTATAAAAGATTTTTTTAATAGATAAGATGGGAAACGAATATTCAGCAGTGGCTCCCTTTATTTTGGAGAAGGTTGAGGTGAGGAAAATAGCTTTTTTAAGCCCGGAATATCCACACCCAAAAACAGGAAGCTCCGGCGGAATAGGTACCAGTATTAAAAATCTGGCAATGGGACTTTTGGCAGAAGGCTGTTCGGTACGCGTTTTAGTGTATGCCCAAAAAGAAGAAGCTGTTTTTTATGACAGTGGTATTTGTATTCAGCAGATCAGGAATGTCAAATTTAAGGGATTGTCGTGGTATTTGACCCGGAAAAAACTGCAGAATATTATTGATACTTTATACGAGGATAAAAAAATTGATGTGGTAGAAGCTCCGGATTGGACGGGAATCACCTCTTTTATCTCTCCTAAAAAATGTAAGGTTGTGATTCGGTTGCATGGCTCGGATACTTATTTTTGTCACTTGGATCGGCGGCCTGTAAAGTGGATTAATAAATTTCATGAAAAAAGAGCATTGAAAAAGGCAGATGGCTTGCTTTCAGTAAGTCAGTTTACGGCCGATACTACGAATGCGGTCTTTGGTTTAAACAAGCAATTTACGATTATTCCGAATGGTATTGATCTTGATGCGTTTAGTCCGGATGATAAAAACAAAGAAAACAAGAACACGATTCTATATTTTGGGAGTTTAATTCGTAAAAAAGGATTGTTAGAGTTGCCGTTTATTTTTAATGCAGTGGTCGCTAAAAATCCAAATGCTAAATTGATTTTGTTAGGGAAAGATGTTCCCGATATCATATCAGGGAATTCTTCCACTTGGCAGATGATGCAAGGAATATTTTCTCCAGCTGCGCTGCTCAATGTGACTTATTTAGGGGCTGTACCATATCAGGACATCAAAAAGCATATTAGTACGGTAACAATTTGCGTGTTTCCTACTTTTGCCGAGGCTTTGCCCGTGTCTTGGATTGAGGCCATGGCGCTGCAAAAACCTATTGTAGCCTCAAATATTGGCTGGGCACAAGAAGTGATTGATGCCGGTATCAATGGGTTTTTAGTACATCCTAAAAATCATTTGGAATACGCAACAAAAATTATTCAACTGTTAGATGATGCTGTTTTGCAAAAAGCGTTTGGTTTAGCGGCAGAAAAGAAAGTGAAAGAAAAATTTAGTAAGGAGAAAGTGGCGCAACAGAGTGTAGTGTTTTATAAAAAAGTTTGTGTTAGGTTAGAATCAGACAGCTAAGTTAAAAAAGCATGACTTCGACTACAATTCGTCTACGCTCAATATGTACTTCCGACCTGATAGAAAGGATTATTAAAACGTAGGATGCTAACAGAGATTAACGGGTCGAAGTGTGGTTCAATTTTTTTATTTAAGATTAATTGAAATTTTTATTAATTACACCCAACGGGTAGATTTAAGTTTAAACGATAAATGGGAAGAATACAATTAAAAGAATATACAACGACGTCAGGTGAAGTACTATTGTATGCCGGTACTCCTGATTTTTCACAATTGGAGCTATTGTCTACTGGAGCAGGCGATATTTGGCATAGTTCTTTTGAGCAGGGCTATAAAAATGCTTTCCCTGAATTGGTCTATCAGACTGCTGTATTCTTTTGGTATTTGAATGATTTTGATGGATTAGATCAATGTGTCAGTTGGAGGATTAATCCCAATGCTTTTGCAGTTCGTAAATCAGTTTGGGACCTCACAAAAGGTTTTGATACCGATTTTGAAAATATTCAAATGCAGGCTTTAGATTTTGGATTTCGATGCAACCGTTTTTTGGGAGGAGTTCCATTATATGTAAAAAATTTATTTACAAATGCGGCTATAGAAAAGGTGATAGTTTCAAGAAGAGATCGTCATCTTTTTTTTAGGAAAAATTATAAAATAAGCCATGCCATTTTTATGATTTACAGATTAGGTTTCTTGAAAATTTCAGAATGGATTACTTTGTTCAGAGTCAAGAATACCTATAAAAAAAGGGACATAACGGCTAGAATTCCTTCTCGGGTGCTTCTTGCTATTCAAGGTAATCCTACAGTAAGTTATATTATACCTACGATGTTCCGTCAAGAATACACTTTACAACTGTTAGATGATTTGTCTAATCAAAACTATAAACCGACCCAGGTTATTGTTGTAGATGCCACTCCCTTGAGCGACAGAGATGAAACGGCCTACGAACAAAAGCAGTATCCCTTTGAATTAAAAGTGATTTGGCAACAGACAAAGGGTAGTTGTAGGGCCAGAAATGAGGGGATTGCTCTATGCACGGGGGATTATATTGTTTTTGGGGATGATGATATTCGGATCCCTGCGGATTTCATCGAAAACCACATTCGGTTCTTACAAACCTATTCGGTTGGAGCCTGCAACGGACTGGATATCCGTGCGGATCACCACCAACAGAATTTAGAGGATTTGGCTCTTAAGTTGGAACAATTGAGTCGACCCCCATTTATTGCGGGCTGTACTCAAATGTTTAGCAATGCGAATTCTTGTGTCAAACGGGAGTTTGTAAATCAGTTGGTCGGTAATGATGTCAATTTTGATGGCGGTTATGGCGAAGACAGTGATTTTGGAATGTCGTTAAGTAAAATCGGAGTAACTGTTTTAGCTAATCCATTTGCTGCTAATTTACATTTAAAACCACCCAGCGGAGGCTATCGTTTTTGGGGAACTCAAGCTAAGATTGTTGGAAAAAAAAGGAAAGCACAGCCCTGGGAACTGGATGCTCCTGTGAAAAACATAAAACCGGTTCCTAGTCCAACAATTATGTATGGGATAATGAAGCATTACAGTCCTAAACAATTGAGAGAGTATAAGTATAAACATTTTACCTATTATCTATTTACGGGTTCTAAAGTTGCTTTTTTGTATCGTTTATTTCGATTTCCTTACAAGAATATTCAATTTAAGAAGTCGGTTTTTTATGCACAAAAATTGCAGAATTTAGGAATTAGACACCAATAACAATGAAATTTTCATTACTAATTTGTACGTACATGCGTGCCGAAGCTTTATTACAGCTATTAGAGTCTGTGAAAGAGCAAACAAAGTATCCAGATGAAATTATGATCATCGATGGGTCAACTAATCAGGATACATCGGTAATGATAGAGAATAATCGATTTGATCATTTAAAATATTTCGTCGTTCCACCACAACATCGTGGTCTGACTAAGCAACGCAACTACGGAATTGAAAGAGTAGCAGTTGATATAGAAATAATCTGTTTTTTAGACGATGACATTGTTTTGACGGCTACTTATTTTGAAGAACTGTTACAAACGTATAAGGTTTATCCGCAGGCTTTAGGTGTTGGCGGGTACATTATTGATGAAACTAAAACGGAATTTGTTGGTGAAAAGTATCACTCCAAAAGTGATGAATTTTATTTTGATGGATGGAAAAGAAAAGATGGCAGCCGATTCGTGTTAAGAAAAAAATTAGGATTAGACAGTGATTGTCCACCGGGTTATTCTTCCTTATATTCACACGGTCGTAGTGTGGGATTTTTGCCTCCGAGTGGTAAAACGTATGAAGTTGAAATGTTGATGGGAGGTGTTTCCTCTTTCAGAAAAAAGGTGTTTGATACGTTGCATTTTTCTACTTATTTTGAAGGTTATGGATTGTATGAGGATGCCGACTTTTCTTTACGAGTGTCTAAAATAGGGGCATTGTACTTGAGCACTGCTGCAAGATTGTATCATTATCACGATACCGCAGGAAGACCCAATCAATATCAATATGGTAAAATGGTCGTGCGAAATGGTTGGTATGTCTGGAGAACGAAAAATCCTAAGCCAACATTAGAACATCAATTAAAATGGCACACAATTACATTACTTTTGACTGGTATTCGGTTTAGCAATACCTTTACCAGCAGTAGTAAAAAAGAAGCTTTTACAGAGGCAGTAGGCAGAACCGTTGGTTGGTGGAGTTTGTGGATAAGAAAACCAAAATAAGATATAAACAGTATTTTAAATATGAAGTTCGTAATCATTACCCACGTGCCGCATTCGAAAGTGAATAATTTATATTATGCGTACGCTCCCTACGTAAGAGAAATGAATGTTTGGGGCAACCATGTAACACAAGTAGTGATTGTGGCTCCCTTTTTTTCAGGGAAAGCAACAGCCATTGACAGTTCTTACCAGCATCAAAACATACACTTTATTCCTGTTCCAAGTTTTGATTTATTATCGATACAAGCTATTTTACTTACTTTATTTAAACTTCCCGGATTGCTTTGGGTTTTATTTAAAGCCATGAAATCTGCTGATCACATTCATTTACGGTGTCCTGGAAACATAGGGTTGTTGGGTTGTTTTGTTCAAATTTTATTTCCGAATACTCCAAAAACAGCTAAATATGCCGGAAATTGGGATCCTGAATCCAAGCACCCTTGGACCTACGAACTGCAACGATGGATTTTAAGCAACACTTTTTTGACCCGAAACATGCAGGTTTTAGTGTATGGCGAGTGGAAGGGCAGTTCTGGAAATATTAAACCTTTTTTTACGGCTACCTATTCTGAAAAAGATAAATTGGCAGTGGTTCCAAAAGTGTTACAGGGTGTGGTCGATTTTGTTTTTGCAGGTACATTAGTCCATGGGAAGCATCCGCTGTATGCTGTTCAATTGATCGAAAATTTGCATCAAAAAGGGTATTTAGTGCGTTTGCGACTGTATGGGGAAGGAGTAGAACGTAAAGTCTTAGAGGAGTATGTTGCAGCGCATCAGCTCGAGTCCATTGTTTTTTTGAAAGGAAATCAATCCAAAGAAACCCTGCAAAAAGCCTATCAGGACAGTCATTTTGTAGTGTTGCCTTCAGAGAGTGAAGGGTGGCCAAAAGTGATTGCCGAGGGTCAGTTTTGGGGTTGTGTTCCTCTGGCAACCGCTGTTTCATGTGTGCCTTTTATGCTGGATTATGGGAACAGAGGGATTTTGCTGGAAATGGATCTTGAAAAAGATATTTTGCAAATCGAATCGGTTTTGAGTAACCAAAGCCTTTTTGATTACAAACAAACCAGAGGAGCAGAATGGTCCAGGGGCTATACGATGGATTTTTTCGAAGCGGAAATTAAAAAATTACTGGCACGTTGATGCTGAGTTTAACTCGTCTCTTTGAGTGGGTTTGCTACTATTGGGAGTAGATTAATATGTAACATAAGTGATAACAACAACATGAGAATCATTCAAATTATAGATTCACTCGAGGCAGGTGGAGCGGAGCGTATGGCGATCAGTTATGCCAATGCGCTAGCGAAAAAAATTGAATTTGCAGGTTTGATCGTCACCCGAAATGAAGGGCCACTGCTCCATCAAATTGATGCGGATGTTTCTTATTTGTATTTAAATAAAAAACACACTTTCGACTTAAGGTCAGTTTTAAAATTGAAATCATTTGTAAAACAGAATAAAATTACAATCGCACATGCACACGGTACATCATTTTTTACTGCGGTATTACTTAAATTGACGTATCCTAAGATTAAGTTAATTTGGCACGATCATTATGGCGATAGTGAATTTTTATCAAAAAGACCATTGGGTGCTTTACGACTCACCGCTCCATTTTTTAATGGTATTGTTACCGTCAATCAAAAATTAAAATTTTGGGCGGAACAAAAATTGAATTTCAGGAACACCATTTATTTGCCTAATTTTCCATCGGAAGCAAAGAAGAGTAAAGCAGAGACCTTTTTGAAGGGAATTCCCGGAAAGCAGATTGTTTGTTTGGCTAATTTGAGAGCACAAAAAGATCATTTCTTAGTATTGGAAGTCGCCTGTAAACTAAAGATTTCCCATCCTGAGTGGACGTTTCATTTGGTTGGAAAAGATTTTAATGATGCCTATTCCCAGAAAATTAAGAATTTAATCCGTGCTTTTGGTTTAGAAAAAAAGGTGTTCCTTTACGGTACCCAACAAGATGTAGCCCATATTTTGCAGCAAGCGACAATCGGGATCCTAACGTCACAATCTGAGGGACTACCAGTGGCGCTTTTGGAATATGGCTGGCATAAAAAACCGGTAGTAGTCACTGAAGTAGGAGAAATAGCTTCTCTGGTTGTAAATGGCAAAAACGGTTTTCTTGTTGCGGCACAACAGGAGTCTATCTTTTATGAGGCATTGGTTGTATTAATCGATAGTGAGAGGCTGCAACTGGAATTTGGTCGTGCGCTATATCAAACAGTATTGGATCACAATTCAGAAACAGCGGTTATCGCACAGTATTTAAATTGGTTGCAAAATAGTTACAAATGAAAAACGAAGATCGATCCTATCTCTATTTAATTCTTTTCCATGTGGTGGTGGGTGCATTGGGGTATTTGTTGCCTTTTACAGCAAAAATATACGGCTATTCTATTTTTATTTTTGGAATTTATTATATCGTAAAAAAACAAAACAGAAATAACGAAGCACTGATTGCTGCGGCTTATGTGGTAGGGAGCGAAGTCTTTTTGCGAATGACCGGTGGAAATCCACTCTATGAAATTTCCAAATACGGGGTTGTACTCTTTGTTCTTATCGGGATGTATTACAGCGGTTTTTCTAAAGGAGCCATTCCGTATTGGATCTTTCTATTGTTACTAATCCCCGGTGTTATTATTTCGACTTTTGTATTGAATTTTAACACGAATATTCGCAAAGCGATTGCCTTTAACCTTTCGGGTCCCGTTTGTTTGGGACTGGCTTCTTTGTACACCTTTCGGCGAAAGATTGGATTGGATCAGATGAATACAATCCTGCTGAGCATGGGTCTTCCTATTATTAGTTGTGTGGCATATCTGATTTTTTATACACCAGATTTACAGGAAGTCATAACGGGAACCGAATCTAATTTTCAAACTTCTGGAGGGTATGGCCCCAATCAGGTGGCTACGGTTTTAGGACTGGGGATGTTTATTTTTTTTTCCAGAGTAATATTGGATTCTAAAACAAAATTCCAAATTATAATCAACCTGATCCTTGCGTTAAATATCACTTATCGAGGAATCATTACTTTCTCCCGAGGAGGAATGATTACCGGATTCTTGATGATTGTTTTGTTGCTGGCGTTCTTGTATTTTAAATCTAATTTTGGCGGAAGGGCAAAATTGAATTATATTATCGTATTCTTAGTGTTTGCAATGTTTGTCACTTGGACCTTCACCTCCTTTCAGACGGGCGGCCTTATTGACAAGCGCTATGCCAATCAAGATGCCGCAGGAAGGGCTAAAGAGAGCCAGTTTACCGGCAGGGAAGATGTGGCACTAAATGAGATCAATACGTTTTTGAAGAACCCTATTTTTGGTGTAGGAGTTGGAAAAGGAGTGGAAGTACGGGAGGATGAAACGGGGATCAAAGTGTTGTCCCACGACGAAATTACCCGGATGCTGGCCGAGCATGGGTCTTTAGGGATAATAGCATTGCTGATTTTGTTTTTTACACCCTTGGTTTTGTACTTGGAAAACAAGTTCAATATGTTTTTATTGTGTTTTGTTGCCTTCTGGTTTTTAACCATTAATCATGCCGCCATGCGTACCGCCGCACCTGCCTTTGTATACTCGTTGTCCTTACTCAATGTGCAGTTGGGATTGCCCAGAAGAAAGAGTGTTGTAAAAGAAGAGTAGAGAAGAACCATAAAGAAAGTGGTGCGTATTCGTTTCAATATTTTTCATGGTTTTTTTAGGGAATTCGCAGCTCTTAAAAAAATCACTTTGTTAAAAGTGGATGTTCTTAAAAAAAAGAGGTGCTACTATAAGTTTAATTTGGAACAAAAAAATTAAATTTGCACCCGTACCATAAATACCTATCATGTTTTCAGTTGACAAAATGCATTTTGAAATATCAGAACGAAAGATGATTCTTCGACTTTTTGATGTTCTCTTTGTTTTGACGGCTTTATATGCAACTGGAAAGGTATTTGCTTTTGATTATTTTGAAGTTTCAGCTACTAATTATTACTGGACAATCGTTTTGGCAGTTTACCTAAATGTATTTGGAGCTATTTTTGAAATGTATAATCTTCAGGTGGCTAGCAACGAGTTTCAGGTGTTAAAAAGTACTCTTATTACCGTTTCAACAACTGTTTTAGTCTATTTACTGACGCCGTTTTTTTCTCCGGAACTGCCCTCAAACCGCCTTCAAATTCTATTGTTTTTTCTGGTCGTATTCTTATCGTTGTTTTTCTGGAGGATGTTGTATGTAACCTTTTTGGCCTCTAATCGATTTTTTCAGAAAGCAATCTTGATTTGTGATCAGGAGCAGGTACAGGAGTTGATTTTAGGACTTGAAAATATTGATCCGCATTATAAAATAATTGGGTTTGTTAATCTAGATTCCAGTGAACAACAAATGGAAGAATACCATTATGTGCAGCACATCAAAAGAGAGGATTTGTTCTCTTTTGTGAATGAAAACGGAGTTTCTGAAATTGTGATTGCTTCCCAAAAAACGGGAGGTATTACAGCAGATTTGTACCAACAATTGCTTCATTTATTAGAGGCTGGGAATATTATACGGGAATATACACAGGTATATGAAAGTAAAACCCAGCGCATACCAGTGCAGTACATGTCACGGGATTTTTATCGTTTTTTTCCTTTTAGCCGAAGCAATCAGAATAAATTGTATTTGATTGTTATGCGAATATTTGAAATAACCGTTTCCTTGTCTGGACTTGTTGTAGGCGTGTTCTTGTGTCCGCTTATTTTGTTTGGAAATGCAATAGGAAATAAAGGGTCGTTGTTTTATTCACAAGAACGGATAGGCAAAGATGGGGCGGTATTTAAAATTTTAAAGTTCCGGACAATGGTTAAAAATGCCGAATCGAACGGTGCCGTTTTTACCGCTACGAATGACTCCCGAGTGACGCTTTTTGGGAAATTTCTGCGTAAAACCAGAATCGATGAGTTTCCTCAGGTTATCAATATACTAAAAGGAGATATGGCTGTTATAGGTCCGCGTCCCGAGCGTCCTATTTTTGTAAAAGAAATTGCAGAAATAATGCCTTTTTATGAAACCAGACACATCATCAAGCCAGGGCTTACTGGCTGGGCACAGGTCAATTATACGTATGGGGAAACCATTGATGATAGTCTGATCAAGCTGCAGTATGACTTGTATTATATCAAGCACCGCAGCATCTACCTGGATTTGAACATTGCTTTCAAGACCATCACTACGGTGTTGTTTTATAGAGGACAGTAGCTATTATTATTATTATTATTATTAGACAGTTGTTTAATGTATCGTTTTGTAGTGCAAAATGCTACGAAAAAGGAGTGTTTTCTGAAAATTTGTTGCTTGCAGGTCCCTTTAAAACTGTCCCGAAAGAGTAAATTGACAGCGAGTAATTTTCTTGTATAACACATACTTCCGTCAGATGTTTTTTTATTTATAGGTTTTTATCATTTATCTTTGCCGAGTTAAAACTGTATACGTAACCGACTAATTAGATCCTGTCAAATGAGAATATTATTTTTATTTTGTTTTTTAGCAGTGCCCATGCTGCTGTTTTCTCAAAAAAATATTACTAATACAGATACTGCCAGTAAATACCAAAGTGCGTCAGATACGGTCAATAAACAAAAAGAACAAAAAGTGGCTACTGTTGATATGTATCGGTTCATCACTTTAGAACGGGATACCACTTACATTGACACGTCTCTCAATATTCAAAAAGAATACAGCCACAACTATTTGCGAAAAGACATTTTTGGACTTTTACCTTTTGCAAATGATGGACAAACATACAATACCTTACAATACGGTTTGACGGATGTAGTTGTATTTCCCGAATTTGGTTTTAAAGCAAAGCATTTTAATTTTTTGGAGGCAAACCAAATCCGTTACAGCTCTGTAGCAACTCCTGTTACCGAATTATATTTTAAAACAACCGTACAAAAGGGGCAGTCAGTAGATGCCTTTATTACCCTGAACACCTCAAAAAATTTAAATTTTTCGATAGCCTACAGAGGACTACGTTCAGAAGGAGAATACATCAATCAGCTCTCAAGTACAGGAAATTTCAGGTTCACCACCAGTTACAACACTAAAAATAAACGGTATTTTGCTAATGCACATTATACCTATCAAGATATTTTAAATGAAGAAAACGGTGGAATTACGACTATTAATGATTTTGAAAGTGGTGATCCAAACTACGATAACAGACAAAGATTTGAAGTGTATCTTAATGACGCCAAATCATTTCTGAAAGGAAAAAGAATTTTTGTGGATCACAATTTTAGAATTAACACAAAAAAAGGAGACAATAACGCGTATCTCGCGCATCAGTTTAATTACGAAAATAAGTTCTTTGAATACAATCAGGCCACAGTAGCATCTGCCGTAGGAGGGGCAATAGTTGACCGGTTTGGGGACTCTTTTGCAAACAGCGGGATCAATGATCAAACGCGTTACAACAAGATGTACAATAGAATTGGTTTGATTTATGAAAATACAACATTGGGTAAATTTCAGTTTTTTGCTGACGATTTCAGATCTAATTATTATTACAATCAGATCCTAATATTTGATGCGAAAACAGTCCCAAGTTTCTTGAGCCAGAACATTAATAGTGCCGGAGGTCAATATGAATACCGAAAAAACAATTGGAACGGTATTTTTTCTTATTCCAGATCTATTACCAACCAGTCGCTTTCAAATTTAGATGCTAAATTGAAGTATGAGCTCACTGATGAAATTCAATTTGCATTTCAGTATCAAAACATAAACAAACTACCCAATAACAATTACAATCTGCACCAGAGCAGTTACGTGCAGTACAACTGGTCTAATGATTTTAAGAATGAAAAAATAAACACAATAAAAGCTAATGCCATTTCTCCTTGGCTAGATGCAGAATTGCAGTTTTCAGTGTTGAATGATCATTTGTATTTTACCGAAGCATCAACTGCGCAGCAAAAAACAGATAACACACAAATTGTTGCGCCGGCACAATACAATAGCACAATAAATTATGTATCGATCAAAATCAGCAGAGAATTAAAATTTGGAAAATTTGCGTTAGATAATACAGTTTTATATCAAAAAACAGAACAACAAGATGCCATCTTGAACGTGCCTGAAATTGTAACGCGAAATACGTTTTACTACTCGAATTTTTTGTTTAAAAAAGCCTTATTTCTGCAAACAGGGATTTCACTCAATTACTTTTCCAGTTATTATGCCAATGAATACAATCCGGTCATAGGAGAATTTTTTGTGCAAAAAGACAAACAAATCGGCAATCATCCTAACCTTGATTTTTTTATCAATGCAAAAATTCAAAGAACAAGGATCTATTTGAAAGCGGAACATTTTAATTCGGCACTCACTGGCAATGATTTTCATGCCTCCCCCAATAATCCATCGCGTGATTTCACGATCCGATTTGGTTTAATTTGGAACTTCTTTAATTAATAGCTCTTTAAAATTTCAATTTTTTAAGTCATTTTTTTTGGGCGTTTTATCGCGCTATCCGCTATATCTTTCCTTGCTTGGCAGCAAACAAGGAAAGGATGTCGCTATTATCACGAACGCAAAATTCCGTAAACAAGATTAATTTATAACAAAATACTATCTTTGTAGCAGTATTTACAACAAATTACAATCTTAAATTTATTATACAATGCGCTACGCAGAAAATATATTAGGTACCATAGGCAACACCCCATTAGTGAAACTCAATAAAGTAACTGCCGAAGTAGAGGCCTTAGTACTTGCTAAGGTGGAAACGTTCAATCCAGGAAATTCCGTAAAAGACAGAATGGCTGTAAAAATGATTGCAGATGCGGAGGCTGATGGCCGTTTACAGCCAGGCGGAACTATTATTGAAGGAACTTCCGGGAATACAGGAATGGGATTGGCATTAGTCGCCATTATAAAAGGATACAAACTAATTTGTGTAATTTCAGACAAACAGTCCAAAGAAAAAATGGATATTCTTCGTGCCGTAGGCGCTAAAGTTGTGGTGTGTCCTACGGATGTAGAACCTACGGATCCAAGGTCGTATTATTCGGTTTCTAAACGATTGGCCAAAGAAACGCCTAATTCCTGGTATGTGAATCAATACGACAACCCTTCAAACGCTATCGCGCATTACGAGCAAACGGGACCGGAAATTTGGGAGCAAACAAGTGGTAAAATTACTCATTTTGTATCGGGGGTAGGCACTGGAGGAACTATTTCCGGAGTTGGGAAATATTTGAAAGAGAAAAATCCAAACATTAAAATTTGGGGAATCGATACCTATGGTTCTGTATTTAAAAAATACCATGAAACAGGAATTTTTGATGAAAATGAAATCTATTCGTATATCACAGAAGGGATTGGTGAGGACATATTACCCATGAATGTAGACTTTTCTTTGATTGACGGATTTACAAAAGTAACGGATAAAGATGCGGCGGTTTATACCCGTAAAATTGCACTTGAAGAAGGAATATTTGTAGGGAATTCTGCTGGTGCGGCGATCAAAGGATTGTTGCAACTCAAAGAACATTTTAAACCGGAAGATGTAGTTGTGGTTCTTTTTCATGATTCAGGAAGCCGTTATGTAGGTAAAATGTTCAATGACGACTGGATGCGGGAACGCGGTTTTCTAGAAGAAGAAATCACAAAGGCGGAGGATGTAATCAAAGATCATATCGACAAACCATTGATTGTGGTGCGTACCGAAGAATTAGTTTCACACGCCATAGAAAGAATGCGTAAATACAAAATATCTCAAATTCCTGTCATTGATACCACCGGATTTGTAGGTTCTGTTGATGAAAGTGATTTGTTTCAAAGTTACGTAGCCGACAAAAATGTAGCTGATAAACCGATTAAAGATGTAATGGGAAAACCTTTTCCAATAGTGAAACACGGAACTCCTATTGAAGAAGTTTCTCGATTATTCACGAAAGAGAATGAAGCCGTTTTGATTGAATTAGAGAATGGAAATCACCATATTATAACTAAATATGATATTATTGGGTCGATAAAATAAGATTAAAACTGGATTTTATTTCCTAATTATACTCCAACAAGAATCAAAAAACCTGCAAGGTTTTTTGGTTTAATTACTTTGTTGCTGTAAAATTTTTGGAATCTAAAAGTTTGCAAGAACATCTAAAAAAAAGGTAACAAATACATTGAACTTCTATAATTGACAGTATTTTTGTAAATCTGAAATCAAATATCGTTAACCCTAAATCTGAAATCAAATTGACCTTCACCGCTATAGACTTTGAAACAGCAACCGCATACCATCCGTGTTCTGTAGGAATTGTAACCGTAGAAAATGGAATAATTACAGATGAGTTTGTTAGTTTAATCAAACCACCAAATAATTTATATTCTCCTTTTACCATTCAAGTGCATGGGATTTATCCGCGGGATACCATGAATGCTAAGTCATTTGCCCAGGTATATCCTGAAATTAAAAAACGGTTGCAAAACAGGATGGTTGTAGCTCACAATGAAAGTTTTGACCGGAATGTTTTGGCAAAATCAATGGCTCTTTATAATTTAGAGTATGCGGATTTGAATATTGCCTCTCGTTGGGAATGTACCGTAAAAATATACAAAGCCAAAGGATTAAAACCAACTAAATTGAGCGATTGTTGCCGGGAAATGAATATCGCTTTGAATCATCACGAAGCGTTATCTGATGCTCGGGCTTGTGCCAAATTGTATTTGTTGAAATAAAAACATCCTATTTTACTAAAATAGCATTCGGTATTTTAGGGAAATTTCTGATTTTTTTTGTTTTAGATAATTTGCTATTTTTTTTTACTACATTAGTCTTCAATCTAATATTTTCAATATGAAAGAAGATTTCCTCCATTACCTGTGGAAATTCAAGAAATTTGATACTTTGAATTTGAAAACTTTCAATGGAGAGGAAATCACAATTGTTACTGTGGGCCAATATCTTGAACTGGCCGGTCCTGATTTTTTTAATGCACAAATAACGATTGCAAATCAAAAATGGGCAGGAAATGTCGAAATTCATCTTAAATCGTCAGACTGGTATGTGCATCATCATGAACAGGATTCAGGATATGAAAACGTTATTTTACATGTGGTTTGGGAGCATGATACGGAAGTGTTTAGAAGCAATAACAGCGAAATTCCGGTTTTGGAACTCAAAAAATATGTAGATAAGGCCACCCTTGAAAATTACCAATCTTTAATGGCACCCAAATCATGGATTTTTTGCGAAAAGCAAATTAATAAAATTGATGGGTTTGTCTTTAAAAATTGGCAGGAACGTCTGTTTTTTGAACGTCTGGAAAGAAAAGCAAAATCTATATTTGATTTGTTAGAACAAACTAATCACGATTGGGAAGCAGTGTTGTTTTGCCTTTTGGCTAAAAATTTTGGATTAAATACCAATGGAGAACTCTTTTTTAAAATGGCAGTAAACATTCCTTTTTCGGTGCTTAGAAAAGAAAGTTTTGAAATTGAGAATCTGGAAGCATTAATTTTTGGAACCGCAGGGTTATTGGATTGTGATAAGGAGGATACTTATTTCAAAGATTTAAAATTTAGGTATTTTTACTTGATACATAAATACCAATTGGAGCAAGGTGGCCAGGTACCAGTCCAGTTTTTTAAGCATCGCCCGGATAATTTTCCTACGATACGTCTTTCTCAATTGGCGAATTTATACCACAGTCAGGTACATTTATTTTCAAAAATAAGTGTTTTGAATTCATTAAAAAGTAGTTACGACCTGTTTCAGGTTTCGACTTCTGAATATTGGTTGAATCATTACCAATTTGATAAAGAAAGTCCAAAGAAAAGGAAATCGCTTTCAAAATCTTTCATCGATTTGATCGTCATAAATACCATAATTCCGTTACAATTTGCTTTTGCTAAAAGTCAGGGAAAAGAAATTTCAGAGGATTTAATTCGTCTGTTAGAAGAAGTTTCTCCGGAGAAAAATGCCATTATAGATAAATTCAAGTCTTTTGGGGTTCTCGCTGCAAGTGCTTTTGATACCCAATCATTACTGCAATTAAAAATGGAGTATTGCAACGCAGGTAAATGCTTAGAATGTGCCGTGGGAATGGAATTGTTGAAAAAAAATTAATTCAATTATTTTTGGATTTGTTTACTGGAGAATGTTGTAAATTTGTTTTTTAAATATGCGATTGACGAATTTAATACACTAACTGAAAAATGTCAGCAGTAATTAAGCTTAAGTTCTTTTTTGAGAAACACGGTTTTCATGTTTCCTCCCGCTTAGCAGATACCTTAGGAATGCGTGCCAGTAGCGTCCGACTATTTTTTATTTACTTGTCATTTGTTACAGCTGGCTTGTGGTTTGCCGTGTATTTAACTTTGGCTTTTTGGATGCGGTTGAAAGATTTAATTCGTGCAAAACGCACTTCGGTTTTTGATTTGTAAAAAGAGTTAAATAAAAAAAGGGATTCTAAAATAGTTAAACTATTCTAGAATCCCTTTTTTGTATGCTGTAAATTTATTTATCCGGATTGTTTAGTTTACTTTTTTTCTTACCGTAGGCAAAATAGATAGCAACTCCAATAATCATCCAAATGGCAAGTCTTTCCCAACTTTCAATAGGTAATCCAGCCATCAAGATTAGACAGATGATAACTCCTAGAATTGGAAATACTGGTACAAATGGCACTCTAAAACCTCTTACTGCATCGGGATTAGTTTTTCTCATTACAACAACTCCAATACATACAAGAGCAAACGCAAATAATGTTCCTATACTTACCATATGACCTAAGTCTGACACAGGAACAAATCCTGCAAACATGCTAACAAAAACCATGAAAAGTAGGTTTGTTTTGTATGGTGTTCTATTTGTTGCGTGTAATGTACTAAAAAATTTAGGTAATAATCCGTCAATACTCATACTGTAGAAAACCCTACTTTGCCCCATCAACATCACTAACATTACAGAGGTATATCCTGCAATAATCGCAATTGTTAATGCTGAGTTTAAGAATGTATAACCTGTCTTAGCAAACGCTGTAGTGACAGGGCTTGCGTCACCTTTAAAGTTAAGGTAGTTTTCTAAACCAGTTAAAACAAAAGCAAATAGAACATATAAAACGGTACAAATTATGAGCGACCCTAATATACCAATTGGCATACCTTTCTGTGGATCTTTTGCCTCTTGTGCAGCAGTAGAAACAGCGTCAAATCCTATAAATGCAAAAAACACAACTCCTGCACCTCTTAGAATACCACTCCAACCGTAATGACCAAAGTAATCGCTACTAAAGAAATTTAAAAATGTCATCTTTCCTGAGCTTAAAAGGGCTTCGCCTTCATTTACAGGGATAAATGGAGTATGATTCGCTCCGTCAATAAAACCCCATCCGATACCTATGAATACAATAACAACAGTTACTTTTAAAATAACCAAAATATTGTTTAATAAAGCTGATTCTTTTGTACCTCTAATCAATAGTAGAGAAAGGGCACATATAATTAATATGGCGGGTAAATTAATGAATCCTGGTTTCTCATCCCATGGTCCATGGAGTATCTCTTGGGGAATATTGAGTCCATAATTGGCGAGGAATTTATCTACGTATTGAGACCAACTCACTGCTACTGTTGCGGCTCCAAGAGCATATTCAAGCACTAAATCCCATCCAATAATCCAAGCAACAAATTCTCCCATTGTGGCATAAGAATAGGTGTAAGCACTTCCTGCGACTGGGATCATAGAGGCAAATTCAGCGTAGCACAATCCAGCAAAGGCACAGCCTATCCCTGCTAAGACGAAGGATAGCGTTACTGCGGGTCCTGCATTATCTGCGGCTGCGATTCCTGTTAAAGAAAATAATCCTGCTCCGATAATTGCTCCAACTCCTAGCGCTACTAATGAACGTGAAGACAAAGTTCTTTTTAATCCTTTTTCAGATTCTGATGCTTCATTTAGCAATACCGAAAGGGGTTTAGTTTTCCAAATTGACATGGGTTATATGGTTTTGTTTGTTATTAAGCTCCAAATGTATTGTTTTTTATAAAAAATAAAAACAATAATTGAATTTTAAGTTGTAAAAAATGATTTGTCGTCTTTTTTAATATTGATTCCCGGTGAAATTATTTTGTCAAATAGGCTTGTAGCGGGTATTAATTTGTTTTTGAAAAAAAATCTACAGAAAGCGAACGGTCTTGATTTAATTTATAAATTTAGAATTATTTTTAATGCTAGCAAATCGATACGTACCCCCATGAGTTTTAAAACGATTCTAACTTATTTTAAGTTCACTAAGGAGCAACGAACCGGTATTTTCTTTTTGTTTGTAATTAGTGTAGTCCTGCAGCTGGTTTATTTTTTTGTTGATTTTAGAGCGGTATCTAAAGTGTATCCTGAAAAACAAAAATGGCTTTCTCTTCAAACTACAATGGATTCCCTTACTATGGAAGCTGCAAATAAAAAGCCCAATGTGTATCTTTTTAATCCCAATTTTATCACAGATTATAAAGGATATAGATTAGGAATGTCTCTTCAGGAAATTGATCGTTTGCTCGCTTATAGAAAACAAAACAAATATGTAAATTCTCCTGAGGAGTTTCAGAACGTGACTAAAGTTTCAGACTCATTGTTAAATGTGCTAGCGCCTTATTTTAAATTCCCGGATTGGGTGCTTGCTAAAAAACAGAAAACTAAATTTATTACATATAAAAAATATTCAAATCCAGCTTTCGCCAAAAAAGAAAAAATCCTAGTCATTGATATCAATAGGGCAACAAAAGAAGATTTGGTAAAAATTTATGGAATAGGTGAGGCCATTTCTATTCGCATTTTAAAACAAAAAGAAACGTTGGGCGGATTTGTTTCTATGGATCAAATGCAGGATATTTGGGGGTTGTCACCAGAAGTAATTGAGAATTTGAATACTCATTTTGAAGTTTTGGCGCTGCCTCAATTTAAAAAAATCAAGGTCAATACCGCTTCTTTAAAGGAGCTTTCTCAGTTTTATTATTTTAGGTATGCACTGGCCAGAGAAATTATAACTTATAGAAGCATGAAGGGGGATTTTAATAATATTGAGGATTTAATAAAAATTAAGGGATTTCCTGTTGATAAAGCAAAAATAATTGACTTATATTTGGACTTTAATTAGAAGTGTCAGATTTTAAGCCCCGGACAAGAGAATTGTATTGCCTTTTAAAATAGAGGTGTTACTTTTTTATTAGCGGATTATTTTTAATCGTTTAAAAACGAAATTTGAAATAGTACTGCTTTATTATGCTTCAATTAATACTATTTGTTAAGAAAAATATACTATATGAATTCAATTTATTTTACGGAAGAACACCATGCATTTAGAGAAAGTTTAAAAGATTTTCTGCAGAAAGAAGTTGTTCCGCATATCGAAAAGTGGGAAAAAACGGGTACAATAGAACGTTTTATTTGGGAAAAATTTGGCGAGATGGGGTACTTTGGTATTGCCTACCCAGAGGCTTATGGCGGTCTGAATCTCGATTTATTTTATACTGTTATTTTTCTCGAAGAATTGCAAAAAATTAAGTCATCAGGTTTTGCTGCTGCCATGTGGGCTCATGGGTATTTAGCGATGACCCATTTGAATGCTGAGGGTGACGAAAGGATAAAGCAAGATTACTTAGTGCCAAGTATCGCTGGAAAGAAAATAGGAGCTTTATGTATTTCAGAGCCTTTTGGGGGTAGTGATGTTGCGGGGATGCGCACTAATGCCGTAAAAAAAGGAGATAAATATATTATTAATGGTTCCAAAACATTTATTACAAACGGTGTTTATGCAGACTATTATATTGTTGCAGCAAAAACTAATCCTGAACTTGGAAACAAAGGGATTAGCATCTTTTTGATGGATACTGGTTTAAAAGGGATATCGGCTGTCAAACTAGATAAATTAGGTTGGAGAGCATCTGATACTGCTGAAATTGCCTTTGACAACGTAGAGATCCCAGCAGAAAACTTAATGGGTGAAGAGGGGAAAGGATTTCCTTACATCATGCAGCATTTTGCTTTGGAGCGTTTAATCATGGCGATAAATGCACATGCTAGAGCTGAATATGCAATAGATTATACAATAGATTATATGTCGCATAGAGAGGCATTTGGAAAAAAAATAAGTAAGTTTCAAGCACTAAGACATACGCTTGTTGAGCATGCAACAGAGGTAGAACACTGTAAGGTGTTTAACTATGCTGCTGTCGCTCGTTTAGACAAAGGGGAATACGTCGTAAAAGAGTCCACTATGGCTAAGCTGAAATCTACAAAAGTTGCAGATGATACTATTTATAGTTGTTTACAAATGTTAGGTGGTTATGGGTATATGGAGGAGTATCCATTGGCACGTTTGTTTAGGGACAGTCGTTTAGGGCCAATAGGCGGAGGAACTTCAGAAATTCTTAAAGAGATTTTAGGAAAATTAATTATTGATAATCAAAATTATGTGCCAGCGGTAAAGTAGTTTAGACTTTGATTAGGTAGTTTCTGGAGCGAATAAGTTTTGCTTAACGGGATGCTTTAGATTCAATAAAGTAAGTATTTTATAAAAAAAAGAGTCAATACACAAATTGACTCTTCTTTTTATGTCAAGGATAGTACTGCGAATTTTACCCCGATACCTCGCAATGAATAAGATTATAGCGAATAGCTGGCAGCACATGATAGCCTATTCGTGAAACGGAATTTATTTTTTGCAAGCATGCTCAAATAAATTCATAATTAATGACTTCCAATTCAAAATAATGTTTACTTTTGCACACTTAAAGAAAGGGGGTGTCTATATTATGTTAATTATACCAATTAAAGACGGAGAAAATATCGATAGAGCATTAAAACGCTACAAAAGAAAATTTGATAAAACAGGAACTGTTCGTCAACTAAGAGCACGTACTGCTTTTATTAAGCCTTCAGTTACAAATAGAATCAAAATTCAAAAAGCGGCTTATATCCAAAATATGAGAGATAACTTAGAGAGTTAGTCAATATCTATTAAATAAAATACCGTTAGTCATCAAAATTGTATAACTTTGATGCTAACGGTTTTTTTATGACTACTAATAAAGACGCTTTTCGGGATTATCTACAGTTGGAGAAAAAATATTCTCCTCATACCCTAACGGCATATTGTGCGGATATTGCTTCTTTTGAATCATTCAACAAAATTCACTTTGAGGAGCAAGGCATAGAGCAGGCAGGGTATAGTCAAATCAGGAGTTGGATTGTAGTACTTGTGGATGATGGGGTCTCGAATGGTTCTGTTAATAGAAAAATAGCGTCTTTAAAAGCATTTTACAAATTCCTGTTGAAAACAAAGCAGATTCGGGTTAGTCCATTGTCAGGGCATAAAGCATTGAAGGCTTCGAGGGTTTTGCAGGTTCCTTTTTCTGAAAAGGAAGTTTTGAATGTTTTAGATCAAATGCAAAATACAATTGGATTTGAAGAAGTGAGGAATAAACTCATAATCGATTTGTTGTATACTACCGGAATGCGACGCGCAGAGCTGATTCAGCTTCAAATAGCAAATATTGACTTATCCAATAGTACAATTAAAGTATTGGGCAAGCGAAGTAAAGAACGAATCCTTCCTGTTTTGCCGGTACTGGCGGCTCAGTTTTGTTTGTACCTAAAGGAAAGAGCTTTGTTGGCAATAGTCGCTGATAATGCTTATTTTTTTCTCACAAAAAAAGGATTAAAATTAAATGATTCTTTTGTGTATCGGCTAATAAATTCTTACTTTAGTGGTGTGTCTGAGAAAGTAAAAAAAAGTCCACATATCCTGCGGCATACTTTTGCAACACATCTATTAAATAATGGTGCGGATTTAAATTCAGTAAAGGAATTGTTAGGGCATTCTAGTTTGGCTTCAACTCAAATTTATACCCATAGCAGTTTGTCAGAAATTAAAAATATTTATAAAGAGGCGCATCCTCGAGGACGTAAATGATTCGTAAAATGTTTAACTAAAAAAAATGATTATGAAGGTAAGTGTTCATGCAGTTAACTTTACTGTTGACAAAAAGCTAGTAGATTTTGTTCAAGAAAGAATGGACAAGTTAGAAAAATATTATGACAAGGTGGTGTCCGCCGATGTTTTTTTGAAAGTGGAGAAGACTAGTGATAAAGAAAATAAAATTGCTGAGGTAAAAATGAATGTTCCTGGGGATGATTTTTTAGTTAAAAAGCAATGTAAAACTTTTGAAGAAGCCTTAGAACTTTCTGCTGAATCTTTAGAACGATTATTGGTAAAAAGGAAAGAAAAAATAAGTTCGCATATTTAATATGATTTTTTTTTAAAAAAAGTTTTGATTGAGAGATAAAATCTATACATTTGCAGTCCGTTAGAAATAGCGGACTTTTTTTATTGATTCGCCAGCGTAGCTCAGTTGGCTAGAGCAGCTGATTTGTAATCAGCAGGTCGTGGGTTCGAGTCCCTCCGCCGGCTCAAGACTGTAAAGGTCTGGCAATATAAAAAGTAGGGGAGATACTCAAGCGGCCAACGAGGGCAGACTGTAAATCTGCTGTGTAAACTTCGCAGGTTCGAATCCTGCTCTCCCCACGATGAAAGTTTTAAATTAATTTAAAATGCAACATTTAAAATTAATTCTCTGCCGGTGTAGCTCAGGGGTAGAGTGCTTCCTTGGTAAGGAAGAGGTCTCGGGTTCAATTCCCGACATTGGCTCAAGTAAGTAGGAAATAGAAATTAATATATAACAAGATTTAAAATTAAGTAAAATGGCAAAGGAAAATTTTAACCGTAACAAGCCCCATTTAAACATTGGAACAATTGGGCATGTGGATCACGGAAAAACGACATTAACTGCGGCAATTACAAAAGTATTGTCTGATGCAGGGTATTGTCAAGCAAAATCATTTGATCAAATTGATAATGCTCCAGAAGAAAAAGAAAGAGGTATTACAATTAATACATCTCACGTTGAGTATGAAACTGCTAATCGTCACTACGCTCACGTTGACTGTCCAGGTCACGCGGATTACGTAAAGAACATGGTTACAGGTGCTGCTCAAATGGATGGTGCTATTCTTGTTGTAGCTGCTACTGATGGGCCAATGCCACAAACACGTGAGCATATCCTTTTAGGTCGCCAGGTAGGTATTCCTAGAATGGTTGTATTCATGAATAAAGTGGATATGGTTGATGATGAGGAATTACTTGAATTAGTTGAGATGGAAATCAGAGACTTGTTATCTTTCTATGAATATGATGGAGATAATGGTCCTGTTGTTCAGGGTTCAGCTTTAGGTGGATTGAATAATGATCCAGCTTGGGTACCAAAAATTCTTGAATTGATGGCAGCTGTAGATTCTTGGATCGAAGAGCCGGTAAGAGATGTTGCAAAACCTTTCTTGATGCCTGTTGAAGATGTGTTCTCAATCACTGGTCGTGGAACTGTTGCTACAGGTCGTATCGAAACAGGTGTTGCTAATACAGGAGATCCAGTTGAAATCATTGGTATGGGAGCTGAAAAATTGACTTCTACTATTACAGGAGTTGAGATGTTCCGTAAAATCCTTGATAGAGGTGAAGCTGGAGACAACGTAGGTATTCTTTTAAGAGGTATTCAAAAAGAAGACATCAAAAGAGGAATGGTTATCTGTAAGCCAGGTTCAGTTAAACCACATGCTACTTTTAAAGCTGAGGTTTATATCTTGAAAAAAGAAGAAGGTGGTCGTCACACACCATTTCACAATAACTACCGTCCACAGTTTTATGTACGTACAACGGATGTAACAGGGATCATTACTTTGCCTACAGGTGTAGAAATGGTTATGCCTGGGGATAACTTAACTATTGATGTTGTGTTGCTTAGTGCAATTGCATTAAGTGTTGGTTTACGTTTTGCTATCCGTGAAGGTGGTAGAACTGTAGGTGCAGGTCAGGTAACTGAAATTGTAGCATAATCCAAATAGGATAAAAAAGTATAAAGCCAGTAACTCCGTAAAGTTGTTACTGGCTTTTATTAACGAACGGGCGTAGTTCAAGGGTAGAATAGCGGTCTCCAAAACCGTTGATGGGGGTTCGAATCCCTCCGCCCGTGCAAAAAAATAAATCATAATGACAAAAGTTGTTAATTACATATCAGAGGCATTTGAGGAATTAAAGTCAAATGTAACTTGGCCGGTTTGGGCTGAGGTTCAGCGTCTAACGATTGTTGTGGCTGTTTTTTCAGTATTATTCGCTTTGGCAACTTGGGGAGTAGATGAAATTTTCGCAAAAGCTTTGGCTGGTTTTTTTAACTGGATAAAAGCATAATTTTTTTGTTATGGCAGATAATAATATTAAAAAGTGGTATGTCGTTAGGGCGGTAAGTGGTCAAGAAAATAAAGTGAAAGCTTATATCGAAACCGAAATCGCACGACTTGGGATGGGTGATTATGTGTCACAGGTTTTGGTTCCTACTGAAAAAGTAGTTACTGTAAAAGAGGGAAAAAAGATAATTAAAGATAAGGTTTATTTTCCAGGATACGTCATGATAGAGGCTAATCTGATTGGTGAAATACCTCATATTATTAAATCAATAACAAGTGTTATTGGTTTTTTAGGAGAGATTAAAGGAGGGGAACCTGTTCCTTTGAGAATTTCCGAAGTGAATCGAATGTTAGGTAAAGTAGATGAATTAGCGGTTAATACCGATACACGTTCTATTCCTTTCAATATTGGTGAGACGATTAAGGTTGTTGATGGTCCTTTTAATGGTTTTAACGGAACTGTGGAGAAAATTAATGAAGAAAAGCGTAAACTGGAAGTAATGGTGAAAATTTTCGGAAGAAAAACACCATTAGAATTGAGTTTTATGCAAGTTGAAAAAGTATAATTTTGTTACATCTATAATATCCATTGCAATCGCTTCCAAAGATTGTAGTGTTAAATTTTTAAAAAATGGCTAAAGAAATTAGTAAAGTAGTTAAACTACAAGTTAAGGGAGGTGCTGCGAATCCATCGCCACCGGTTGGACCTGCTTTAGGTGCTGCTGGTGTTAATATCATGGAGTTCTGTAAGCAATTTAATGCAAGAACTCAAGATAAAGCCGGCAAAGTTTGCCCTGTGCAAATTACAGTGTATAAAGACAAATCTTTTGATTTTGTTGTAAAAACACCACCTGCTGCTGTCCAATTATTGGAAGCTGCAAAGCTAAAATCTGGTTCAGGTGAACCTAATCGTAAAAAAGTAGCTAACGTTACTTGGGACGTAATTAGAACAATCGCCGAAGATAAAATGGTGGATTTGAATGCATTTACTATCGAATCTGCTATGAGCATGATCGCAGGAACGGCTAGATCTATGGGTATAACTGTAACTGGAGATTCTCCTCTAAAACAAGGGTAAGACATGGCAAAATTGACAAAAAAGCAAAAAGAGGCTGCTTCAAAAATTGAAAAGAACAAATTATATTCTCTTAAAGATGCTGCGGCATTAATAAAAGTTGTTGCTTCTGCAAAATTTGATGAGTCTATTGATATCGCAGTTCGTTTGGGTGTAGATCCAAGAAAAGCGAATCAAATGGTAAGAGGTGTAGTAACATTGCCTCATGGTACTGGTAAAGATGTTAAAGTATTAGCATTGGTTACTCCGGACAAAGAAGCGGAAGCTTTGGCAGCTGGTGCTGACTATGTAGGTCTTGATGACTATTTACAAAAGATAAAAGACGGTTGGACAGATGTTGATGTAATTATCACAATGCCTTCTGTTATGGGTAAATTAGGTCCATTAGGTCGTATTTTAGGACCTAGAGGTTTAATGCCTAACCCTAAAACAGGTACTGTAACTATGGATGTTGCAAAAGCTGTTCAAGAGGTAAAAGCTGGTAAAATTGACTTTAAAGTTGACAAAACTGGTATAGTGCATGCAGGAATTGGTAAAGTCTCTTTTGGAGCTGAACAAATTGTTGACAATGCTCACGAAATTATTCAAACATTAATCAAACTTAAACCAACTGCGGCTAAAGGAACTTACATCAAAAGTATTTACCTAACTAGCACTATGAGTCCTGCAATTGCATTGGATCCTAAGGCAGTATAATTGGTAGTTAAAAATTTTTAGTATGACTAGAGAAGAAAAATCAATCGCGATTGAAGTTTTAACTGCACAGTTAGCTGGTACAAATATTATTTATGTATCTGATATTTCTGGAATGAATGCAGAAGCAACTACGAACTTAAGAAGAGCTTGTTATAAAGCAGGTATAAAATTAGAAGTAGTTAAAAATACATTGCTTGCAAAAGCAATGGAAGCATCAGCTAATGATTATGGAGATTTACCTTCAGTTTTGACTGGTAATAGTGCTATATTCATTTCTGAGATAGCAAACGCTCCGGGTAAGATAATAAAAGATTTCAGAAAAAAATCAGCTAAACCGGTATTAAAGGGAGCTTATATCAACTCTGAAATTTATATTGGAGACGATCAATTAGATGCATTAGCAACTATTAAATCTAAAGAAGAGCTTATCGGCGAACTTATTGGATTATTGCAGTCACCAGCACAAAGAGTTATTTCTGCTCTTCAAAACCAATTTGCCAAAAGCGAAGAGGCTACAGAGGAAGTGGAGGCATAATGAAAGAAGAGTTTTACTCTAATTTTATTACATAAAACGCGCACAATAAATAAATTATATTTTTTACAAATCATTTTAAAACGATAGAAAAAATGGCAGATTTGAAACAATTCGCAGAACAATTGGTTAACCTAACGGTAAAAGAAGTTAACGAATTAGCAACAATATTAAAAGATGAGTACGGAATCGAACCAGCTGCTGCAGCTGTAGTAGTTTCAGGTGGTGGCGAAGCTGCTGCTGAAGATGTTCAAACAGAATTTACAGTGGTTTTGAAAGCAGCAGGTGCTTCTAAATTAGCAGTTGTAAAATTAGTTAAAGAACTTACTGGTTTAGGTTTGAAAGAAGCTAAAGATGTAGTAGACAGCGCACCAAGCAATGTTAAAGAAGGTGTAACTAAAGATGAAGCAGAAGCGCTTAAAAAATCTTTGGAAGAAGCTGGAGCTGAGGTTGAACTTAAATAGTTCACTCTAGTTTTGAAAATAAGGTTTAGGTCTTGGAGTCATCCAAAGACCTAAACCATTTTTCGTATAACAAAAGGCTACGTTGTATTAGTACATACTAGTCTTTTAAAATAGATTCATTTTATCCATTACGAGGAAAAAAAATTAACAGATAATAAGAAAGTAGTTATCTTAAATTGGTTTTTAAAGATGTAATGGTTTAAAAAAAAAGGTATAAATAAATTACTATTTATACAAAAAAATTACTTTTCTAATCAAAATTTTGTCCATTGATGATAACAAATCAAACTGAAAGATTGAATTTTGCCTCTACAAAAAATATTCCTGATTATCCAGATTTTCTAGATGTTCAGGTTAAATCGTTTAAGGATTTTTTTCAATTAGAAACTAAATCTGACGAAAGAGGCGACGAAGGGCTTTACAATACCTTCATGGAAAACTTCCCAATTACTGATACAAGAAATAACTTTGTATTAGAATTCCTTGATTATTTTGTAGATCCGCCACGTTACACAATTCAAGAATGTATAGAAAGAGGTCTTACGCATAGTGTACCCCTAAAAGCTAGGTTAAAACTATATTGTACAGATCCAGAACATGAAGATTTTGAGACTATTGTTCAGGATGTTTATCTTGGGACAATTCCATATATGACGCCAAGCGGTACTTTTGTTATTAATGGTGCTGAGCGTGTAGTTGTTTCTCAATTACACCGTTCTCCTGGTGTTTTCTTCGGGCAGTCATTTCATGCAAATGGAACAAAATTGTACTCTGCCAGAGTAATTCCTTTTAAGGGTTCTTGGATAGAATTTTCTACAGATATAAACAGCGTAATGTATGCTTATATTGACAGAAAGAAAAAATTACCTGTAACGACTTTATTCCGTGCAATTGGATTCGAAAGAGATAAGGATATCCTAGAGATTTTCGATCTTGCTGAGGAAATTAAAGTTTCTAAAACAGGACTTAAAAAATATATCGGCAGAAAATTAGCTGCTCGTGTATTGAATACATGGCATGAAGATTTTGTAGATGAGGATACTGGTGAAGTAGTTTCTATTGAACGTAACGAAATAATTCTTGATAGAGACACTATTATCGACAAAGATAATGTGGAAGAAATCATTGATTCTAACGTTAAATCTATTTTGCTTCACAAAGAAGATGCTAATCAAGGAGATTACGCGATTATTCATAATACGTTGCAAAAAGATCCAACAAACTCTGAAAAAGAGGCTGTTGAGCATATCTATAGACAATTGCGTAATGCTGAACCGCCTGATGAAGAAACGGCTCGTGGTATTATCGATAAATTATTCTTTTCTGATCAACGGTACAACTTAGGTGAAGTAGGTCGTTATAGAATAAATAAAAAATTAGGGTTGGATACTCCAATGGAAAAGCAAGTCTTGACCAAAGAAGATATCATAACGATTGTTAAATATTTGATTGAATTAATTAACTCTAAAGCAGAGATTGATGATATTGATCACTTATCAAACCGTCGTGTACGAACAGTTGGAGAACAAATGTCACAACAGTTTGGTGTTGGTTTGGCGCGTATGGCCAGAACCATTAGAGAGAGAATGAACGTTAGGGATAACGAGGTGTTTACACCGATAGATTTGATTAATGCTAAAACATTATCCTCTGTTATCAACTCTTTCTTTGGTACAAACCAGTTGTCTCAGTTTATGGATCAAACGAATCCATTAGCCGAGATTACGCACAAAAGAAGATTATCTGCACTTGGACCAGGTGGACTTTCGAGAGAAAGAGCCGGATTTGAGGTACGTGATGTTCACTATACGCATTATGGACGTTTATGTCCAATTGAAACTCCTGAGGGACCAAACATTGGTTTGATATCTTCTCTTGGTGTTTATGCTAAAGTAAACGGAATGGGTTTCATTGAGACTCCATACCGTAAAGTAACTAACGGAGTCGTAGATCTAGTGTCTACTCCTGTTTACTTGAGTGCAGAAGAAGAAGAAGGAATGATGATTGCTCAGGCAAACATAGAAATGGATGCAGTAGGTAAGATTATCGCTGAAAATGTAATTGCCCGTCAGGAAGGTGATTTTCCAGTAATTGAGCCTTCAAAAGTGGATTATACGGATGTTGCTCCAAATCAAATTGCTTCTATTTCAGCCTCTTTGATTCCTTTCTTAGAACATGATGATGCGAATAGAGCCTTGATGGGATCTAACATGATGCGTCAGGCCGTACCATTAATTCGTCCTGAAGCTCCTATTGTTGGAACTGGTTTAGAGCGTCAAGTTGCTTCGGATTCCAGAGTTTTAATTAACGCTGAAGGAGATGGAACTGTTGAATATGTGGATGCTAATATTATCACAATCAAATACGATCGTTCTGAAGAAGAAAGAATGGTGAGTTTTGAGTCAGATGAGAAAACATACAATCTAATTAAATTTAGAAAAACCAATCAAGGTACTAGTATCAACTTGAAACCTATCGTAAGAAGAGGCGACAGAGTTGTTCTTGGTCAAGTATTGTCAGAAGGTTATGCCACTCAAAATGGAGAACTTGCTTTAGGTCGTAACCTAAAAGTAGCGTTTATGCCATGGAAAGGGTACAACTTTGAGGATGCGATTGTAATTTCTGAAAAAGTAGTTCGTGACGATATTTTTACCTCTATTCACGTGGATGATTATTCATTAGAAGTTAGAGATACTAAATTAGGTAACGAAGAATTGACGAACGATATACCGAACGTTTCTGAAGAAGCTACTAAAGATTTAGATGAAAATGGTATGATCAGAATTGGAGCCGAGGTTAAACCTGGTGACATTCTTATCGGAAAAATTACTCCAAAAGGAGAATCAGATCCTACTCCGGAAGAGAAATTGCTTCGTGCAATCTTTGGGGATAAAGCAGGGGATGTAAAAGATGCTTCATTAAAAGCCTCTCCTTCTTTACATGGTGTTGTTTTAGACAAAAAACTGTTTGCAAGAGCAGTAAAAGATAAACGTAAACGTACGCAAGATAAAGATGCTTTAGGAGCACTTGAAATGGAGTTTGAAGTTAAATTTGTTGAATTAAAAGACAAATTAGTGGAAAAACTTTTCTTGATCGTAAACGGAAAAACATCTCAAGGGGTAATGAATGATTTGGGTGAAGAAGTTTTACCAAAAGGTAAAAAATACACTCAAAAAATGCTTTATGCTGTTGAAGATTTTGCTCACTTAAGTAAAGGTCAATGGGTTGCTGATGATGCAACTAATAAAATGGTGAATGATTTAATTCATAACTATAAAATTAAGTTGAACGATTTACAAGGTGCTTTACGTAGAGAGAAATTTACTATTACTGTTGGAGATGAATTGCCAGCAGGAATCTTGAAATTAGCGAAAGTATATATTGCCAAAAAACGTAAGTTGAAAGTTGGGGATAAAATGGCGGGACGTCACGGTAACAAAGGTATTGTTGCTCGTATCGTTCGTCATGAAGACATGCCTTTCCTTGAAGATGGAACGCCAGTTGATATCGTGTTGAACCCACTTGGTGTACCTTCACGTATGAACATTGGTCAAATTTATGAAACAGTTCTTGGTTGGGCGGGACAAAACTTGGGTAGAAAATTTGCTACACCAATTTTTGACGGAGCAACCCTTGATCAAATCAATGAATTGACTGATGAAGCTGGAATACCACGTTTTGGACATACATATTTATATGATGGTGGTACAGGAGAACGTTTCCATCAAGCTGCAACAGTAGGAGTTATCTACATGTTGAAACTTGGACACATGGTTGACGATAAAATGCACGCACGTTCTATAGGTCCGTACTCATTGATTACGCAACAACCACTTGGAGGTAAAGCTCAATTTGGAGGACAGCGTTTTGGAGAGATGGAAGTTTGGGCACTTGAGGCTTATGGAGCATCAAGTACACTTAGAGAAATCTTGACTGTGAAGTCTGATGATGTTATCGGTAGAGCAAAAACGTATGAAGCAATCGTAAAAGGTGAATCTATGCCAGAACCAGGATTACCGGAATCATTCAATGTATTGATGCATGAATTGAAAGGTCTTGGACTTGACATTCGTCTAGAAGAATAGAAGTTTAGTATTCAGTGTTCAGTATTTAGTAATCAGTGATAAACTGAACACTAAATTCTGAATACTGAACACTTTTTTAAAAGAGTTTTTAGGATTTATACCCGTAACCCGTTCCGATTTTTTATTTAAACCCAATTGGTTTTATAAATAGCACTTCAAAATTTTTATTTGAAGTTTAGAGAAGTAATTCGAGGTAATGTTTAAGTCTAAAGTTTGAAAGTCTAAAAGTCTAAAGTCATCCGTGGCTTTAAAAACTTTATGACATTTGACTTTAAGACTGAAATAAAATTAATTTTTTAATTGCAAATAAATCAATAGTAAAAACTATGATGAATAATAGAAATAATAACAATAAAGATAAAAACCCTGTAAAAAGGTTTAATAAAATCTCCATAGGACTTGCTTCTCCTGAATCGATCTTGAAAGAATCAAGAGGTGAAGTATTGAAACCTGAAACTATCAATTATAGAACGCACAAACCGGAGCGTGATGGTCTTTTCTGTGAACGTATTTTTGGACCAGTAAAAGATTTTGAATGTGCTTGTGGTAAGTATAAAAGAATTCGCTACAAAGGAATCATCTGTGACCGTTGTGGTGTAGAAGTAACGGAGAAAAAAGTACGTAGAGACAGAGTAGGTCACATCAATCTGGTTGTGCCTATTGCTCATATCTGGTATTTCCGTTCTCTTCCAAACAAAATTGGTTATATCCTTGGACTTCCATCTAAGAAATTAGATATGATTATTTACTACGAAAGATACGTAGTAATCCAAGCAGGTATCGCTAAAAATGCAGAAGGTGAATCAGTACAAAGATTAGACTTTTTGACAGAAGAAGAATATTTAAATATTTTAGATACGCTTCCTGCTGACAACCAATATCTTGATGATTTTGATCCTAATAAATTTGTTGCCAAAATGGGAGCAGAATGTATTATGGACTTATTGGCAAGAATTGATTTAGATCAATTGTCTTACCAATTAAGACACAATGCTAACAATGAAACGTCTAAACAACGTAAAACAGAAGCATTAAAAAGATTACAAGTTGTGGAATCTTTCCGTGAGTCTAACTTGAACCGTGAGAACCGTCCGGAATGGATGATTATGAAAGTGGTACCCGTTATTCCACCAGAATTACGTCCGCTTGTGCCACTTGATGGAGGTCGTTTTGCAACTTCAGATTTGAATGATTTATACCGTCGTGTAATTATACGTAACAACCGTTTGAAAAGATTAATGGAGATTAAAGCTCCAGAAGTTATTTTAAGAAACGAGAAACGTATGTTGCAGGAATCGGTAGATTCACTTTTTGACAATACGCGTAAAGCATCTGCAGTAAAAACAGAATCAAACCGTCCATTGAAATCACTTTCGGATTCCCTAAAAGGAAAACAAGGTCGTTTCCGTCAAAACTTACTAGGTAAACGTGTGGATTATTCTGCTCGTTCGGTAATTGTTGTTGGACCAGAATTGAAATTGTCTGAATGTGGTATCCCTAAAGATATGGCAGCTGAATTATACAAACCTTTCGTTATCCGTAAATTGATAGAAAGAGGAATTGTAAAAACGGTTAAATCAGCTAAGAAAATAATAGATAAGAAAGAGCCTGTAGTTTGGGATATCCTTGAAAATGTGATCAAAGGGCACCCAATATTACTGAATCGTGCTCCTACTTTGCACCGTTTAGGTATCCAAGCATTCCAACCAAAATTAATTGAAGGAAAAGCAATCCAATTGCACCCTTTAGTATGTACTGCATTTAATGCGGATTTTGATGGGGATCAAATGGCAGTTCACTTGCCATTAGGACCTGAAGCTATTTTGGAAGCGCAACTATTAATGTTGGGTTCTCACAATATCTTGAATCCTGCAAATGGTGCTCCAATTACGGTACCTTCTCAGGATATGGTTTTGGGTCTGTATTATATGACCAAAGAACGTTTATCTACTCCTGAGCTTAAAATTTTAGGTGAAGGGATCACTTTTTATTCTGCGGAAGAAGTAAATATTGCTTTGAATGAAGGCAGATTAGAATTGAATGCTTCAGTGAAAATTAGAGCAAAACATTTTAATGAAGCAGGAGAATTAGTTTTCCAAATTATTAAAACTACTGCAGGCCGTGTATTATTTAATGAAGTAGTACCAGAAGCTGCAGGATATATCAATGATGTATTGACTAAGAAAAACCTTAGAGATATTATCGGACACGTTTTAAGCGCTACCGATGTACCTACAACTGCGGTCTTCTTAGATAATATGAAAGACATGGGATACAAATTTGCCTTCAAAGGTGGTTTGTCATTCTCTCTTGGTGATATTAGAATTCCGGATCAAAAACCTAAATTAATTGCAGATGCCAGAGAACAAGTTCAAGGTATTTCTGCTAATTATAATATGGGTTTGATTACTAATAACGAACGGTACAACCAAGTTATTGATGTATGGACTTCTGCGAATGCACAATTGACAGAGCTTGCAATGAAAAACATTAGAGAAGACCAACAAGGTTTCAACTCGGTGTATATGATGCTTGATTCTGGAGCAAGGGGTTCCAAAGAACAAATTCGTCAGTTAACCGGTATGCGTGGTTTGATGGCTAAGCCAAAAAAATCTACTGCTGGTGGTGGTGAAATTATTGAAAACCCTATTCTTTCTAACTTTAAAGAAGGTCTTTCTATCCTTGAGTATTTTATTTCTACTCACGGTGCGCGTAAAGGTCTTGCGGATACGGCTTTGAAAACAGCCGATGCAGGATATTTAACAAGAAGATTGCATGATGTATCCCAAGATGTTATTGTAAACATCGAAGACTGTGGTACATTAAGAGGTGTTGAAGTTTCAGCATTGAAGAAAAATGAAGAAATTGTAGAATCACTTGGAGAAAGAATTTTAGGGCGTGTCGCTTTACAAGACTTAATCAACCCTTTGACCAGTGAGATTTTAGTTCATTCTGGGGAGCAAATCACAGAGGTTATCATGAAAGCAATTGATGCTTCTCCTATCGAGAAAGTAGAAGTGCGTTCTCCGTTAACTTGTGAAGCACTAAAAGGTATTTGTGCCAAATGTTACGGTAGAAATCTTGCTACCGGAAAAATGACACAAAGAGGGGAAGCTGTTGGTGTAATTGCAGCACAATCTATTGGAGAACCTGGAACACAGTTAACATTACGTACTTTCCACGTTGGAGGGGTTGCGGGTGGTATTTCTGAAGAGTCTAGTATCGTTACTAAATTTAACGGTAAACTGGAAATTGAAGATTTAAAAACTGTTAAAGGAGAAGATAGTGAAGGTAATGCAGTGGATATTGTAGTATCTCGTTCTTCTGAATTGAAATTAATCGATGAAAGAACAGGTATTTTATTAAGTACAAATAATATTCCTTACGGTTCAAGTATTTTCGTTAAAGACGGCCAGTCTGTTGTTAAAGGAGATGTGATCTGTAAATGGGATCCTTATAATGGGGTTATCGTATCTGAGTTTACCGGTAAGATTGCTTATGAAGAATTAGAGCAAGGTCAATCATTCATGGTTGAAATTGATGAGCAAACTGGTTTCCAAGAAAAGGTAATTTCTGAATCCAGAGCTAAAAAATTAATTCCTACTTTATTGGTTTACGGTAAAGACAATGAATTGATTCGTTCGTATAACTTACCTGTTGGAGCCCACTTGATGGTTGAAAATGGTGAGAAAATTAAAGCCGGTAAAGTGTTGGTGAAAATTCCGCGTCGTTCTTCTAAATCAGGAGATATTACAGGAGGTTTGCCTAGAATTACTGAGTTGTTAGAAGCTCGTAATCCTTCAAACCCAGCAGTTGTTTCTGAAATTGATGGTGTTGTTTCTTTTGGAAAAATCAAAAGAGGAAACCGTGAGGTAGTTATCGAATCTAAATTTGGTGACATTAGAAAATACTTGGTTAAATTATCAAGCCAAATTCTAGTTCAGGAAAATGACTTTGTAAGAGCAGGTGTACCGTTGTCAGATGGTGCTATTACTCCGGATGATATTTTAAGAATCCAAGGGCCAGCCGCTGTTCAACAGTATTTGGTTAACGAAATTCAAGAAGTATACCGTTTGCAAGGGGTGAAAATTAACGACAAGCACTTTGAAGTAGTAATACGTCAGATGATGCGTAAGGTAAGAGTGCAAGATCCAGGTGACACGTTGTTCTTAGAAGATCAATTAATTCATACAAAAGACTTTATCTTTCAAAATGATAAATTATATGGTATGAAAGTCGTGGAAGATGCTGGCGATTCTGGCGCTTTGAAAGAAGGACAAATTATTACGCCTCGTGAGTTGCGCGATGAAAATTCTCTTTTGAAACGTACCGATAAAAATCTTGTTGTGGCTCGTGATGTCGTTACTGCAACTGCAACACCAGTCTTACAAGGTATTACAAGAGCCTCTCTTCAAACCAAATCATTTATATCAGCGGCTTCTTTCCAAGAAACGACTAAAGTATTGAACGAAGCTGCTGTTGCAGGTAAAATCGATTACTTAGAAGGATTGAAAGAAAATGTAATTGTTGGACATAGAATCCCTGCCGGAACGGGTATGAGAGAATATGACAATACAATTGTAGGTTCAAAAGAAGATTACAACGATATGATGGCTAATAAAGAAGAATATATTTATTAAGTATGAGTAATTCAAATCAACAACAAGAACAAATCAACATTGAGTTGGATGAGAAAATTGCCGAAGGAATTTATTCCAATTTGGCTATAATCAATCATTCGTCTTCTGAATTTGTTTTAGATTTTGTAAGCATCATGCCCGGCATACCTAAGGCTAAGGTAAAAGCAAGAATTGTCTTGACACCACAGCATGCTAAAAGATTGTTGAAAGCAATCGGAGAAAACATTCATCGTTTTGAAGTCGCTCATGGCGAAATAAAAGATACTGAACAAGCCCCGATTCCGCTTAATTTTGGTCCTGCGGGACAAGCATAATATCTTTAAAGGCTCCAGAAATGGAGCCTTTTTTATTTAAGGCTATTTTCTCAGTCTAGAATTATTGATTTCATTTCTGATTCGTGGTGTTAATTAGCTGTTTTTGTATGTAGGTTTTATGAATAAATTAGTATATCCAACCATCAAATCTGTGTTTTACAGAACCTATTTGTACTTTGAACGGGTATAATGGCACTTCATCGAAAATATTTCCGACTCATTTATAAATGATATACTTTCGTGTTCGAGATAGAAAAAACACATTCTGTCTATTGTAAAATTGTAAGGGATATGAACTATTTATCTTTAAAAACAACTAAAAATGCAGGAAGTAATCGTTTCCTTTTGCTTGTTTTTATTCTAGTAATAAATATTTCTGTTTTTGCACAAACTGAGAAAAATTTAGTTGATGTGAATACAGTAGTAGTTGGTACAACTACAAAACAAGAGAATGTTTCAACAGTTTCTGCTTCAAATTCTAACAGTATGCATTTTATATTGTGGTTTATGGGTTCAAAACAAGATCCTAATAGCACAATTTCTATAGAAGGAATAAACGCTAAAAAACAAATAATCACATCAGGAGTTGCTCCAAATAGGCTGCTAATCAAGGCTTTCTTGAAAAAAGCGGTAAATTTAAAAAACATGATTGCTTGAGTATAATGCGATTTTAAAACATAAAAAAAACGCTAATTTCTAAAATTAGCGTTTTTTTATGCCTTTATTTTTTATGTCTGTGCTATTCAAGACCACCATTTAATTCCATTAGGCAGGTTTACTTTATATTAAGAATTACTCAAATTCAGAAGTAAAGAATAACTTAACATTTGGATATTTATTTTGTGTCATTTGAATTGTGAAATCAGAATCAGCCAGAAATACTAATTGTCCGTATTTATCATGTGCCAAGAATTTTTGTTTGATTCTTCTGAATTCTTTGAACTCTTCGCTTTTTGGATCGTTTGGTTTTACCCAACATGCTTTGTGTACGGGGAAATTTTCATAGGTACATTTTGCTCCATATTCGTGTTCTAAACGGTATTGGATCACCTCGTATTGTAGGGCTCCAACCGTTCCAATGATTTTTCTGTTGTTCATTTCCAAAGTAAATAACTGCGCCACACCTTCATCCATTAACTGATCGATTCCTTTGTCCAGTTGTTTGGCTTTCATAGGATCAGCATTATTAATATATCGGAAATGTTCCGGGGAGAAACTCGGTATTCCTTTGAAACTCATAATTTCTCCTTCGGTCAATGTATCTCCAATTTTGAAATTTCCTGTATCATGTAAGCCAACAATATCACCTGGATAGGAAATGTCTACAATTTCTTTCTTTTCGGCAAAAAAAGCATTTGGACTCGAAAATTTTAAGTTTTTCTTCTGACGCACGTGGTAATACGGTTTGTTTCTTTCGAAAGTTCCGGATACTATTTTTATAAAGGCCAGACGATCTCTGTGTTTTGGATCCATATTGGCATGGATTTTAAACACAAATCCTGTCATTTTTTCCTCTTTGGGATCTACTAATCGGGTTTCCGAATCTTTTGGTCTTGGTGATGGAGCAATTTGAACAAAACAGTCCAATAATTCTCTAACTCCAAAATTATTCAATGCCGAACCAAAAAATACAGGTTGTAGTTTTCCGTCTAAATAATCCTGACGATCAAATTTAGGATAAACTTCATCAATCAACTCTAGTTCTTCCCGCAAGCTGTCAGCTGGTTTTTGACCGATAATTTTCTCTAATTCGGGATTTTTAACATCGGAGAAAGCAATTGTTTCTTCAATATTTTTACGGCTGTCACCGCTAAATAAGTTGATGTTTTGCTCCCAAAGGTTGTAGATTCCTTGAAAATCATAGCCCATTCCTATCGGGAAACTTAATGGTGTAACTGTTAAACCTAGCTTTTGTTCCACTTCATCCATCAAGTCAAAAGCGTCTTTTCCTTCTCGGTCTAATTTATTGATGAATACGATAATTGGAATTTTTCGCATTCTACAAACGGCCACTAATTTCTCTGTTTGTTCTTCAACACCTTTGGCAACATCAATTACAACAATAACGCTGTCAACAGCTGTTAAGGTTCTAAAAGTGTCCTCCGCAAAATCCTTGTGACCTGGCGTATCGAGAATGTTTATCTTTTTGTCTTTATAATTGAAAGCCAAAACTGAAGTAGAAACCGAAATTCCTCTCTGGCGTTCAATTTCCATAAAGTCACTGGTAGCGCCTTTTTTGATTTTATTGTTTTTTACAGCACCTGCCTCTTGAATCGCACCACCAAAAAGGAGGAGTTTTTCTGTAAGTGTTGTTTTTCCGGCATCAGGATGTGAGATAATCCCAAAAGTTCTTCTGCGTTGTATTTCTTCTAAAAAGCCCATATTTATATCAATAGTGTGCAAAAGTACTATTTATAAATGCCAATTAAAAAAATGTATCCTCTTAATTAATGATGTGGGTTTTGAAAATGGATTTCAGTCGATTTTTTTAAATTTTATTAGATAGCTTATGACGCTATTAGGTATAAAAAAGGCTGTCAAAATAGACAGCCTTTAAAATAGTTTGGGTTACATGTTTATCGACCAGATGGAATATCCATTTGGGGGACACTGTATTTTGACCCATTTGTCTGCTTGAGTAGTCGGCTGCCAAGTTGAATTACCTGTAAAATCTTTGATTTGAGCATTAGTCCAGTTGGTCTGAATCCATCGTTCTTGCCAAGTGGATGAATTATTGATGTAAACCACTAATCCGGGATTGCCGTTATATCCGTTTCTACGGGCGATGTATTCATCAGTATCAGTATATAAAATAGAGGTGTTACCAGTAGCTTTGTTGTTATGAATCCAAATTAAGTTATTCATTTTCGTTTTATTAAGCCATTCTTCGTAATCTCGGTAAAAAATAGTTGGGTATCCTTCATGCGTTAAGATGTAGGCATACGCTAGCTCTTTTTTCCAAATTTCATCAGTGTCATGGTTGGTGACAAAAGTAACCGCTTTGTGCGGGTTTCTTTTCCACATCATGTCGTCATTCAAAATATTTAGGTTGTTTCCGTCGAAAGCATCGTTCATTTTATAATAGCACGCAAAATCAAAAACGGAACTGTTGGCATTATTCGCCCAATCATTCAGTATGTTTACGTTAGAATCCCATAATTCACCAACGGAGAAACCACCAACGTTTGCATTCCAATCTTTTATGACCCACGGAGCAAAACCTTTTACGTAATCAAATCTCCATCCATCAAATTTCATTGTGTTTTTATAGTATTTCCCTACTCCGTCTGCTCTTTTCCAAAGCCAGTCTTGTACATTTGGTACTACATGGGCTAAATCTGGAAATCCCCCAAAGGAACCTTCGTCATTATTACCGTACGCATTTTTATAGAAATCAGCACTGGTTCTTGGAAATTTTCCAGAAGCAACACCGGTAAAGTTTGTGTAGGTTTGTGTTCCTGTAAAAGGGTTGTTTTCTAATTGTCCGCCACTGTTGTGATTCAGTACCATATCCGCATAAACCTGCATGTTTTCAGAATGTACTTTTGTAATCAGGCTTTCTAATTCAGCACGGGAACCAAATCTGGTTTCTACCGTACCATTTTGATTGTAATTCCCAAAATCAAAATAGTCAGTAGGATCGTAGCCCATAGAAAACGGCCCATTTTGAGCTTTTGATACCGGAGGAAGCCAGATAGAGCCAATGCCGGCATTTGACCAATCTGTTATTTTTGTATTTACAGTATTCCACCAGTTTCCACCGGCAGGTACGTCCCAGTAGAAAGCTTGCATCATTACACCACCTCCGGGATTTGCAACATATCTTCCAGTTGGTATATTAGTTGATGCTCCAGTGCTGAATGGCCGTCCGTCGTGATTAGTGACATTAACCACTTTCAATTGTGTTGCCGTTTCAGTTGGATTGTCTGCCAGATCATCATTTGAATTACAAGAGTACAAGCCAGCAAGTAAAGCGGTCAATAAATAAATTTTGAAATTTGGTTTTTTCATAAAATGATAAATTAAGGTAGTTAATAAATTTGGGACATTTTAATTAAAATCGATTAGGATGTGTTTTAAGTCTATTGCTTCATTATGAAAGAATAGATTGCGATTTAAATCATAATTTTATTTAAATCAAAACAAAAAGCATTAAATAATAGTGATAATATATTTTTTAAGTTTATTTTTTAAATAAATATCATTTTTAGCTAATTTATAAAAATTATCAAAGGACTCGTAAAGTAGTGCTTTTAATTTGTAGCGATAACGTTGTAGTGTTGAGAACTTTTTAAATAAGGATCCTTATAATGAGGTTTTTAAAGCTGGATTTTTGTTTTTGAAGTAAAAAGGGTAAAGTTTTATCTTTTAGATTGTTTGAACGGAACAGCAGATGCGCGAGTAAAGAGGTTTCATAATTAGTAAGCGCTGGGAAAAAGAAGAAAATAATTGATTGCCGTTTCGATAGCATAAATGAAGGAATAGGGAGTCCTTTATTTAGGTCTTTAAAAGTCTCTTTTTTAGGATTTAGAAGCGGAAACAAACAGGGAATAATTGGGTGTATAAATTTTTGTTAATAGTAGTACGGAAACTTGTATTATATAATTGAATTGTTATTTTTGTCTCTTTTAAATTTAAAAAAAAGGAAGTAATTAGGAATGCAAATGCAATTCATTTCCTGAAGCTTAAAAGTGTATATTTGGCAAAAATTAATATTGCTTTTACAAGCCATACTTTAAAGTCGGGAATATAAATCCTTCATTATAAAAATAAACTAGAAAAATGCCAATAAAACACATACAAATGAAAATTATTAATAAAATTGTTCTTCCTTTTTTTCTTTTGCTATTTTCCAGTGGCCTTTTACAGGCACAAGAAATCATTAAGGATACTGTAATCGTTCCTATTAAAAAAACGCAATCTACTGGGAAGCAAAAAATTGATGGGGTTATTGGTACCGTAGGAGATTATATTATATTAGATTCGGATATTGACAAGTCATATCTTGAAATTTCTAGTCAGGGAGGTTCTGTAAAAGACATTACAAGATGCCAAATGTTAGGGAAGTTATTAGAAGATAAATTGTATGCGCACCAAGCCATTCAGGATAGTATCGTAGTGACTGATGCCGAAGTAAAAGGTATGATGGAAGAACGATTGAGCTATATGACAGAGCAAATCGGGTCGCTGGAAAAAGTGGTGGAGTATTATAAAAAAGATTCGGAAGAAGAATTCAGAACCTATTTCTCAGATATTCTAAAAGAGAATAAGCTCACGTCAGAAATGCAGAAGAAAATTATTGAAGCAGTAGAAATTACACCGGAAGAAGTTCGTAATTTCTTTAAAAAGATACCTGCCGCTGATCTTCCTTTTTTTGGAGCAGAAATGGAAGTGTCACAAATTATAATTACTCCCAAAGTTTCAGCTGCCGATAAACAAAAGGTAATTGATCGATTGAATTTGTTTAAAAAAGAAATATTAGAAGGATCTAGCTTTTCAACTAAAGCCGTATTGTATTCTCAAGATCCCGGTTCAAGAGCAAATGGAGGCTATTATAAAATGAATAGGAAGACCCCTTTTGTAAAAGAGTTTAAAGAAGTAGCTTTCAGTCTGGCTGAGGGAGAGATATCCGCTCCTTTTGAAACTGATTTTGGGTTTCACATTATTTACATAGAAAAGATAAAAGGACAAGAAGTAGAATTGCGTCACATATTATTGAGTCCAACTGTAACAGAGGAAGCTTTGAATGAAGCTAAAGAAAAAATCACTTTGATCAGAAAAAGAATCGAAGATAAAGAAATTGCTTTTGAGGAAGCAGCAAGAACTTTATCTGACGAGAAAGAAACAAGAGCCAATGGAGGCGCATTGATTAATCCAAAAACGCAAGATACCCGTTTTGAATTGACGAAAATGGACCCCGCTTTTTACAGTCAAGTGTCAAATTTGAAAGAAGGCGAGATTTCACTTCCCATTTTAGACCAAGGTGAAGAAGGTAAAAAGAAATTCAAATTGATTACCGTGACCAATAGAATAGAAGAGCATACTGCTGATTACGCAAATGATTACATCAAAATTAAAGATTTAGCTTTGAAAGACAAGCAAATTACAGCTATTGGGAAATGGTTTGGAGATAAAATTAAAGAAACGTATATCAAAATCATTGGAGAATACAGAGATTGTGCTTTTACAAACAACTGGATAAAGAAATAATTTACCACAAGAACACATTAAGTAATAACCATGGTATAATGTCGTATTTTAAAATCAGGATAAAATCATGTAAAAATCTGATTTAAAGCTGTTTTACTTAAAGTTAATTCTTTTGACTTTACGACTTTTAAACTTTCGACTTACTTATGTGAGAGGAATCGCAAACATTTTTTTTTCAATAAAATAAATAAAAAGAGTTAGTTTTATGATTTCATAACGCTAACTCTTTTTTAATTTTAAATTTTTATAAATGTCAGACGTAGCAGCAATACACAACCTAGTTCAAAAAAGGAATGAGCTGAAAAAGGAAATCGCAAAAATCATAGTGGGACAGGATGCTGTAGTAGATCAAATTTTGCTTTGTATTTTTTCTGGGGGACATGCTTTGTTAGTAGGAGTGCCTGGATTAGCTAAAACATTAATGGTAAATACGCTGGCACAAGCATTAGGTCTTGATTTTAAAAGAATTCAGTTTACACCGGATTTGATGCCCTCTGATATTTTGGGCAGTGAAATATTAGAGGAGAACCGTCAATTTAAATTTATAAAAGGGCCTATTTTTTCTAATATTGTTCTGGCAGATGAGATAAACCGAACACCACCCAAAACGCAGGCAGCCTTGCTGGAAGCCATGCAGGAGCGCGCTGTTACTATTGCTGGGGAGAATTACAAGTTAGCCTTGCCTTATTTTGTTTTGGCCACGCAAAACCCAATAGAACAAGAAGGAACATATCCTTTGCCTGAAGCTCAATTGGATCGGTTTATGTTTGCTATAAAGCTGGAATATCCTTCTTTTGCAGAGGAAGTTCAAGTAGTAAAACGCACGACATCAGACATCAAAAACACGATCAATCCATTATTTACTGCACAAGAAATTATTGATTTTCAACATTTGATTCGCAGAATTCCCGTGGCTGATAATGTAATTGAATATGCGGTGACATTAGTGAGTAAAACTCGTCCTGAAAATCCATTATCAAATGAGTTTGTAAAAAACTATCTCGATTGGGGAGCGGGGCCCCGAGCATCTCAAAATTTGATTTTGGCAGCCAAAGCCAACGCTGCTTTCAATGGAAAATTTTCGCCGGATATTGAAGATGTGAAAGCGGTAGCCACCGGGATTTTACGCCATCGAATTATTAAAAATTACAAAGCAGATGCCGAAGGAATTACCGAAGAAATGATAATTGCTAAGTTGGTTTGACTTTTTTTTGGTACTCGGTTCTTATTTTTAGACAGGAACTACAACGTTTTCTTAGTTATAATGGTTTTTATGATCTGATACTAGTTAGAATGTAATTAATTCTTTAGGGATTAATCAGTTTATAGTTAAATTTTTTAAAATTATTTAATTATAAAGGGTAAAAATCAGTATTTAGTAATAATATCATTTGAAAAAACCACATCTATTAATTTTTTTTAAATATCATCTTAAAGAGCTAAATTTGCGACGTGAATAAAAACTACGCATCATGGCTTTTAATTTTGAGTACATTAAAATAAATAGCTTTTAACATTGAAAACAATTTACTATGAACATTTATAACGATTATCTGAAAGAAATCGAAGACAGAAAAACTCAGGGACTTAATCCAAAGCCAATTGATAGCGCTGATTTAGTAAGCGAAATCATTTTGCAAATTAAAGATTCAAATAACGCAAATCGCAAGGATTCAATTTCGTTTTTTATTTATAATACTGTTCCTGGGACAACACCTGCAGCTGGCGTAAAAGCGTCTTTTTTGAAGGAGATTGTTCTTGGTGAATCAGTAGTGAATGAAATAACACCAGCTTTTGCATTAGAGTTATTATCACAGATGAAAGGTGGTCCTTCAATCAAAGTTTTGCTTGACTTAGCTTTAGGAAATGAAATCACAATTGCAAAAGTGGCGGCAGAAGTTCTAAAGACACAAGTATTTCTTTATGAGGCTGATACCGATCGCTTAGAGGCGGCATTTAAAAACGGTAGTGCGTTTGCAAAGGAAATTTTAGTGAGTTACGCTAAGGCGGAATTCTTTACGAAGCTGCCAGAGGTAGTTGAGGAAATTCAGGTTGTTACCTATGTTGCTGGTGAAGGAGATATTTCGACAGATTTACTTTCTCCGGGTAACCAAGCGCATTCACGCTCTGATCGTGAGCTACACGGAAAATGTTTGATTTCGCCTGAAGCTCAAGATGAAATTAAAGCGCTTCAAGCGCAACACCCAGACAAAAGTGTTATGTTGATTGCCGAAAAAGGAACTATGGGTGTAGGCTCTTCAAGGATGTCAGGAGTGAATAATGTGGCTCTTTGGACAGGTAAAAAAGCAAGTCCTTATGTCCCATTCATAAACATAGCTCCAATTGTTGCTGGAACTAACGGTATTTCCCCAATTTTCCTTACTACTGTTGATGTGACGGGTGGTATTGGTCTGGATCTTCAAAACTGGGTTAAGAAAACAGATGCAAATGGAACGGTAGTCCGCAATGAAAATGGTGAGCCTATTTTGGAAGAAGTTTATTCTATTGCAACAGGAACAGTGCTGACCATAAATACAAAAACTAAGAAGCTCTATAACGGCGATAAAGAATTAATTGATATTTCTAAGGCATTTACGCCTCAGAAAATGGAATTTATTAAAGCGGGTGGATCTTACGCTATTGTATTTGGAAAAAAACTACAAACTTTTGCATCAAAGACTTTAGGAATTGATATCGTATCGGTATTTGCTCCGTCAAAAGAAATTTCTATTGAAGGACAAGGTCTTACCGCTGTAGAAAAAATATTTAATAAAAATGCAGTTGGTTCAACACCAGGTAAAGTTTTACATGCAGGTTCTGATGTGCGCGTTACAGTAAACATAGTAGGTTCGCAAGATACTACAGGCTTAATGACTTCTCAGGAATTAGAGTCTATGGCTGCTACTGTGATTTCTCCAATTGTTGATGGTGCATACCAATCCGGTTGTCATACAGCATCAGTTTGGGATAATAAATCCAAAGCAAACATTCCAAGATTGATGAAGTTCATGAATGACTTTGGTTTGATTACAGCTCGTGACCCTAAAGGAAACTATCACGCAATGACTGATGTGATTCACAAGGTTCTTAATGACATTACTGTTGATGAGTGGGCGATTATTATTGGCGGTGACTCTCATACCAGAATGTCTAAAGGGGTTGCCTTTGGGGCTGATTCGGGGACAGTTGCACTTGCACTAGCTACGGGTGAAGCTTCAATGCCAATTCCGGAATCAGTAAAAGTTACCTTTAAAGGGGATATGAAAGAATATATGGATTTCCGTGATGTTGTTCATGCTACCCAATCTCAAATGCTGAAGCAATTTGGTGGAGAGAATGTATTTCAAGGACGAATTATTGAGGTTCATTTAGGAACACTCACTGCTGATCAGGCCTTTACTTTTACAGATTGGACTGCAGAAATGAAGGCGAAAGCTTCTATTTGTATTTCTGAGGATGATACTTTGATCGAATCATTAGAGATTGCCAAAGGCAGAATCCAGATCATGATTGACAAAGGAATGGATAACGAGAACCAAGTTCTTAAAGGATTAATTGCTATCGCTAATAATAGAATCGCAGCCATCAGATCAGGTGATAAACCAGCTTTGATACCGGATGCTAATGCAAAATATTTTGCGGAAGTTGTAATCGATTTAGATATCGTTGCTGAGCCTATGATTGCAGATCCAGACGTAAATAACGCGGATGTTTCTAAGCGTTATACGCACGATACCATTAGACCACTTTCTTTTTACGGTGGTGTAAAAAAAGTAGATCTTGGTTTTGTAGGATCTTGTATGGTACACAAAGGCGATTTAAAGATTCTTTCTCAAATGCTAAAAAATATAGATGAGCAACACGGTAAAGTAGAGTTTAAAGCACCGCTTGTTGTTGCGCCTCCTACTTATAATATTGTAGATGAACTTAAAGCTGAAGGAGACTGGGAAGTTTTACAAAAGTATTCTGGTTTTGAATTTGATGATAATGCTCCTAAAGGCGAGGCACGTACAGGATATGAAAATATTCTATACCTAGAGCGTCCAGGCTGTAATTTATGTATGGGTAACCAAGAAAAAGCAGCAAAAGGAGATACTGTAATGGCAACATCTACGCGCCTTTTCCAAGGAAGAGTTGTTGAAGATACGGAAGGTAAAAAAGGAGAATCGTTACTTTCATCAACACCGGTTGTTGTGTTGTCTACAATTTTAGGCAGAACCCCAACTCTTGAGGAATACAAAGCTGCAGTAAAAGGTATAAATCTAACGCAGTTTGCACCATCTCATAAGTTATTGGTTAGGTAATAATTAATTTTTGTTAATACTATTAAAAAGCTTGGGTCTTTCGACAGACTCAGGCTTTTTTTATTTTAATAGGTCTTCATTTTTTTTGTACCTTGTGGTTCTAAAATATAATAACAGAAAATAATTAGATATGGCTTTTGATATTGAAATGATTAAAAAAGTGTATGACAACATGACTACTCGTGTTGATAAAGCACGCGAAATAGTTGGCCATCCGCTTACATTAACGGAGAAAATATTGTACAATCACCTTTGGGATGGAATGCCTTCACAAGCTTTTACCCGAGGTGCTGATTATGTTGATTTTGCTCCAGACAGAGTAGCTTGTCAAGATGCAACCGCTCAAATGGCATTATTGCAGTTCATGCATGCCGGTAAAACTAAAGTAGCGGTTCCTACAACAGTGCATTGTGATCACTTGATCCAGGCAAAAGTGGATGCAGTAACTGATTTGGCCAGAGCAAAAACACAAAGTAATGAAGTGTTTGAATTTCTTTCTTCAGTATCTAATAAATACGGAATTGGTTTCTGGAAACCAGGAGCCGGAATTATTCACCAGGTAGTGCTTGAAAATTATGCATTCCCAGGCGGAATGATGATTGGTACCGATTCACACACTGTAAATGCAGGGGGCTTAGGAATGGTAGCAATTGGTGTTGGTGGTGCTGATGCGGTTGATGTGATGTCAGGAATGGCTTGGGAATTAAAATTTCCTAAATTAATTGGAGTAAAATTAACTGGAAAACTTTCCGGTTGGACAGCGCCAAAAGACGTAATCCTTAAAGTAGCCGGTATTCTTACTGTAAAAGGTGGGACAGGTGCTATCGTGGAGTATTTTGGTGAAGGTGCTACTTCTATGTCTTGTACTGGAAAAGGAACTATCTGTAATATGGGTGCCGAAATTGGTGCTACTACTTCTACATTTGGTTATGACGCTTCCATGGGGCGTTATTTGCGTTCTACTAATAGAGCTGATGTAGCAGATGCAGCGGATAAAATTGCACCGTACTTAACAGGTGATGCTGAAGTTTATGCAAATCCAGAATTGTATTTTGACCAAGTAATCGAAATCAACTTAGACGAATTAGAACCCCATTTAAACGGTCCTTATACCCCTGATTTAGCTACTCCAATTTCTAAAATGAAAGAAGAAGCAATCAAAAATAACTGGCCTTTGAAAATTGAAGTAGGTTTGATAGGTTCTTGTACCAACTCTTCCTACGAAGATATCGCTCGTGCTGCTTCATTGGCAAAACAAGTTACAGATAAAAATTTAAAAATAAAATCTGAATTTACCATTACTCCAGGATCTGAAGTAGTTCGTTATACCATAGAACGTGACGGATTTATCGATATTTTCGATAAAATGGGAGCAACAGTTTTTGCGAACGCTTGCGGACCGTGTATCGGAATGTGGGATAGAGAAGGAGCTGAAAAAGAAGAGCGCAACACTATCGTTCACTCTTTCAATCGTAACTTCTCCAAACGTGCCGATGGAAATCCAAACACTTTGGCATTTGTAGGCTCTCCTGAATTGGTAACCGCTTTGGCTATTGCCGGAGATCTGGGTTTCAACCCATTGACGGATACCTTAATTAATGAAAATGGGGAAGAAGTAATGCTGGATGCGCCAACAGGAAATGAATTACCTCCAAAAGGATTTGATGCCGAAGATCCAGGTTTTCAAGCGCCAGCTGTTGATGGTTCAAGAGTTCAGGTTTCTGTGAGTGAAACTTCAGAGCGCTTGCAATTGTTAGCTCCGTTTTTGCCTTGGGATGGAAAAAATATTACAGGGGCTAAATTATTGATCAAAGCTTTTGGAAAATGTACTACAGATCACATTTCTATGGCTGGGCCATGGTTGCGTTTCCGTGGGCATTTAGATAACATCTCTAATAATATGTTGATTGGTGCCATCAATGCATTCAACCAAAAACCCAATACCGTTAAAAATCAGTTGACTGGTACTTACGATGCAGTTCCGGCTGTAGCGCGTGCTTACAAAGCAGCTGGTGTTCCTTCGATTGTTGTGGGCGATCACAACTATGGGGAAGGATCTTCTCGTGAACATGCAGCAATGGAGCCGCGTTTCTTAGGTGTGAAAGCTGTATTGGTAAAATCATTTGCTCGTATCCATGAAACAAACCTTAAAAAACAAGGCCTTTTAGGATTGACATTTGCTACTGAATCGGATTACGATAAAATCCAGGAAGATGACACCATCAACTTCACAGACTTAATTGATTTTGCTCCAGGAAAACCATTAACATTAGAATTTGTTCACGCTGATGGAACTAAAGATATTATCTTAGCAAACCACACGTACAACGCAGGACAAATTGGTTGGTTCATCGCAGGTTCAGCATTAAACTTGATTGCTGCTGCCGGAAAAGCATAAGCATTTAAATAATTTATTTCAAAACTCTCAAGGAAACTTGGGAGTTTTTTTTTGGAGCTATTTCCTGCTCTCCGTTTCAAGCTTTTTCGTGAAATTTCTTTTTTTTAACGATAAAAAGGAACTTCCTTTGGTCGCTCTTTTTATCTAAAAAAAATGTAATTTCACTTCAAAAGGCTTTCCACTTCCATCAGGGCTATGACAAACTAACAGTGTTATTATTTTGAATAAAGAATAGATTTTACTCAAAAAAATATTAAAAAATTACAAAAAAGGTATGAAATGTTCTTTTTGGACGTTAAAAGTTAAAAAAAAGAGAAGTCCTTAAGTTATAAGACTTATATTAGCTTTTTTGTGAAATAAAATTCATCGATTTTTTTCGGCTAGTAATACTGATTCGCACTCCATTAAGTGGCTTGTTTTTTAGATCAGTAGTGCCATAGTATTGTAAGATTCCTTTTTGAGTTCTTGCGATGAATTAGAATAAGATCATTCAAAATTTTACAAACACAGAATCAGGTTTTTTTTATAAAAAAGGTGTTTTTCCACCCTTTTTTTATAAATAGAAAAAATACAAGCAAATAAACCAAAGCGAAATTTAATAATTATATCCCGAAATCGCTTTTGAGGAATACATAGGATAAGTAATTTGAAAGAGAAGAGTATGAGTGTAAGAGTAATTGTAGCGTTTTTTTTATTTAATAGTATAGTTCTTTTTTCACAGGAAAAAATTATAAAACATACCATCGTAAAAGGGGAAACAATATCGAGTATTGCTGAGCGCTATGAAGTGAAACAAAGCGCCATTTACAAACTAAATCCTAAAGCTAAGAATCTTTTAAAGCTTAATTCAGTATTGTTAATTCCAATTATAGGTCTGAAAAAAACCACTACAAAAACGAATACTCCCTTAAAATATGCTACTAAAGAGCACGAAGTACTTGCTAAACAAACTCCATACGGAATTGCAAAGGAATACGGAATATCTCTGGCAGAATTAAACCAATCCAATCCTGAACTAGAAGCTAAAGGACTCCAAATAGGACAAAAAATCACCATTCCGGGAACCGCAGTTACAACCTCAAAAGTGGTTGTTTCTCCATCTAAAAAAGCAACTTTTACACCAGAAATAGTCCTAGACACTGAAGCAACTAATAAACAAATTTCTGAAATTTTGATACGGGAAGTTTTATCAAAAGAAACCAAATATTCCATTGCAAAACAGTACGGAATCACCATTGGAGAATTAGACAAAGCCAATCCTGCAATAGGCGTTAAACCACTTCGGGTAGGACAAAAAATCAATATTCCCTGGACTCAGTTACCCGTTACTCAAATAGCTGTAGTATTGCAGGAAGAGATTAAGGTGCAAACAGCAGCACCTAAAGCCAGTTTATCTGTTGGTCCCGTTGTGCCGGAAATCACAACAACCGTAGTTTTGCAGTCAAAAAATGATGCACCCGTACTATCAACGGAGGGCGAAGAGAAGGAAGATTTTCAACGTATTGTGCGGGAAGTAATGCCTAAAGAGACTAAGTATTCCATTGCAAAACAGTATGGGATTACGGTTAAGGAATTAGAGAAACAAAATCCAGATGTGAAAAGAAAACTTCCCATAGGGTACAAGTTAATGATTCAGTCTCCTCGTGTACTATTAGAGAATAATAATGCTGAAGGTAATGGTGTTATTGCGCAAACTAAACCGGAATTACACCCGTTTACCAAGCCTGTTTTTAATCATGATTTTCTGGATCAATTGATTGAGCATGCCTCCGAAAATATAGGAACCAGATACCGCATGGGCGGAACCACAAAATCTGGGTTTGACTGTTCTGGCTTGATGTGTACTACTTTTGAGGCATTTGATATTAAGTTGCCAAGAACATCAATAGCTCAATCCGGTTTTGGAACAAAGATTAATACGGAAGAAGCTAAAAAAGGGGATTTGATTTTCTTTAAGACAAATGGAAGGCGCCAAATTAATCATGTAGGGATGGTTGTAGAGGTTTGTGAAGGAGAGATAAAATTCATTCACGCCTCAGTGAGCAGTGGTGTTATCATTTCCTCTACAAAAGAAAAATATTATGAAAAAAACTTTACTCAAATAAATCGAGTGTTGCAGTAAAGCGCTTTTTAAAAAAATTATAAAATACCAAAGCTTTTTCAGGTAACTGAAAAGGCTTTGGTATTTTTAGGGCTTAATTATTTAGGAAGTGCTTCACTATTTATTTCAATCCAATATCCATCAGGATCCTGAATGTAGATTTGTCTGATACCATCAGCTCGAACAGTAATTTTATCAAGTGTGCCCGGCCAATCTGAATAGGTAATGTTTAGGGTTTTTAATGCCGAAATCAATGCGTCAAAGTTGGCAGATTTAAAGGCTAAGTGGACTGCTTTATTGATTTTTACAGGTTCTTTAATCGTAGATACGAGATGTAATTCTTTTCCGTCACCTAAAGAAACCCAACGAATGCCTTCTTTTTTTGTAAGGTTTGTGATTTCTGAAAGATGTAAAATATTCTTGTAGAAATCAACCGATCGGTCTAGGTCTTTTACGGAAAGGGCAATATGATCTAATTTCAGGGAAAAGGAATTAGTGTTTTGCGCATAAATACTTGATGTACAGGCAAAAGTGAATAATAGTGTGGCTAAAAATGTGGTTTTCATAGTGTTAAATAGAATTAAGCGGTTTTAGTTTTAGGTGACTGTCCACAAAGTAGACTAAGTTTACTGCCTGCAATGGCTTCAAAAAAGGGAATCAGGCCGTTTTATATTCAATTGATGTATCTTGAAGCAATTGTTTTATAATTTTGATTTTGTGGAATAATTTGGTTTAAGCAAGATACTATTTATCACGTTGATTAATTCCTGCGTGCTGCTGGTATTCGTATTTACTGCACTACTGTTAGTGCCATAAGGCGCATATATGTTTTGATTTTCTCGTGAAAAAAGTCCAATTGTTGGTGTTAGGGCTGAACTGGCTAAATGCATGATCCCACTATCAGCTCCAATAAAAAGTTTAGTATTTGCAATTACGGAGGCAATTTCTCGAATGTCTTTACTGTAAAATGTAGTTGCTTTAAAACCTATTTGGGAAATATTCTCAACGGGTAAAACCTCAATGATGTTATACTCTTGGTATTCTGTTTTTAACCTTTCATAGCATTCTTCCCACCAGGTTTCTGAATAGCATTTGTCATCTGTTGCATAGGTAAAGATGCAAATCGTCTCTTTGTCATTTTTGACTAGTTCTTGGACTATTTTTTGACCTTCAGCATGTTCAGCAAGACTCAATTTAAGATCTAGCGGTGGTACTGAATTTTTGTTTTCCGCGAATCCCAGAGTGGTCAAAAAGTTTCTGAATTCATATACCGGGTATTTTGCAATATGCTCGTAATCGGGATGATTTAACGATATGTCTTTATCAAGCGCTCCAAAAAATTTATATTTGGCATCTGCAAATTGAGCGGATAATCGTCCCGAAGAGGAGTTTTTATCCACATTGATGACAATGTCATATTTTTGTTTTTTAATTCGTATCCAAACCTTAAAATATTCAACAAGATTTTTGAATGGTTTTTTGGGAAGTTCAATTACGGTATCGATATTGGTATATTTTTCAAATACAATTGGTGCTAAACCACCTTTTACAAACAAATCAATCTTGCAGTCCGGAAAAGTAGCTATTACATCTTGAACAAGTGGGGTAATGAGCAACAGATTTCCCAATCTGTGGTTGGGTCTGGAAATTAAAACTCTTTTGATCTCTACTTTTTGAGTCCAATCAACTTTTTGATTCTTTTGTGAATTACCAATATTTTTAGTTAGGCCTTGTGTTGCAATTCTTCGGAATGCATTTATTTTTTTTAAGATACTCATGCGTTTAAAATAGAATTTAGAATTGAACTTTACTATTATTTATCAAAGGAATCAAGTGGTGCATAGTACGGTTCCGGAATGTAAACAATCGGAACACCTCAAAAGGTACTCGGTACGCAACAAATGTACAATTTAGATCGAAACAATGCTGTTTCTAGTCTTTATTATAATAGATTGGTTCAGTGAATTCATGAGCTATGAGCCAAGTGTATGTGTGAAGCGGTACTCAAATGAGTTTTGAATTCAAAAGTATTTTTATATATGGGTTCGAACAAAAATACAGATTGGCCAAAGTCTGCCAGCTAAACTATATTACACACGATTTTTGTCGGGGTTCTGTTGTAATGAAGATTGTTGTAAAAATAGAACAATAAGTATCACCTCGGTATTTTATAAATTGGCACACCACATCAATTCGTACAAAGAGTGGCAAGTGTATTTTAATTTTGTGAAATAGTAGGGATATATGTAGGATGTAGAAAGGCCTTAATTCTCTTTTGAGTAAAAATAATTAAGCTATTCTTAAAAAAGCGTAATAAGAGCCGTTATAATTGCATTTTTCGTAAAAAAAGCTGAATAAGTATGTAAAGAGGTTTGTTTTAGTTAAAAAAATCTAAATTATTGGTGCGTTACCTTGGATACCAAGTTTGATGTCATATATTTAAAAGATCTAAACTATTTAAACTATGATTACCTTTATTATTGCAATTTTTTTATTGATTTTTGGTTACATCATCTACGGTAAATTTGTAGAGAGAAATTTCAAGATCGACGAGAACAAAACGACGCCGGCAAATGCACTTACTGATGGGATCGATTTTGTTCCCATGAGTAGTAACAAAAACTCATTCATACAAATATTAAATATTGCGGGAGTGGGGCCTATTTTCGGTCCTATTTTAGGAGCTCTATATGGACCATCAGCTTTTATCTGGATCGTTTTAGGATCCATTTTTGCAGGGGGTGTGCATGATTACTTGACGGGAATGATTTCTATGCGGTACGGTGGTGCACATTTACCGGAATTAGCGTCTCGGTTTTTGGGCAAGTATTTTAGTCACGTTGTTAACTTTTTTGCCCTTCTTTTACTGGTTTTAGTCGGTACCGTATTTGTTTCGGCTCCGGCCAAAATGATTAATGAATTAGTGGGAAATGATGCAGACATTTATCTAATTATTGTGTTCTTAATCTTCCTGTACTATATTATTGCGACCGTTTTGCCTATTGATAAAGTGATCGGTAAGATATATCCGGTTTTAGGTTTTTTGCTATTGATAAGTGCCTTGGGTATTTGTATCGGGATGTTTATGTTTGGGAATCCAATCCCTGAACTAACCTTAGAAAATCTGCATCCAAAAGGAATTCCCTACTATCCGGTAATATTTTTGACTATATCCTGTGGTGCTTTATCCGGATTTCATGCCACGCAGTCCCCTATAATTTCTAGGACGATAAACAACGAAAAAGACGGTAGGAAAATTTTCTACGGAATGATGATTGTTGAGGCGGTTATTGCAATGATTTGGGCAGCAGCTGCAATGAGTTTGTTTCATGGAAACGATCTTAGTTTGTTGCTTGAAAACGGTGGTCCAGCTGCTGTTGTAAATAAAATTTCGGTAACGTTCTTAGGTACTATTGCTGGGACAATCGCAGTTTTAGGGGTGATTGTTTTACCAATTACTTCCGGTGATACATCGTTTAGAGCCGCAAGAATGATTATTGCTGATTATTTCAAAATTGATCAAAAGCTGTTGAAAAACCGTTTTATGGTTGCTACTCCACTTTTTGTAATCTCCTTTATTTTAACCAAAATGGATTTTGAATTGTTGTGGAGGTATTTTTCTTGGGCCAATCAAGTAACTGCAGGGATTGCTCTATGGATTGGTGCGGTGTATTTGTACCAAAGAAAAACTAACTATATGGTAGCTCTAGTGCCTGCTTTTTTCATCAGCTCTGTCATTGGTTCTTACCTTTGTTATGATCCTACTATAGGTTTTGGATTAGATATCAGTATTTCTAACACAGTAGGAATTTTATTCTCAATTGCTTTGACGGTATTGTTTTTTAGTGTGTTAACAAAAAGGAAATCAACACTATAGTTGCCTTAAAGTCTGTTGTATGATGTATGAAAGCAGTGTAAATCCCGGCATGATGCTAATTATAACAGGATCGGTATAATTCAATATTGAATGGGTATGGACAGAGAGCGGGTTATGCTAAGCAAATGCTGTTTGTGTAGCAGTAAAACGATTTTCATACCTTTCACTTGGCACGTATTGGACCTTAGATTTTTATAATATAGAACTAATGTAAATTAGTCTTTTGGTTGAGAAAAGAGAGATAATTTGTACTCCGTTAGCATATATTTTGCAATCTTTGGCCTCAAAAAAAATCAAACTGCATTATGAGCAAGACAAAATTAACAATCAATCGCAATGGTTCTATAAAAATAGAAGGCGATTTTGAAATAACAGACTGCGAAGGAAAAACATACGGATTAGAGGGAAGAACGGCGTTGGGTCTTTGCCGTTGCGGACTATCGGTAAACAAGCCTTTTTGTGATGGTTCTCACCGCAATGGTTTTGAACATGAATCAGCTGCATTCGACTTGCCTCCGGTGAAGATTAAGTAATATCATTTTTACAATTAAATAATAAAAGCTACATCTTATGGGTGTAGCTTTTTTTGATTTTATTTAAACGAATTATACACAATGATTTATTCGCTGAGTTTACTACTGTTTTAAAATGATTTACTTTTTAAACTACTGATAATTGCCATCACATCTAAATCACCTAATCCTTCTTGCTCTGCGGCGGCATAACTGTCGTACAAAGGATGAATCAACGGAGAATCGAGTCCGGCTTCTTTGGCAAGTCTTAAATCTTTGACCAGATGTTTCAACGCAAATGCAGCAGGATAGGAATCGTTCAGAATGGAAGGTGTTTTAATATTCGTAATTCCGTTGCCGCAAGCACCTTGATTGATGATGTTGAGCATGTCTTCTTTGCTTACGCCGTTTTTCTCGGCAAATAAAACAGTTTCGGCTACTCCTTGAAGATTTAATCCTAATAGGTAATTGATGGCTAATTTAGCAGAACTTGCTACGCCAGGTTCCCCTACGTGAATCGCAATTTTACCCAAAACCTCAAATATTGGTTTGGCTATTTCGAAATCTTCAGCCGAAGCCCCACAAGAATGACTAACGTTCCGTCTTGTGCTGGTTTCACACTGCCAGAAACGGGAGCATCTATAAAATGTACCTGATGTTGGTTGCAAATGGTGTTCAAATAACGCGAGGTTTCCGGAGCAACTGTACTCATATTGATGATGGTTTTGCCAGGATGTGCTTTAGATAATAAACCTGTTGGTCCTTCAAAAACTTCTTTTACCGCCGCGTCGTTGGACAGCATTGTCAAAACTACGTCGCATGTTTGCAGTAGTTCGTGCAAACTGCTTGCTGATTTTGCTCCTGAGGCCAGTAACGGTGCTTCTTTCTCTTTGGTACGATTGAAAACGGATACTTGAAAACCGGCTTTGAGTAGGTTCATAACCATTGGATTTCCCATGTTGCCAAGGCCTATCCATCCTAATTGTATTTTATTCATGTTTATTAGTGCTAAATGATATCTTTCTTTATAGATGTGACTTTATTGTTGGGTGTATACGCTTAGAAAAGTGACCCTAAAGTACCGTTTATTTTTGGAAAGAAACATAAAATAACAGTTGGAACGGTAATAATTATAAACATTCAAGTGAACGGGTTTTATAAATTCAGGTACTCCAATATAAAACTCAGTAGTTTATAGCGTGCAATTCTGGATGTTGCTCTGGTTAGCGTCCAAAAAAGTTTTTGTTTTTTATTTGTTTTCACCAATTGTTCCATGAGCAATACGCCATTTTCCTTCACTTAAAGTTTGATCACTCGTTTGCTGAATTTTTTGTAGTAGGATTCTAATATCAAATCTTTGGCGTATAGTTTTATTTCATCTTAATTCCAGAAAAAGAAAATTTTTTAGATTTTTTTTCATTTAATAAAACACTTTCAATTCCAAAAATAGAGTTAAAGAATTCTATTTTGTTCGAGTCAATACAAAATTCGGAGTATACAACAGTTCCAAATTTAGGCATTGTTAAGTTTTATGAAAAAATCGTTTATTTACACAAATGCAAGCAGAGCGTATCAAACGCGATTGGATTTAGTTAAAAAATTGTTCTCTTTACGGTTTCCCTCATTCATTTTAATTAAATATTCGATACTTTAGCATTCGAATTATCAGATTTTAATTTAAAATCAATCCCTTAATGACATTCAACGAAGATTCCAGAGTAAAAATACCCACGGTACTCCATTTAACCCGTTTGGGATATACGTACATTTCGTTGAAAAATGCAGTATGGGATGAAAACACCAACATTTTTACTACTGTTTTTATAGACAGTATTTCTAAAATTAATCCTGGAATTGAGCATTCTGATGCAAAACGATTGTTAGATGAAGTTTCCCTGTTGCTCGATAATGAAGATTTAGGAAAAGCGTTTTACGAAAGAATTACGCAAAGGTCTGGATTTCGATTAATTGACTTTGAGAATTTCGAGAACAATACTTTTAATGTTGTAACGGAACTCACTTGCAAAAAAGACGACGAAGAGTTTAGACCGGATATTACGCTGTTAATTAATGGAATGCCACTGGTTTTTATCGAAGTAAAAAAGCCGAATAACCAAGATGGTATTTTGGCGGAACATAAACGTATTGAAAGACGTTTTCAAAATAAGAAATTCAGAAAGTTTGTCAATAGTACGCAATTGATGGTTTTTTCCAATAATATGGAGTATGACGATAATTCGCCAATGCCAATTGAAGGGGCTTTTTATGCCACAGCATCGTACGAGAAACCATCATTTAATTATTTTAGAGAGGATAAAATACTTGATATGGCTTCGCTTCTTTTACCATTTGATGATGAGAATGAGACCATAGTTTTAAAGGATAACAATCTCGTTGGTATTAAAAACTCACCTGAATTTATAACGAATAAAAATCCAGATTCACCCACCAACAGAATTTGTACATCGTTGTTTCAAAAAGAACGTTTGAAATTTATGCTGCAATATTCCATTGCCTATGTCAAAGGATCAAAAGGTTTGCAAAAACACATTATGCGATATCCTCAACTTTTTGCCACTAAAGCGATAGAAGCCAAACTGGAAGAAGGAGTGAAAAAAGGCATTATTTGGCATACGCAAGGAAGCGGAAAAACAGCTTTGGCATATTACAACGTTAAATATCTAACGGATTATTTCCAAAGTAAAAAGATTATCCCAAAATTCTATTTTATCGTAGATCGCCTGGATCTATTAATTCAGGCAGGAAAGGAATTTAAAAGCAGAGGCTTAGTCGTTCATAATGTGAACTCAAGAGAAGAATTTGCAAGAGATATTAAATCAACCAGTGTAATTCATAACAATTCTGGTAAAGCGGAAATTACGGTTGTTAATATCCAGAAATTTCAGGATGATCCTGATGTAGTTCGAAATACGGATTACCAACTCAACATACAGCGCGTTTATTTCTTAGATGAAGTACACAGAAGCTACAACCCAAGAGGAAGTTTCTTGGCCAACCTTAACGAATCGGATTCCAATGCGATTAAAATTGGTTTAACTGGAACGCCGTTATTAGGTACAGATTACAATTCGAAAGCCTTATTTGGAGAATACATTCATAAATACTATTACAATTCCTCCATAGCGGATGGATATACGCTGCGTTTAATTCGGGAAGAAATAGAAACCAATTATAAGCTAACACTGAAACAAGCCTTGGAAGAAATTGAAATCCTAAAAGGTAACGGTGACAAGAAAATTGTATATGCGCATCCTAAGTTTGTGGAACCGATGCTAGACTATATTGTTCAGGATTTCGAAAAAGCCAGAATTGCCATGAACGATAATACGATCGGTGGTTTGGTGGTTTGTGATTCCTCCGAGCAAGCTAAAATGCTGTTTGAAATATTCGAATCGAAATATGCTATAAATAATACTAATAATAGTGGGTTGTTGCAAGCTGCGGAACCATCAGAAAGTTATGGATCTAAAAAGAAAGTAGAAAGCAAAGTAACCACTGCTGCGGTAATCCTTCATGACATTGGCACTAAAGAAGATCGCAAAAATAAAGTAGAAGAATTTAAAGATGGAACCATTGACTTTTTGTTTGTATACAACATGCTTTTAACGGGTTTTGATGCACCACGATTAAAGAAATTATACATTGGCCGTGTGATTAAAGCGCACAATTTATTGCAAACTTTAACACGTGTCAATAGAACCTACAAAGAGTTCAGATACGGTTATGTAGTTGATTTTGCCGATATTCAAAAAGAATTTGACAAGACCAACCAAGATTATTTCAACGAATTGCAATCAGAATTAGGGGATGAAATGGAACATTATTCCAACATCTTTAAATCACAAGAGGAAATTAATGCCGAAATAAAGGAAATTAAAGACGTCTTGTTTCATTTTGATACGATGAACGCTGAGATTTTCTCGCAACAAATTACGCAAATCAATGACCGAAGTGAAATTCTAAGAATCACACGAGTACTGAATAATGCGAAGAGTTTGTATAATTTAATTCGACTGTCTGGGAATTACGAACTGTTGGAACAACTTGATTTTCATAAGCTGACCGTTTTATCTCGTGATGCTAATAATCGATTGGCACTGATTAATGCAAAAGAAGCCTTAGAAAGCAATATTGATACCTCAAACCTTTTGAACATTGTCTTAGAAGATGTTATTTTTGCTTTTGTTAAAGTCAAGGAGGAAGAAATGGTATTGGCTGACCAACTCAAAAACATTCTTCAAAAAACCAGAGAAATGTTAGGCGGTAATTTCGACCAAAAAGCACCTGAATTTATTTCGTTGAAAGAAGAACTGGAACGCTTATTCAAAAAGAAAAATTTGAATGAAGTGACCAAAGAAGAAATGGAAAGCAACATTGCAGCGCTGGAAAAAATTTATACCAAAGCCAAAGAATTAGAACGAAAAAATCAATTGCTACGGGCCAAGTATGATAATGACGAAAAATACGCTCGCTTGCACAAACGCTTAATGGAAAAAGATCCTTTGACGGATAGCGAAAGTAAATTGTTTGAAGCCTTGCAAGGATTGAAGGCAGCAGTCGATGCACAAATTATTCAAAACTCGAAAATGCTGGAAAACGAGAGTTTTGTAGAACGAATGATGATGCGATTGGTGATTGACCAATTCAAAAACAAACAAAACATCCCGCTGGATGCTACTGCAACCAAACGTATTAATGGAATGATAGTAAAAGAATATATGAATGAGTTTTATGGAAGAACAGCATCATGAGTGAAATTATAATGCGAGTTTATTGAAATCGGAATTTTCGATTTTTCTACAAAACCTACTAATCATTATAATTTAGATATTCTTACTATCAGTTGGTTATCGTGTAAAATCGCTGTAAGGAACCCAATTTCGTATCTGGATAAACTAATATAAATAATTTAAAGTTATGAGTACCTATTCTCAAATATACATTCAAATTGTGTTTGCTGTAAAAAACAGACAAGCATTAATTACTAGTACTTGGGAAGAAGAATTATATAAATACATTACAGGAATCGTTCAGAACAAAGGCCAAAAAATGTTGGCTATAAACGGAATGCCTGATCATATTCATATTTTTATTGGTATGAAGCCAACTTGCTGTTTGTCCGATTTGGTTAGAGAAATAAAAAAGTCGTCAAATAGTTTTATAAAAGAAAAAGAATTTTGTAGATATAAATTTGAATGGCAAGAAGGATTTGGGGCTTTTTCGTATAGTCATTCTTCTTTGGATAATGTTATAGGATATATCAACAATCAAAAAGAGCATCACAGGAAAAGTAGTTTCAAAGAAGAATATATAGATTTTTTAGAGAAATTTCAAGTTGAATTTAAAAATGAATACCTATTTGAATGGATAGAATAGAATCGACTCCAACGGAGTCAAATGTTTTTAGAAAATATGAGGCGTTATGCATACGACCCCTTCGGGGTCGAACCAAACAGCCGGATTATTTTTTACAAACATAAAACCCCTTCGGGGTAAAAATATGAAACAGTAACGAGTCCTAAGGATTCAAATAATTATAACAATGACTACCACCATACAGTTTGAAAAGCAAACCAAAAACCTCATAGACGATTTAAAAAGCGTTTGTGCCAATTACGGTTTGGGAAATGACGGAAACGAATTCAAGATTATCACCCAAGTATTTTTATATAAATTCTTGAACGACAAATTTGTTCATGAAGTAAAACAACTCGATGACAACATAGCCAAAGCCGACAATTGGGAAGCGGTTCTAAGAGCATACAATGACAACGATTACGAAATGCTGATGATGCAAATGAGCGAAAGTACCGCCCGCTTGCAACCCAAGCATTTTATTTCCAGTTTGTTCGAAAGACAAAATGAAGCCAACTTCTCGGATATTTTTGACAATACCTTACTGGATATCGCCAAAGAAAACAGCGAATTATTCTCGGTATTGACTGAAGGTGGCGAGAAAATTATCTTGTTCGAAAACATCAGTAAATATGTAACGGACAAGCGAGATGATTTTTGCAAAGCCATAATCAACAAGTTAATAAACTTTAGTTTTGAGAATATCTTTCATGAAAAGTTTGATTTTTACGCTACGATTTTCGAATATTTAATCAGCGATTACAACACCAACAGTGGCGGAAAATATGCTGAATATTTTACACCACATGCCGTAGCCAAAATCATGGCGCGTTGTTTGGTTAGTGAGAGTGTAAGCAATGTAACCTGTTATGACCCTTCGGCGGGATCCGGAACGTTGCTGATGAACTTGGCTCACCAGATTGGTGAAGACAAATGCACGGTGTATTCTCAGGATATTTCGCAAAAGTCCTCAAACCTATTGCGACTGAATTTAATTCTGAACGATTTGGTGCATTCCATCCCGAATATTGTAAAAGGAAACACCATCCTCGAACCGTACCACAAAGACAAAAACGGACGGCTGCAGCAGTTTGATTACATCGTATCGAATCCCCCGTTTAAGCTGGATTTCTCGGATTATGTGGCGGATTTGGATAGTAAAGAAAACCACGAACGCTTTTTTGCAGGAATGCCCAATATTCCTAAAGCCAAGAAAGACAGTATGGCTATTTATCCGTTGTTTGTACAACACATTATGTATTCGCTTACCGCAAAAGGCAAAGCAGCGATTGTAGTACCAACTGGATTTATCACGGCACAAAGTGGTATTGAGCGCAAAATACGCGAGCAAATGGTGGAACGAAAAATGCTGCGTGGCGTAGTAAGTATGCCGAGTAATATTTTTGCCACGACAGGAACCAACGTTTCTATTTTGTTCCTAGACAAAACAAACACTAAAGGCGATATTGTTCTAATGGATGCTTCTAAACTGGGCACTACCGTAAAAGAAGGCAAAAACCAAAAAACGCTTTTATCCCCACAAGAAGAAGATTATATCATTGACACTTTTAACCAGCACGAAGCCAAGGACGATTTCTCGGTGGTGGTTTCCTATGACGACATCAAAGCCAAAAACTACTCGTTGAGTGCCGGACAATATTTTGAAGTAAAAATTGAATATACCGATATTTCACCAGCGGCATTTGAAGCCAAAATGAAAACTTTTGAAACCAATTTGAGTACACTTTTCAGCGAAAGCATAATCTTGGAAATGGAAATTCAGAATAATTTAAAGGGGTTGAAGTATGAGTAAAAAAATAATCAAAACAGTTCCAGAAAATTATTTTGCCGAGTTTTTAATTTACAACACGCCCAATGGAGGCGTTAAAGTGGAGATTTTTCTAAAGGATGAAAACATTTGGTTGACACAAGATAAAATGGCGCTGTTGTTTGGAGTGCAACGACCTGCTGTAACTAAACATCTTAAAAATGTTTTTGAATCGGGAGAACTACAAGAAAATAGGGTTAGTTCCATTTTGGAACATACCACTTCACATGGCGCAATAGAAGGGAAAACTCAAGAAAAAAAAGTAAAATATTACAATCTGGATGCGGTAATTTCGGTAGGATACAGAGTCAATTCGACACAAGCAACCCAATTTCGTATTTGGGCGACACAAGTACTCAAAGAATACATTATCAAAGGATTTGCGATGAATGATGAACGGTTGAAAAACCCAAACACATTATTTGGTAAGGATTTCTTTGAAGAACAACTGGCTAGAATTAGAGACATTCGGTCGAGTGAAAGACGATTTTATCAAAAAATAACAGATATCTACGCCAAATGTAGTGCCGATTATGATATAAGCAGTCCTGAAACCAAACAGTTTTTTGCTGTTGTGCAAAACAAACTCCATTGGGCGATCACTCAAAAAACAGCAGCTGAAATTATTGCTGGCAGGGCTGATGCCAACAAACAAAATATGGGATTGACTTCTTGGAAAAATGCACCCGACGGCTATATTAGAAAAACAGATGTAAGCATTGCCAAAAATTATTTGGATAGCGAAGAGTTAGACGGTTTGAACCGCATAGTAACCATGTATCTGGATTATGCCGAAATGCAAGCCAACAAACAAAAAATAATGTACATGAAGGATTGGGCAAAGCGTTTGGACGCTTTTTTGCAATTTAATGAACACGAAATCCTTACCGATGCAGGAAAAGTAACCGCTGAAATAGCCAAGACTTTTGCCGAAAGCGAATTTGAAAAATACAGAATCATTCAAGATCGCCTTTTTGAAAGCGATTTTGACAAAGAAATTAAAAAACAATTGGGCAATGCAGATAGTGAATAACAAAAGATATAATCGCACAACAGCATCAATAAGGAGAGGGATCCAGAATAATTTGAAAGGGTTGAAGTATGAGTAATTTATTGGTTTATACGACTCCGAAGGAGTCCAATGTTTATAGCAAAAGTGTTTGTAGAGAATCCGACCCCTTTGGGGTCGAACCAATTTGGAGTATGTTTTTTTATAGACGTTCGACCCTTTCCGGGTCAAACAAAATAATTAAAAATGTTTTATTAGAAGTAGAAATTCAGAATAATTTGAAGGGGTTGAGATATGAGTAATTTATTGGTTTATACGACTCCGAAGGAGTCCAATGTTTATAGCAAAAGTGTTTGTAGAGAATCCGACCCCTTTGGGGTCGAACCAATTTGGAGTATGTTTTTTTATAGACGTTCGACCCTTTCCGGGTCAAACAAAATAATTAAAAATG